>CAYMEW010000016.1:0-84992 GCA_964389755.1 uncultured Flavobacteriales bacterium | reverse complement strand
TGCGGAACTGCATGCGTTGGGTCCCGGCAGCTTTCACTGAAGCGCGCTTGCAAAGCACAGGCGGATTGCTTCGAAGTGGCGGTTAGAGTGGATATTTAGTTGTTGCAGAGTTGTGGATACACGGTGAAGCTTCGGCAGAGCGGTTTTTCTTAAAATAAAGTATTTGCATTTCTGAAAACTCCTTCCGTTGGTCGTCAGACAGCCAGAAATTTTGACGGAACAGCGTACAGCGGGTGCCAATGGCTTACACGAATGCGCGCTTGCAAAGTACATGCGGATTGCTTCGGAGTGGCGGTGGTGTTTATCTCCTCCTTTTTTACTTGTGGAGGATGGTAAAACGTATTGTTTCTGCGTGATTACCGGTGACGATCCGTGCGAAGTAAAAGCCTGCCGGAAGGTCTGCTACCTGGTAGTTTATCACGAAGTTTGACTGCACTTCGGCCTGTATTTCGACCTGTTTACCGCCAGCGGTGTAGAAACAAATGCTTTGCGGATCGATGCGCTCACTGCTGCGAAGGGTGAACTGCCGGTTCGCAGGATTGGGATAAATACTGATCCCTTCGTTTGTTCCGTAAACTACTGAACGGATCTCGCTGACTGTTTCCTTACCGTCGAAGTCGGTTTGTCTCAACCGGTAATAGCTGATCCCGGGCAGGGGGTCCACGTCAAAAAGTGTGTAGTAAAGTGCTGTTTCGCTGTTGCCGGCACCATCCCGAAGGGCAACGGTCGTAAAGTGCATGCCGTCGGCGCTGCGTTCGACGGTATAATAATCATTGTTTACTTCGCGGGCGCTTACCCAGTCGAGCCGGACGGCATTTGCTTCGGCCTTAGCATCGAAGCTGAGCAGGGTGACGGGCAGAACGCTGTTGCAGTTTACGCAGGAGGCCCCGCTACCACTGATGCTGTAGGTCACGATCTCATCCTGCCGGTCGGCGCGGCAAAACACTTCGATGGTACCGGGTCCGGAAAGCGTGTAAGCATCGTTCAGTGTTCCGTTGCTGCCGGTGGTCAGATACGGTTTGCTGCCTCCCGCCACGTCGACCTTCATGCCGTCGCCGCCGTCTGCCCCGGAGGCTGAACAACCGGGACGCGGAGCCATGAGTGCGTTTACGGTATAGGTACATCCGGCCGGGACGCTTATCGCTACCGAGACGATCTGCGTGCTGGTATTTCCACTAACCGGAGGCGAACAGTTGGGCCCGCCATAAGCAGTGAGATTACAGCCGGAAAGGCATCCTCCGCCGGTAATACCGATGGAGCCGGAGGCACACTGGGCGTGGGAAAAACGGGCTGCGAAAAGCAGGAAAACGAGTAGCGCGGTCTTGAACATGTGTATTCGGATGAATGTGTCGCAAAGGTATCACATTTCAAACAAACTACTGATCACCGGTATTTTATGATTACATTAAGTCTGTGTTACATTCCGCTACGCGTCTTTTTCCTGTTTTTTTGAACCGCTATAGATGCTGTATTTCCGGAAACTGCATTCGAGGTCTCCGTTGTAGAGCCTGATCTTGCGATCGGGTTTGAGCCCGACGGATTTGAGTGCGCTTTCGCTGGAAGAAATAATCCAGCATTCGGAGCCTGGCATTTCGTGTTTGAGCCAGTTACCAATGCCCTCATAGAGTTCTTCTACCTGGCTCCCCATGCGTTCGCCATAGGGCGGATTGGTAATAATGGTCAGCGGTGAATCGGGATGTGCTTTGCGCACTGCGGAATAATCCTGTGCCTGTACTTCTATAAATCTCCCGACAGGAACTCCGCGCAGGTTTCTGCGAGTCTTCATGATCATTTCGGGTGAAAGGTCCGAACCGTAAATGGTACACGGAAGTCCGCTCAGGCGTTTCGGTGCTGCTTCATAGATCTCGTTCCACAGGGTTTCGTCGAAATTGCTGAAGTTGCGGAAGGCATAGTGATGTCGTTCGATATTGGAAGGAATTCCGGCTGCAAGCAAGCCGGCTTCGATAAGTAGCGTGCCCGAACCACAAAACGGATCACAGAGGTCGCTTTTCCGGTCCCAACCACTGAGACGTAACAATCCTGCCGCCACGACTTCGTTGAGCGGTGCTTCGCCTGCCGACTGTCGGTAACCGCGTTGAAAGAGCGGTGCACCGCTCGTATTGAGGGAAATCGTAGCCTGGTCCCGCTGAATGTAGAGGTCGAACAGTACCTGCGGACTTTTTACACTGACATTGGGCCGGTCCCCGGTTTGCTTGCGAAAAGTATCTGCAATGGCATCTTTCAGTAAGAGGAAGGGATACTGCGAATGCCGGAAGAGGTCTGAGAAAACGGCTCCTTTCACGGCAAAGGTCTTCTCGCGGTCAAAGTATTTCGTCCAGTCTGTCTTAAGCGCTTGTTGGTAGAGGTCTTCTTCGCGGCGCATGCGGAAGTTCGCGATTTCCACGAGCACTGAAATAGCGCAGCGGACATGGAGATTCAGGAAATAGACATCGCGCCAGTTACCACGGATGCTAACGGCCCTGTTCAGGAGCTCCGCACCGGGATAACCGAGTTCGTTAAGTTCTTCTGCCAGTACCTGTTCGAGGCCGAAAAAAGTTTTCAATACAATTTTAAATGTCCCTTTGTCGTTTTTACTTCCGTGCTCCTTCATCTGTTTTGTTACTTATTGAAAACCTTTTATTTTTGTACAAAATAAAGAATTTGAGACCACATATCCGCAAAATACTTCTGCTTGCCTGCGCACTGTGGTTTCAGCTGAGTACATCTGCCCAGTTACATCAGCAGCACGTCGGAGTGGTGTTGAGTGGTGGCGGTGCCTCTTCTTTTTGTCACGTGGGCGTCCTGATGGCGCTCGAGGAACACGGAATCCCGATCGATTATATTACGGGCACTTCGGGTGGTGCGCTGGTTGGTGCGCTTTACGCTGCCGGTTACAGCCCGGAGGAGATCAAGACCCTCATTCTCAGCGAAGCTTTCGAGCTTATGTCTCAGGGCGAACTGGCGAGCAATCAGCATTTCATATTGCGTGAAGAGGATCAGAATGCGTCGACGATCAGTTTTTCTTTTTCCAGGGACAGTATTCTCAGTAAATCTTTACCTACGAACTTCCGGGAATCTTCGTACCTGGATTTCGAGATGATGCGCCTCCTGGGAACGACCAGTGCGAGTTACGGTGCCGACTTCGACAGCCTTTTCGTACCTTTCCGCTGCGTGGCCTCGGACATTGTCAATAAGGAAAGTGTGGTGTTCGAAGGCGGCTATCTCAATGAAGCGGTGCGCGCCTCGATGACCTATCCCTTTTATTTGCGCCCCATCCGCGTGGGCGGTAAGTTGCTTTTCGACGGCGGACTGTACAACAATTTCCCGGCGGATGTGATGTACCACGACTTCAACCCGGATTATATCATCGGCAGCAACGTCAGTTATAATGCCGACCCGCCCAGTGAGGACGACCTCATCTCGCAGCTGACAAACATGCTGGTGTATTATACCGATTTCTCACTGCCATGCGATGCGGGAGTGATCATTCGTCCGCAAACAGAGGTCACGACCTTTGATTTCGATTCTGCGGCTGAGGCCATTCGCGACGGGTACCAGTCTGCCCTGAAATATATCGATTCCATCGCGCCGAATATTCAACGACGTGTAACAATGGAGGAACTCGCAGAAAAGCGGGCCATTTTCCGGAAACGGATCGTTCCCTTAAATGTAAGTGATGTAGTTGTTTACAACTCTTCCAGCAAGGAAGATGCATTCGTGGAGAATTCATTCCAGAAACGGAAAAAGCACGATGTGATCTCCGAACAGAGCCTCGAAAACCGCTATTACCGCATCCTGGCAGCGGAACAGATCGAAATGGTGTACCCGATGCTGGACCTCGAGCCCGATTCAACGTACCGGATGACTGTCAGTGTGAGCAGGGAAAAGACCTTTAAACTGGAAGCAGGCGGACATTTTTCTTCGCGACCTGTAAATACGGGTTACCTCGGACTGGGAATGAACCTGCTCGGCAGAACCGCCTGGCGTTTGCACGCGGATTCCTACTTCGGTAAGTTTTACGGTTCTGTGAAACTGGACGCGACCGTTGATTTCCCTTCTGTTTATCCGGTTTCGCTTCAAAACTACTTCGTGATGAACCGCTGGGATTATTTCCGGAGTTTTGCGACCTTTTTTGAGGACGTGCGTCCTTCCTTCCTGATCCAGAACGAATGGTATTACGGCTTGCAGTTCCGTCATCCGCTGAGCAACACTTCCAAAAGTCTCTTCGACCTGCGGGCCTTTTCATTAGAAGATTCGTATTACCAGACGGAGAACTTTACAAACAAGGACACCAGTGACATCACGGATTTCCAGGGATTCAATGCAAGTTGGGAAATTGTACAGAATTCCCTCAACCGGAAACAATTTGCCAGTTCCGGAACGTATCTTTCGCTTAAGGCGCGTTTCGTGATCGGGGACGAACACACGGTTACGGGTTCCACGGCCGGTGAAAAAGTCGACTACCGCAAGCGTCACCAGTGGATCAACCTCAGCGGCGAATTCCGTACTTTCCCGATCGACAATGATTATTTCCACCTCGGCTTTCACGGGATCGCCGTATTCAACAGCCAGTCGCTTTTCAACAATTACACGGCTACCCTGCTCTCATTGAACGAGTTTTCCCCCATACCGGATGCCCGGACTTACTTTCTGCCCGAATACCGGAGTCCGCAGCATGTGGGAGCGGGAATAAACGTTATTTTTTCGCCGTACAAGAACATCGACTGGCGCATTGAGACCTATTATTTTCAGCCCTTTGTGAAACTCGACAAGTACGATGACGGCACTTTCGGGTATTCCAAACCCTTCCGCGGCGGCAGTTTCTTAGGTTCTACCTCGATCATTTACCATTCATTCATCGGTCCGCTTCGCGCCACGCTTAATTTCTTCCCGTTGCAGGACAACCCGGTTGCCTTCCAGGTCAGTTACGGCTACGTCCTTTTCAACGAACGCGCAAATCGCTAAGGGAGGGTACAAAAATTAAGTTGTCAATCGTTATATTTGCCGGAAAAAAAGAACATGGAAAAGATCATCTGCGGGATCCAGCAAATGGGCATCGGCGTTCCGAACGTACAGGAAATCTGGAAATGGTACCGGAAATTCTTCGGTGTGGACGTACGCGTTTTCGAAGATGCCGCAGAAGCGCCGCTTATGACCCAATACACCGGGGGCGAAGTTCACCGGAGAACTGCCACACTTGCCCTGAGCATGGACGGCGGAGGCGGTTTCGAGATCTGGCAGTTTACTTCCCGAAACACCGAAAAAGCCGACTTCGAGATCGTGGCCGGTGATTACGGACTGTATGCCTGTAAGATCAAATCGCATGACGTGGCGGCTTCTTACGCCTATTTTCGGGAAAACGGTGCCGAATTACTCAGCGATCTTTCCAGAGATCCGAAAGGCGGACCGTTTTTCTTTGTTCGCGACCCGAACGGTAACATTTTCCAGGTTGTTGAAGGAAGCGGGTTCTTTTCGGATACGAAACATCCTTCGCGCTGCGGCGGGGTCGGAGGTTGTATTATCGGCGTGAGCGATATCGATCGTGCCCTGCCTCTTTACCGGGACGTACTCGGTTATTCGCAGGTGGTTTTCGATGCTTCGGAGCAATTCGAAGGATTCGGCGGTCTTCCGAACGGTTCTGCACGCTTCCGACGCGTGTTGTTGAGTCACCCCGAAAAGCGCAAAGGACCTTTTGCCGAATTACTCGGCCCCACGGAGATCGAACTGATCCAGGACCTGGACAATACAAGGCATCGCAAGATCCTCGAAAACCGGTACTGGGGCGACTGGGGCTTTATTCACCTGTGTTTCGACATCCAGGGAATGGCCGCGCTTCAGAAAGAGTGTGAAGCTGCCGGTTTCCCGTTTACCGTGGACAGTTCGGATACGTTTGATATGGGAGAAGCCGGCGGACGTTTTTCATACATTGAAGACCCGGACGGCACGCTCATCGAGTTCGTGGAGACACACAAGGTCCCTGTTATGAAAAAACTCGGCTGGTACATCAATCTGAAAAAGCGGGATCCGAAAAAACATTTGCCCAAGTGGATGTTGCGCGCCATGGGACTGAATCGCGTGAAATAGTGCCTGACTAAAAGGTACCGATCGCTGATTAAGCGGTATTGACGCACACGGAAATAAAACGTATATTTGACCTTCGATCCATTTTTTATGAAAAAACACATTCTTTGGTTCTTACTGGCTTTTGCCGGATTCGCGATGAATTCCTGTAAAGAAGACGTCGATCTGGTAGGCGATTTCAAAGAAACAGCCGTACTTTACGGTTTACTTGACCAGGCCGATTCGATCCACTATATCAAACTTCAACGCGCTTTCATCGGCCCGGGTAATTCCCTGGAGATCGCGCAGATCCCGGATTCCAATTATTTCCAGGACGCCGAGATCGTTATTACGGAAGTGATCGACAACGTGGTGACACGTACCTGGACGCTCGAAGATACGACCGTGAGTAACAAAAACCCGAACGGTGTGTTCTTTGCACCGAATCAGAAACTGTATATGTTCAAGGCCGGTGGTTCCTTTGGCGCGCCCCTGCAGCCCGGTGCTCTCTATCGCCTCAAAGCCAGCGTTAAAGGCGGATCGATCGTGGTGACCGGTGAAACGGAACTGGTAGACGGACTCAATTACCCGTATGGCAACCAGGTATTCAAGTTTGCACAGGATCCGGGGGAATACACAACCCAGTCGTTCTCATTTACCACGGGCGATGCCTATGTTGTAAACCTGAAGATGAACGTCTTTTACAGTGAACATACCGCCACGGACACCATCATCCGTTCGTACGAGCAAACGATCGGTGAACTGGACGTGGAGCCGGAGTCCTCCTACTCGATCTCGATGAACGGGCAGCGATTTTACGAAGGAATGCGTGACAATGTGGAAGAAGATCCGAACGTGATCCGTCGAAACATCGAAGGAATCGAACTGGTACTGACCGGCGGTTCCGATGTACTTTACAAATACATGCTTGCGAACGAACCGAGTTCTTCCCTTTCCGAATCGAAGCCTTCGTATACGAACCTGGAGATCACGGAAGGCGCAAGTGTTGTGGGGATCTTTACTTCCCGCCAGACGTATCGCTTTTACAAGACAGCTTACCAGCCTTCGGCACCTGCATTGCGCCTGATCGATCAGAAGAGTACACGCGAATTGTGTATCGGGGCAATCACGGGGAACCTGCTGTTCTGTAGCCAGCATCCTTCGGATAATTCGACCTCTTTCAACTGTCCGTAGGTAATATCCAAACACGTTCTTTATGACGGAAAGAAAAACATTCTTCGCAGATGTGATTCTTCCGGTTCCGGTAAACCAGGTCTTCACCTACCGCGTACCGTTTGAAATGAACGCGCATGTCCGTTTCGGCGTGCGGGTAATCGTTCCTTTCGGGAGGTCAAAACTTTTGACCGGCATCATTGTGCGCGTGCATGAAGAGATTCCCGCCCGGTACACAGCCAAATATGTGGAGCACGTACTGGATGACGAGCCGATTATTCTGCCGGTACAATACCGTTTCTGGCAGTGGATCTCCTCCTATTACATGGCGCCACTGGGAGACGTCATGAATGCGGCACTTCCCTCCAATTTCAAACTGGCCAGTGAAACGCGCGTGGTATTGCACCCCGATTACGAAGGCGCTCCCGAAAGCATTACGGATAAAGAATACCAGATCCTCGAAGCGCTTGAGATCCAGGAAGTGCTCGACCTGAAACAGATCTCCGATATTGCGGGAATTAAGACCATCCAACCGGTCATTAAGAAACTCATTGACCGGAAACTCGTGATGACGCTCGAAGATCTGCGCGATAAGTACACGCCTAAAAAGCAGGTGCACGTCGGTTTTCATGAATTCTACCACGACGAAGCGAATCTTTCGGCGCTCATTTCCGAACTGGAGGGAAAATCCTCGCTCGGCAAACAACTCGATGCGGTGCTCTCATTGCTGAAACACCTGGATTCTCCCACTGATTTCGTACTGCGGCGCGAGCTCGAAGAAGCCGGGATTTCCGTATCGTCGATCAGTACACTTGAGAAGAAAGAAGTGTTTGTTCAACAACGGCTCACGATTTCCAGGCTTACCGAAGCAGACGGTTCCACCGGCGGATTTAAACCGCTTTCCGAAGCGCAGTCAACAGCTTTACAATCGGTCCGCGAGCACTTCGAAACGAAGCAGGTCAACTTATTACACGGCGTTACCGGTTCCGGGAAGACCGAAATTTACGTCGAACTGATCCGCGAACAGCTCGAGCAGGGTAAACAAGTTCTGTTCCTGCTTCCGGAGATCGCCCTGACGACGCAGCTGATTCGCCGCTTGCAGGCTTATTTCGGGGAACTGGTGGGTGTGTATCATTCGCGTTTCAATCAAAACGAACGCGTGGAGATCTGGAACGCGCTTCTGAAGAACGATCCGTCACGTTTTCGCATCCTGCTTGGCGCACGTTCTGCCATTTTTCTTCCTTTTTCCAGTCTCGGACTTATCATTGTGGACGAAGAACACGAGTCTTCTTTCAAGCAATTTGATCCGTCTCCGCGTTATCATGCCCGTGACAGCGCCGTAGTACTCGGACATTTATTAAAAGCCCCCGTTTTGCTCGGTTCGGCTACTCCATCCATGGAAAGTTTCTGGAATGCGAGACAGGGAAAATACGGGTTCACGGAACTTACTTCCCGTTTCGGGGACATTCGCCTGCCGGAGATCCTGTGTGCCGACGTAAAGAAAGAGCGAAAGCAGAAAACGATGCATGGACATTTCACCCGTTTCCTGGTCGAGCACATGGAAAGTTGCATGAAGGAAGGCAAACAGGTCATTTTATTCCAGAACCGACGCGGCTACACCCCACTTTGGATGTGCGAGATCTGCAACTGGGTACCGACGTGCAAGAATTGCGATGTTTCACTGACCTATCACAAGCATACGAATTCTTTGAAATGCCATTATTGCAGTTATGTTTCGCCGCCTGTCGGAAGTTGTGCGAATTGCGGGAGCAACCGGCTTTCGATGCTTGGTTTCGGTACCGAAAAGATCGAGGATGACCTGGGACTGCTGTTCCCCGACCGCAAAGTGATGCGCATGGACCTCGATACCACGCGATCCAAGAATGCGTACGAAGTGTTGCTGAACGATTTCGAATCGGGACAGGTAGACATCCTGATCGGTACGCAAATGGTTACGAAGGGACTGGATTTTGACAATGTGGGACTGGTCGGTATTTTGGATGCAGACATGTTACTGAACCGTACTGATTTCCGTGCCGTGGAGCGCGCCTATCAACTTATGTCGCAGGTTGCAGGTCGCGCGGGACGAAAAGGTGCGCGCGGAAAGGTCGTGATCCAGGCGGGAGATCCCGATCACTGGGTTATCCAGAAGGTGATGCAGCACGATTACACCGGTTTTTATGAAAGCGAGATACTCGAACGAAAGAACTACTTCTATCCGCCTTTCTATAAACTGATAGACATCACTTTAAAGCATAAAGATCCGAACGTGCTAAACCAGGGAAGTGACGAACTGGCTCGCGCAATGCGCCAGGTTTTCCATGAACGTGTACTTGGTCCGGAATTCCCGGTAGTGCCGCGTATCCAAAACTTATTTTTAAAACAGATCAAACTGAAGATCGAGCGCGACGCGCCTGAGAAAAAAGTTAAGGAACGCCTGCAGGAATTAGTTACTAATTTCTACAGCGTTCCTTTCAATAAGTCTATCCGAATGTCGATCAATATTGACCCCGCTTAACCTAGGTATGATTTTAGCATCCGGCTTCGGGATGTATGTTTCAACCTTCGAATGGCTTTCTCCTTAATTTGACGGACGCGTTCCCTGGTCAGGTCGAAGCGCTCGCCAATTTCTTCGAGTGTAAGCGGATGTTTTCCGTTTAACCCGTAATATAATCTTACCACATCTCCTTCACGTGCCGTGAGGGTTGAAAGAGAGCGTTCAATGTCTTTTCGGAGGGATTCGAGTACCAGTTCCCGTTCGGGGCTTGGCAGTGAATCATTCGGCAGTACGTCGTAAATACTCGATGACGATTCGTCGCCCTCAATGAGTGGTGCATCCATCGAAACATGGCGCCCGTTGTTCGCCAGAGACTGCTTGATCTCCTCGGGAGTTACCTCCAGGAATTCAGCCAGTTCTTCGGCAGAAGGCGGACGTTCGAAGCGTTGTTCGAGTTCACTGAATGCCTTGTTAATCTTGTTAATGGAACCGATCTTATTGAGCGGAAGACGCACGATACGCGCCTGTTCGGCGAGTGCCTGGAGGATCGACTGGCGAATCCACCATACGGCGTACGAAATGAACTTAAAACCGCGCGTTTCATCGAAACGTTCTGCTGCTTTAATGAGGCCCACATTTCCCTCGTTGATCAGGTCCGGAAGCGATAAGCCCTGGTTCTGATACTGTTTGGATACGGACACAACGAAGCGCAGGTTTGCCTTTGTAAGCCGTTCAAGTGCATTCCGGTCACCTTCGCGGATTCGGCGTGCGAGTTCGACTTCTTCTTCGGCGCTGATCAGATCGACACGACCGATCTCCTGCAGGTATTTATCGAGCGAAGCGGTCTCCCGGTTCGTGACTTGCTTGGTTATCTTTAGTTGTCTCATATCGGCGAATTTTGGGGCCTGTGTCTATCATTTATAACGTATAATTTAGCAAGAAGTTGGTTACTTATAGCTTAAATTAACAATTAAATCATGCTAAATGAACATTTTCAGCATCCCGTTGAACATTAACTATTATTGCCTGAATATTTCGCAAAAACTCCGTTTTCATACGAATCCGATATTATTAATAATCTGTAATTCAAAATGTTATATCGATTTTCACGCAAAGGTTTCCCAGACTGTCGGAGTTTCGTAATTTTGAGGCCATGAAAATTCTAATGGTTTGCCTTGGAAATATATGCCGGTCACCGCTGGCCGACGCGCTTCTGCGCAAAAAGGTACAGGCGCTGGGCCTGGATGTGGAAGTTGATTCGGCCGGAACGTCGGGGGCTCACGAAGGAGAAGCTCCGGATGAACGGATGATCGAAACAGCGCGTGAGTTCGGGCTCGATATTAGTTCGCTTCGCAGCCGCCCGCTGACTGTCACAGACCTCGAAGAGTTCGACGAGATCATCGTCATGGACCGCAGCAACCGGACAAATGTGCTTCGTCTTGCAAACAGTTCAGAGCAGCGTGAGAAAGTCCGCTTTTTACTCGACGAGAGTTTTCCGGGCGAGGAACGCGAAGTTCCGGACCCTTATTTCGGCGGCCGCCAGGGATTCATCGATGTGTATAAAATGGTAGACCGTGCCACCGACCGGTTAGCCGAAAGACTTGCAGACGTTCATGAAAAAAGGTAAACTTTTCCTCGTTCCCACGCTCCTGGGTGGTGAAACGGCAAACGATTTGATCCCCCAGGATGTGCAGCAGCAAACCTGTGCCCTGCGTTACTTTGCGGTGGAAGATCTGAAATCTGCCCGTCGTTACCTCCGTAAACTGGATCGCAATTTCCCGATCGACGACAGTACGTTCGTCGTGCTTAACAAACGCTCGAAGGCTTCCGATACGGAACCGGTCATTGCCGCGCTTCAGCTCGGCACGGATGTCGGTATTATCTCCGAGGCGGGCTGTCCCGGAATTGCGGATCCCGGTGCCTTACTTGTTTCCGAAGCCCATCACAACGGCATTCGAGTCGCGCCCCTTGTCGGACCGTCGAGTATTCTGCTTGCACTGATGGGAAGCGGCTTCAGCGGACAGGAATTCACCTTTCACGGATATTTGCCCAAAGACCGGAAAGACCGCGTACGAAAACTCCGGGACCTGGAAGCCGACACGCGTCGCACGGGCTTCACGCACATTTTCATGGATACGCCCTTTCGTAACATGAACGTGCTCGACGACCTGCTGAACGAACTGAACGACCAGACGGCGCTTTGCATTGCTTCTAACCTGACGCTTCCTTCGGAATCCGTTTGGAGCATGTCTGTCAAAGACTGGCGCGAGAAGGCCTACGACCTTGCCAAACAACCCTGTATCTTTATCATCGGAAACTTCCAGTAACTATGCGAAAAATTAGCTGTCTTCTCCTGCTTTGCAGTCTTTCTTCCCTCACCTTTGCAGGAATTGAAAAGAAACTGAATGAAGTACGGAGTGAAGGAAAACAGATCTGTCGCATCCGCCAGGCAACCGAACTCGCCCGCACACTGATTCGCGACAGTTTTCCACACCGCCTTCCGCAGATCGGAGATTATGTGGCTTTAACACAGGGAACTTCCGGCGCAACAGTGGTTTGCTTCCAGAAGAACAGTGAGATTGCCGTGATGCGCTTCAGTTTCGACGAACCTTTTGCGAATCAGGCTTACCGGGTCGATTCGATGTACATTGCAGCTTCCGCAACGGAAACCAGTTTTTTACGAGTGATCCGATGCGCGGAAGATGTGGTAGCCGAGAACCGTGATCAATTCTTCGACCTCTCGAATCCTGCGGTTCACTTCCGGTACATTCCAACGATCAGTAAGTCGACTTATACCGTGTATGCCATTCCGGAACTTAAAAACGATACCACGCATGTGGTATTCGGAGGAGACTATTTAATGCGCTTCGACCGCCAGTTGCGTCTGTTGATTCGTGAAAAACTGCACGACCAGTTGACGCTCGTTCCAAAACAGTCGGAGGCCAAAAGGACGGTACACGAACACGGTAAACGCCATAAACTCATTACCGCGACAGATTACGCGACATTATTGTATGTACGTGACCGGGTAAACTGGAAAGAACATGCTACACTTTGCCGGAAGCGCGTTTTTATAACGGAACCCTTAACCGGGCAGATCCGCGTGGTCAGGCGAAAAGATTACGAACAGTAAGTCAACTGAGGATACCCGTTTTTAACGGATGCCACGACTCTTCTTGATCGCCTCGTAAGCTTCCTGGATCTTTTGGAACTTTTCTTTGGCTCCCTGCTGGTACTCTTCTCCCATTTGGGATACTTTATCCGGGTGAAAGCGAATGGCCATTTGCCGGTACGCACGTTTGATCTCGTCATCGGAAGCGCTGGATTCAACCCCGAGAATCGCGTAATCCGAGTTTACATCGCGGTAGAACATATTCTTCAGGCTATTGAAATCCCCGGCAGAAACACCGAGCATGTCGGCAATCTGCCGAATAACGTTTAGTTCGCTTTCCGAAACGCTTCCATCCGCTTTTGCGATACCGAACATGTAGTGCACAAGTTGCGTACGTACTTCCGGAGCCATGCGCATGCGGATATCCTGCGTAATACGTTGCAGGGGAATATCGCCCGAATCGAGAAAACGCTTGAGCGTCTGCAGGTGATGCTGGCTGAACTGCGGCCCGAATTGCTGGTTGAAGAATGCCTTGACATAATCGAGTTCTGCTTTGAGCACCTTCCCGTCGGCACGCATAACGGCAGCCGAGAGCGCCATGAGCATCGTCGGGACATCATTCCCGGCATTGGCTCGTTGTTGCTGGTAAAAGTTAAAAAAGTCCTCGGCAGTAAACTGCTGGCGCCGGCCGTTTCCTCCACCGCCCTGTTGTTGTTGCGCTGTGTTCATCCGCTGGTAGGTATCGATAAAAGTACCCACGATAAACCCGAGAACGGCACCCAAAAAGCTGCCTCTGAAAACAAAATAGCCACCGACGGCCAGGATCCATTTAAACAAAATTGTTCTTTTTTAAATTAAAAAAAGAAAGGTAGTCTTTTTTCAGAACTACCTTACCTTCCTTGTTATGAATTATACTGATTCGATCGTGCGTTCGACAAATGCGTGAAGGGCTTCTCCTTTCAGCATGCCCTGTGCGAGCAATGCCAGGTCGGTGAGTTGCTTCACTTTGGCTTCGCGACCCGATTCATCTTCGAGTTTGAGCACTTCGGAGATCTTTTCGTGATTGGCGTTTACAACCATCGTGTACATTTCAGGAAATGCGCCGTAAAATCCACCGCCTCCCATGCGCTGCTGTTCCTGCATCCTGCGAATGAACTCCGGCTGGGTAATGATCACGGGCGAATCCTGGGCATCCATTGCTTCGAACTGCACTTTGAATTTGTCTTTGTTAACCACCTTTTCGAAAACCGACTGTAATTTTTCCTCTTCTTCTTTGGAGAGTTTGGAAGGAACTTCTTCCTCCTTGCGAATGAGTTTGTCGAGTGAATCGGCATCAACCCGTGCAAAAGACAGGTTTTCATTGGATTGCTCCAGTTTTGCAATCCAGTGCGGCACGAGCGGCCCTTCCAGGTGCAATACGTCGTATCCGCGTGCATTCGCCTTTTTCACAAAGCTGTATTGCTCTTCGGCATCCGGTGTGTAAAGTACCACCACTTTTCCGTCTTTATCGGTTTGCAGGGCAGCGATCTTTTCACGGTATTCTTCGAGTGTGTAATACGATCCGTCAGTGGATTTAAAGAGTGTAAAATCTTTCGCTTTTTCCGCGAATTTCTCATCCGAAAGCGCGCCATACTGCACAAATACCTGGAGGTCTTCCCACTTCTCTTCAAAGTCCTTGCGGTCCTTTTTGAACATTTCCGCCAGTTTATCGGCCACTTTTTTGGTAATGTGCGCCGAGATCTTTTTGACATTGCTGTCACTTTGAAGGTATGAGCGCGACACGTTCAGCGGAATATCCGGAGAATCGATCACTCCGTGCAGGAGCGTCAGGAATTCCGGTACAATCTCCTCCACACTGTCGGTAATGAAGACCTGGTTGGAATAGAGGTTGATCTTGTTGCGTTGCACCTCCACGTTTTCTTTGATCCGCGGAAAGTAGAGAATCCCGGTAAGGTTGAACGGATAATCGACATTCAGGTGAATGTGGAAAAGCGGGCTCTCAAAGGTCATCGGATACAGTTCCCGGTAGAACGCATCATAATCTTCCTGTTTCAGGTCGATCGGTGCTTTTGTCCAGGCCGGTTCGGTATTGTTCACCTGGTTTGGAACTTCAACGGCCACGCGCTTCGTTTTCCCGTTCTCATCTTTTTCCCCGTTCGGATCGTCCTGGTATTCGGTACGCGTTCCGAAGAATACGGGAACCGGCAGGAACTTACAGTATTTGTCGAGAATTCCCTGGATACGACCTTTTTCAAGGAACTCGGCGGATTCTTCATTGATGAAAAGCACGATGTCCGTCCCGCGTGTTTCTTTTTCCGTTTCCGTAAGCGTAAATTCAGGGGAACCGTTACTTTCCCATTGCACGGCCTGCGCATCCGGGTAATGTGCTTTCGTACGGATCTGCACTTTTTCAGCTACCATGAAGGCCGAGTAAAAACCGAGTCCGAAGTGCCCGATGATTTGTTCGGCACCTTCTTTCCCTTTGTATTTCTGAACGAACTCTTCGGCGCCGGAGAATGCGATCTGGTTTATGTATTTATCGATCTCTTCCGCGGTCATCCCTACACCATGATCCCGGATAGTGAGCGTTTTTGCCGCTTTATCGAGGATCACATCCACGCGGAGTTCACCTGTTTCCCCTTTAAACTCTCCGTTCTTGGAAAGAAACTTCAGCTTCTGGGTAGCATCCACGGCGTTCGAGACCAGCTCGCGCAAGAAAATTTCATGATCGGAGTATAAGAACTTCTTAATGATCGGAAAGATGTTTTCCGTTTGTACATGAATTTGTCCTGTTTTCATCTGTTTATCTGTTTTGCTCACATGCTGACAATCAATATGCCATTGTCGGATTGCTGACATTCTGACCGGAAACGGAGACAAACTGACAAAAAAGACGCGGACCTTCCATTATTTATGTAAATTTGAAAACGCTATGACCCCTGGTGAATTTGCACTTATTCTTCTTTATCTCAGCATATTTATTGCCCTGTTTCGCTATGTCCGTGTACTGCGCCTCGAAGAATTCGGGAAATGGACGATGAGCGGCGCGTTTTTGATCAAATTCTTAGCCGGGCTTATCTTTCTGTACGTCTATTCGGTATACTACGGAAACGGGAGTCTTTCCGCCGATGCGGGAGCATTCATGAAACAGTCCGAAACGCTCAACCGTGTATTTTACAGTTCACCGGCTGATTACTTCCGTTTCATGACCGGTATCGGCGAAACTGAAGAACTGATCTTCAAACATTTATCTGGAACGCATCACTGGCAGGCCGGAACCTTAACACTGGTGAACGACAACAAGAACCTGCTGCGTTTTCACAGCCTCATTCATTTTGTTTCCGGGGGAAGTGCTGCGGTGCACCTTTGCTTTATGCTCTTTTTCTCCGTGTTGGGATGCAAATTGCTCTACCGCGCCTTTTTACCATTCGTAAGTGTACCCGGCAGGTGGCTTTTCTGGGGAATTGTTTTGTTACCGGGCGCATTGTTCTGGACCTCTTCGATCCTTAAGGAACCGCTGCTTTTTTTCGGTGTGGCGCTTTTTTGTTACGTCGCGCTTATCAAAAAGGCTCCCTGGAAGCGCATAACCGGACTATTGATCGCCTTGTTTTTACTGTTGTCATTCAAACCGTATGTACTCATTTGCATGCTTGTTCCCTTGCTCGTTTATGCGATACATCGCACGTTCCGTTTCCGAAAAGCGGTGTGGTCGCTCGGCATCAGCCTGGTTCTGGTATTGCTTTCCATGCTGATCTTCCGCAAACCGGCAGACAAGGCCCTGCACATTCTTTCCCGAAAACAATTTGATTTTATCAACGTGGGACGCGGCGGTATGCATGTGATCGGCGACACTTCTTTCTATTATTTCCGATACGATCAGCTGAACAAGCTCGTTATCCACGGCGGAACGGCAGAACTGAAGGAACCCGTTCGTGCCCTTGTAACGGAATTCGGAAGCATTGACGCAGAAGTACCGGTGGACCTGGTCCCGCAGGGAAAACAATGGCCCGTTTATTTCCTGTCGCGCGGTTGTTCGAGTTTCATAGAGATCCCGCCGCTTCGCGATTCCTGGAAAAACCTGGCTTTGAGTGCACCCCAGGCCCTTTTCAACGGCCTGTTTCGTCCCCTGCCCGGAGATCCGGGAAGCCGGCTGAAATACCTGGCTATGTGTGAGACTTTACTCATGATCGTGCTGACCGGTGTTACTTTTTTCTTTTTTCGCGTTCCACGGCTGAATCGGCGGAGGATCGTGTTGCAATTAATGCTCTTTATGCTCATCCTTTCGCTGCTTATCGGCTGGACCACGCCCGTGCTCGGGGCGGTAGTACGCTATCGTTTTCCCGTTTACCTCGCCTGGTTCATTGTTCTTTGCATGTGCCTTGATATGGAAAAAATACATTTATGGAAGCAAAAAAGTACATCGTAATAACAGGTGCCAGCAGTGGCATCGGGCAGGCCTGCGCCCTTCGTTTTGCCAAAGAAGGATATCAGCTCATCCTTACTGCGCGTCGTGCCGACAGGCTTGAATCACTCAGGTCAAAACTCGAAGAAATGCATGGGACCGAGGTCCGTACGCTTGCTTTCGACGTACGCAGTGAAGCGCAAACCGCCGAAGCCTTCGCGTCTCTGCATGCCTCTGTCTCCGCAAATATTGTCGGACTCGTAAACAACGCCGGTCTGGCAGTCGGAAGGTCGCCGATCGATGAGGGACTGACCGAAGACTGGGACCGGATGGTAGACACGAATGTCAAGGGATTACTGTACGTCACGAAGCACGTGGTTCCGTACATGCGTGCAAATCGTCGCGGACACATATTCAACATTGCGAGTATCGCCGGGAAAGAGGTATATCCCGACGGAAATGTCTATTGCGCGACCAAACACGCCGTCGACGCGCTGTCACAGGCCATGCGGACCGACCTTCTTCCGCATCGTATCAAGGTGACTAATATTGCGCCCGGAGCGGTGAATACCGAATTTTCGCTTGTGCGTTTCAAAGGTGACCGGCAACTGGCCGAACAGGTCTACGACGGATTCGAACCGCTGCACGCGGAAGATATCGCCGATGCCATCTGGTATGCCTTCTCCGTTCCGGAACACGTAAACCTCAACGACCTCGTCATAATGCCTGCTGCACAGGCAAGTGCCACACGTTTTATAAAAAATTCGTGACGGCCTGATTATTTGCAAAATAATTATATTTACGAAAATTAACTGAACATGTCAAAACTTAGCTATCTTCTCATTTTCATTCCCTGTATTCTATTCTCGCAGAAAAACATCGAAAACCTGAACTCGGTAGAACTTCTTGAGAAAGGGATCGAGTTGCACGACAGCGAAAAATACACGGAAGCCATTGCCGAATATTCCAAGATCTCGGTAAACGATACGAACTACGGGCTTGCGCAATACGAGACCGCACTCACCTATGTGGCACTCGAAGAATACAAACGCGCGCAGGAAATCCTCGAGGACCTGTTGACTTACGACATCGAGTATTACAACCGCAACGAGATCTATACGCTGCTCGGAAGCGCATACGACGACGACGGACAGGTTGAAAAAGCCATTGAGACCTATAATACCGGGCTCAAACATTTTCCGAAAAGTGCCGGACTTTACCTCAACCGCGGGATCACGTATCAGAAAGCCGAAAAGTTCAACGAAGCGGTCGAAAGTTACCAAAGAGCCATCGAATGTGATCCGGCACTCGCCTCACCCCATTTTAAACTCGGGTACCTGGCAGCCAACGAAGGAAAGTACAGCATGGCAATGATGAGCCTGATCACGGGAATTTTGCTCGAACCGGTTTCACAACGCGCGCGGGATGCCGTAACATTGCTCGAACAAATGTCCGACGGTGAACTCGAAGAAGAGTCACGCGGCATTGCATTCGAACCGGATGCAGACGACTATTCGGACCTCGACCTCATTTTCCGGAATAAGATCGCCCTTGAAAAACGCTATAAGGTCAAGTATACGATCGAGACCAGTTATGCACGTCAGTTCGACATGTTCGTCAAAAGCGTGAAATACAACCCGGAAAACGAAAACTTCTGGCACCAAACCTACGTTCCGGTCTATAAAGCGATTGAAAGCAACAAGCAACTGGATTACATGATCCTGCTTACGCTTTTGACGGTTGACAACGAAAAAGTGCAGTCAAAGATCATTAAAAAGCAGGCGAAGGTCAAAGCCTTTATCGGCGAATTTCACCGTACTTATAAGACGAGTTCCGAAACCCGTTTTATGGAATTCGAGGGTAAAAAACAAAAAGTGTATGCCGATTACAACGGGTCGGGCCTCGAAAGCGTGGGAAAAATAAATGCGGCCGGTAAACCGGTTGGAAACTGGTATTATTACTATTCGAACGGTGCCCTCAACCTCGTTGCTCATTTCGACGAAACCGGAGCCAAAACCGGGAAATGGGAATGGTTCAACAAGGTAAACGGAAATACAAGCGCCCTGGTCGAATTCAAAGACGGTGAACTCGACGGAACCGGCAGGTATTATTACGAAAGCGGCGAACTGGAAATGAAACGTACTTTCCGTAAAGGACTCGCGCAGGACACCACTTTTACCTATTATAGAAGCGGCGACCTGCTTGAATTCATCATCGTAAAAGACGACAAACGCAATGGAAATACACAGTCGTATTTTAGAAACGGACAAAAAGAAAACGACTATAATTATGTAGACGGTCTCGCGCAGGGTCCATTCAAATCGTACTTTGCAAACGGACAAATGGAAAACGATTTCAGCCTTAAAGACGATGAGATCGAAGGTGAATTCCTGCTCTATTATGACAACGGACAACTTTCGGCAAAAATCAATTATAAGGCCGGCAAGCGAAACGGTCCGTACGAACTTTATTTCAAGAACGGCGTTCTCCGTGAAAAAGGAGAATATAAAGAGGATAAAACCGTCGGGAACTTCAAAAAGTATTACAGCAACGGGAAACTGAGCTATACAGGGGAGTTTGACGAGAACGGGAAAGAGAACGGCGTTACAACCGATTACGACCTCGACGGGCTCAAATACCTCGAATACGAATACAAAAAAGGCGAACTTGTTCAGATCCGTCACTTCGACAAACAGGGCAAGCTCATTAAAACAATCGATAAGAAAGGAAAGAACATCCGTTACGACCTTATCTTCCCGAACGGAATGAAATACGTAAGCGGTGAGTTAAAAGATGACAAGCGCACGGGGGAATGGGTCTACTACGATCACTACGGAAACGTGAGTTCACGCTATAACTACAAAGACGGAGAAGTGGACGGCGATGCATTCACTTACTTCGAAAACGGGAAAGTGGAAACTAAAGCCGAATACGAAGAAGGCAAGAAGAACGGTCTGTACCTGGAATATAACGTATTCGGGGAACTGATTGTCGAAGGAACATATAAAGACGGCCAGCCGGAAGGCGAATGGTACAACTACCAAAACGACGGCACGCTGAAACTCGAACGCTACTTCGTGAACGGTGATCTGCACGGTTTTTATAAAGAATACGCCGTAAACGGGAAACTCGACAGCTGGGCCGAATACGACAAGGGCCGCGATATCGAACACCTGCTCATGGATACGGTCGAGAACGTGGCGCAGCGTTATGGCGAATACAACGGAAAAGTTGAACTGAAAGATCCGCTTAACAATTACGTGTACTTCTCTGCCAACTATAAGAACGGCGAGATCGACGGTCCGGCCGTATGGACAGACTTCAACGGCAGGAAAGAAGTAGAAGGAAACTTCGTGAACGGGTACCGCAACGGTCCGTGGAAGTACTACTACCCGACTGGCAAATTGCGCCAGGAGATGATCTATTCTTTCGGAGACATCGAAGGCACTTACAAATCATACCACGAGAACGGAAAACTGAGTTACGAGGCCAACTACATTAACGGAGAGCGTCAGGGACTCACCCGCTCTTTCGATGAGAACGGCAAACTCGAATTCGAGAGCAATTACCTCGATAACGAACGTCATGGCAAAACCGTGTACTACGGTCCGGGTGAATCGATCATCATGATCCGCTATTACGACCAGGGAAAATTTGTTTCTTACGCTTACATCGGTAAAGATGGAAAAGAAGTAGCACCGATCCTGATCACAACCGGCGAGAACACGATCGTAACGTATTACCCGACCGGGGAAAAAGCTTCGGAACACAAGCGTACGAACGGGCTCGTTAACGGTGCCTACATCTACTATGCGAAAAACGGTACCGAGATCGAGAACGAAACTTACGAGAAAGGTGAACTGCACGGAAAAACCGTATATCATTACACGGACGGAACCACGAAATCCGAGACGGATTACCGTTTCGGTGAAAAACATGGCGTGGAAATTGTATACTACCCGAACGGTAAGAAAAAGTCAGAAACAAGCTACCTGTACGGTGAAAAACACGGCCCGGCGAAATTCTACAACCAACAGGGCCAACTCACTTCCGAAGAAATGTGGTACAATAATACTTTAATTAATGTTACTAAAATATAGTATGATCATCCTCGCTTTGCTGGCGGGGAACGTATTCGCACAGGATTACGACCTGGCGGCATATAAAGAGAAATATAAGGGAGAACAGGCCGTTCAGGTCGTTAAACGCACCCGTGTGACTATCGATGTCAAAAATGACAAACCGCTCGTCACTACCAGTTATGAAGATCAATACCTGCTTCTCGACCCGAAACTGGCACGCAGTTTTTCCGAAGAGGAAATTACCACGACCAGCTTTGATGAACTCGGCAAGATCGACGCCTATTCGCTCATGCCGAACGGTAAATCGTTTAAAAAAGTAAAAGCGACGAATTTCCAGACGCGCGACAAAACGCAGGAAGGCTCTGTTTTTCACGACGACGACAAAATCACCTCGTTTTACTACCCTTCCCTGCAGGAAGGTTCGGTGCGCATCCTCGAATACAGCGAAACAACGAGCGAATACCGTTTTCCTTTCGGTTTTTTCTTCCAGTCCGTCTTCCCGATCGAAACGAATGAGTTCGTGGTGGATGCTGATACAAGTGTACACCTGTTGCTCGACCTGCGCAATAACGGGTCCGGACTCGTAAAGAAAAACGAGGAGATCGTTCGCGGTCGACGCATTACGACGTATTCCATGACAGGAGCCAAAGGACTCAAATTCGAAGAACAGTCTCCCTCGCTCCGCGTCTACACACCCCATATCGTGGGGCAGATCGCCTATTACACCACGAAGCAGGGACGCCAAAGCGTGCTCGAAACACCGGCCGACCTGCACACCTGGTACCAGACAAACCTGACGGAAGTCGAAAACGAAGTTCCGACCGAAGAGATCACCCGCCTGGCTGATTCCATCACGAAAGGAAGTGAAAGTGAACTCGCCAAAGTAAAAGCGATCTATTATTGGGTGCAGAACAACATCAAATACATCGCATTCGAGGAAGGTGTGAACGGATTTATTCCGCGTCAGCCCTCTAGCGTGTGCCGCAAGCGCTATGGTGACTGTAAGGACATGGCTGCACTTATTTACAGCATGCTGAAGTCGCAAAATATCACCGCGTATCTCACGTGGGTAGGTACGCGCGACCTGCCGTACGACTACTCGACCTTTCCAAGTGCAGCAACCGATAATCACATGATCGCCGTGTACGAGACTGAAGACGGAACGGCGTATTACCTAGATGCCACGAGTGCCTGGCAACCCATGGATTATCCGCCGTTCTACATCCAGGAAAAAGAAGTATTGATCCACAAAGGAACCGGCGATTTCGAGATCCGTAAAGTAGCTATTCTTCCGCCGGAAAGAACCGAATTCTTCGACACCAGCTATGTGCACATCGATGGTTCTAAAATTGCGGGAAATGCAAACGTACACTCTTCGGGATATTACACCACCCTCATCCACGATTCGTTCAAAAATGTGATGCCCGAAGACCTCGACAAACTCATGAAGAACGTCAATCCGCGCGGAAACAACACCCTGCGGGTCACGAATTCGCAGATGCGGAACCTGGATGACCGGGAAAAGCCTTTTATCATGTCTTTTGATTTCGAAGTGAACAATTACGTTTCCTCGTATGATAAGGAAATTTACGTGAACCCGATCCTCAATAAAGACATTACGCACGGCGAGATCCGGGAAGACCGTGTGGCACCGCTCGAACTCGGTTTCTATTCCAGCGATGCGTATGTGACGGTGCTCGATATACCCGAAGGTTATACCTTAAAGTTCGTTCCTGAAAACACCACATTCACTTCGGACTTTGTCGATTACTCAGTGAGTTATTCCGAAAAAGACGGTCAACTCATGACGACCGTGCGGATCAAATTTAAATTTTTATACCTTCAACCCGACCAGTTCAAAGCATGGAACGACTTCGTGAAGATCATGAAAAAGTCCATGTCCGAAAGCGTCGTCCTAATTAAAACACAAGCATGATGAATAAACTATTTGCACTGGCGGCGCTGTTGCTCGCCTTTTCAGGAGTCGCCCAAAAAAGTTATTATAGCGACTACGACTGGTCCGAGACTCCGAAAACCTGGGACCTTACCGATAAAGAGAAGGAAGAAGGCGAGATCGTCCTTTTCGAAAAACGCGGGACCGAACTGGCGAACAATGACGCCGGAGAACTCCGCGAGTTCCAGCTCATGCATACGATCAAACGACTGAATTCCGACCAGGCGATTGAAGAGAACAACAAATATTTTGTTTCAAATTACAGCGCGGAAGACATCGTATTTCAGAAGGCACGCGCCATTCAACCCGACGGTTCCGTGATCGAAGTATCGAATAAAGACATCAAAGAATCACTCGATGAGGACGGAAACGTGGAATACCAGTACTTCGCCTTTGAAGGGATCGAACTGGGCAGTATCATCGAGTACCTGCACCTCATCAAATTCGAACCACACCTGACCGGAGCTGTTTTCACCGTGCAATCCGACATTCCGAAAAAACACGTGGAATATGACCTGATTACACCCGAATACCTGGATTACAAAGTATTCCCGGTAAACGGTTTGCCCGAGTTCAAACGCGATTCCACGAACCTGGACTTCCGTCAGTACATCCTGCGTATGGACGATGTGGAAGCCCTGAAAAGTGAAACGTCATCCTCTTACCGCGCGAACCTGATGAAAGCGTATTACAAGCTGGACAAGAACTATTCTTCCGGGAAATCGAATTTTTTCAATTATACCGAGGTTAGTCGTATCATTCACTTCCGCCTTTTCGAAGAGCCGAAAAAGAAGAACCTGAAACTCATTCGCAAACTCATTGACCGCGCAGAGATCGAGAAAGATGATTCGGAGACCGAGCAGGTGCGTAAGATCGAAAAGCAGGTGAAGAAGGAATTTGTAATACTCCAGGGCTTCAACCTCCAGATGGACGATCCCATCGCGTTTACTTTTGAAAGCAAACTGGCCAGCGAGGAAGCCATAACGCGTATCCTGCTGAATTGCTTCCGCGAACAGGGAATTCCGTTCGAACTTATCCTGACGACCGATCGTACAGTCGATAAATTTTACACGGAATATGAGGCGTACAACTTCCTGGACGATTATATTTTTTACCTGCCGGACCTGAAAATGTACCTTTCACCGCATCCTTACTCACGCCTTGGTTTTCCGCCATACGAATTTACCGGCACTAAAGGGCTCTCCATCAAAGAAGTAGCCGTGGGCAAGATCGTTACCTTCGACTCCAAGGTAAAAGAGATCGGGTATACGGATGCTGACAAATCGCGCGACATTATCAATACAACCACCTCGCTCAACGACGACCTCAGTACCGCCACCATCCAGGTGGAGCGCAGTACAAGCGGTTATAAAAGTCTCTATTACCAGGCCAGCATGGATTACCTGGACGAAGAGCAAAAGACTGAACTTAAGGAAGGTTATCTCAACTACATCGACGACGGGGCGAAAGTAGAAGACATGAGTTTCGAGAATGATGACACGGACCTCTACGGGCAAAAACCGCTCATCGGGAAAGGAACCATCGAAAGCGCCAACTTTACCGAAAATGCCGGTGAAAAAGTACTTTTCAAAGTCGGTATGCTCATCGGGCCGCAGGCTGAAATGTACGACGAAGACAAACGCAAGATCCCGGTCGAAACCGAGTTCACCCGTCGTTATGAGCGCAAGATCGTGTTCAATGTTCCGGAAGGCTACGAGATCAAGAACCCGGAGGTTCTGAATATGGAAGTTGTTCCCACACTCAATGGAAAAACCCCGATCGGTTTTAAATCGACTTATACACTTGAGAACGGAGTGCTCACAGTAACCGTAACGGAATGGTATGAGGACATTTACTATCCGCTCGCACAATTCGAAGAATACAAAAGCGTGATCAACGCCGCTGCTGACTTCAATAAGCTCGTACTTGTACTTCAGAAGATAAATTAAGAAACATATCCTGATAAATACCAGGCCCGCTTTTTCAGGCGGGCCTTTTTTATGGAATAGTGCTACCAAAAGTTACCTGCAAAAAAAATCCTGCCCGAAGGCAGGATCTTTCACTTTAAATCCATTTACTTCGGAACGTGCTTATCGGTATATTTTTGTGCGGTTCTGTTCCAGCTGTCGATGTATTTCCCGCGCAGGTTGTTCGTAGACTCATTGGCGGAATTATATGCCTCCACAGCAGCATTCATGTCGTTAACTGCCTGGTTGTACGTATCCACATCTTTTTGCGTGCGATTTTTTTCCTTGATCTGGTCGAAATTGGTCTTCACTTTCATAAAGTTCTCTTCTTTCAGGAAATAATCCGTCATTTTAGGAACTTCGCGATCCGCTTCCTGGATGTAGAATTTCAGTAATTCCATGTTATTGTCCACCAGTGAACGGTCTCCGCCGTAAGGTTCGAGCGCCTTCAGTTTTTCGATCCCTTCTTCGGCCGTCGCTTTCAGTGCCACGCGATTTTGCTCCACGGCATTGAGGTCTTTGCGGCCAATCGCATCCAGTAGGTATACTTCCTGTTTGAAACTTTTAAAAAAGATCAGGTAAACCTCGTTGTAATGATCGTAAACCTTTGACGCAATCTCCATTTTTCGGCTCATGTCATCTTCGCGCTCCAAAAGGGTGATATTATTCTCTTTTGCGAATTTTTCCTGTGCTTCCTGTACGATCTCGCCGGCCTCCATCAGTTTATCGGTAGCCAGTTCTTTGGCAGTCATATAGGCTTCCATGTTGTCGTAAGACTGTTCAGCGATCTCTTCCATATCGACGATCTTCGCGTAATCTTCATTGAGTACGTTGTAGTAGATCTCAAAAAAATCGATCACGGCATCGCGGTAGTCGGTAGTTCCTCCAAAATCTTTCGCAGCCCGGGCCGAACCAAGTGCTTTTTGCGCCGTTGCGATCAGTTCCATACGCCGTTTTTCTACCTTGCGCGCACTTTTGCCATGCGAAACGGAACTCGTGTAATCCCACATGTCCTTTTGCAGGGCCTGGTACTGGTTCGAAAAAGATTCCATATACTCGACCGCAGTCTCCGCACGGGAGGCCGAAACAAAAAGCAGTGCGAGCATAAGCATCAGAAAGGGTAATCGTTTGTTCATACGTATTATTTTAAGTTATTATTGCCGCATCATGGAGAGCATAATCCGATATGCTTCGTTGAGTTCCTGGTCGAGCGCCAGTCGCCTAAGGAACATACTATTTGAGAATTCGTGAATCGAACCGTCGCTGAAGGTCGCTTCGTCGAAAGCTATGTTTTGGGTTTCAAATATGGTTTTAACGCCTTTTTTCCATTCGCCGACAGCCTCAAGCTGTCTGGCAATCTCAAGACTGTAAGCATACATATCTTTTACCGAGAGTGTCAGCACGTAGTCATCCGACATGAGTTTTTCCAGTTTTGCTGTGATGCTTCGGAGCCTGATATAGTTGGAATCGAGGGCGAGCCTTGCCTGGCTTTCGGACTGCAGGTTTTGCACATCCGGTGCCGGTAAGGGATCGTAATACACTTTCTTTTCAATCGGCTGTAATTCCAGCGCATTTGGAAAATCGCGTTCACTGAAATATTCCTCGCCGAACAGGGTCGGTAGTTCCACGTCCGGTTTTACTCCGGACTTTTGATGCGTACTCAGGTCGATACGATAAAGCCCGTCCATGGTCACTTTGGCAAAACCATACATGCCGCTTTGAACGTCCGTCAGGAGACTGCCCTCCGGGATGATCGGCAGGATCGTCTGGCCGGTTGATTTTCCAAAAGATCGCTGACCGACAATAACCGCACGCCTGTGATCCTGCAGGGCTGCGGCCACGATCTCGCTCGCAGAAGCCGATCCGCCATCGATCAAAACGATGAGTGGGCCCGTGTATATTGCGCCCCGGTTAAAATCTTTGATCACCGTAATTTCTTCGTCACTTGTGCGCGACACAACCACGGGACCGTAATTGATGAAAATCCCGACCAGGTCAACGGCTTCCTTCATGGAACCGCCACCGTTTCCGCGGAGATCAAGGATCAGTCCGCCGATGTGCTCTTTTTGCATTTTTAAAATAGCCTTGGCTACATCGTTTGCGCAGCCAAGCATATTCTCCGAATCCCAGGAGGTGTAAAAATCCGGTAAAGTGATATATCCGACTTTCTGAGACCCCGACAAAATAGCCGAACGAATCAGGTCGGATTCCAGTGAAACAACCTGTTTCTCCAGCGTTACCTGCCGTTGAGTATGATCCTCGTCTTCCAAGGTCAGCGTAATCACTTTCGCATCGCTTTGTGCAAAGCGCTCGTTGAGTTCGGAGAGTGTCATGGAGCGCAGGGAAAACTCCTTTCGGCGGTCGAAACGGATGCGCAGGACGACATCGTTCGTACCAAGTTCACCGGAATTCCACGCGGCACTTCCAGGCACAAGGTTGCTTATAAAAAAGGTGCCCTTGCTGTTTCGGTCAATTGAAAACCCGAAGATTTCACGACTACCGGACAATTCAGCCTCAAATTGCTTTTCCTGCGCCAGGTCGAAGAAGGATGAATGCGGATCGAAAGCCATGGCAATGGCGTTAAGGTAAACATCTTCGAAGAAATAGTCGAGCTCGTCCTCCTGCGCGAGGTTTTCGAGCAAAAGCGTTTTGCAATTTTCAAATCCTTCTTTTACGAGGATGTTTACGGAATCCGATGAAAGCGCATGATCCAGCCCGTCAAAAGCCGTATTCAGAACGAAGTAACGCAATTGTTTTTTCCAGCGTTCGCTTAGGTCACTTTCGCCGGAGCGCTTTTCGAATTCCGCGGCAGATGCCTGTAACAGACTTTTCGGCTCAAAAGGTGTGTTAAACCACGCGCTTGCGAAATCGCGGTAAGCGGCAAGGCGAACGCGATACAGATCCGTCGATTTCCGGAGGAAATTTACCTGTTTGTTTTGCAGGTCGGTTTGCAGCAGGGCGAGCTCACCGCGCAGGAGTACCTCGTCTTCTTGTGAAAACAGATCCATATCCGGATCAAGTGAGCGTATGAAATACGTAAAGAAGTTGTCGAGAAAAGCCTGAGATGTAATATCCGCGGGTTGCAAATGTTGGTCGGATAAGAGCGTGATCAGTGCATCCGCCCTTGTAGCGGCACGTTGTTCATCGATGGCTCGGGAAGTTCCGAAAAAAAGGAATATACAGGCGATTGCGGTTACGAGCGACTGATTCATTGTTTGTTAAAAGTGCGGTAAAGATATTTCAAAATTGGGAAATCCGCTGATTTTACGTTTGAAATTAAAAATCATCGGATTTTTTACCTTTGCGTGGTCATCAAACCCGATCCGCGTGTATCTATTCTTAAAACTCCGGCACTGGCAGCTTTTCTGCATGTTTCTGGCATTGTCGATGGCAGGCGTATTTCTCATTGAGTTAGCACTGCTTTACCTCTTCGCATTTACAGGCTGGTTATACGCGATAACGATCAGTCTTAACGAAACACTGGCATCCGAAGACCGGAAGAAAAACGGCTTTTTTCGGTTTAGCTGTCTCTTCTATGTGCTGTTTCTCGGCGGTTCAATCCTAATTTCGGGAGGCGGATATAGTATTACAACGCGTAACTATGCTGAATTCGGTGCGCTACTGTGGATATTGCTCCCGCTAAACTTATACTCGACCTTTAGTGCATTTTATATCCTCTACCGTGCTGCAAAGGCGATTTCGATGGCCGGAACGAAACGTGAACCGCGCTCTGAAAACGCAACTTCGACCTGGTTTATGGCACTAATGTTCTACCCGATCGGGATCTGGTCCGTTCAACCGAAAGTTCAGCGCCTGCTGGCCGCTAATTCGCAGAAAGACATGACCGTGCCCGATTCAAATGGCTAAGCATTCACTTTAATTAACAGTTCCGATTTTAGGAAATTTGAAAAAAATGGACTAAATTGGGTTTCATGAAGGCCATCGCGGTCATATTATTCACTGTTTTACTGGCAGCCTGTCAGCAAACGCCCAAAGGACTCCGAAAGATCCGGATACGCGATTATGTATTTGATTTTCCGGCAGACTTTAAATTCAGCGAAAATACCGACCTGAAATCCTATTCAGGGAAGATCAGTAACGGTACGATTACCTTTGTGTTTAATTATGGCCTGTATTCCAGCCCCCTGGCTCCTTCACTCATGGAACACGCCGCCTCGAACGATCGAAAACTCGATGCGATTTACCGTCACCGTCTTCACCATAAAAAAGCCGACTGGAAGGAATTGTTAAGGGCCTTGAGACCGATCAGCATAGCGCGTACAGATTCACTTCATTTTCAATGTACGTACCTGCTTGATGAAGATACGATCTACTATGAGAGCTACATTCCGAACGAAACGCTCGAAAGTCAGATCAAGGAAGATACGCTGGGAAATGTTCGCTATAAACTCGTAACCCGTGAACGCGGTAAAAAGGGAATTGCCGGCTTACACGTGAAAGATCTTACCTGCCAGGCTTCGGATAGCAAATGTGAAGCCCTGTCCCTAATCGCTTCCAGCCTCGATGCCGAATCGGTTCGGCTTGCTACACAGATTCTCAAATCCTGTCGCAGGGAATAAATCGCTGTTTTTTTTACAGAAGCTGATACTTATTGCATTTCAGATTATGCGATGCGCAACGATACTCGAAATCCACGCGCCGCATAATACGATTCAGCACCATTATGATAGACAAATACGGTATCATAGCGCCGGTCGCAGAAAAGTGCCCCTCCCCGTTCGCGGATTTCAACCGGTGTTTGTATCCAACTAGATGTTTTCGTATCAAACTCACCGAGTTCCTGGAGCGCGCGGTATTGCTCTTCCGTCAGAAGTTCGGCTCCCATTCCGGCGGCACTTTCCACGGCGCTGCCCTTTGGTTTATGCTGCTTGCGTGACTGAAGTGCCTCTTCATCGTAACACAGGCTACGCCGCTCCTTCGGACTTTCGGCCGAACAATCGCAAAACAGGTATTCATCCTGATCAGCATCGTAGGAAATCACATCCGGTTCCCCGCCACTTTCTTCCATTTGAAAAAGCGACCAGAGTTTCGACGGATGATGTTCGAGTTTTTCTTCTACTTTCCTCCATTCTAGTCCCTCGTGGCGTGCATTGTTCGCTTCAAAACGCTTTCTTAAGGTTGCTAGTAATGCGCTTCGCTCGGCTGCAGAAAGTTCTTTTCGGGATGCCATAATATTACACTTTTGTTCAAATATAACGAATTGCCAGGCCCGGATTGAATTAGTTCGCTATCTTGCGCGAGATATATACGAGGTATGTGATCAACTTAAAGAATCAACGATAACCATTGACAAAATGCACCCGGATGAACAAAGCAGCTTGAAAAAGAAAAACCGACCGGTGAGCCAGTTCCTGTTCCTGGGAAACATTTTTTGCATCGTTCTCATCGTGTTTTTAACATGCAGCGGTTTCTCAGCCAACAAATTCTTTGGATTCCTGGCTCTTTGCTTTCTGTGTTTAACAGGGAGTTTAATCGGACTCATCACTGCGACCCTCGAACTTTTTTCAGATGAATTCCCTAAAAAACCCGTACTGGTCGGGTTATTTGGCAACCTGGCAATTATCGTTACCGCATTCGTGCTGTTTTTCTTCTATTAAAGAAGGTCAGTTCCTGTTTTACACAATAAATTCCTTATCGATAAACTTGGAGTTCAGCAGGCGTGCCACTGCCAGGTAATTCGGCCTGAGCGTGAGCGTATCACCAACCGTATAGATCGGGTTACCGGTAGCATCTTCGTTGTCCCCGATATTGACTACAGTCATGTCCGAAGTAATTCCGACAAATGAAATATTCGGATCATTCGAAAACAGGTTTTCCTGGTCCACGTCGAGCAGTCCGAAATCGAGGATTGCTTTATTGGTACTGAGAATGCTCTCATCGGCAGGTTCGAAAGTATGCCCGATATTCGCATCGCTGATCTTTCCGTCGGGGATCATATCTTTATGCTCCAACTCCAAAATATGGGTCTTGAACATGAAGTTATCCGTATTCAGATCCAAAAACCGGGATTCGTTAAGCGGACTTGTTCCGAAGAAAGCGGCTTCCCCGATGCGAAAATGGTTCATGTCCTCGGGTACGTTTCCATGTTCCACGAGCGGGAGCGTAATAGAACTTCCCCCGGAGATCAGCTCGAGTTTTGTTTTGAACTTTAACTCGATGATCTCTTTGTAAAGGCACAACTGCAGGAGTTTGTCAAAGGTCGGTTCGATCCCGTACATACACCCGAGATTACTGCCCAGCCCGATCACTTCGATATTTTCAAGTTCAAATACTTTTTCGTAAAAGTTCATGATCTCTTCGCGCAAAATTCCTTCGCGGAGTTCACCGAGTTCGATCATGATAATGATCTGGTGCACTTTCCCGAGTTTCTTCGCTTCAATATCGAGTGCCTCGATCGTTTGTATCGAACTATTGCAAGACACATCCGCATAGCGCACTACGTCCTCCACGTAAGCGTACGCCGGAGGCTTGATGTAAATCGTTTTGATAGACGGATTAACCTCTTTCAGGTTTTTAAGACTGGAAATGCGCGAGTCCCCGATCGAATGGATATTCTCGTAGATCTCCGGTTCGAGAAGCAGGCGCAAAAATTCCTTATCTCCCGAAAAAACCTTGGTAATGAGGCTCCACTGTTTGGAATGCGTTTTAAAGAACGCGCTCAGCTTCAGGATATTTTCCTTGATCTGAGAAATGTTAATTTGAAGTTCAGCCATGTGTGTGTGTTGGTTTTGTAAACTGGTGGACGGAAATGTATGTCAATAAGGACAGGCTGATCCCCACAAAATTCGCATCGAGTTCGTACGGTAGCGGCACTTTCAACGCAATCAGCAGCAACGTGGTTGTTCCTCCCATGATCATTGATGCGAGGGCCGCCTGCGCGTTCGGACGTCCGTGCAGGAGCATCATCAGAACCGGTATCAGCAGACCGGAAACCATAAATGCATACGAGTATAGCATGAGTTGCAAAACTTCTTTCATCTGCAATGCGATCAGTATGGCGAGCACACCTATCAAAAAGGTAAACAACTGTGTGAGTAACATGTTCTCGGAAGTCTTTTTGAAACGCCCGAGAATATCGGTCATCAGGTTCCCGGAAGCAGCCATCAGGCAACTATCCGCTGTGGACATGATCGCTGAAAAGTAGGCAGACATCATCAGTCCCATGAGGCCTACGGGCAACACTTTACTCAGGAGCATCGGCAGGCCGATCTCCGGGTCGGGCATGTTATCGCTTCCGAAACCAAGACTTTCGAACATTCCCTGGTCAAAAGCCACGCGTGCAAACAAGCCGAGGATCACGCCCATGAAAGCCATGATCGGCCATTCGAAAAGTCCAGCGATCCGCCACGCTTTCCGGGCGGTTTTTTCGTCCCGACAGGCGTAGATCCGCTGATAGAGCGTCATCCCGATAAACCAGACCGGCACGATTGTAATGAGCCAGTTGAAAAGCTGCATGAAAGACACGTTTCCGAGGCTTAAAAATTCATTCGGTAAATAAGCCTGAATCTGGTCCCAGCCACCGATCTCAAAATAACAATATGGAATTCCGATCCCGATAAGTCCGGTCATGAGAATGATCCACTGGATCGTATCGGTGTAGATCACGGCTTTGATCCCGCCGACAACCGTATAAACTATGGCAATAATCCCCATGACGAGCACAGCCGTTGTCAGCGAAATATCTTCGGAAAAGGTAGCACTCGCGAGTTTGGCGCCGGCTAGTATTTGTGAACCGGTAAAACCGATGTATCCGACCAGTGAAATGATTCCCGCCAGCAAAGCGACGCGGGGATTGTAAAAATGTTTTAAAGCTTCCGGAAAACTCAGGAAGTTGTGTTTGCGTGCCAGCGGATAGACCTTCGGAATAAGTAAAACGGCACTAAGCCAGGCTCCTATAAGGCCGGTAAAAAGCATCCAGCTTCCGGACAGCCCCATGGTAAAACCGAGGCCTCCCAGCCCAATGGAGAATCCACCACCAACGTCGGTAGCCACAACGGAGAGGCCGATGTGCCCCGCAGACATGGACCGTCCACCTACATAATAATCTTCTTTTGAATTGTTCTTTCTGTAGAAATAGAATCCGACTCCAAGCATCGCCGCCAGGTACACGACGAAGATGGTCAGATCCACCCAGTGTATGCTCATCGTTTATTTTTTTAACCTCATCTCGAGGTACGGATTGGTAAAGCCAAGTTTTTCGTAAAGGAATTTTGCCGGGTTGTTCGCCTCCACGTGGAGCGCAATATCACCTGCCGTATTTTTGATAGCTTCTTCCATCAACTTTCGACCGATCCCCTTGCCGCGATAATCTGCATGGATCGCGATGTATACAAGTATATTTTCAGGAATATACCCCCCCATACCAGTTTGATTAAGCACGACTGCACCGATGAGCTTATCATCGTCGTTTCGAAGCGTGACCACGTTCCCGCCAAACGAGATTTTTTCCTTGATCGCGTAATTAATGGCCGAGGTGATCTGTTCACGCGGGTCTCCGTATTGATCCAAATGCTGAAAAAGAAATTCTACAATTTCCTCTTTTTCCAGCTGCGAAGGTTTTGTGACAGCCGTGTAGTTTTTTACTTTCATTTTCTAATACAGTTTGTTTTTCCGACAATATAAACTTTCCCCTCGATTGACCAAGGAAACTTGTCATTTTTAACCTAAATCAGTTAATTTTCAACAAAAATTGGCTAAAAAATGTCGATTTACACTAAAAATTCGCTTTTTCTGCTAAAAACCGTCTAAAACTACCTTACTTCACTTTTCCACCCTTGATGTTCTCATTCACATCGGAGTCATCCTCATATTCCTGGGGCATATCCGTATCTCCGCGCTGAATTTTTCGCTCTTCGTTGCGAATATCAGACTCCAGTCCTTCTTTGGCATCGGAAAAACCGTGCAGCGCATCAGGATCCTGACCGTCATAATCCGCATCGTCAGAAATACCGTTGTAATCTTTTTCGATCTGGCGATTTCCACTGATGGAATTTTCAATTTCTGTCTCGTTCAGGTCAAATTCACCGGTTGTTTCATCGCGCTCGTTGGAAACATGTTTCGCTCCGTCGCGACGACTTCCCTGCGGGAACAGTTCATTATTGTTTTGTTCTTTTTGAAAATCTTCAAAACGTTCGCCTTTTTTATCTTGCTCTTTCATACTCTTTAATGTTTTTGAAACAGGAATAGCACAGCTACCCATATAATTGCAACAACTTACCCGCAAAAAGGTTAACTTTTTAATCAATTTTAAGAAATGCGTATTTTCTTCGACGGCTTTTAACCGTCAATCGGGTCGGAAAACTCTTTAGCGCCCCGGCTGGAGTAAAATTTTCTATTTTTGCCGACAAATATTTCGAAGTATGCTGAAAATAGACATGCACACGCATATTATTCCACGCAACCTGCCAGACTGGACCAAAAAATTCGGCTATGGGGACTTTATCATGCTGGAACACAATGATGACGACACGGCCGACATGATGCAGGGCGGACGTTTCTTCCGACGCATTCGTGAAAATTGCTGGAATGCCGAAAAGCGTATTCCGGAATATGAAACCTTTAATGCACAGGTACAGGTGGTCTGCACCATCCCGGTGATGTTTTCTTACTGGGCAAAGGCGGAACACTGCCTCGAACTGTCACAATACCTCAATGATCACATCGCCGGACTCGTTCGGGAATATCCGAAACATTATGTCGGTCTCGGAACCCTTCCGATGCAGGATACCGATATGGCGATCAAAGAACTCGAACGCTGCAAAAACATCGGGCTTTCCGGGATTCAGATCGGCTCCAATATTAACGACAAGAACCTGAGTGAAGACGAGTTCTTCCCGATCTTTGAAGCATGCGAACGCCTTGGAATGGCCGTTTTAATCCATCCCTGGCAAATGATGGGCTTTGATTCCATGCGCAAATACTGGCTTCCATGGCTTGTCGGGATGCCTGCAGAAACCTCACGCGCTGCCTGTTCACTGATCTTTGGCGGTGTACTGGAACGACTTCCGGATTTACGCGTTTGTTTCTCACATGCCGGCGGTTCTTTTCTGCCCACACTCGGAAGGATCGAACACGGCTTTAACTGTCGCCCGGACCTCGTTGCGATCGACAACCCGGTAAACCCGAGAGAATATGTCGGAAAGTTCTGGATAGACTGCATTACGCACGACATTGACGCCTTGAAATACATGTTGAAATTACAGGGAAGCCGGCGGATTTGCCTCGGTTCGGACTATCCTTTCCCGCTGGGCGACCTCGAGATCGGGAAGTTCATCGAAGAAAGCGATCTGGACCCGCAAACCGTGGAAGATATCTTTTGTAACAGTACACTTGAATGGCTCGATCTTCCGAAAAGCCGTTTTGAGTGAACCAAGCACCCCCGGAAATTGTTTACCGCTTTTGAAAGCATGAAACTTTTTCCACTCTTCCTTTTTTGCATGATCTGGCTCCCGCTTTCGGCGCAGGAGGAAGATGAATTGTACGACAGCACGGACAGTCTTTTCTTTGAAGAGGCCAGTGCGCTCAAATACGAGATCGATCCGAAAGCCAAACGCTTCATCATTGACGAGATCGAAGTTCACGTCATGCTGCCACTCGGCTACGATGTTTACGACACCACGAAGGTTGACACCGCTTTTATCAAACGCTTCGGGAATGCATTCGTGATCTCAACCAAGGAACGCGTGATCCGCCAGCACATTCTGTTCTCGGAAAACGACACAGTGCGCCCGATAGAACTCAAGGAATCGGAACGTCTCCTGCGCCGTTCACTTGTCATCCGCGATGCGCGCATTATCACACACCGCACAAGGCGACGAGGGCATTACCGCATTGTGATCATTGTCCAGGACCGTTTCCCGTTCAATGTCGGATTCAGCAAGCGTGACGATATCAATATTTACACCTTGAAATACCTGAACGTGGCCGGAACCGGGAGTAAACTGAACTACGATCTCGGCGTGGCCGGTCAAAAGTACGCCTTCAGCACTTTTAATTACGTCGACGAGAACCTGTGGGATTCTTACATTCAGTTAAAAGCAAACTACTCCACCTCGGATCGCAATTACATCCAGGAATTCGGACTAAATCGGCGCTATATATCCGGCTTGTTCCGCTATGGCTATGGCGCAACCGTAAGTTCGGTGAACAGCGAGAAGTTCCGTTACAACAAAGATTCAATCATTGCAGATTACGTTTCAGTGGTGAACAGGACAGACATGTGGTTCGGGCATGCCTTCGACCTTAATTTCAAGAATAAAGAACACGAGTTTTCCAACAACCTCGTAACCAATGTTCGTTATTACAGCAAAGAAGAAACGATCAGCGATGTGAATACGTATGACACAGCACTAAATATCCTCAATCAAAGCGGGCATACGGTACTGTTCAACTTCGGTTTTGTCAAGCGGAAGTATTTTGTCGATAATTACATTTACCGTTTCGTATATTCCGAAGACCTGCCGGTCGGTTTTTACATAAACGGACTACTGGGAAAGTCTTTTCACCGCGCAAGTGGCGACATTAACTACGCGGGTTTCAATGTCGGGATGGCTATCAAGCAAAAATTCGGATACCTCAACGGTCGCATAGATTATGTACGAACGTTCTCCGGGGAAAGTGCCTTTAATTCTTCTTCCACGACCTATAAATTGCTGTACCTCTCCCCGCTCGTGATCGACCGGAAGTTTAAGAATCGCTTTTTCGTGAGCACAAAGTTCCGACATGTGGGGTCGGATGGTTTTTTCAGCAGACTCTATCTCGATAATGAAGACGGATTCCTCAATGTCAACAGCGATGTATTGTCCGGGATCAGTAAAACGTCACTGACGGCTACAAACATTCTTTACACTCCTTACAAAGTACTTGGTTTTAATATCGGAGCCTTCGTATACGCGGCATTTGCAAACCTTAGTGCCCTGCAAAGTCAACTGATTGTACAACCCTGGTACCAGGCTTACGGACTGGGAATTCTGCTTCGTAATGAAAACCTGGTCATTAACGAGTTGCGCTTTTCTTTCACGTTTTATCCGTCCTTTAAAGAAAGTACCTTCAAGTTGAATCCCACGTGGATCTACGACCTGTACCTCCCGGATATCAGCATCGAAATGCCCGAAGTCGAGTATTAAATAAAAAAGGGATGCCGTAAGACATCCCTCCTGATTATTAGTTTTCCGATTAATGTTGAACCACAATGCGCGAGTGGTAACTTCCCTGTAGCGTTACAAGATGCACCGTATATGCGCCTGCCGCAAAATTGCTCAGATCGACCTGCATTTGCTGTGAACCATCCGGTTTTAAGCTTTTAACCAGTTTTCCCTGTTGATCGTAAACCTGTACGTCCGTAAGTAAGGTTTTTTCGTCCCGGATTGTAAAATGTCCGTCCGATGGATTTGGAAAAACCGAAAGTCCCGCGCTGGCCAGTTCGCCGACACTCGCACAGGCCTGCACCACGATCGTGATCTGCGCACTTCCTCCACAACCGTTTCCATCCGTGTAACTGTACGTAATCGGGAAAGATCCCTCGCCGGCCACGGCCGGACTGAAGGTAGAACCGGTTACCGCGGTTCCGCTGTACGTTCCCCCCGCAGGTGAACCGCCCTGGAGAACAAAAGGTGATCCTTCCACACACAATGTCCCGATGGAATTCTGTGTTACGGTCGGTGTTGCATTCACCATCAGCGTTTGCGTGGTACTTTGCGAACCGTTAACCGTCAGCATGATCGTTTTGCTACCGGAAGTGCTGTATGTAACCGTGTGAGGTCCGGCGCCGGTTGCAGTGGCCGGAGAAGCTCCCGAACCGAAATCCCAGGACCAGGAAGTAGCATTTTGCGAGGCATCGGTAAAAGTCGCTGTACTGCCCTGGCAAATCTGCGTGGTATTTATGCTGAAATCGGCAACGACAGTCACAGATCCCGTGCCGGTGCCGTTGAGCACGAAGTTATACGTTCCCTCATCACAGTCGTTGTTTCCGAAACTCACATTCCCTGTAAAATTACCTCCTCCGGACGGGCTGAAGAGCACGGTAAATGTCGTGGAGGCCCCGGGAGCCAGCGTGGTTGATGAGAAGCCGGTTCCGAGGGAGAAAGCGGTACCCGATACGGTGATCGGGTTGTTCAGCGTGAGTGGAGAAGTTCCGGTATTCGTAACGGTGAACGTGGCTGAGGAAGAACTACCTGCAGCCGTCAGCGGGTAATTGTAAAAACCTTCATCGTATACTTCGAGGGTGCTTTCACTCACGGCGATCTCTGCGGGAGAAACGGCAGTGAACGAAAAATTGTCGATGTAGAGGTTGTTCCCGTTTGCGGTTTGTCCCCGGAAACGGAAACGTACATTCTTGGAAGTCGCTCCCACGAAACTTTGCAGGCTCACAACCTCGTTCCGCCAGTCCGAACCGTTTGAAGGGATAAAATAATTCGTGGAAGTTCCCAGGGTTGCCAACGTACTTCCTGATTTGGAATAGATCGGTGTGGAATTCCAGCTTGCACCGCAATCTTCAGAAATGTCAATGAAAAGTGCGTCATTGGTTCCCGAACTTCTTTTGCGGTACGCCACGTCAAAGGAAAGTTGTGCATTCGTCACGTTACACGGTAAGGTAAATACCGGCGTTACAAGGTGCTCGCTTCCGGAAGTATTGTTGCCGAAATTAGGCATTAGCGCGGATGCATTGTTGTTTTGCCCGCTGCTGGAAGTTCCCGTTCCGCCCAGCCATTCGTAGCAGTCGTTATTCGGGTTGATACTGCTCCATTTAATGTCCGGGGGGAAAACACCGCCATCGAAATCCTGTGTATACGGAGGCATGATGCCGTTTGAAATGACAAAGGTAATTTCGGTAGTATCGTATACCGTAAACGGATCGGCGGTTGTGTTCGGCAGGGTACTGTAGACTTTCAGGTTGTGAATTCCGAGCGGCGCATTAAAAACCGGCAAGCTTACGTTTGCAGTAGCTGAAGGCGCCAGGTTACCCGTCCAGTTAAACGCTACCGGTGTTCCGTTATCCAGTTCATAATTAATGATTGCGGATGTGAGATTCGTCCCGCCGCGATTTTTAAGCACGGCCTGTGGCGTGATTCCGCCGGCGCAATTATCTCCGCGCGGTTGCAAAATATCAACAATTGCTGCATCCGAAGGGTTCGGCGGCGTGCAGGCATCCGAATTGATGAGTGAAAGTCGCAGCGGACTGCTTTCAAGTACGGTCCGCATCCGCATTTTCTGGTCATTGGTAAAAATGTTCATACAGAGATCGTCTGTGTAATCCATGTAATTTTCGATCATGTCCGTTGAGCCACAGGAGACGTGTCCGTTGGGGCATCCGAAATTCGGATTGTCTGAAAGCGGTGTGTCATTGCAGAAGTCATCCACTCCGCAGCCACCATCGCCCCAGATGTGACGAAGTCCGAGCCAGTGGCCGATCTCATGCGTTGCGGTACGTCCTTCGTTATATGGAGCCGGAAATCCGGTTACACTGCTTTTCCCGATTGAATTATAGAGAAACACGACGCCGTCCGTTGCTTCGTTCTGTGAGCCGCAGCCCATTCCGCCAAGCGCAGATTCAGGGAATTGCGCATAACCTAGGATTCCGTTGCTGATATCACAGATCCAGATGTTCATGTATTGAGCCGGATCCCAACCACGCGTCGCTGTCGGAACGTTATTATTATAGGTCCAGGTTTTGATCGTGTTGTCAATGTAATTCGTGGAATACGGTGGCGAGTTAAATCCTGCAGTATTCCGGTTGATCCGGTTTACGCCCGGTTCTCCGGCCGGAAACGCGGAACCATCGGGACGCCTTTGTGCGAGGCAAAATTCGATCTGTGTATCGGCACCGTCGGGGTGTGTATTGTAACCATTCGATCCGAACATTTTCCGAAAATCCTCGTTAAGGACATCAATTTGGGACTGGATCGCGGCAAAGGAAATATTTCTTCCGACGCCTACTGCTTCGTTACTGTTATGCACCACATGGAAGACAACCGGGATTTGGTAAACCCCTCCGATGATCTTTGAATTTTGCTTGCGTTCGATCTCACCGGCGATCCATTCTTCGAAATCTGCCAGTGAACCGATGTTGGGATTTTCCGCCCGTCTCATCGAATCGACCTGCATGGTGGCGCAGCGAATCACGGGAGCCTGGTTTTGAGCCCGCAAAGGTGCGATACCGGCCAACAGACCACTCACAACTAACCATGCGGATTTTTTTGAAAGTGTAATTTTCATAATTAAGATAATAGTAGAAGTAAACAATGTGTTGAAGGGCAGGTCTGTCCGGTTAAACCGGCTTTACGTAACACGGATACACAACATAATCTAACGTTTTTGAGTTTAATTTAGCGACTTAAAGGTAGCATATAATTCAGTTCACGCAAAAAAATATGCGCAAAAAAAGCTGTCCGGGAATGAGCCGACAGCTTTTAATCAATACGTTAGATGAAATTTATTCGAATGCCGTGCCGAGCATATTTTCAACAGTTTGTCCGATCACCGGAATCGGTTTGCGCTGTCCGTTTACGGCTGCTATAAGACCTAACAGCCAGAGCACGAAAAATCCGAGCCACACGAGCTGAAACAGAAATACGACGGGAACGAAGATAAATACCATGGCTGTCATAACGACATAAAGACCGAAGGCAAAAATGAAAAGTCCGAGCATCTGCCGAATGTGAAAGGCATTGTAGCGTTTTTCTTCTCCCTGTTTTTCAGAGTTCATCACCAGGGCAATGATCCATCCGATGAGCGTGCAGTAAGCGAGAATGCCGATTGTCTTTTCAAAGGGCACATTCCCGGTGCTGATTGGTGTTTCCTGAGTTTCCATGCTTTTTCAGTTAAAAAATTCAGGTGTAAATCTACGGATTATCCGGGTATTTCGTTTCGGTAAAATCCTGGTTAATTGAACAGTGAGTCGACGAATTCGGTTTTGTTAAAGACCTGGAGATCTTCCATTCCCTCTCCCACGCCGATGTATTTTACAGGGATCTTCATTTGGTCGGAAATACCGATGACCACCCCACCTTTTGCCGTTCCGTCGAGTTTTGTGATGGCCAGCGCATTGATACTGGTTGCAAGCGAAAACTGTTTAGCCTGTTCGTATGCATTCTGACCGGTAGAACCGTCGAGTACGAGCAATACTTCGTGCGGTGCATCGGGAATTACTTTTTCCATCACGCGACGGATCTTGCTGAGTTCGTTCATGAGGTTCACCTTGTTGTGAAGGCGCCCGGCCGTGTCGATGATCACTACGTCCGCATTTTGAGCTACGGCCGACTGCAGGGTATCAAAAGCAACCGAGGCGGGGTCAGCACCCATTCCCTGTTGCACGATCGGCACACCCACGCGTTCCGACCAGATGATCAGTTGATCCACGGCCGCAGCCCGGAAGGTATCCGCTGCACCAAGCACTACTTTTTTACCGCTTTTCTTAAACTGGTGAGCGAGTTTACCAATCGTCGTGGTTTTACCGACTCCGTTTACGCCCACCACCATGATCACGTAAGGCGTATCGTTCTTGCGTTCAAAGTTAAAATCAACGTTGGCTGTCGCATTATTTTCGTCCAGCAGTGCGGCAATTTCCTCACGCAGGATCGCATTTAGTTCGGAAGTGTTCATGACTTTGTCTCGCGACACCCGTTCCTCGATGCGTTCGATGATCCGGAGGGTCGTGTTTACACCCACATCGGAGGTAATCAGCGTTTCTTCGAGGCTGTCGAGCACTTCATCGTCCACAGTCGACTTCCCGACGAGTGCACGTGCCATTTTGGACAGGAAACTCTGCCGTGTTTTTTCGAGTCCTTTATCGAGAGTCTCTTTTTTTTCGCGGGAAAATAATCCGAATAATGCCATAGTATGTAAAAATAAGAAAAGCCTCCTTAATTCAGGAAGCTTAAAAATATCACGAATTCAGAAAAGTGAATCAGGCTTTAGAAAACCATTCTTTCACCTTATCGTTGTGAACGATTTCTTCTTTGAAAGAAAAAGCACTTGATTTATCGGATTTAACCATTTTAATCACTTTTGTGTGCTCTTTTCCGCCACCTTTCTGAAGGGATGCTACTACTTTCTTAGCCATAACTCAGTCTTATTTAATTTCTTTATGAACAGTATAACGTTTCAATACCGGGTTGAACTTTTTAATCTCCATACGCTCCGGAGTGTTCTTACGGTTTTTGGTCGTAATGTAACGAGAAGTACCAGGCATACCTGATTCTTTGTGCTCTGTGCATTCCAGGATTACCTGGATTCTGTTGCCTTTACTCTTTTTTGCCATTTCTTAACTTTTATAATTCCATCGCCCGGTAAACCGGGATAGAAACAGGATTTTTTACTTTAAATAACCTTTTTCCCGAGCATCTTTCAAACACGCCGAAATTCCTTTCTTGTTGATCGTTCTCAACGCTGCGGTAGACACTTTCAATGTGATGTACCGGTCCTCTTCCGGAATGTAAAATTTCTTCGAAACCAGGTTCGGATAAAATTTTCGTTTCGTTTTACGGTTTGAGTGAGAAACGTTGTTCCCAGTCATTACCGACTTACCTGTGATTTGACAAACTCGTGACATAGTATTTTTTTTCCTAATTCTAAAAAGCGGGTGCAAAGGAAGTCATTTTTTTAGAATTGTGCAAGTATACGGAAAGAATATTTCCGGGAATTTTGCTCCAATCGGACTAATTTGCTTCCTTAGGCGTTCCGGGGTACAAATTTACATTATTTATCCGGATTTCCGGAACATTTGAAAGCGAATCGTTCAAAAGCTTTGTTTTTGCACTGTAAATGCAGGCTAAGCTCAGTGAAACTGCAGGTTCGCGCTTAAGGACGTCCGCTGTCCAAAGCGATTCCCAGGATCTCGCAACGCAATACATTCAGTGCCGCACCGATCGTCATCCGGATATTTCGCGAACGATCGTCTCCGAACACAAATTTACGTACAAAGGTGCGGTTTGGACCTGCAATCCCAATCCATACGGACCCCACCGGGTTGATCTCCGAGCCGCCGTCCGGGCCTGCAACGCCGGAAACGGCAATGCAATAATCGGTTTCAAGTACTTTGCGACCGTTCTCACACATTTCGGTAACGGTTTCACGACTCACTGCGCCGTGCATCCGGATGGTTTCGGGATTTACCCCGGCAAGTTTACTTTTCAGTTCGTTGCTATAAGTCACCAGTCCTCCTAAAAAATAAGCACTTGAACCCGGGATCGCGGTAATTTCAGCGGCAATTCCGCCGGCCGTACAACTTTCCACAGTACCGAGGGTGAGTTTTTTCTCAATACAAATACCTGCGATTACCGAGGCAAGCGTATCCAGATTCTGACCGAATACATACTGCGGCAGGCGCTGTCCGAGTTCACGCATGTAATCATCGATCCGACTTTCGGAAGCACGCCCCTCCTTCGAAGAAATGCGGAGTTTTACCTGTCCGGGCGAAGGCAAATAAGCCAGTGAAAGCCCCTCTCCGCGCAGCCGGTTTTCCCAGTCAGCCATTTTTTCCGCGAGGAATGATTCGCCGATTCCCTGGGTCAGAACCGTTTTGTAAAAGACAGGATTCGTGTCAACGCGTTTGAGTAATCGCGGAATGACTTCAGACTCGATAATGCCTTTCATTTCGTAAGGAACTCCCGGTAAGGAAACCACGATCGCACCGTCGCGTTCAAACCACATTCCCGGTGCCGTACCGAGTGCATTGTGTAGCACTTCCGCCGTTTTCGGGAAGTCAGCCTGCCGGATATTGGACTCGAGCATCGGACGTCCGCGTTTTTCAAAAAAGCTGCTAACGTGTTTGAGCACTTCCTGGTTCAGTTCCAGACTTGTTCCGAAAAAGGTACACAACGTGTGTTTGGTAATGTCATCCTTGGTCGGTCCGAGGCCTCCGGTAATGACCACGAGCGTTCCGGGTTTCACGGTTCGGGAAAGGGTGGAAAGTATTTCCGTTTCGTCATCGGCAATCGTATGTGCAGCCTGCACGTGAAGTCCGAGTTCACTGAATGTTTTACCAAGCCATGCCGCGTTGGTGTTAATGGTCTGACCGATCAGCAGTTCGTCGCCAATTGAAATAAGTTCAACCTGCATACTTGTATTTTGAAATCGCTATCAAATTTACGAATCTCCGCCGAACGCCCGGCGAAACAAGGCTATTATTTCGTGAAGCGCGCAATGGCTTCAATGTGTCCGGTGTGCGGAAACTGGTCTACCAGTGAAAGTTTTTCAAGCGTGTAGCCCGAAGCGATCAGTTCATTGGCATCTCGTGCCTGGGTTGCCGGGTTACAGGAAATATATACAATGTTCTGCGCCCCGAGCGCCATGATCTTGCGCAAGGTTTTCGGAGCGATCCCGGCTCTCGGCGGATCCAGTACGATCGTTTTGATCTTCCCGGTGTACTGCGGATATTCCAGGAGAAATTTCCCGACATCAGCGGCGTGAAATTCGACGTTATCAATTCCGTTCCTGCGGGCGTTCAGGCGTGCATCTTCGATCGCTTCGGGAACAATGTCCACCCCGACGATCCGAACGTCTCCTGCGCGCTTTGAAAGCAGTTGCCCGATCGTTCCGGTTCCGCAAAAAAGATCCATAACGACTTCACCCGGTTCAAAGCTTGCTTCAAACACGTAATCGAGTGCTTTGTCGTACAGCCTTTCGGCACTTGCGGGGTTGGTCTGGAAAAAGCTCTCCATGCTGATCTCGAACTCGAGGCCGGACAGTTTTTCGATCACTTTGGGTTGCCCGAACACGAGTGTACAGGTCCCGTTTTCGATTTTCGCACGGTCGGCCACATTGTCGTTGATCGTATGCTGAAAACCGGCAATTCGTCCCGGGAGCAATTCCTGCAGCTTTTCGCCGAAGGCTTGCACATCGAAGTCCTCCAGACCTTCCGAAGAAGTAACGAGGTTGATGAGCAATTTATCTTCGTGAAATGATTTCCGGACCACGATGTGCCTGAAAAACCCGTGTTTTCCAGGTGGATGCCAGGCTTTCAGGCCTGTCGCATGCAGGTATTCGCGAATCTCCCGCAACTTCGTTTCGAACGCTTTATCGAACAAACCGCTTGGCCGGTTTAGGCTTTCGACCTTCCACCAGGTTCCGCGTCGTTTGAAACCGAGCGCAAAAGCATCATCGAGTTCTTCTCCCGTTTCGAGGTCGTGTTCGATACAGGAAAAGCTGTACTCCATTTTATTGCGGTAAAAGTAATGTTGCGGAGAGGAGATGAGTTCGTCGAACAGTTCGGTAGCGTTCTGAATGCCTCCGAGCCTGCGATATACTTCCAGCGTGGCCGTTTTTTTAAGTGATTCCTGCAGTTCCACCGGAACGTGAATGTAGGGCGCACCGGATATTTCCTGGAAATCACCGATCACCTCCTGCGGAGAGCGCTCAAGTACTTCGAGTAACTTGCCTTCGGCATACTTTTTCTTTTTCTTTTCAATTTTCGTACGCACCTTTTGTCCCGGAAAAGCATTGTCCACGAACACGACGTAGGCTCCGCCCTCTTCCATCGGCACTTTGCAAATTCCCCTTCCGCCAAAGGCGTAATCGGAGATACTCAGGTCCACTATTTCTCCTCTGTGAAACACGTTCTTCTTATTTTATGAATTGTGATTATCTTCTTCGGTCAGAATATCCCGAATCGACTTGTTTTCGAGCACTTTCAGCGTTTCGTCACGCACTTGTGTCATGACATAATGCAACCCGCAGCTTCGTTCATCCACGCAGTCTTCGCAGGCACGGTAATAATTCAGACTCACGCAGGGCAGCATGGCAATCGGGCCGTTAAACATCCGCACGATGGTCGCCATGGTAATTTCGGCAGGATCTTTCAGCAGAAAGTAACCTCCGCCCTTCCCCATTTTCGAATACAGGATCCCCGCTTTTTTAAGTTCGAGCAAAATAGATTCGAGAAATTTTCTGGGTATCACGGCTTTTTCGGAGATCTCGGCAATTAATGTCGGAACGCTCGGATCCTTCCTGGCCAGAAACGTCAGTGCATGAATGGCATATTTCGTTTTCTTTGAGAGCATCAGATCATACCGCGGATCACTCCTTTATCAGAACCCTGGATAAAATCCAGTATTTCATTCCGAACAGGTGATTCCGGAATTTGTTCACGGACCATTTCAAGGCCTTTCGTGATATTATTATTCTGAACGTAGATAATCCGGTAAATGTCTTCCACCGCACGAACAAACTCATCGCTCATGCCGCGCCGGCGCAAACCCACGGAATTGACCCCGGCGAAGGTAAGGGGTTCGCGTGCTGCCTTGATGTAAGGCGGAATATCCTTGCGAATGAGCGAAGCACCGCCCACAAAGGTATGCGCACCCACGTGCACGAATTGCTGTGCCGCGACTTTTCCCTCGAGGATGGCGTAATCATCGATGCGTACGTGACCTGAAAGTCCGCAATAGCTTGCCAGTATCACATTATCACCGATCTGGCAGTCGTGCGCCACGTGTACATAGGTCATCAAAAGGCAATTAGAGCCGATCACGGTCTTCCAGCGATCCTTCGTTCCGCGGTGAATGGTCACGCATTCCCGGATCTTCGTATTATCACCGATCTCAACGGTCGTATACTCCCCGTCGAACTTAAGATCCTGCGGAATTACGCCGATCACGGCGCCAGGAAAGATCTCGCAATTTGCACCTATCCGGGTTCCCGGGTAGAGTGTTACATGCGAGTGAATGCGCGTGTTCTCACCGATCACAACATCTTCGTGAATGGTCGAAAAAGGGTCAACGATCACACTCTTTGCAAGCGTTGACTTTTCGGAGATATACGCGAGCGGATGGATCATTCGGTCTTATCTTTAATGACCTGTGCGAGCATTTCGGCTTCCATCACAGGTTTTCCGTTTACATACGCTTTTCCGCCCATGTTCACCAGTCCGCGGCGGATCGGGGAAAGCAGTTTCAGTTCGAACACGAGTGTATCACCCGGAATGACTTTCTGCTTGAATTTCACGTTATCAATTTTCATGAAGTACGTGGAATACAGGTGCGGATCTTCAACTTTACTGAGCGCAAAAATACCACCGACCTGGGCCATGGCTTCGATCTGTAACACTCCGGGGAAGATCGGGTTTCCGGGGAAATGACCGGTAAACATCGGTTCGTTCATCGTTACGTTCTTCACACCGACGATGGATTCTTCACCGATCTCCATGATCTTATCCACCAGGAGAAAAGGATAGCGATGCGGCAGCATGCGCTCGATGTCATTGATCGTATAGAGCGGTTCGCGGGTGAGGTCGAAATGACGGTCTCCGTTCTTTTGCCGCTTGAAATGTTCTTTGAGGACCTTCGCGAAGCGTACATTCCCGGAATGGCCCGGACGGGCACCCAGAATATGCGCTTTCACCGGTTTTCCGATCAGGGCAAGATCGCCCACTATGTCCAGTAATTTGTGTCGCGCCGGTTCATTTTCGTATTGCAGTTTCGTACTGTTCAGTACGCCAATGCCTTCAATATTGATCTTCAGTTCTTCTTTTCCGAGCAGTTTAGCGAGGCGCTCGAGTTCCTCTTTGCTTACGTCTTCCCGTTCTACGAGTACAATCGCATTATCGAGGTCACCTCCTTTGATCAGGTTGTTTTTCGCGAGAAATTCCAGTTCTTTCAGGAATACGAATGTGCGACAGCGCGCAATTTCCGGCTTGAACTCGGACAGGTTGTACATACTCGCATGTTGCGTACCGAGTACGGGCGACTTGTAGTCAACCATTACAGTAATCCGATAGTGATCGTCCTTAACGGCGAGAAATTCAATTCCGCGATCAAGGTCTTCCCACTTGATGTTTTCAGTAAGTTCGAGGTATTCGCGTTCGGCGTTCTGCTCTTCATAACCGGCTTTTTCAATAGCTTCCACGAAGGGAAGCGAACTCCCGTCCATAATGGGTACTTCCGGTCCGTCGAGACGAATGAGTGCGTTATCTACCTGCATTCCGTAAAGTGCGGCCAGTACGTGTTCGGTTGTGTAAACCCGTGCCCCGTTTTGTTCGAGTGTTGTACCGCGGTCTGTAGCGACCACCAGGTCCACGTCGGCGTGGATGACCGGTTCACCGTCGAGGTCGATCCGCTGGAATTTATAACCGTGATTTTCAGGTGCCGGGCAGAGTTCGAGGGTTACTTTTTCTCCTGTATGAAGACCAATTCCCTGGAGTTTAACGGCACTTTTCAGCGTTCTTTGCTTTTCTGACATAAATGAAGTTAATCTTTTTGAAGTTCTTTGAACTTTTTATCGAATTCCTGGATTTTATTGAGAATGAAGGGCAACTTTCGAAAGCCGAAATATGATTTTTTGAAATCTTCAATGGGAATACCGGGCGACCCCATGAGGGTATCGGGTTTTTTAACGCTGTTCGGAATTCCGGATTGCGCCACAATACGCGTTTTGTCTGCAATGTGAATGTGTCCGCTGATACCGGCCTGACCGCCGATCATGACGTTTTCACCGATCTTGGTGGAGCCGGCCACTCCGACCTGCGCAGCCATCGCTGTATTTCGTCCTACTTCCACATTGTGTGCAATGTGTACGAGGTTGTCGATCTTTACACCTTTACGCAGAATGGTAGAACCGAGCGTCGCGCGGTCAATCGTTGCATTGGAGCCAATCTCGCAATCGTCTTCCAGGATCACATTCCCGATCTGGGGCACCTTTCCGTAGGCCCCGGTAGCATCCGGTACAAAACCGAATCCGTCAGCGCCGATCTTTACTCCCGAATGCAAAATGCAGTTGTCTCCGATCACACAATCAGCGTACACTGCAACACCCGGATGCAGCGTCACGTTCTTCCCGATTTTCACATTATCACCGACATAGGCATTCGGATAGAGCACGGAATTATCCCCGATCTCCACGTTCTCACCAATGTAGGCAAATGCACCAATGTGCAGGTCCTTTCCGAGTTTTGCACTTTCGGAAATAAAAGACGGTTGTTCGATCCGCGGCTGCTTGCGACGCATCTGGTCGTATACTTCCAGCAATTTTGCAAAACAGGCATACGCATCTTCTACCTTCACAAGCGTAAGCGTTTCCGGAAGTTCGCGGGACGGTTCAAACGATTTATTGACAATGCAAATGCTTGATCCTGTCGAGTAGATGTATTCCTCGTATTTCGGGTTTGCCAGGAATGACAGGGTCCCCGGAACGCCTTCTTCTATCTTCGAAAGGCCTGAAACCACCGCATTTTCATTTCCTGCGATCTCTCCGTCCAGTATCCCTGCAATCTGTGCAGCCGTAAATTCCATAATTCAAAATTAAAAAAATCGTCCTCGTTTTGCCCTGTTCGGACGTTTAATTATTCACATCGCCTGCTTTAAAACTCCGGCAGACGGAATCGGGGACATTTGTAAATTGTAAAATATTGATCTTGTTCTTATACCAGATTGCCCTACAGGCCACGTTCTCGCCCTCATTCGTTCGAAATTCGAGGTAGTGTTCCGATTTGGGAACGGCATCAAAATCCGAGCGGTTAAAATCGATCATTCCCGTTTTTTTGAGGGCTTTCAACACCTCTTCTCCGTTTTTAAAACCGAAATAATCAAGTTGGCAGTCCATGAGCTGAGTTGTATCGGACGAAACGATCGTACTGTAGTTCGGGAAATGAATGAGTTTCCCGGCACCTTCTTTCGAGTTTCGAATTTTCTCCACAGCCTTTCGGTCGACAAATACTTCAGAAACAAAACTCTCCTTCGGAAGGGTATAAAAAAAAGTGTGCTCTTTTCCATGAATTTTTTTTGTCAGCACATACACTTTCAGATCTTTGCTACTCTTACGACTCTGGCTGTATTCGATCTCCCCGTCATTTAACACACCGACAAGATCCTGCTGGTTTAGCCCTCCTGCTTCCAGTTGGCCCGCTTCGCTGTCAGGCAATACAAGGACACGCTCGAGAATGGCATTTTTTACCCGGTTGGAAGGAAGCCAGGTGCACCCGCGATTTCTAAAAAAGAAAAAAACGAAGATCAGTCCGATTCCGAACCCGATCCCATAATATTTGAAACGACGAAGCAATGATGACATCCAGCTAAAATTTGGGCAAAAGTAATAAACCGATGGCAAATGGTAAAAAATGTTAGGAAATTATAAAGCAATGCCGAAATTTGTAACTTTTGCAGTTACATGGAAAAAGAGTTGGCATCCCGCGCTGTTTATCGTTCCCGAATCGACTGGTTCTTCAAGCTACCACTGGTGCTCGTGGCGGCCGTGGTGATCTTCAGCGGGTATTTCCTGCTCACCGACACGAGGGAATCACTACTTTCCAAGATCGCTTTTGTACTGATCGTTTGCGTGGTATTTGCGATCATGATCCATTTGATGCGTTTTACCTTTTACCGCTTCGAAAAAAACCTCCTGCACATCCAGTCTTCTGTCTTTCGAAAACAGGTCTCTTATGCCAACATTCGCGAGATACGCCGAAACAAAACACTGTTTATCGGCTGGAAACTCGCACTGGCCACGAAAGGACTCGTGTTGCACTACAACAAGTACGATGTGATCTATATATCCCCCGAGGACGAGGACGAGTTTGTTGCACAACTACTTTTACGCAATCCCGAAATACGGATCAGGTAGCCGACTGCTTGCGGATAACTTTCCAGAAAACGGAGGGCAATAGTCTTTTGAGTGTAACAGCCTTGATCTCTTTGTTCCCGATCAGGACTTCGCGTTTTTCTTTTTCAAGTGCCGAAATGATCTGACGGACGCATTCATCCACAGGCATTCCGGTTGCCTGGTTATGATCCATCTCGTTGTGCGGTGTACCGTCCGCGGACAGTGCATTCTTTGAGATCGGCGTATTGATCTTACCGGGTACGACCATCAACACGCGCACATTATATTTTTCCTCTTCGAGCATGAGACTTTCGTAAAAGCCATGAAGGGCGTGCTTGGACGCGCTGTAAGCGGAGCGCAGGAAAAACCCGAATTTTCCGGCAATGCTGGATGTGACGACATAAGTACCTCCGTTCTGCCTGCGAAACACAGGCAAGACGGCTTTTGCCAGCGCAATATTCCCGAAATAATTGACTTCCATGATCTTCCGGTCGACTTCCAGGTCGGTTTCAGCCACCGTGGCACGCTGGGAGATCCCGCCGTTCAGAAATACATAATCCAGCCTTCCTGTGAGCCCGAGCGCCAGTGTACAGGCCAGTTCTTTATCGTCTTGCGGATCTCCGAGGTCTACCCGCACACACAGGTGTCGTTCCGGTTGCGGGAGTTCCTGCCGGATACGCTGGAGTTCTTCCATCTTACGCGATGAAAGGATCACCTGCGCTCCCGAAGCTGCGAGCTGTCGACACAATTCGCGCCCAATCCCTGAACTCGCCCCGATCACCCAGGCCGTTTTGTTTTTAAAGTCCATCATTTGTCCTACAAAAAACCCCGATCTCTCGACCGGGGCAGTATTTCAATCAGAGGTCGTCCGGCAGGGCGACTTCTTTCAGTGCTTTCTGTTTGGGTTTTAGTTTTTCGATAAAAACAATGCGCATTTTCTCACCGTCCTGTGTATAGATCATTTCCGAAATACCGTTCGAGATCATGGGAGATTGCTTTTTAGAATTGTAAAATTTCTTTTCCATCAACTCATAGCTGTTATCGTCGTATTGCAGGAATATGGCAACGATCACGCCGTTTTCGACACGTACTTTCCCTGAAACACAGTGAGAACCATCCTCATCAAAGTAAGAAATGATCACATTCCGGTGCATATCATCTGCAATGGTGTACGAGCCACGCTTTTCAAAAGCATCTTCAAGCCGGGTAAAACAGTCGTCCTGCGCAAACGAAAAGGTACCGAAAATGAGAAGGCAAAAAAGTAGTAACTGTTTTTTCATAATGTTTTGTTTATGGAGCGAAGTCCGGTTTCAAATATAGCAAATAGACTTTATTTGACTGTCAAGATCGTAAATTATTTAAATTTGTTAAAAGTTTAAATCGGATGAGCATAAAACAAATAGCAGACCATTTTACGGAAGCAGCAGAAGTTTTGCTAAAATTTAACAACGAGGCGAATTTCAAACTGATCGCAAATGCCGGTGAACTACTGGTAAAGACCCTGTCTTCTGGCGGACGCGTTTACAGTTGTGGAAATGGTGGTTCGATGTGCGATGCGATGCATTTCGCCGAAGAACTGACCGGACGCTATCGCGACAACCGAAAACCGATTGCAGCCGTGTCAATCTCTGATCCGGGCTACCTTTCCTGCGTTTCGAATGATTATGGCTACGAATATGTTTTTTCACGCTTTCTCGAAGCCTGGGGTTCGGAAGGCGATTGCCTGGTAGCGATTTCCACGAGCGGAAATTCGGGGAATGTGCTGCGGGCAATTGAAACGGCGAGAGCGCGCGGGATCAGGGTGATCGGACTTACCGGGAAGGACGGCGGTAAAATGGCGGGACTGTGTGATGTGGAGATCCGGGCACCGCATTCTAATTACGCCGATCGTGCGCAGGAAATTCACATAAAGGTCATTCACAGCCTGATCGATTTCATCGAACAAAATCTCGATCTTTCGGAAGCGGAACGCTAATCGTTTTCCGGGTCGGACAGAATCTGCACACCTTCCCCGTTCTCTTCATCAGGAGTTTCTAAAGGCTCCGGAAGATCGTCCGGGTCTTTGTCAATCAGGATATCCGCACTGTTTTTCGGGCGAATAATCGCTTTCCAGGAAAAAGCATCCAGGAACTGCTCTTCTTTTTTAATCCGGTTCATCGGGTAAAAAACACCGTCCGGTTGATCGAGGTAGGTCACGCCGACCACTTCACCACTATCCAGGTAAATGCGAATATCACTCGCGAACAGCCGGTTAAAACCTTTGCGGGAAATGACAACGGCCGTATCCGATTTACTGGTTTCTTCAGGATAATAGAGTGTTATTGCATTTCCGCTGACATCTGTTCGGCGTAGCTTCCCTTCCGAAAACCAGGCATCCATGCGCTTTCCGAAAATCTGGTTGTAATACGCTCCGGAGTCTACCTCCGTAACGCCCAGCGCATCACCGGTAATTTCCACACGTTCCATGGTCGAATCGTTCATGTACAGTTTCATGAATTCGCCTTTTAACTCGGCATTTTCAGCCCAAACGATCGGGCGTCCGCGCATTTCGGCCCATTTCAAAGAATCGCTATAGACGAGCGTATCGCAGCGTCCCTGCATGTCCGTTTTAAAAAACTGAACATGCGCCCGCGCCGTCAGTTTCAGCCCCAGGGTATCATCCGTGCGGAAAAGCGTATCGGCGTGAATGTAAAAAGTATCTTTATCCAGTTGTTTGAGCGCCAGGGCATCGCTGGTAATGAAATGCCGTTTTTCAGGCTCCGAGTCATACGCATAGTTTCCACGTAGTTCCAGTTTTTCGGTCGTATCACGGATGCGTACGTTTCCTATTCCGATGTAAAGACTGTCTTTGGGCCGGTAATACAGCGTATCGCCGTAAATAAACTGGCTTTCCCGGTTAATTTGCGCCTCGTTCACCAGTTTTGCTTCTTCCGTCCGCGTGTCGTACCAGCCCTGCCGGCAGGAGATCTTCGTACTATCCGAAAAAATATCGGTTTTGCCGTAAAAGAATACTTTGTGCAGGGAGTAACGGTATTGCAGGGTATCGGTCGTCATGGACAGGTCCGGGGCCCTGTAGACCACATCGCCTTTAAAGAAGAAATCTTTTGTGGAGGGATAAAAATAGCCCACGCGACTGGTCAGCACTTCGGGTGAAGAAATACTTTCGACGCGTCCGCGGTTGCGGTAAACGGCCTGCCCTTTGGATGCATCGTAGTCCAGTGAATCGGTGGTCAGCTTGTATTCATTATCGCGTACGCGCACGTTGCCCCAGAGTTTGGCTTTTTTGGTGCGTCCGTTATAATACAATGAATCGCAGAACAGGTTGAGCGTGTCACGTTTATTCACCTGTACGTGGCCGTATGCGCGCACCTCCTGCGTTTTATCGAAATAATGTGCCGAATCGCAGTACATCTTATTTCCCTGGTAGAGGAAGTTGACGTTTCCCACCAGGCGGTGTGCGCCGAGTTTTTCACTGTATCCGAGTCGTTCGGCTCCGGGAAGTAACTCGAGAATGTCTTTTTGCGCACTGGCCAATGGGGAAAACGCAAAAAATGCGCTTACGAGCAGCGCACTTTTTAAAAGGATTGAAATGCTATTTCGTTTGTTTTTCAAGCAAGTGCTTTATTGTACAGGGTCTGCTTCCGATCCGGACCAACTGAAACGGTTCGCACGGGAACGTTCAATTTTCGTTCCAAATATGCCACGTACGCTTTAAGCTTTTCGGGAGCATCTTCAAAATCTTCCAGTTTGGTCAGCTGACTGTTCCAGCCTTCGATTTCTTCGTAAACCGGCTCGATTTCGATCCCGGTCACATCGTACGGCAGGTAATCGATCAGTTCGCCGTTCGCGCGGTAATGCGTACAGGCATAGATCTTGTCGAATCCGTCAAGTACATCGGCTTTCATCATGGCTAGTTCGGTAACGCCGTTGATCATGATTGCATATTTCAGTGCAGGCAGGTCGATCCAGCCACAGCGACGCGGACGACCGGTCGTTGCTCCGAATTCTGCTCCGTCGCGACGGATTTTTTCACCCACTTCGTTTTCCAGTTCCGTCGGAAACGGTCCGCTACCCACGCGCGTACAGTACGCTTTAAAGATACCGATCACATTTCCGATCTTCGTCGGTGCGATTCCAAGCCCGGTACAGGTACCAGCAGTGATCGTATTGGAGGAAGTCACGAACGGATATGTCCCGAAATCGATGTCCAGCATTGTTCCCTGTGCACCTTCGGCAAGGATCTTTTTCCCGTCCTGTAGCGCCTGGTTGATGTAATGTTCACTATCGACGCAGGTCAGGTTGCGAATGACTTCGATACTTTCGAACCACGGCCCTTCGAGTTCTGCCAGGTCGTATTCGAAGTTGTCGTAATGTTTGAGTATGCCTTCGTGCTTTTCAACGAGCGCATTGTAGCGTGCTTTGAAATCCGGGAGAAAAATATCCCCGACGCGCAGTCCGTTACGACCTGTTTTATCCATGTAGGTCGGCCCGATACCTTTCAGCGTGGAACCGATCTTATTATTTCCTTTCGCAGTTTCGGATGCCGCATCGAGCAAACGATGTGTCGGAAGGATCAGGTGTGCTTTCCTGGAGATCAGCAGGCGGTTGGAAAGTTCGATGTTGAACGGCTCGAGTTTTTCAAGTTCCTTACGAAAGATCACCGGGTCGATAACTACACCGTTTCCAACGAGGTTAACCACGTTTTCATGGAATATACCGCTCGGAATGGTGTGCAACACGTGTTTTACACCTTCGAATTCGAGGGTATGACCGGCATTCGGACCTCCCTGAAACCGGGCAATAATGTCGTATTGCGGGGTCAGTACATCCACTACTTTGCCTTTTCCTTCATCACCCCATTGCAATCCAAGTAAAACGTCTACTTTCATTCGTCTTTCGTATTTAAAAATTTTATCGCTTCCGCTTGTGTATCAAAAACTTTGAAAATGTTATCGAGTTTGGTCACGTTGAATACGTTGAGCAGTGTTTCATTGAGTCCGCACAACACCGTATCGCCGCCGTGAATACGCGACTTCGTGAGAATACGTACCATGAGATTCAAGCCCGAGGACACCATGTAATTCAGGTCGGTGCAATCCAGTACGACCCGGTTAAAATTGTTGAGTTCCGAACTTTCTTTGATCTCGAGTACCTGCAGTACTTCGTCCGGCGAGGCGATCCTTCCCTGAAGAACAATAACGAGCACGTGACCGTGTTTTATGAACTCACTGGAAAAAGGCATCTTACTCTACGGCTTTTTCATTTTTAACGGCATAGAAATAAAGTGAGTGGTGCTGGATTTTCACACCGAACACTTCTTCGATCGTCGATTTGATATGCTGAATACGCGGATCGCAAAATTCGATCACTTCGCCGGTATCGGTACACACCACGTGATCGTGTTGTTTACTTCCGTGCGATTTTTCAAACTGAGCGATGTTCTTGCCGAACTGGTGTTTGCGTACCAGGTTACAGGCGATGAGCAATTCAATGGTATTGTAAAGCGTGGCGCGCGAAACACGGTAATTGTGATTTTTCATCTTTACGTAGAGCGATTCGATATCGAAATGCCCTTCGTAATCGTAAATTTCGGCGAGTATGGCGAAGCGTTCCGGGGTTTTCCGGTGACCGTTCTGCTCGAGATAAGCAGAAAAAATGTCTTTAACGGTACTTTGTAACTCTTCGTGTGTCATGCTTCAACGGCAAGGTGCAAAGGTAGCATTTTTTTATTACGAAGTAAAATTTGCGGAACGCGTCAACGCCCCGCAAAACGGATAGTTCTAAGATGCATGCACGTACCCGGCCAGGTAGTCCTCCACATTGCGGTGAATGCGCGCCGGAATGTCGGAAGTATCGTGTTTTTCAAAGGTTTTCCCGGTTACCTTTTCGAAAAGTTCGATATAGCGTTCACTCACCGTTTTTACAAAACTTTCGGGCATATCCGGCATTTGCTGGCCTTCTTTTCCCTGGAAACCCTGCTCGATGAGCCACTGACGCACGAATTCTTTGGAAAGCTGTTTTTGCTCCGCTCCCTGTTGTTGGCGTTCTTCGTACCCGTCTGCATAAAAATAACGAGATGAGTCCGGCGTATGAATTTCGTCGATTAGGATCACCTGTCCGTCGCGAATTCCGAATTCGTATTTCGTATCCACAAGGATAAGTCCCTGTTTTGCCGCCATTTCGGTACCGCGTTTGAACAGGGCACGCGTATAATCTTCCATTTGCTCGTAAATGGCTTTCGGGACGAGGTTTTGAGCCAGTATCTCTTCGCGCGAAATGTCTTCATCGTGCCCTTCGTCGGCTTTCACCGCCGGCGTAATGATCGGTTCGGGGAACGGATCGTTCTCACGCATGCCTTCGGGCATTTGAACACCACACAGTACGCGTTTCCCGGCCTTGTATTCGCGCGCAGCGTGTCCGGCCATGTATCCGCGGATCACCATTTCGACGCGTACGGGTTCGCAGGCGTAACCGACAGCTACCGTCGGATCAGGGGTGGCGATCAGCCAGTTCGGAACGATGTCTTTCGTAGCTTCCAGGAACATGGTCGCAACCTGGTTGAGTACTTGTCCTTTATACGGAATTCCCTTCGGCAGAATGTGATCGAAGGCCGAGATACGGTCGCTGGCAACCATGACCAGCAGGCCATTGTCAAGCGTATAAACATCGCGTACCTTTCCGTGGTAAACGGACTTTTGCCCGGTAAAATTAAAATCGCTTTCTGTGATCGAATTCATGCTGTTAATTTGGCTTATCGTTTTCTCGTCCTTCTCTTTTCACTTTTTCCTCAGCTTCCGCCCGGTCGAAGGCGTCGATGATGCGTTTCACCAACGAGTGCCGGATCACATCACTTTGCCCGAGTCGCACGATGCCGATTCCTTCAACCCCGTTGAGGATATCAAGGGCATACGCGAGGCCCGAACGTTGTTTGCGCGGCAGGTCGACCTGCGACATATCACCGGTAATGACGAATTTAGCGGTCATCCCCATACGTGTGAGGAACATTTTCATCTGCATGGTCGTCGTGTTCTGCGATTCATCGAGGATGACAAAGGCCTTATCGAGCGTACGCCCGCGCATAAAGGCGAGCGGAGCAATCTCGATCACCCCGAATTCCAGCATATCGGCCAGTTTTTCCGGCGGGATCATGTCACGCAACGCATCGTAGAGCGGCATGAGGTACGGGTCGAGTTTTTCTTTGAGGTCTCCCGGTAAAAAACCGAGGTTCTCTCCTGCCTCGACTGCCGGACGCGTGAGAATAATGCGCTTTACTTCTTTATTCTTAAGTGCACGCACGGCCAACGCCACAGCCGTATAGGTTTTCCCCGTACCGGCCGGCCCCACGGCGAATACCATGTCGTTCTTATTGACCGCTTCCACCAGTTTGCGCTGGTTGATCGTTTTGGCCTTGATCTTCACGCCTCCGTTTCCATGAACCAGCGTTTCGGTCCCGTCATCCGTGGAAAGCATGCGCGGACCTTCTTCCAGCATCAGGTTATCGATGTTGTTTTCGGTCAGCGAATTGTACTTTAGAAAATGATCGATGATGAGGTTGAACTTCTTTTCAAATTCATCGAGCACTTCTTCGTCGCCTGCCACAGTTAACACGTTTCCGCGTGCCGTGATCTTCATCTTCGGGAAAAAACCCTTGATGTATTTTAGTTTGGCGTTATTAACCCCGAGGAGTTCCACGGGATTAATGCCTTTTATTTCAAATTTTTTCTCTATCAACTCGAATATTTTGCGTGATTAACTATTAAAAATAGCCGATTAACGTTAATTTTGGCTCAAATTTAGAAATTTATTTTTCAGTTCGGACAGGGGGAATTGGCACAGTATGAAAATTATCACGTTGACGACGGATATGGGACTCAAAGACCACTATGTTGCTTCTCTGAAGGGCAGCATTTACCGGGAACTCCCGGATGCCGTGATCGTGGACGTATCTCATGAGGTTCGCCCCTTCCGTGTTTCCGAAGCCGCATTTCATCTTTCTAACTGTTACCGCGACTTCCCGGAAGGAACGGTTCACGTGGTGGGTGTGGACAGTGTTCCGGTCATTAACTTCGGACCAGGGAACGGTTCTTTTCCGCTCATCATGAAACACGCCGGGCAGTATTTCATCAGTAACGACAACGGTTTTTTCGGGGTTTTTCTGCAAGACAAAGAACACGAAGGCATCTGGCAGATCGACAACATCATGAGCAAGCTGAATGCTTTTCAGTTTCCCGCCAAACGCATGCTCGTACCGGCCGCCTGTCGCATTCTCCGGGGAGAGAACCTCGCGGATTTCGCCACTCCCGTAGAAACATATCGCAAAGCCCTTTCGCTGACAGCCGTGCTCGAGCCAAATCTCATCAAGGGAAACATCGTGCACTTCGATTCGTACGGAAATGCGATCACCAACATTCACAAATCACTTTTTGAACGTTATGAAAAGGACGCGCCTTTCGTGATCCACTTTCGAAGAGAAGATTATAAGATCGACGAGATCTGCAACAGCTATAACGAAGTGCCGGAAGGTGAACGCGTGGCGATCTTTAACGAGAACGGGCTGCTGGAGATCGCTATTAACCGCGGGGCAAACAACAGCAGCGGCGGCGCCGAAAAACTTTTCGGACTCAAACTCGACGAAGTCATCCGCGTGGAATTCATGCCGCGCGGTTCCAAAACAACAATCGAATCTTTATTTTAATGGTTACCCGAATCGTCAAACTGCATTTCAAAGACGCCCATACGGCACAATTCCTGAGTTATTTCGAACGGATCAAACACCAGGTAAACGGTTTTGAAGGCTGCATCGCCATGAAACTCTTCCAGGACCGTCACAACCCGAACATCGTGATGACCTACAGCCAGTGGGAAAGCGAAGAAGCACTTGAAAAATACCGGCACTCGGAAACCTTCGGCGAGATCTGGCCGCGCATCAAACCGTGGTTCGCTGTAAGGGCCGAAGCATGGACCGTAAATACCTGTTTTGACGGTTTTGCTCACAAGAAAAAAAGCGAATAAACTGTTTCGCATTATTTTAAAGTGTACATTTGGTGCTTTAAACACAAATTAATGAATAAAGGAATCGTAAAATTCTTTAACGAAACGAAAGGTTTTGGTTTTATTAAAGAAGAAGAAACAGACAAGGAATACTTTGTACACGTTTCAGGACTCATCGACAAAATCAAAGAAAACGACGAAGTCGAATTCGAGTTACAAGAAGGAAAAAAAGGATTGAATGCTGTGAATGTCAAAACGATATAAGAGTACGCTTTTAAAAACTTTTTGAACAAGTCCTGAGAAATCAGGACTTTTTTTTGTCATTTAACTCAGCAAGCACTACACTTTGCCCGCGCCCACTTGAAAAATCAAAACAAAATCTTACTTTTACACAAAATTTGATCGTTAATGAAAGCCCTATATTTCAAAGAAATTCGCAGCTTTTTAAATTCCATCATCGGCTATATTTTCATTTTGATCTACCTCATTGCAACGGGACTTTTCCTGTGGGTCTTTCCATTTGAAACGAACCTGCTCGAAGGGATGGAAGCAGATCTCATTCCCTTTTTCAACCTGTCTCCCATCATTTTCCTGATCCTCATCCCGGCCATCACCATGCGCAGCATTGCCGAAGAACGGCGTACCGGAACGATCGAACTGCTTTTCACACGCCCGATCTCCGATTTCCAGATCCTGCTGGCCAAATACCTCGCCGGAGTCACCCTGCTGGTCGTGGCCCTGATCCCGACGCTTGTTTACTTCATAAGCATGTATTACCTCGGCGACCCGGTCGGCACGATCGACGAAGGCGCGACCTTTACGAGTTACATCGGCCTTATTTTACTGGGCGCCACATTTGTTTCCATCGGGATTTTCGCCTCTTCGATCACTAATTCGCAGATCGTGGCCTTTATACTGGCCATGTTCCTGGGCTGGATATTTTACCAGGGGTTCCCGATGCTCGGAGATTACAGCCTCATGGGAAGTTTTGACATCGTGATCCGCAACCTCGGAATGCAGATCCATTACGACGATATTACACGCGGAATTGTAGATACAACCGATATTATTTACTTCCTTTCGGTCATCACGCTGTTTATGCTCGCAGCATTAACGGTTATCAAATCGCTTAAAAAATAATGGCAAAAAATACAAAACGTTCACGCAACCTGTTCGGCTGGACACTCTTCATCGTCCTGGCCGTCGGACTGGTGTTTGTCAATATTATCGGTACATTCGTCAATGCCCGTGTCGACATGACCGAGGACCATCGCTTCTCGCTCTCGGACAGCACAAAGTCCTTTCTCAGCAATGAGAACAATTTCCAGAACCGGCTCAGCATCAAGATCTACCTCAGCGACAACCTGCCTGCGGAACTGAAAACCTTCCGTGACGCGATCGAAGACAAGCTCAAAGAATTCAAAGTCTACGCCGGAAAACGCATCGAATACCAGTTCGTTTCGACCAACGAGGGCACGGATGCCGAAAAACAGGAACTCTACGAAAACCTGTATGCCAAAGGAAAAGGGATTATGCCGCTGGACGTCGTTTACCAGAAAGACGGTGCACAGACACAGATCCTGCTCTGGCCGGGTGCTACGATCGATTACGAAGGATCAACCGTGAGTTCCATCCAGTTCCTGCCCGGTACAAAAGCAGGACGCCCGATGCCCCTGCAACAACTCGGCCCGACGATCAACAATTCGGTGAAGAACCTCGAATACATGCTCATCAGCTCGATCCGGCGCGCCACGCAGCAATCCAAAAAACGCATCGGTTTCCTGCAGGGACACGGCGAACTCCGCTACCCGGAGACCCAACGCGTTCGCTCTTTGCTATCACCTTACTTCAACGTGGCGGATGTGTACCTGAACGACTCGCTCGGTGCACTTGACAACATCGACGGACTCATCATTGCGCGGCCGACGCAGCAATTCTCCAACAAGGAACTTTTCCTGATTGACCAGTTCGTGATGCGCGGCGGACGCCTCATGTGTTTTATGGATGCTTTGAGTATTTCTCCGGATTCCCTGCAGGCGAAAGGACAGACGCACACGAAACGGATCACCACCGGGCTCGAAAAAATGCTTTTCGATTACGGACTGAAACTCAATGACAATTACGTGGTGGACGCACATTGCGCACCGATCACTGTTCCTTACGCGAAGCAATCCATCGTACCGTGGTTCTTCTACGTGCTTGCCACCCCGACCCCGCACCCGATCTCGCGAAACATCGAGCCCGTATTACTGAAATACGTCAGCGAAGTGCAGTTTGTCGGAAATGAGAACCTCGCGCAATCGCCGGTGCTGACCTCGAGCACAAACTCGAATGTAACCGGAATGGCTCCACTCGTGAGTCTTGGCATGCCGTTGAATTACGGGAACAATCCAAAGTTGATCGATAACCCCGAAAATGAAGTAAATAAACGTTGCCTTGCCGGCTTATGCGAAGGTTATTTTGACTCGCATTTCAAGAACCGGATCGCGCCGGTTTACGCCAATAACCCGGAAGCCAAGTCTGTACTCGAAAAAAGCAGCGTGGAAGGAAAAGTACTATTGATCGGAAACGGACGTTTTATCGCGAACCGCTACGACTCGATCCCCAACCGCGACAGTTCCGGTTATTTGTACCGGCCCCAGGCAAACAACGACCTCATCCGCGATGCGGAGATCGCACAAACAGGATACCAGTTGTACTCCGGGAACCAGGAATTCATGCAGAACGTGGCCGATTATATGCTCGGTGAAAGTTCGGTGATCGACATTCGCAGCCGACAAGTAGACATTCACCGCATCGATTCCAAAAAAGTAGCCGAATATGCCGGCTTCTACAAAGTCATTAACATCCTGGTGCCCTGCATCGGAATCCTCCTCCTGGCCCTGCTGCTCCGATTTATCCGAAAACGAAAATTTGCACGAAAAGGATCTTAAAAAGATATGAAAAAACTAATTATTTTACTCGTTTCAATTACCGTGGTCGGCGGACTTGTTTACATCGCTTTCGACCTCATGAACAAGCAGGGGAAATCCGATTCCGAACTCATCGAATTCGGTTATGAGGATGTCAGCCACATCGACAAGATCATTATTTCCGATCCGTATTCACATACCTTCGAGGTTCAAAAGCAGGAAAATGGCGAATGGGTCGCCCCGGACGGGAGTTGCATTCAGCAAACCAATGTCGAATTCATCCTCGATGCTTTCCGGAACATCCAGTTTAAAGGATACCTGCCCGAAGGAGCGAAAAAAGAACACATCAAGCGCATGTCTGCCCACAACACGAAGGTCGAGATCTTCGAAGACGGCGAATGGAGTAAAACCTGGTACATCGGGAACGCCACGATGGATCATTACGGCCAGATCATGCTGCTCGACTCCCGCGAATACGGGAAAAGTGAAAACCCCGTGATCATGAAACTCCGTAACCTGAAAGGCATCATCGAACCGCGTTTCTTTGCAGATCCGCGCAAATGGCTATGTACGGACATGATCTCCCTCAATATCGACAAGATCAAAAAAATAGACGTTTCCTTTAAAAAACAGCCCGTACGTTCATTTTCAGTGGAAAATAACAACCGTCATTTCGTAGTGAAGCAGAACGGGAAAGTGCTTGAAAACATCGATACTTCCATGGTATTCCGATACCTGAATAATTTCGAAGATCTGAACTTTAACAGTCCGAACTATTCGCTGAACGAGCGCCAGGTAGACAGCGTTAAACAAAGTCAGCCCTTCTGCGTACTGACCGTAACCGAAACCGGCGGAAAAACGACCCGCTACCCGATGTTCACCATTCCTTCCGAAGACGAATCGGTGAATGAATTCGGGAATGTGGTCAATACGAACAACGATAAATTCTGGTGTCTTCTGCCGAACGGACAACTCGTAAAATGCCAGTATTTTCACTTTGACCCGGTGCTACGCGGCCATGTTTACTTCCCAATGGACCTGTCGTCTATCACCGTTACTGAAAATAAATAATTTGTAACTATATTTGCCTCGACAAACAACATTATAACGCATTCAGATGAACTTCATTACCTCCAGCTCTACGCTATTGCGCCATCTTCAAAGCATTTCAGGAGTATTGAGCACGAGCGCCACGCTCCCGATCCTCGACAATTTTCTCTTTGAGATCACAGACGGCCAACTGACCATTTCGGCTTCCGATATGGAAACCATCATGCGCACGACCATGGAAGTGGAAGCCAATGAGGACGGTAAAGTAGCCATTCCGGCAAAACTCATGCTCGATGTACTCAAAAATCTTCCAGAACAACCCTGCACGATCAGCGTGGATACGGAACGCTGGGCAGTGGAAATTGCCTACGATAACGGGAAATCGAAAATGGTCGGATATAATGGAGATGATTACCCGCGTACACCCGAGATCGAGAACAGCAACAGCATTACGGTTGCCGGAGAGATCATTTCGGGAGCGATCAATAAAACGCTTTTTGCAACAGGTAACGACGACCTCCGACCGGTTATGAGCGGTGTTTTCTGCCAGTTCACCCCGCAGGACATTACCTTTGTCGCAACCGATGCGCACAAACTCGTTCGATACAAACGTACGGACAGCAATGCAAGCGGCACCTCTTCGTTCATTCTTCCGAAAAAACCCCTCAACCTGCTCAAGGCAAACCTGCGCGGCGACGAGGAAGTAAAAGTGGAATACAATGAATCGAATGCGGTCTTTACATTCAACGACCTGACACTCATCTGTCGCCTCATCGACGGAAAATACCCGAATTACGAAGCGGTGATCCCGAAGGAAAACCCGAACGTACTCGTAATCGATCGTCAGCAGATCCTCAGTTCGATCAAGCGTGTATCCATCTTCTCAAACAAAACGACCCACCAGGTAAAACTCAAACTCGCCGGTTCCGAACTGTCGCTCTCTGCCGAAGACATGGATTTTTCGAACGCTGCCAATGAGCGCCTGACCTGTAATTACGACGGTGATGACCTCGAGATCGGTTTTAACAGCCGTTTCCTGATGGAAATGCTCAACAACATCGATACGGCGGAAGTACGCTTCGAAATGAGCGATCCCGGGCGCGCAGGGCTCCTGATCCCGAACAACCCGGCCAATCCGGAGGAAGACGTGCTCATGCTCGTGATGCCGGTGATGCTCAATAAATAAACTGAAACAATAAGTATATTTTAACGAAATTCAGAAATACGAATTCAATCGAATTCGTATTTTTGGTTTATGAGCACACGTATTTTAGCTTGCCGTGCAGGCCTTTTCGGGATACTTCTCCTGTTGCACGCCTGCGGACTCCGCTACGAACCCGTTACCACACCGGAAAACGAGCAGGAAAACCGCCAGCGGATCATCGAGTCCAAAATGCGGGAAGATTATGACCAGGGAGACGAAGTCTACCACTCCATTGCCTTCGGCGAAACGGAAATGATCAAACCGGAAAGTTACCGTGCCCTGGACTCCATGTATGCCCTGAAATACAAGCGCGAGATCAGCGGACAGGTTCCGGACCGCCAGCTGGAAGAACAGATTCGCCTGCAACGCATGGTTGTGCTCAACGATACCAACCCCATCTACTACGTCGAAAATCACGTCTGGGAGATCAAAAAGAACGATACTTCAACCTTCTATACCGGGAAATTCATCCTGGATATGCACAACGAGATCGAAGACGTGGAGATCAGCGAAAGTGTCATGCTCCCCGCATCCTACAAAGATCTTTATACTTCGTATGTATACGAGGAATCCATTTTTACACCGGGCTTTGCCGCCAATCAACAGGAACAGCAATTCTACAACCTGTACAAATCAAAGGCGGCCACGCTTACCGAACCGAAGCATTCGCTCTTCGTACAACACACGCTTGACATCATGCGAATTGCGCGTCAAAAAAACACGCTCGTTACGGCGGACCTCATCCGGACGCTACTGGTCGATAAAACATCCAACCATTCCTATGCGGTTAAGAATATCAAGTTTACGCGACTCGAAGAATTGTATTCCACAAGTGATCAGAATGAAGTGATCGGTTATAATGCCGAATTCTCGTATACCATCGCTGATGAGAACGGGCAGGATAAACAATACGCCTATTACGCACAACTCGATCCATACCTGCAGATTGAATTCATTCAGGACGTGCAGGAAGGAGGTTTTTGATCACCGCCTTTTTCGCGAAGGAACCTCTCCGCTCCGCTCCTTGCTTTCCCCGGTAAACCACCTCCTTTAACGTGGAGTTGATCGCGATTTCCTCACCGGGCATGAGTAAGCGCATTATTCCGTTCCCCGGCGTCTGAACGATCAGTGTTCTTTTACCCAGTTGCAAACGCAGATCCTCTCCGCGCTTTAAACGCAAATAAGAAACCGTTGCCGGATACGTGGAGGAAAAGGCCCGCGCGAGGTAGGATGCCTGTTCCTGTTGCTTTTCAGTCCCTTCATAAAAGAAAAAGGTATGCTTTTTAAGCTTTATGGAAAAACAGGCAAAGTTGGCATTATACACAACCAGGTTGGACGAACTCAAACGCGTTGCCCGCTGGGAATGGACGAATAAAAAAATCGCTACGAGTGCACCCGGGATCAGGAAACGGATTTTAGACCGTGTTTGAAAGCGTTGAGATCGCCAGAGAATGATCAACGCGGTAATCAGTAAGGTAATTCCCACTGAAGGAATAAAGCCACGCGCAGCGCTAAACGGCAGTTCACTGACCCGGTAGCCGGTTTGAATTACAAGCCACAGACCAATACCGAATGCAAAAGCCAACAGTTTGTTCAGGAAGGGAATCTTTGCAAAAAGTACCAGCAACAATCCACTTCCGAGTATCACCCCGCCCAGGAGTATTACGACCAGGTTTGCGAGCCAGAAATAGTTCGGGAACTGATGGAAATAATAAAGGCTCAGCGGAAACGTGAGTACCTGCGCAGCTAATCCGACAGCCGTTCCTTCCCAAAAGAAACGAAGGACGGCATTACGCAAACGGAAGAGATTCACAATGTACGGATTGAACAGGTAAATGCTCAGCATGGCAGTAAATGAAAGCTGAAAACCGATGTCGAACAGCGCGAGCGGATCGATGACCAGGATCACAAATGCCGCAAGAAAAAGGGTATTGATCGCATCCTGGCGTCGCCGGAGTATTTCGGCCAGCCCGATAACACTGAACATCAATACAGCCCTGAATACAGAAGCCGACAATCCGGTCAGAAAGGCATAAAACCAGATCAGGAGAATCGCGATCAGTATCGCCTGCCGCCGCCGGATACGATTGCGCAAAAAACCGGCAAGGTAAATGATCATGGCATAAAAGATCCCGACGTGCAAACCTGAAACAGCCAGTAAATGCATGATTCCTGCCTTGCTGAATGCTTCCGTGGTTTCGCGTTCGAGCAGGTCCCGGTCTCCCAGTAAAAGCGCTTGTGCCACCTGCTGCTCTCCGCCCTCCAGAAAATGATCGAGCACTTGTCTGAAATAGTTCCGCACCCCGTCCAGGAAACGGTTAAAAACGGATAAGTGATGTCCACTAATTCGGAATTCATCCTCTGAAACAAACCCCATTTGGCGAATCCCCTGGTTGCGCCAGTATGCTTCCGCATCGAATTCTCCGGGATTATTGCGGTTGCGAACGGTCTGCAATTCCGAAGACATGAGACAGAGATCTCCTCGCCTGATCCTGAGTTCCGGTGAAAAATAAAGCAATACGCGACCATTCACGCGCATCCCCGTTCCGTCCCGGAGTATGCGGTCACACTCTCCGATCGCCCGCTGCCATTTGCCCGCTTCCCGGTGAGAAACCGCCTCCAGCCGTACCCGATAAACATCTCCCGGCAGGTAGTTTTGCGAAAAGGATGCGGATCGTAACGAGTCGTTCTCAAGTGAAACCAGTAACATACCCGCGGAAATGATCAGACCTCCGACCGACAAAACATGCAAACGACCTGAAATAAAGCGAAAAGTAAGACCGAACAGAGCCAGAAACGAAACGAACAGGATCAGCGAGGCGGAAAACGGAAAGCGGTGGTGCCCTGCCAGGATTCCCGTGAGAAACAAGAGTACGATAAAAACGAAAGGACGCCTGTAAAATAAAGACGACGGCATGACGCAGTAGTAGTTTTTGTGTGCACAGCAAGTTAGCTAAATTGCCTTTTTTGGAAGCTAACACAAATGTTTTGAACGCATTTTTTAAAACTATTTAAAGAGGAAACAGGTGATGATGGAAATAGTGCCCCCGGCCTGTACGATAATGAACGGATCTCTGAAAGCCACTATTTTTCGTTGTTGCTCGACTTTGGAATGAATACGTACCAATCGAAAACCGCCCGCATAGAGTGAGCGAATCATAGCCGTTTCAAAAAACAATCCGCAATAAAAGGTGTTACATTCAAAAACAAACGCATGCAAAAAACACGCACGATACAGGACACACAAGTACCGGCACTCGGCTTCGGAACCTATAAACTCAACGGATCGGAATGTGTTCAGTCTGTCGGTATGGCACTTGAAACAGGTTATCGCCACATTGATACCGCACAACTGTACGAAAACGAGGAAGAGGTTGGTAAGGCATTGCGCCAAACAGCTGTATCCCGTTCGGAGATCTTCCTGACCACGAAGGTCTGGCCAAGCGAATTTACCGCTGCAAGATTTCTGAAATCCGTTGAAAACAGCTTGCGAAAACTCCGGCAGGATTATGTGGATTTGCTGCTTATTCACTGGCCTGCGGACGAATCGGCAAACAGCATCGCGCTTGAACAGGCCTCAAAGGCACTCGATAAACAATACGCAAGGCACATCGGCGTCAGTAATTTTACGCTTTCCCAGCTACAAAAAGCCCTTTCGGAAGCTCCTGTTTTCTGTAACCAGGTCGAATACCATCCCTACCTCTCACAGGATAAAATGATTGCAGCATGTCGCGAAAATGACTTGCTTTTCACAGCTTACCAGCCGCTTGCCCGTGGACTCGTCCTCGAAGACGATACGCTCAAAGAACTTGGCCGAAAATATGGTAAAACACCCCCGCAGATCGTATTACGCTGGATGATGCAACAGGAAAACGTAGCCGCCATCCCCAAAGCGTCTTCTCTGAAACACATGCAGGGAAACCGGGATATTTTTGATTTTGAACTGGCAGAAGAAGACATGCAGCGCATTTTCGGCCTGAATGAGCACAAGCGGCTCACAAGTCCCGAGTTTGCACCCGACTGGGATTGAGTCAGGTCAGTTTACGGATGATCGCTTCGTGTTCGGGCCATTTTTCCAACAGCGGTTCTGCCTCGAATAACTCGAAATCCCGGAAATCAAAGCCGGGTGCGACGGCACAACTTACCAGTGCGAAAGCGTCCGGATCTTTGAGGGACGACCCGAAAATTGTTCCGGCCTCTACAAGCAGTTGCGGCTCTTCACCTGCTTCGAGCTTGTTACCCAGCAAAAGTCCATGGTAGCCGTCTTCCTTCAATGTGTGCACGATCAGTGTGCTGCCCGCATGAAAATACCACAGTTCATCGCTTTTGATCCGGTGAAAACGGGAAACATTCTCCGAAGTCAGCAGGAAATAGATGCTGGTCATCAACTGCCGTTCGCCCGTATGGAGGTTCGAACGATACGTTTCGCGGTACCAGCCGCCTTCCGGATGCGGAAGCAGACCGAGTTTCTCTATGAGCGTTTCGTACGTGTTGTTCATTGATGGAGAGAGTTTAATTGATCGGTCCCCGCGGCTGCCCGGAACTCGCACGCTTGCGGTACGGGAAAAAATACTTCAGATCGAGCGCCAGGTAAGCCGCCGAATAATTACCCACGGCTCGCGTCAGGTTCGTACTGTTCAGCGGAGCATAAGTCGAATAGAATTCAAATACACGGGTGATCGGGACGCAACCCGTAACACCCGCGTAGAAAAAACCGTCCTCCTCCGTCCGGTATTCAAACCCGACGTTGGCATTGAAATCAAAGTTGAAATAATCGGCAAAGGCTGTATGCCGGAAAACATTTTTACCCGAAGGACGGGTAGCCACACCGGCATTGGACGGATTAAAACGCGCCTGAACACCGAGTGAAGCGTTCATAAAATACTTTTCGGAAAGCTGAATATAGGTCAGCAGGTTCACCGGGACATCGAAATTAATGAACTTAAAATCGGCTGAGGAATTAATGGCCGAATCCGGGTACTGGTAACTGACGTGAAAATTGCGGCTTGTATAACTAATCCCTGTTTCAAGTGCCAGCAACTTCGTAAAACCGGCCCGAACGTTAGCCCCGAACGAATACCCGTTACGCAGGCTGAGCTGGTTCGAAAAATCACCCTCCGTATAAGTCACATTATCCCTTCCTAAAAACGAAGACGGGAAAATCGGGCGGAACTGGAATCCGAAATAAGACGGAAAACGGTCCTTTCGGGTACGCTGCCCGTAACTCAGCATGGAGGACACACAGCAAATCAGCAATATTAAGAGATGTAATCGTTTGTTCACGGGCTTTGTTTTCAGTGAAAATAACGACAATTAAGGAGTTTGTGTTGCATTCGGAGATGAAACCTCCGTGTTATTGACTCTGTTGAGTTTATCAAGACGTGAATGGAACTGACAGTAACTCACAAGTGCCAGCACGATGACCGACATGGAGAACAGGATCATGAAAATACGTAAGTACCTCCCGGGAATCAGTTTGCGCTTGTGTTTGGCCTCCACCAGGAAATTAATACGCGTCGCCCGCTTGTAATCGTTCTTGTGAATACCAAAAAGGTAATACAGGCGATTACGCTTGCTCTCCTCCCCTTTTTCGAACCAGATCGACTCGGCAACCAATGCCGCCTCGAACGATTCGGCACGTGCAGGATCCACGAAGCGGTACACCACGTAGTCCGGGTTTTCAGGATGCCTGGTATAATTCACCAGGCCCAGGTCCAGGCCGCGCTCTACCGGGTTCTCCATTCCGTAATGTATTCGATCGGTTTGCGCTGTCCCTTTGGCCACTCCACGGACGGATACCCGACGTAGAACAATCCCAGGCAGCGGTCTTTCTCTCCCAAATTCAGGAAATCCTTCATTTCCGCGCTGCTCATAAAGCCGGGCGTGGACCAGAAACCTCCCAGTCCGTAAGCCGTACAGGTCAGGTGCATGTTCTGTACCGCACAGGCCACGGCCATCATTTCATCGAGTTCACTGATGCGTTCTTCCGGCTGGCGTTCCATGCAGATAGCAATCACGGCAGAAGCCCGTTTCGGACGCGCCACGATCTTTGCAAGTTTCATATCATTGATCTTATCCGGAGGTGTCAGTTTCACGTAAGTCTGGCCGAGAAAAACGGACAGTTCCTCGCGGGCTTCTTCCATAAATACGCGAAATCGCCAGGGTTGCGTATTTCCATGCGTGGGAGCCCAGATCGCGTTATTGAGGATCAGCTCCACCTGTTCACGATGCACTTGTCGCTCACTGAATTGCTCGGGGTAAATCGTACGCCGGTTGCGAATAAGTTCCGTAATTTCAGATAAATTGTATCGCATTGCTTCTTGAATGTTCTCTGCAAAAATACAAATAATCCGCGGCCTGTAGCCCTCTTAATCTTCTTCCACACTGCGGTTTTGTCTGACCACCCGCTGGATCTGGTAAAAGGTTGTTTCGATCGTCTGGTAAACGCCGTTCGGGGCCGGACCCAGCGCGGGTGACTGCACCACGTAGCCAAAAGGATCCAGTAAAACATAATGCGGATAAGCGTAGGCCTGATAGTCGTCAAAGATCTTATTGCCGGCGTCGACCGTTGCTTTGGGCCAGGGAATCGATTCGTAAAGGGCACGTGCCGATGAATCTTCGAGCGAAGCACTTTCCACGATCGTGAAGAACTCCACTTCGTTACGATACAGTTCATAAAGCGAACGCAGGAGTTTTAGTTCGTTTTGCGATACGATGTTCGAAGGATCCAAAAAATGCATGTACACGTGCTTCCCCTCGAAACTGTGACGGGTCAGCATACCATCCTTACCGCGCAGTGCGAAGTCGGGTGCGGCGGCTCCGGGGGCAATTTCCGTAAGCCGCGTCCGCAGGTTCTTCGCGATGATCGCATTGGCTTCAAACAGGCTGTTGTTGGCGACACTGTCCAGCACTGTCAGGATATTGGTCTGCGGAAACTCACCGGCATTGTATTCCTCAGAAAGGCTCTTGAGCATAACGATCTCACGTACCCGTACGTTTGAAAGTGTAAACTCGTTGGCCAGCGCACGCATGATCAGTGTCGGGCTGCTTTTAAGCAATCCCAGGTACACGCGGTTATTCGTTTCCATACCGAGCCGTGGCATCATCCGGTCGTAAAAAGAGTTGAGGTATTCCATGTAGCGGTCGTTCTGGTAATAGACCGGGAATTTCTGAAGGTAAAATGTATACTTCTCGTAGCGATTCCGTTCTCCCTGGAACTGGATATCATCCAGCGATGCCATCGTGTAACGCACATAAGTCTTAAAATACAGCGACGAATCATTCCCGTAGTATGCAGCTACCGTCTCGCGCAGGCTGTCCATCTTCGGACCGAATACGGACATATCGGTGCGAAAACGATACGTTTCCGCCAGGAACTGGTCCGTAAAATGCTGAAATTGCAGGATCTTGTAATTGATATCGGTCGAGTCAATATTGTAAAAAGTCAGTTCCACGACATTACCCGACGCGCGCGGTGCCACATAAGGATCCCGCTCCGGGAAGTAGACCTGGTAAGACGCACCCGGCTCCACGTAAAGGTAAGCCAGGTTATGCGCCGAACGGATAATCAGTTTGCGCGTCTCATCGGGCACAAAGGTCATTTTGAACAGGCTGTCCTGCCCCACCGTAGCCGTCGCCACACGTGATTCGTGATAACTTACGTAATCGTCGATCTGGTAAAGTGAAACGGTCGACCCCACATAAGCCGGGGCATACCCTTCGATCGTAACCGTGGAATCTTCGGAAGCCCGCACAAAGGGGACGATAAACAGGAAGAACAGCAGGAAATAAGGTTTCATATCCGCGGGTTTTAAAACTAATACGCAGACTTACTGCATATATTGTACCTTTTTAAACGAGCAAATGTGCGTTCGTTACAAAGGCATCGATCGAAGCGTTGTTGCGTGCGATCTCCCGCACAATCGTCGAGTTGATCGCGCCATACCGTTGCTCGGTCAGCAAAAAGACCGTTTCGATGCCGCTGATCTCGTTATTCATGTGTGCGATGGACTTTTCGTACTCGAAATCCTTCATGTCACGCAGGCCCCGAACAATAAAATCCGCACCGATGTCCTTACAGAATTCGACCGTTAGTTTGTGATAGGTCATTACTTCGACCCGGGGTTCGTTTTCAAAAAGCGAACGAATGTGTTCCAGGCGCCGGTCCAGCTCGAAATAAGAATTCTTCATGGAATTCGTCCCCACACCGATCACGATGCGGTCGAAGAGTGTAAGAGCTTTCTTTACCACGACCTCGTGACCTTTGGTAAACGGATCAAAACTTCCTGGAAATAATGCGACGCGTGACATAACTGTTTATTTTTTGAAAAAACTAAAGTGTACGTTTCCGTATATACGACTCGATTCGAAATGAGTTATACCCGATAGGTCTGTCCTCGAACCGTGTTCCACGATCAGCGAACCGTCCTCGTTAAGCAATTCGCGTTCAAAAACCAGCGCGATCAGTTCTTCATGGAAGGAAACGTCATAAGGCGGATCGCTGAAGATCAGGTCGTACTTCCGGTCTGTCTTTTTGAGAAATGCCAGAACATCCGACTTAACGGTTTGGATCACATCCCCGATACCGAAGGCTTCCGCCTGCCGGTGAATAAAGCGAATGCAGTTGAAGTTGCGGTCTACCGCCGTGATGCGGCCCGCTTCCCGCGAAGCGAATTCAAAGGTAATATTCCCTGTTCCCGCGCACAGGTCGAGGATCTCGAGTTCATGCAGGTCCAGGCGGTTCTCGAGCATGTTGAAAAAGCCCTCTTTCGCGAAGTCCGTGGTCGGACGGGAAGGAAAGCCTTTGGGTATACTAAAGCGTCGGGACTTGAGTTTTCCACGGATTATACGCACAATAACTGGTTTTCAAATGCAAACGCGGCCTGCACTTCGGTTTTGAGATTCTTTAAAATACTGATCTTAGGGATCAGTTCCTGTACGCGTTCGGGCATATTCCGTTCATCCGCTAACGGGTCACACACTAAAATGCGCCCCTGCACTTTACTGAGTCCGAGTCGTTCGAAGGCGAAGGAAAGCTGGTAGATAACGTCTTCTGCCGCCTGGTAATCGAAAGAATTGCAGAACAGGAGTTTGTTCTCGCGCGCTGCGTATAAGAGGAAATCGTGTTTGAAGAAAACGATACCGGCCTGCAGGCGAAACGTGGATCCTGCAAAAACGCCGCGTAATAAATGGGATACTTCGTGTTGCAGGACGATCCGCGGAAAGCGCAGCACGAAATAGTTTTTGATCCATACCGGCATTTCATACACGTTCACCAGCGAGAGCTCCGGCAGGCGGTTGTAATCGGTCTCTGCAGAAGTTACCGCGTTGCCAAAGGCCAGTTGCATATACGACTCTGGCTTCGATGCCGGGAAAATTGCCGTGGGGATCAGCGTGAAACGCGGAGAAAAGTACGAAAGACTGAACTCCTCGAAATCATCCGGCTCCACCTCTTCCTGTTGCAAATAATCGTTCAGCCGGAAACGCAGGTTCTCGATCTTGCGGTCCCGAAAGGTGCAGGCAGACGAAAAAGACCAGGCATCACCGGTGTATTTGCCGATTCTGACCTGGTCTTCCGAAAGTATGATTGCTAATTGTTTTTTCGCCAAAGTGTACTTTTAATCATTCTCCCACGAACCCGCAGTAGAGTTCGTACTCAGGTTCGGATCGCCAAAGTACATTTCTTTCTTCGGTTTTCCGGGCTGCTCGCCATAAGGGAGTTTACCGTGTACATAAATTGCCGGGAAATAAGTATCGTCGATCTTGATCGAATCCTTCGTTTCCATTTCCCAACGCTCACCGTCCGTATTCGGAATGAATTGCAAAGACTCCGGTGTGAACGGTTCTAGTCCCGCCTTTTTACGCGCCTCCTTGTAATTCGGCGCTTCGAACTTCGATTGGTAGAAACTGATGTCCACCGTATCGCGTTTAAAATCGGACAGATCGGCAGGCGGGTTGGGCATTTTCGAAAGTCGGTATGCCTCTTCCTCGGTCATGTTCTTATCGATCGGGCGATTGTCATGGTAGAGGTAATCCCGCTCTTCAGGTGTGATCTTCCGGAGGGGAACACTTCCGCGCGCTTCCAGGTAACTCGTTTTCCCATTCTTCACATAGTCGATCAGCGTGTTGAAATCGGGAGCGTATTTTGAATGACGTTCCGCGTATGCTTTCTGTACGTTGCGAATATCCGACAATACGAATTTGGCTTCTGCCAGCGTTTCTTCGTAATTGCGCATGTACTCTGTCGTATCGGAAACACTGTTCCAGGCCATTACACCGGTTACCACGGCTCCGAGGAGTGCAACCACTCCAAGTATGATCACGATCACGCGGTTGAGCTTGCCCATGCTGAAAAGAAAACTGAATACTGCTGCCAGGAACATCAGGAGAGCTGCCAGGTTAAAAGAAAACTGCTGCTCGCTGCTCAAACCGACATAGATCAGAACCAGCGAAGCCAGAAAAAACAATAACGGGGCAGAGAATTTTCTCAGGTAAACGACAAATTGACTCATTTTATAAAGTGTTTTTCTTATTGGTTGAACAAAACTACAATTTTTTCGATTTTAGATATAATCATTAGCTAGTTTTTTTCTACCCTTCGCTCAATGGCAGGATCGGGCATTATGCTTAATTTTGAACGGATGGCTCACCCGGACTTCAACGCGTTATTTCGCATATTCACAAACCATTTCAACATGGAACCGGTTTCCGGTCAGCGTGAACTGATCGGTGAACTCATTCATTTTACCTTTTCCCCAGAGCCCTATCCCGTATTTGTCCTGAGCGGATATGCCGGAACCGGGAAAACGAGCATTCTCGGGGCTTACGTTAACATGCTGCGAGAATTGCGGATACAGTCACGGCTCCTCGCTCCTACCGGGCGCGCAGCAAAAGTACTCAGTTACCGTTCCGGGAAAAGAGCATCAACGATCCATAAAATGATCTACCGTGCCAAGTCTGCCGCCGAGATCGGATCGCCCCTCAGCCTTGCTCCCAACCTCGCTAAAAATACCGTTTTCGTAGTCGATGAAGCGTCCATGATCGGCGATCACAGCCTCCAGGCCGACGGTTCCGTATCGCGCAACCTGCTCGAAGACCTGCTCGAATTCGTCTTTTCAGGAAAAGATTGTAAACTCATCTTCCTGGGCGACGAAGGCCAGTTACCTCCCGTGGGCAGTCCGGATTCTCCTGCCATGGACGTCAAACACCTCGCCTTTCACTTCCCGCGAACGGGCATTCGCAAATTCAGGCTCACAGAAGTCATGCGGCAGGAAGAGAATTCGGCGATCCTGGAAAATGCCACTGTACTGCGCACGCTGACGGCCGGGCAAAAACCCGCACTCTTCGCCGGGAAAGACCTTCGATTCATTGAAGGAGGCGAACTACAGGACGTGCTCGAAAAAGCGTACGATCACTCCGGGATGGACGAAACGATCGTGATTACACGGTCCAACAAGCGCGCCAATGCCTACAACAACCAGATCCGGTCGCGCCTCCTCTGGTTTGAGGAAGAACTGTGCGGAAGTGACATCCTGATGGTCGTGAAAAACAATTATTTCTGGCTCGCCGACACGCCGGAGATCGGGTTTGTTGCCAACGGGGAACTGCTTCGCGTAAAACGGGTCCTCAAACGGGAAACGCTCTACGGTTTCGACTTCGCACGTCTGCTCGTGGAGTTTACCGATTACGACATCGGCGAAAAAGAAGTGCTCGTTATGCTGGAGACCCTGCAAATGGAAAGTCCTTCGCTGCCGCGCGACAGACAAAAAGAACTCTTTTTTGCCATTGAAGCGGACTATAGCTACGAACTCAATAAGAAAAAACGCTACGAGCTCATCCTGAAAGACCCGTATTTCAATGCCTTGCAGGTCAAATACGCCTACGCGGTTACCTGCCACAAAGCACAGGGCGGACAGTGGGAAAATGTCTTTATTGACCAGGGATTTATTCCGGATGACGGGCTCAACAGCGACTATTACCGCTGGCTCTACACGGCACTCACGCGTGCCTCTCAACAGGCCTACCTCGTCAATTTCCCGAACGAGTTCCAGGTAATCTGAACCGTCAGATCTTCAGATCACTCAACTTCACGGACGTACGTCCTACCGAGATACGTGCCTGGTCCAGTACTTTGTTTAACCGGTCGATCACCGCTTTGGCCGTTTCACGATCCAGGTACGTTCCCGCCAGCACATTGAGTTCCTGTCGCAATTTCACGAGGATCTCCGCCGTACGGTAGACACTCAGCAGTTCATTACCAGAAAGTCCGTATTCCTGTTGCATTTTGCGCGCCTCCTCGTCAGACGGCTGAAAGGAAGTGCGAACCGGATCCGTATATGAATTGACCTCCAGTGTATTCTTCCGGTCGATAGTGATCAACACGTCCGAACGACGCAGGCGTACGAAGGCGGAATCGTTCCGCGCACTGATCGAAGGATAAGCACTCAGTTCGGGTTGTTCCGGGTCGCGCGTCACGAGCACCGAATCCCATTGTCCGACGCCCTGTCCGCGCGCAATCACTTCGAAATCCAGTTTTTTATCCTGGAGTGCTTCAAAGAAAAGCAGAACCGCCACACTGTCCGATTGCTGAAATAAAGGACGCTCAAGCTCATAGGAATTACTGCCGAACACATCTACAAGTTGCAGGTTCACACGCGCATCAAAGCCCGGTACCACCGCCGTTTTATTGATGTGCAGCATCACCTCGTCCGCCTGATCGGAAAGTGGTGAATACGGAACCGATACCAGGCGAACCTCGAAACTCTCCTTTTCCACGGATTTCGGAAATCGGAATTCCTGGGTCAGCAGGTCGAAACTTACCGAATCCTCGAACAGGTACATTCCGTCGGTGACCGTATAAGCTACCGGATGCACCCCAAAGTTCAGTTTCATCAGGTCCAGTTTGCGCTGGTAGGTTGCCAGCAGGTCGATTGCTTCCGCCTTTTCCTGCTCCAGGCGGGCAATTTCACCCTTGTAGTGGTCGTACTGGTTGTACAGCGACACGATCTCGGACTGCTTATTCCCACGCTTCTTTTTATTTGAATTCGTCGTCGGCTGGTAATCCACCGGTCCGCCACCGCGGTTCTTCTTGCGGGCCTTCTTTACTTTACGCGAAGACTTTGAACTGGTCGAAATAGGAGTGTATCCGAAATCGGAATTTTTCTTCTCGTTCTTTTCGATCTTCAGTTCCGTCTCATCCTTCTTTTTCGTATTGTACTCGATCTGGTAATCGAAACCCTTCTTTCCGTAGATCATTTCCGTGAGTTGCGCGATTTTCCCGAACTCGAGTTCGTCCATAACGGTCTGGTAGGTCTTCCCGCCCCCGAAAGCCGAATCCGGTGAAAGGAAACGCGTTTCACCCGAACCGAACAGGCGGTAACATTGTCCGTTGCGTTCAACCACCACGGTGGTCTGCTTTTCGGAATTATAACCCCACACGTCAAAGTGCAGGTTTGTAATGCGGTTGTCACCCGCCGTTTTGAAATCCAGCGTGGCCACGTCGCGCGGCTCGATCTTCGGCTTACCGTCTTCCACCGCCCGCACGAACTGGTACGGGAACAGCCCGATCGCTCGCGGAAGCCCTTTGTTCCAGCGCCCTTTTTCATCTTTTTCACGCTCTTCGAGTAAGCCGGAGGTCAGGCTTCCGTCACCCGCCGCAATTAAACGGTTATCAAATTCATTGCTGCGACCTCCCATCTGGCGAAAGATCTCAAACGCACGCTGCTCCACATAGCCGTTCACCGCTTTGTTGATCGCGTTTAGCGTTACTTCGCAATCGTTTTCACTCAAAAAGCGCTGTGACTCCAAAAAAGCGACCTTCTCATCGAAAGAAAGCCCGGGATTGAGTGCCTGCAGCACCTTCGGATGCACCTCTGCAACGCCCTCCTTCGATTTCACGGCAGCAGGCGGAAGTTCGGCCAGCAACAATTCGGTGAAACGCCGGTACTTCGGCATATATGGTTCAAGGTCTTTTTCATTTCCGCGACTGGCCAGCAGGATCTTGTTTAACTCCCAGATCGCCATCTTATTGGCCGCTTCCGCGATCAGTCCCGGTGCCGACTTCGCAATCTCTTCTTTCCGGATCACAAGCATTTCCGGGTGATTGATGATCACCAGCTCAACCGAGTCGTAATTGATCTCTTTATTTGCCAGGCGAATATCCGGACCCTTGTAATCGAAATAACGCCCGAAATTATGGTCCAGGATCGGACTTTTCTTCACGATGTGAAAAAGATAGGCACGTTCCTCGGGAGTCAGTGTTTCTTCTCCCTGTGAGAGACTTACGAACGAAATTGCCAGGAAGAGCAGGGTGTAAATAGATTTCATGTAATGCGTAACGCTTTGGAGCCTAAAAGTAACAATTTGGGCCTGTATTGCATAAAAAAACCGTCCGCAAATTACGGACGGTCCTTTAAAAATAAGATCGGGATCTTAACGGATCACCAGTGATTTTACATTTTTAACTCCCTGTGAAGTGATCTGAACGAGGTACATTCCCTTTTCGATCGCTCCGAGTGAGATCTCCTGCCCGTTCGCAGCAAGCGCCGAACTGTAAACCGCACGTCCTGCCTGGTCAAAAACAGTTACCGTTGCATCGTTTCCGAATTCACCGCTTACACGGAACGTTCCGTTAGACGGGTTCGGGTACATTTCGAAAGCGAGTTCGTTGGCTTCGCTCAGTCCCACAAATTCATCCGGTTCCACTGAAGAAAGTACGAGTTGCATTTCAGTATCGATAGCTCCTGTGATGGCTGCTCTGACGTGTACGAATACAGGCATGTTAGACTGTGTGAAGTCGTAGTATTCGTATTGCTCGCGAACGAGGTTTACAGATCCGAGGAAAGGAACCGTGGCAGTCGTTGTTTCAGTGATCTTGTAACGGATCACGTTCGTGTACGTCGTACCCTGTCCGAGTTTCAGTGTTCCCTCGCCGTCGATCATTGCCGTACCCGTTCCGGTTGCCGCGAAGTCTCCGAATCCGGGAACAGTTACCGTACCGCTGTAAGAATCGGTCAGTGAACTTCCGAGTCCGAAGGGGTAACTCACGATATCCTGTGCATCCGTGTCATATTTCGCGATCACCGTACCGAGCGAAGGCTCCTCGAAGGTGTAACCGTACGACGTACGCATGCTCGATGTCGACGCAAAGAAAGTGGTCAAAAAGCCCGGGATACCGATACTTTTCGTGGCACTCGGAAAATCCGATGCATTCGGGTCGTTCGCCGGATCGTCGGTCATAACCGTTTTGGTCATGCCGCTATAACCGGGTGTAGTTGAATAATCCCACGTCACGCCGCTTCCGACAACAGCCGTATAATTCGTTGCGAATGAATCGAGTACGAACATCCCGATGTTATCACCGATAACCGGTTCGTTGGAAGCATCCAGTTGCTGGGAGAACGCCCCCGCCGAAAGACTCAGCGCAGCCGCAAAAAGTACAGTTTTCTTCATAATGATCAATTTAATTAGTCTAATAGGATTTTAAGTCACCAAACTTAATAAACTTTTCCTATGCAGACGAAAAGAATGGATCATCGGTTGGATTTAGTACCTGACCGGTAACCAGTTTGAAGGCTGTTGAAGCAAACTATTTCATAAGGACAGCGTGAATTTTTGACGGAAAATATTTTAAGAAGACCATGTGTATTTGCATAAAGCCGCTAGAAAACTCTTGGAATCCTACCAAAAGCCGTTTAGCGACCGAAACAGCTTAAATAGCCGTTTTTAACCGTTTTTAGCCGTTCTTCATCTTTCGTAAATGACTGACAATCAGTAACTAAAATAATTCACTCATATTGCAACGGTATCGCACCTGTATAGCACAAGTATAGCATCAGTATTCCTCAAGTATAGATAGTGTATTATAACGTTAATATTTTAACAATAATCCGGTTGATCTAAGCTTGAATTCCTACCATCCAATCGCGCGCCATTAAGACAGGATTTTTAGCCCCCGCGCAGTACTACCCGCATCCAGGACGCAAAAGACGACGTATAGTTAAGGGATTCGCTTAATTTTGTATTCCATGAAACGCCATCCGATCCACGCCGGGAATTTTAAAAAATTCTGTATCGGGCTGCTCGCCGCGGTACTGCTGTTCACCGCATTTCTCACCTTCCAGCTGCAATACCTGCGCTTCGATTACGATTTCGAAAAGTTCTTTCCCCTCGATGACCCCGAAAGCGACTTCTTCTTCAGCTACCGCCAAAAGTTCGAATCCGACAACGATTTCCTGCTCATGGCAATCGAGAACGACCCCACGATCTTCGAACCCGGCTTCCTGCAAAAGGTGGATCGCCTTACCCACAAAATCGGTGAACTCGAATACGTGCGCTTTGTGCAGTCCGTCACCAACCAGCAGGAAACCTTTCTCTACAATGGCGGCGCTACCGGGTCCAGGCCCTACATCGACAGTACCTTCGCGAATTTAGAAGAAGACTCCGCCCGCATCTACAACCATCCCGAACTGATCAACACATTCGTCGCAAAGGATGCGCGTTCGCTCTGCATCTTCATCCGCCACAACGACTACCTGAGCAAACGGAAAAGCGACAGCCTGGTAGAAAGCCTCAACACCCTCCTTAAAAATTATCACTTCGACAGGGTCCGGATCGCAGGACGCACCATCGGGCAGAAATACTACATCGAGAAAATGAGCTTCGAAATGCAACTCTTCGTCAGGCTCAGTTTCATCCTCATCATCGCCTTCCTGTATATTGCATTCCGCTCACTTTGGGGAATCCTCCTGCCGCTGACGGTCATCCTCTTTTCCATGATCTGGATTGTCGGGCTGATGGGCCTGTTCAGGGAACCGATCAACCTCCTGCTCGTTACACTTCCCTCCATCATGTTCGTCGTATCCATGTCCGACGTCATTCACCTCGTTTCGCGCTACCTCGACGCACTGCGCACCGGTGCTTCAAAATACATGTCTCTGCGTATTGCGCTGCGCGAAGTGGGTATGTCCACCCTGCTCACCTCCGTCACCACCGCTATCGGATTTTTCTCCCTGTACTTCGTACGCGTTCAGCCCATCCAGATCTTCGGGATCGTAACCGGGATCGGCGTGCTCATCGCCTTCGTGCTTACCATTGCACTACTCCCTGCACTCGTGTACCTTTCCCCCGACCCGAAATACATCTACAGGCAGCAAAACGGGCACTTTTGGAAAAAATACCTCGCCCGCTGGTTTACGACCATTATGCGCAAACGCAGGAGTGTTCTCTGGATTTGCCTGGCGGGAACAGCCGTGGTTGCCAGCGGTATCTTCTTCATCGATACAAACAATTACCTGATGGACGACCTGAAGGACAGCGAACCCATGAAAGCCGACTTCAACTACCTCGATGAACACTATGGCGGTGTGCGCCCTTTTGAAATGGCCGTGATCCTGAAAGACACCAGCGCCACCTTCTGGGACCGCGACATCCTGCTGGAGATCGACAAAGTGGAGAACTACGTGGAAAAAACGTATGGTGCCGATATTCGCCTGTCACTTGTACAAAGCATTCGCCTGCTTAACAAAGCATCGCACCTCAACGACACCGCTTTCAGTACCATTCCTGCGTCACAGCGAAAAATAAACCGTTTCCGGATGCCACTGCGCATCGCAGAGCAGGGCAAATTCTACCGGTCCATCGTCGACAGCAGCGAAACCATCCTGCGCATCAACGGCTCCGTACCCGATCATGGCAATCATTTCTTCCGGGAAAAGAACCGCGCGCTCTATGCATTCATTCGCGACTCGATCGACACCTCCCGCCTCGAATTCAAAGTGACCGGTACTGCGCACCTGTTCGACAAGAACATGCGTTACCTGTCCCAAAGCCTCGTCAAAGGACTCTCCATCTCCATTCTCATTGTCGCGCTGATTATGGGCCTGCTTTACCGTTCCCTGTCGATGGTCATCATTTCCATTATACCGAACATCCTGCCGCTCCTGTGCGTGGCTGGCCTCATGGGCTTTTTCGGCATCGACCTGAAGATCAGTACGTCCATTGTCTTCGTCATCGCCTTCGGTATCGCAGTGGACGACACCATTCATTTCCTCGGAAAATTCCGGTTCGAACTCAACAAAGGCCGAAGCAAAATTTATGCACTCAAACGGGCCTATCTCACCACCGGCAAGGCCATGATCCTCACGTCGCTGATCCTGTGTGCCGGCTTCCTTCTACTCATACTGAGCAGCTTCCTCGGAACTTTCTTTATGGGCCTGATGCTCTGCCTGACACTCCTGGTCGCAGTCCTGCTCGACATGACACTGCTTCCGGTGCTCATCCTGCTCTTTTATCATCCGAAACGCCGGTCGAACGCTGGTTAATGCTTCTTAAAAGTTGCAGAATCGGTATTCCCGGCTTCTGTGCTTACAAGTTCGCGGAGCACAAAAACAAAAAAATCATTGGCTATCAAAAATCAAAAGGTTATTTTTGGACTCGAATCAAAAAGGACATTAAAATTCGCAATAATGAGCGTACTTGTTAATAAAGACTCCAAAGTTATCGTACAGGGATTCACGGGTAGTGAAGGTACCTTTCATGCCGGTCAGATGATCGATTTCGGAACCAACGTGGTCGGTGGTGTGACCCCGGGAAAAGGCGGAAGCACACACCTGGATCGCCCGGTTTTCAATACCGTGGCGGAAGCCGTTGAAAAAACGGGAGCTAACGTTTCCATCATCTTTGTTCCACCCGCATTTGCCGCAGACGCAATCATGGAAGCAGCTAACGCCGGGATCGGAGTGATCGTATGTATCACCGAAGGAATTCCGGTAAACGACATGGTGAAAGCCAAAGAATATATCAAGGCATTCGACTGTCGCCTGATCGGACCGAACTGCCCGGGGGTAATTTCCGCCGGACAGGCAAAAGTAGGTATCATGCCGGGCTTTGTCTTCAAGGAAGGAAAGATCGGGATCGTTTCCAAATCGGGAACCCTGACCTACGAAGCGGCAGACCAGGTAGCCAAGGCAGGATTGGGCATCACAACTGCAATCGGTATCGGTGGTGACCCCATTATCGGTACAACAACCCGCGAAGCAGTTGAATTATTGATGAACGACCCGGAAACAGAAGGAATCGTTATGATCGGTGAGATCGGTGGAAACCTCGAGGCAAACGCCGCACGCTGGATCAAAGAAAACGGGAACAAGCCGGTTGTCGGGTTCATCGCAGGTGAAACCGCTCCGAAAGGACGTACAATGGGTCACGCAGGTGCCATTGTTGGTGGTGCCGACGATACTGCCGAAGCCAAAAAACGCATCATGCGCGAATGTGGAATTCACGTGGTAGACTCTCCCGCACAGATCGGTGCCAAAATGGCTGAAATCCTCGGGGTAACTGCTTAAGGAAAAGTATTTGAAAAATATAAAGGCTATCCGTCAATCGATGGGTAGCCTTTCTTTTTGGGCGCCTCCCTGAAGGGTTCGCAAGAACTATGGCTGTGCCCTGACGTGTTTGTGAACATTAGGGCGTGTCCTGAAGTGTTCGCAAGAACTCCTTCAGGGGACGGCCTTTCCGCTGTAGCGTCCTTCCGGCACTGTGGCTGAACGATGTTCACCCCGGCGGGCTTCCGCTGGTCGCCACCGGATGTGAAATTCAGCCCGACAGTCCCGCCTCGGCCGGCTGCCGCTGCAATGCCTGGCGCGGAAGCGGTTTTGCCAACAACGCAAAATTCGTAACCCACTGTTCCTAAACAAGAATAGCCGTTTCTAACGGTTAACTCAGCGGTTTGAATTAGCAGATTTCAGGTAGATCGTTTGGTGCAGGTAGTCGGGCGAATGATTGAACCACCTAAGTTACTTTAATGAGCATAGCCTCTTACCCGGCACAGAGGCAGTTCTGCCAACAACTCAAAATTCGTAACGCACTCTTTCTGAACAAGAATAGCCGTTTGTAACGGTTAATTCGGCGGCTTGAATCGGCGGCATTTAGGTGGATCTATGGTGCAGGTATTTGTGCGAACGATTGAACCACCTAAGTTACTTTGCTTCAAAGAGAATAGCCGTTTCCTAACGGTTCGCTTTGTGGTTCGGAATAATAGTT
>CAYMEW010000015.1:0-85654 GCA_964389755.1 uncultured Flavobacteriales bacterium | reverse complement strand
AGCGTTTTAGGTTGTTTGTTTGCTCTCCCTCGGTGAGGGAGATACAGAGGGAGGGATTTGCAGTTAAAAGCATAAGGGCTTCGGAAGACTCGTTTTCCTGATATACGGTCTATTGTAGTTTTCTTTTTTTCCGGGGCAAAAAAAAGAAAGAAAAAAGTGCCCTTGCGCCACGTTGCAGCAGCCACCCAACGGGCATTTGTTCCGGAACATTTTACCAAACTTTCCGCCTGGGGGCGGATTCGGACAAGGTAAAAGTTCTGCGGAACTGCATGTGTTGGGTCCCGGCAGCTTACACTGAAGCGCACATGCAAAGTACATGCGGATTGCTTCGGAGTGGCGGTTATGGTGAGTAACAAGATCTGTAAAAAACAACCGCTCTTCGATCCGGATAATGGTTTCCGTATACTAACTGTTCTAAAAACACGTATATTTATAAAAAACCCAAAACTGCCTGCTTATGCGCATTTGTATTCTGACCCTAATGTCTTTCTTATTATTCGCTGCGTCGAGTTACGCACAGCAGCGAATCAGTTTTGACGTGAATGTTCCGGTGCTCAGCTATACTTCGGCCACAGTAACCTCCAATTATATGTCGGTCATCGGGCATAATTTCTTTTGGTCGGCCGGCCTGGAATTCGGAGGTTACGGGCATACGGTTGTTAAGCGCTACGACAGCCAGGACAAGCTGATGAACATACGCGCTCCTTTTATGAGCATCCCGGAAACCGTCGAGCGCGATACGGTGTCGTATGACCTGAAATCTTACCGGAATCGCAGTAAAGGTTTCGGTCTGTCTGCAGGTGTGGGGCGTTTCTTCAATTTCGGGTCTGTACACGGCCTGCGTACTGAAGCGCTTTTTCGCTGTGTTTTTATCAACCAGGAACTGAACCTGATCTATCGGAATATGCACCACGAGCAGGGCGTATTAGTCAACGAGCGTATGAACCACCCGGCCATGGCCCTGAGCATGAATATCTATCATACGATTCGACTGAGTGGCCGTATCACTTTTTATAACGGGCTGAAGATCCCGTTCTACTTTAACCCATCCGGGAAATACCGTCCGCAGTATACGGAGGACATCCTGAACGGCATCAAACCACAGCTCGGACTGGGGCTCACCTGGCTGGTGAACTACAAAAGTTGCTTTGTAAAGGAGGAATAGGTCAGAGCTTCACGGCTTTCCACTTCCCGCGGCGGAACCAGATAAATGAAATCACGGCCAGCAGGGTTTCTGCCACCGGGATGCAAATGAAAGCACCGGTTTCGTCCATGTCCATGCCTTTCGCAAGCAGGTAAGCCAGAGGTACCTGTACGAGCCAGAAACAAATGAGGTTGATAACCGTTGGCGTTCGCGTGTCACCGGCGCCGTTGAGTGCCTGTGTCATGACCATTCCCACACCATAAAAAATGTAGGCTGTACCGATGATACGCAGCGCACGTGCACCGAGCGCGACAACCTCAGCGTCTTTCGAGTAAATGCGGATGATTGGTTCTGCAAGGAATACAAAGAGCAGCATGACAAAACTCATAAAGATCGCGTTATAGCGGGCAGTGATCCACACACTTTTTTCGGCACGGGCTACCTGTCCTGCACCGAGGTTTTGCCCGACAAGTGTGGCAGCGGCATTACTGAGTCCCCAGGCAGGCAGGATGAAAAAGATCACGTTTCGCAGTGCAACCTGGTATCCTGCGGAGGCCGCCGTTCCGCCTGTTTCGGCGACCAACCTGCTCAGCACGACCCAGCTACCGCTGGCAATCAGGAACTGAAAGGTCGCGGGCCAGGCCACTTTCACAATGGAACGAATGGCTTCCCAACGGATGGCAAAGTATTCTTTTTTGAGGGCGAGTTTGTCGGACGGCCGCAAAAAGAGGTGATAGCACTGGTAGAGAACCCCGGCCGAGCGACCGATAACAGTAGCAATCGCGGCTCCTTTGAGTCCGAAGAAGTGGATGAATACCGGGCAAAGGATGATGTTGAGGATACTTGCGATCCAGAGGCTTTTCATGGCCATGGCCGCATAGCCGGCGCCGCGGAAGATCCCGTTGATGAGGAAGAGCAGTATGATGGATAAACTTCCGCCAAACATGATCCGTGTGAATGATGCGCCATCGGCCACAACCTGTTCGTCGGCTCCCATGAAACGCAAAATGTCGGCGGCGAACACCATTCCCGGAATCGTGATGAGTACCATGAGCAGGAGCGCTACCAGGACGGATTGCGCGGCGGCACGCGAAGCAGCGACCGGATCTTTTTCACCGATGCGTCGCGCGATAATGGCAGTAGCCGCGGTACTGAGTCCCATCGCCAGCGAATACACGATCGTAATGACCGATTCGGTGAGTCCGACCGTTGAAATGGCACTTTCGCCAAGTCGCCCGACGAAGAACATGTCCACGACGGCGAACACGCTTTCAAGACTTAGTTCGAGGATCATCGGTACGGCCAGCAGGAATACGGCCCGGGGAATGCTTCCCTGCGTAAAATCTTGTTCACCTCCTTTGAGTGCCTCGCCGATGAGCGACCAAAAACGTTTGTGGGTACGCACGGTACTGTTCATTTGAAATGAGTTATGCAGGTGCAAAGGTACAGGGAAAAATGTTCTGCGTAACGGTTCGAAAACGACTATGAAGAGGTTTTTTACGACAATTTTTACAGAGTCATTTTTCGAAACTAAAACTCCTCAAAATATACTATCTTTCAGTTGGAAAGAGTAGAAAAACGTATATACTTTTATTTTCTTTTTCCATACATGTCAAATAGCGTACGATGAAAACGATTAGTGGACACCTGCAAACGAAACGATTATCATTACGGCCGTTAGAATTGTCCGATCGGTACGAAGTTTTCTTTTTGCGTTCGGACAAAACGGTGAATCAATTCATCAAAAGACCGGAAGTCAAGACGGTATCGGACGTCATCCCCTTTATGGAGAGAATTCAACAGCATACTAAAAATCAACACTCGTACTACTGGTGCATTGCACTTACTGAGGATCCGGATCTGAAAATGATCGGCAGTATTTGCCTGTGGAATTTTTCAGAAGACAGGAGAACTGCTGAAGTGGGCTATGACTTACATCCGGATTTTCATGGAAAAGGAATTATGACGGAAGCCCTACAGAAAATAATTGAAGTCGGTTTTAAGGAATTGCGGTTGGATACGATCGAAGCCTTTACGCATCGGGACAACAAAAAATCCATTCAACTTTTAGAAAAAAGTGCTTTTGGGCACCTCCCGGAGCGCGTTGATGATGATAACCCGGATAACGTCATTTTTGAGATCAGAAATCCTTGTTTGGTAAACCGAAACACAAATTACTGAAAGTAAGCGCGGAGTTTTTTTCGCTTTTGCTGCAGGTCGTTCATCAGGTCGCGTTCGTTGATCATCATAAAAATGTATTTCCACTTGTAATTGATGTGTCGCATGTAGCGGTTGAAGAAATATGCGAACATCCCGCTGAGCGGCATTAGTGCGAAGTAGAGCAGTTTTTCCCAGAACGTGAGTCCGAAGCTATAATCGACCAGCCAGAGAAAGCCCGCATAAGAAAGCGGATAGAGAAAAAGTCCGATCAACACGGCGAGTGGTGCGTAATACTCCACATCACGGGTAAGTTTGGGAATGAGCCAGTCGGTAAACTTATATTGCAGGATGTTGTGCAGGATCCCGACGAGGAACAAGGGCAGACCGATGAGCAGGAACAGGACCGAAAAGAGTAGCTGCCGGAAAAACATGCGTGAGCGGAAGCGCCTGTCGAGGAAGTCAGCACGAATATTCAGTTTCCGGATATTCCAGCGAATATTCTCGACCAGTTCACCTATCTCCTGTACGAGCCAGGGCTGCGTGAGGCTATAGGCCTGCAAAGTATCGCGGACGTGCCTGAAGAGTTCGATCTCCCCTTCCACCGAAGCAAATTCACCCCTGTGGTACTTCGACTGCATGAGTTCCACAATTCCATAGATAAACGCTTCCTCTTCCCGTGTCTTTACATTGGCCAGTACCCGTTCGAGGGCAATTCGAAAGCGTTCGGTGAGTTTGCGAGCCGCCGCACCCTGGTTCACGAGGTATTCGTTGTAGAAATCCGTCGGATCCAGCGGTTCTCCGACCTGTATGAAAACAGAACTGCGAAACTTTTCCGCTTTGAGGTAATTGAGCCCCACGGGGACCACGCGCAGGTTCAGTTTCCCGGCATTTCGTTTTTCCGCTTCCAGGGCAATGCGCGCCGTTCCGGTTTTCAGTTCGCGCAGAATGCGTTCCTGGTAGCTCGTTCCCTCCGGGAAAATAACAAGTGTCTTTCCTTCTTCAAGCAGGCGGTAACAGGCTTCGAAAGAATCGGTATTCGACACGCCTTTGGTGCTTCCCTCCCCCGCACGATTGATCGGGATCATGTTGAGGTTTTTGAGCAGCCATAATTTGAAACGGCTGTTAAAGAGCGTTCCTTTCGCCATGTAGTGGATCGGCTGCCTGCAAATGTGCCCGATCATCCAGGCATCCATCAGTGTATTGGGATGATTGGCAATGATAATCAGCGGACCGTCGTGCCGGAGGTGCTGTGTTCCCCTGCGCACGATGCGGCGGTAATAGATCGAAATGCCGATGCCGACAATCAGTTTTAAGAAGCGATATAGCATGCGTGACAAAAATAAAACTTTTCGCTTTCGAAAGTTTGGTAAGAAATCTGCTATAAAAAGCAAAAAAGAACTTCATGTCGATACTCGGGCCCATTGTAAAAGGCGGAATCAAACTACTTCATTTTATTACCGGACGAAAAAAAGACGCCACGGACGAACAACGTGCCGTGCTACGGGAATTACTGCAAACTGCAAAGGATACGGAATTCGGGAAGCATTACCGTTTCGACCGGATCTTAAGATCACGCAACCCGGAAAAAATGTTTCGCAAACTCGTTCCGATCCATCACTACGAGAAGATCCATTCCGAATGGTGGAAAAAATTACACGATGGTGCGGAAAATATTACCTGGCCCGGCAGGCCGCATTACTTTGCACTGAGTTCCGGAACCACCGGGAAGAGTAGTAAACGCATTCCCGTTACGGACGACATGCTCAAAGCATTTAAAAAAACAGGCATCCGACAGGTGGCAGCGCTTTCCAATTATGATCTGCCCACCAGTTTCTTCGAGAAAGAAGTGATGATGCTCGGCAGTTCTTCAAACCTGACCTACCGCGACGGACACTATGAGGGTGAGATCAGCGGAATCACCACCGGGAACCTTCCCTTCTGGTTCAAAGGTTATTACAAACCGGGCGAAGAGATTTCCAGCCTGGAAGACTTCGACGAGCGTATTGATAAGATCGCGCGGAACGCAAAGAACTGGGATATCGGTTCATTGTCGGGAATCCCGTCGTGGATGGAACTCATGCTCAAGCGCGTCATGGAATACCACGATGCAAAAGACATACACGAAGTATGGCCGAACCTGCAGGTATTCACCAGTGGAGGAGTTGCTTTCGAACCCTACGAAAAAAGCTTCCGTTCCCTGCTCGGAAAGCCCGTACATGTGATCAATACTTACCTGGCTTCCGAAGGTTTCCTGGCGTATGGCGACGAACCCGGTTCACTCGACATGAAACTGATTACGGACAGCGGCGTATACTTCGAATTCGTTCCCTTCCGCAGCGAATACATCGACGAGGACGGCGGACTGAAAGCAAACGTTCCGACCTATAACCTGCGTGAAGTCAACGACCAGGAAGACTACGTGTTGCTCATTTCAACCTGTTCCGGGCTTTGGCGTTACAGCATCGGCGACACGATCCGTTTTACAGACGTCCGGAAGCAACGCATTCGTATCACCGGACGCACCAAGTTCTTCCTGAACGTGGAAGGCTCTCAGCTCTCTGTCAATAAGATGGACGATGCCATCCGGCACATCGAAGAAAAACACGGCATCGAGGTCAACGAATATACACTTGCTTCGATCCGCGAAGGCTCAGACTTTACGCATTACTGGCACATCGGCACCGAACAGGAAGCGGATGCAGAAACCGTGAGCCGTGACCTGGATCAGTACCTGAAAGACGCCAATAAGAATTACGGTGTGGCACGCACGCGCATGCTTAAGAAGGTGGTGGTACACCTCGTTCATCCGAGTGTTTTCTACGACTGGAATGCGTTCAGTAAAAAGAAGGGCGGACAGGTAAAAACGGAGCGCCTCATGCAGGAAGAGCGTTACAGGGAATGGCGTTCGTTCGTGGAGGAACACGCCGCCGTGAAGGCATCCTGATTCTTTCCAATAAAAAATTTACTTTACCGGTGCCGAGGCGAGCGTTTCCTTAATTTCCGATTCGCTGTGCTCTTCGATCAGCTCCAGTATCTCCGGCGGAGAAAGGTACAGCCTGCGTATTTTATCCTTATACTTTTCCGGCAGTTCCGTATGATCGAGGATAAAGTTCCGCGTATTGAAAATGAAATCTCCCATTCCGTGAAGGATCGCGTTGATGTCCGCAGAACGTTCAGTCGTTTGCACTGCCCGGCCTGAAAAAAGGTAACTTGCCCCGAATGCGATGAGGTTCATCGTGCTTTTATCCAGGTAATCCATGATGTGTCCGAGTTCGTGCCCGAGCCATCCCACGAGGATCTCCGAAGGAATCTGTTCCACGGTAAAATGTTCGCCTTCAATATCGAAAGCGCGCGAAATGCGTATTACGTACCTGCGCGAAATGCGGCTTCGAAACAAGCTTCTCCAACGCGGTTGTGCCTGCATGAAACTGCTCATTTTGCGTTCGCGAAAGATGAAATCAATGTGTATATCTTTTAATTCGGGAAAATATCCGAGTGCAGTCGTAACTTCCTGCTTTATATCTGCGGGAAATGTTTTGAAACGAAGTAATTCTTCTGTCGGAATTTCCGGTTGCGGTGTGTTAAAACGGTCCTGAACGTCCAAAGTAATGTTTTTTCGATTTTAGATTATGTCAAATACATACGAATTCCGTGCCAATACGGTTTTTAGGCAAATCCGGCGCACCCGTTTTAAGGGATACTTTTTATATTCGCAGTATGTATGATTTTCCGATGGCGTATCTCAACAGCAACGACGGAAGCGGCCTGCTGGCTTTCGGAGACGGGGAGCGTCTGTATGCCGGTCAGCAGCCACTTGTCGAACTCGAAAACTTCCTGGAGAAGCATGCGGGTAAGTTTATTTTCGGCTACCTGGGCTATGATCTGAAGAACCGGATCGAAGAACTCGCATCGTCTAACCCCGACCGCCTGCAGTTCCCGGAGCTCTTTTTCTGGGTTCCGGAATGGGTTGTCGAATTGCGCAACGAGCACGTCAGTTTTTTGCAGGGCACAGCCAACGGAACGAGTTATGATTTCATCAATTATTTCCTGGAAGAAGAAACTGATCAGAACTACCACCCGTACCGGATCGAATTTCGTCCACGCATTTCGCGCGAGCGTTACATGACACAGGTTGAGTCGCTGATCGGACACCTGCGGCGCGGGGATATTTACGAAGTAAACTACTGCCAGGAATTCTTTGCCGAAAACGTACGGATCAAAAACCCACTGGATACTTATTTCAAACTGAATAACATCACGCGTGCTCCTTTCTCGGGTTTCTTCCAGTTCGACCAGTTCAGTGCGTTTTGCGGAAGTCCCGAACGCTACCTCAAAAAAGAGGGACAGCACCTGATCACGCAGCCGATCAAAGGAACATCGCGTCGCGGTGCCACCGAAACAGAAGACAAAGCACTCATCGAAGCACTACAAAACGATCCGAAAGAGCGTGCCGAAAACGTCATGATCGTGGACCTGGTGCGCAACGATTTTTCCCGCATCGCCGAGAAGAACAGTGTGCAGGTTGACGAACTGTGCGGTATTTACACCTTCGAAAGTGTTCACCAGATGATTTCCACGGTTTCCTGCGACCTCAAAGCCGGAACTTCGTTCACCGATATTCTGCGCGCGACCTTCCCGATGGGATCCATGACCGGAGCCCCGAAGATCAGTGCCATGAACCTGATCGAAGAACACGAGGATTTCAAAAGGGGACTTTATTCCGGTTCGATCGGGTACATCCGCCCGAACGGCGACTTCGATTTTAACGTGGTTATCCGGAGCCTGCTTTATAACTCGGAAGAAGAGTATCTTTCCTGCGGCGTGGGAAGCGCGATCACGATCCGTTCCGATGCCGAAAAGGAATATGAAGAATGCTTTGTCAAAGTGAACCGGATCCTCCAGGGAATGAATGAGTAAGCTTGAAGAACAAATCAGTCTTTTTTTCGACGGGTACACACAGGAAACCTACCTCCTTGCCTGTAGCGGCGGTATCGATTCGATGGTATTACTGACCTGTTTGCAACGGCTCGGAATTCCCTTTGAAGTGGCGCACGTCAATTACCGCCTGCGCGGAGCGGAATCGGAGGCAGACCGGCTTTTCACCGAGCAACATTGCAAAACTGCCGGTATTCCCTGTCATGTTTACCAGGTAAGCGATGCCGAACGTGATGCCTTGCAAAACGGTAACCTACAGGAAAAGGCACGCGATATCCGTTACCGCTATTTTGACGAAGTTCTCCGTACCCGCGGCCTTCGTGCGCTGCTGACAGCTCATCACGCCGATGACCAGATCGAAACCTTCTTTATGCACCTGGCGCGTAAATCCGGCCTGGCAGGACTCGGCGGAATGTCGCCCCGCAATGGACAAACCTGGCGCCCCATGCTTCATATTCGAAAGTCCGAGATCAGGGCATTTGCCGCCGAACAACGCGTTCCCTACCGAACAGACAGCAGCAACAGCAGCACGAATTATACGCGCAACCGGCTCCGGCAGGTGATCCTTCCATTTTTGAAAGAACAGGGCGCGTTTCCCGATGAATCCATTTTACTGCTCAGCGAACGTTTCCGCGAAACCCATACCGCACTTGAGTTGAACGTTTCCGTAACGGTTAAGCGTTTCCTGGAAAATGGCGTTCTCCCATTTTCCGACTGGGACGATCTGACAGAAGCCGGGCAATACGAATTTGCACGCCAACTTGGCTGGAGAGCCCGTACTGTGGGTGAACTCCGAAAATTACGCCGGTCCGTGCAAAAAGCCACTTTTACCTACGTTGTTCGCGAAAACCGACGTCGGAAATTATACCGGCAGGAAAATGAATTTATGCTTGAGCAGGAAGCGCCCCGATATGTTTTGGAGGTCGAACACGTTCATGAGTTACCGGAACATTTTGATGCGCACACGGCTTATCTCGACGGCAAAAAATTAAGCGGAGAATTACGCGTCCGGGAACGAAGAACGGGCGACCGCATGACTCCCGTGGGGATGCGCGGCAGCAAATTACTGTCTGCCATTTTGAAAGATGCCAAAGTACCTGCTGCAGTAAGGAATTCCATTCCGCTGGTTTGCGATGATGAAAAAATCGTGTGGTTACCCGGTTACCGCGTTTCTGCGGAGGCTGCGGCCCGTGATGAGCAGGCCGAAATAGTGCGCGTCCGCCTGCAACAAAACTCATAAAAAACTAACAATCAGGAAGAATAAGCGTTTCTTAACGGTTAACATCCGTTTCAGGGGACCGATACGCTTTTCCGGCGAACGGCCGATTCGTCTTAGAAAATCCGTCTCTGGTCATTGAGGTACGTTTATTTAGTCCGCAAAGTGTATTTTTACGGCATGAACTTCCCCGAGACCTTCATTGAGCGCGTCAGGCAGGATCCCTTTCTGGGCGAGGGATTACTCACAGCCCTCGATGAGCAATCGCCCGTATCGGTACGTGTAAATCCTTTTAAAATCAAACCCGGACTTCCCTGGAAAGGTCCGGTCACCTGGTGCGAGCACGGGTATTACCTGGAAAAACGTCCGGCCTATATTACCGATCCCTTGTTTCACGCAGGTTGTTATTATCCTCAGGAGGCGGGAAGCATGTTGCTTGACACGCTCGTCCGCCAGCTCGAACTCGGTGAAAACCCGGTTATCCTGGATTTATGTGCGGCTCCCGGGGGAAAATCCACTCTCCTGCAAAGTTTCCTAGACGGACGCGGATACCTTGTCAGCAATGAAGTGATTGGTAGCCGGGCACGCGTTCTGCGCGAAAACTCTGTAAAATGGGGAATGCACAATGTAATTGTAACCAACAACGACCCGGCAGATTTTCAGCGTTTGCCGCACTGGTTCGACCTCATCGTGATCGATGCGCCCTGTTCTGGAGAAGGCATGTTTCGAAAAGATCCGCTGGCACGTGGAGAATGGAATGCCGACAGTCCGGAATTTTGTGCTGCCCGTCAGCGCAGGATCGTTATGGACATCTGGGAAAGCCTGAAGCCCGGCGGTTACCTGATCTATTCAACCTGTACGTTCAACAGTTCTGAAAATGAGGACAATGTCCGTCGCTTTATCGAAGAAACCGATGCGGAACTGATAACACCTTCCGTTCCGGAGACCATTATCAGCGGTCGTTCGGGGATCGGGCATTATTGCATTCCCGGAAAGACCGAGTCGGAAGGATTTTATGCCGCAGTACTTCGCAAGACCGACGGCCAGGAGCAAGCAGGAAAATTGCGTAACGATGGCGCGCTGGTACCGGTCAGCACACCCGGTGAACTGGAGAACTGGTATCGGCCGTGTGATACGATCTGCGTACAACGCAACGATTCTTTTTATGCATTTCCCGAACAATTTGCGGATGAATTCATGCATGTGCGTCCGCTGCTTCACGTGCTCAAAATGGGAACACACCTGGCGGATAGCGCCAAAAAAGGGATGATCCCTTCCGAAGAAATTCTGCTTAACGCGGTTCTGCGCCGCATCGAAGCATCTGCAGAACCCGAAGAAACCGAAGTATTGCGCTACCTTCGCGGCGAGACCTTTCCGCTCGACGGGCCTTCCGGTTTCAGAGCCGTCACGTATCAAAACGAACCCCTCGGGTGGATCAAGCATCTCGGCAATCGCTTTAATAATCTGTATCCGAAAGAATGGAGGATCCGGAAACAACTCGGCTGAAAGTTTGCAAAAAAAAGCATTGTTGTTACCAACTTAGACCTTATCTTTAACGTTGATTTAATCAGTAATAAAAAAGCTATGTTCGATAACAACGAATTTTTAAAATACGCCACAAAAGATAAGGGCATTAGCAGTATGCACCTCGGCTCTTATATCGAATCTTCCCTGACACCTTATATCATCGAAGAACGTCACCTGAACATGACCCAAATGGACGTGTTTTCCCGCCTGATGATGGACCGCATCATTTTTCTCGGAACGGGAATCAATGACCAGGTAGCCAACATCATCAATGCACAGTTGCTCTTCCTTGAGTCCGTAGACTCCAAGAAGGACATCCAGATCTATATGAACTCGCCCGGCGGATCCGTTTATGCAGGTTTGGGAATTTACGATACGATGCAGTACATCAAACCAGATGTTGCCACCATTTGTACCGGAATGGCCGCTTCCATGGGAGCCGTTCTGCTTTGCGCCGGCGCCGACGGAAAACGCTCTGCACTCAAACACTCACGCGTAATGATTCACCAACCGCTGGGAGGTGCGCAGGGACAAGCTTCCGACATCGAGATCACCGCACGTGAGATCCTGAAATTGAAAAAAGAATTGTACGATATTATTTCAACCCACTCCAAACAACCGTTCGAAAAAGTGGAGAACGACTCTGATCGGGACTACTGGATGACAGCCGAAGAAGCGAAGGCTTACGGTATGGTTGACGAGGTTTTGGCAAAGAACCCGAAATAACGTAATTTTGTAGCAGTAATCAGTCACCGGTGTTTGCGCCGGTGACTTTTTTGTCAAAAAAAAGAATGGCTAAACGAGAAACAAGTTGTTCCTTCTGCGGAAGAACGCGAAACGAAACAGGAATGCTGATTGCCGGGATGACCGGGCATATCTGCGACAACTGTATTACGCAGGCGTATCAGATCGTGCAGGAAGAACATCCTGAAAAAAAGACCAAAGAACAGCAGGCACACGTAAACCTGCTGAAACCCGCCGAGATCAAAACCAAACTGGACGATTATGTGATCGGACAGGAAGATGCGAAAAAAGTTTTGTCGGTCGGTGTGTACAATCACTATAAGCGACTGAACCAGCCGAAGACAAATGACGAAGTAGAGATCGAGAAATCGAACGTAATCCTCGTGGGGCGCACCGGAACGGGTAAAACACTGCTCGCGAAAACGATCGCGAAAATGCTCAACGTTCCTTTCTGCATTGCGGATGCGACCGTACTTACGGAAGCGGGCTACGTCGGCGAGGATGTGGAAAGCATTCTTTCCCGCCTGTTGCAGGCATCCGATTACAACGTGGAAGCAGCGCAACATGGCATCGTATTCATCGATGAAATTGACAAGATCGCACGCAAAAGCGACAACCCGTCCATCACGCGCGACGTTTCCGGTGAAGGCGTTCAGCAGGCTTTACTCAAATTGCTCGAGGGGTCCGTGGTGAATGTACCGCCCCAGGGAGGACGCAAGCACCCGGAGCAGAAAATGATCCAGATCGATACGCGCAACATCCTGTTCGTATGCGGAGGAGCATTCGACGGCATTGAAAAGATCATCGCACGACGTGTGAATACCAATACAATCGGTTTTTCGAATCGCGACAGTGTTAAGATCGACGGAGACAACTTCCTGCGATACATCAATCCGACCGACGTAAAGGAATTCGGACTGATCCCCGAGTTGATCGGGCGTTTTCCGGTGCTCACGTACCTGAACCCGCTGGATGCCAAAAGTCTGAAACGCATTCTTACCGAACCGAAGAACGCCCTTGTAAAGCAGTACACACGGCTCTTCGAGATCGACGGGATCAAACTTTCCTTTGAAGCCGACGTATTGGACTTCATTGTCGAAAAGGCCATCGAGTTCAAACTGGGTGCCCGTGGGCTCCGTTCCATCTGCGAGGCGATCCTCAACGATGCGATGTACGAGTTGCCCACGCACAAAACAACAACCGAATTCAAGGTAACTGCAGAATATGCGCGCGAACAATTCGATCGTTCCAAGATCGCGAAGTTGCGCGTAGCCTGAGAAAAGAATTAATCCCAACAAAAAAAGCTGCTTAAAAGCAGCTTTTTTTGTTTTATTCGTAAGATGTATCACCTGCTTACTCCACCACCACGATAAAGTTCGTTTTCTTTCCTTTTCCGAGCAAGATGTACTTGTCCTTAATCAGTTGTGCTTCTCCGATCACGAACTGTTCGTTCACTTTTTCCTTGTTCACCGAAATGGCGTTGGCCTTGAGTTCGCGACGTGCCTCCCCGTTTGAGGAAAGAAAGCCCGTTTTCGCAGCGAGTGCTTCCAGGATGGGAAGTCCTTCGGTGACCTCACTGCGTGAAATGCTTGCCTGCGGAACGCCTTCGAATACCGCCAGGAAATCCCGCTCAGAGAGTTTGCGCAGATCGTCGGAAGTCGATTTTCCGAAAAGGATATTACTTGCCGCAATGGCAGCCTCCAGTGCTTCTTCTCCGTGCACGCGGGTTGTAATATCGGAAGCGAGTACTTTTTGCAGTTTCCGTGCTCCGGGATCCTCGTCGTGCTCTGCAATCAGAGACTCGATCTCCTCGCGGGAGAGCAAGGTAAAAATGCGGATGTAATTCTTGGCATCTTCATCGCCTGTACGGAGCCAGAACTGGTAAAATTCGTAAGCACTTGTGCGTTCCGGATCCAGCCAGACGTTTCCGCCTTCGGTTTTCCCGAACTTCGTTCCGTCCGCTTTTTTGATCAGCGGTGTAGTTACCGCGTAGGCTTCTCCCCCGCCCTTTCGGCGAATGAGTTCCGTTCCGGTAACGATATTTCCCCACTGATCGGAGCCACCGAGTTGTACAATGCAATTCCGGTGCTGGTTGAGGTAATAAAAGTCGTAGCCCTGCACAAGCTGGTACGAAAATTCGGTAAAGGACATCCCGGTTTCCAGGCGTTTTTTAACCGAATCCTTGGCCATCATGTAATTCACACTGATGTGCTTCCCGATATCGCGGATAAAGTCCAAAAAAGACATATTTTGGAACCAGTCGTAGTTATTGACCATTTCAGCCGCATTTTCGCCGGTTTTAAAATCGAGAAAGCGTTCAAGTTGTGCACGCACGCAGGCCACATTGTGATCAAGCGTTTCTTTATCCAGCAGGTTTCGTTCGGCCGATTTCCCCGACGGGTCGCCCACCATTCCGGTTGCCCCGCCTACCAGCGCAAAGGGTTTGTGACCTGCACGTTGAAAATGAACCAGTGTCATGATCTGAACCAGGTGGCCGACATGCAGTGAGTCGGCTGTAGGGTCAAAACCGATATAACCACCCGATACACCTTTATTGAGTGCTCCTTCCGTCCCGGGCATTATGTCGTGGATCATTCCCCTCCACCTCAGTTCTTCGATAAAATTCTTCGGCATTTTCAACTTTTTGTGCAAAAATAGAAGATTCACGCGAATTAGCGAAAAAATCAAAGCTGATCGCGGACAATTAAAAGTCATTTTTCACACTGAAAAAACCGAAATACTAGTTTTTAAAAACTAAATCATTTTAATCAAACAACTGCTTACCGAACAACAAATTAGCTTCACAAAAACGCGCACGCAGGCTGCAAAAGCGGGAAATAAAAGTCATTTAATTGATTAATCATAAGTTTCAAATGTTAAAGTTAAAAAATGTTAATTTAACATAAACTTTGTTATTACGAACTAAGTTTGCCGGAAATTTAAACTAAAAACAAATGAAAAGATTTATTCTCCTTATTCTTTTCCTGCCGTATTGTGTACTGGCACAAACGGAAGGGTCTTTTCAGGCTATCTTCAAAAACGTACCTGAAAATCAAACGACTGTCAGTCTGTCTGCCGGTGCAGACTTTCTACCGGTAAGCTATCAACTGAATCCCGCATTTATTCCTTTCCACGATCAGACAGGATACTCGAATGTACTTTTTACAGTTGAATTCTACCTGGCCGATATCAATAATCCGCAAAACCGTTACTTTCTTTCTTCCGAAAATTATCAAAGCGAGGGAGCCAACGGCCTGGCAGGTCAGTACTGGTCGGTCACCGGAACTGCGCAACGGAATTTGCCAGTTCCCTGTTCGGTTCCTTCCGGAACGTATCACCTCGTGCTTCGTGTTACAGACATTCAAAGTTATGCCGGTTTTGAGGCGAGCGACGTTTTTATCCGAATTTCCGATATCACATCGGGCAGCACCTCCGAATGCAGCTACCTTCCTTCGGGGAACGGATTCCCGGCGGGCATTTATAATCCCTGCGAATTGTCTGCACTCACAACTGTGAATGTCAACAACATTCCGAACGCGCTGAGTGGAATTACCTTTTCGAGTACAACCAGCAACTGTGCGCAAAATAACGGTTCTGCAACGGCTCTGCCGACAGGCGGATCGGGTAATTACACGTATTCCTGGAGCAATCAGCAGAGCGGACAAACAGCGAGCGGACTTTCTGCCGGAAATTATTCGGTAACCATTACGGATAACAACAGCGGCTGCTCCGTGTCGGAAGACATTCTTATCGAAAATGCTTACACCCTCGATTTCGATTTCACCGAAACACAGTCCTGCGCTTATGACGAAGGATATGTGGGCGTTAACGTGCTCAACGGCCAGGCTCCTTTTCAGTACAACTGGAATAGCGGGCATACGGTTGCACTGATCGAGCAGGCCGCTCCCGGAAATTATGTTATTGACATTACAGACGCAAACGGCTGTGTCGCAAGCGGAAGCATTTTACACGAGCAGGCGCTGCAGGACTATCATTTCGATTACCCGGACGGACTAACCATTTCTTCGGACGGAGAGCAGATCGAGGATATCGACGGAGACGGCTTCATTCGCATCCGCGGAGTACTGCGTTTTACAGACAATGTGGAATACGATCTGACGGACAAAAACCTGCAGTTTGCGCGCGACCTCGAAATGGACATTCCGGATCTGGGCATGACGCATTCGGGTGTGATTGTGGATCGCGGAGCCACGTTGAATGCAGACAACTGTCAATTTTCGGGCGTTGATCTTTGCGACGCCATGTGGGAAGGAATACAGGTTTGGGGAGGAAACAGCACGGTTCCGAACGGATCACTTACCATCACCAACTCATTGATCCGCGACGCGCACACGGCGATCTCCGCTCACCGGAAGAACCTGCCGTTCGGCATATTCCAGGAATACGGTTCAGGAAACGTGCAATCCGAGAATAATGAATTCATCAACAATGCCATTTCGTTTTCGTTCATGGGCACGGGCAACGGTTCCACACCGGTTACAAACACTTCAGTTGTAAGAGCATGTACGTTTACCTGCGACGATCTGCTTACGGATGCCTCGGAATACCCGAACTCGGGAATTATTTGCTTCATCAGACTCAATCGTGTCAAAGGACCGAAATTCCTGGCAAACACCTTCACAGGGAACGACAACTTCGATCCGGCACAGCGCGGTACGGGAATCCGTAGTTATAACGCACAGTTCACCCTGCAATCGGGGTATGTGGGAGTGGTTGGCACCGGCAGTGCTCCTGTTCCGAACACCTTTGTAAACCTTACAAAAGGAGTAGATATTTATTCTGTTGGAGGAACCACGCTCCCGATCCATATTTCGGACAACAGGTTCACGGACGTACAACAGGGCATCACATCCAACGGAAGCAATTTCGACGAAATAACATATAACGACTTCTTCGTACCTGCCGGAAGTTCCGCACTGCACAGCTGGGGAATTAACCTGTACAATTGTTCCGGATTCCTGACCTCCGAAAACATGTTTACCACGAACGGAACGAGCGATTATACCTACGGACTTATCTCCCGAAACAGCGTTCTTACAGGCAGTCGCCACTACCGGAACCGTTTTACCGGGAACTTTTATGCCGCCACTCAACTCGAGGCGAACAACGGCGGTTTGCAACTTCAGTGTAACACGTATAACGGTGAAAACACCTACGACTGGGCGATCACATCCGGCTCAATCGGGAACCAGGGGACCTGCGGAGCATCCGTTCTGGGTGCCAACAACTATTTCAACGACTGCATTCCGGGGAGCGACAGCCAAATCTTTGCAGCGGCAAACGTACCGTTATTTTACTATCGCACGTCGTCCCTGAATCAGCCGACTTGCGTCAGCACCAACGTGGTGAGTGTTACCTGTCCATATGTAGCTTCCTACGAGTCTGATTGCCAGCCGATCCTGGATAATCCCTGTGCAAATTGCGGCGAAACCTCGCTGACGGAAATGATCGAGGAGTACCGGGATTCCAAAGACAATACGCGTCGTTCGATCCTGAAAACCTTCATTATTAGAAGCTGTGTAAAGAACGGCGACCTGAACGCGATTACCGAATTCCTTGAACCGTCGAGTAAACTCGAAGACCTCGAACTCATCATCCCGACCTATATTCGCCTGGCCCGGTATGATGATGCCCTGCGCAAGATCCATTTTGCGGAACAGCTTTACCCAAAAGCGGAACTGCAACCGTATTTCATCCTGGCCAACCTGTACAAACAGGGATTGCCGCTTAGCGAACTGAGCACGGATGCGCGGATGACGCTCAAAGAACTGGCTACAGGTGGTAATGTAACGGCACAGGCAATCCTTACCGAATACGATCAGAACGACATGCTTCGTTTTGCGGAAATGATCCCCGAAAGCGAAAAGAAACTGAGCGGAAACGGAATGCAGGAATCCTCTGAATTCAGCGTTTATCCGAATCCTTCCGAAGGAAGTATTTTCGTACGCTTTGGCTTTCAAGCCGGGCAGGAAATCCGTATCGACGATATGACAGGTCGCACGCAGCATTTCGAAAAAATTTCGAAAACAATGCCGCTTTTGCAAATCGAAAACCTGCCTTCCGGCGTATATTTGGTAAACATACTTGAAAACGGCCGCGTCATGCGCCAGACAAAAGTTGTAATTACTAACTAATTAATAAAGGGCGTGTACACTGGTTACGCGCCCTTATAAAGCACCATTCAATGAGGTATTTACTTATCGGCTACATAATACTACTCACTACCTGCCGCTGCTGGTCACAGGACATTTCGTACTTCAATACGTTCAATCCGGTGGAGGTCGATCAGAACGAGCACCTGTTCACTTACCAGGATGCCGTGCAGCAGGGAGACGCGTATTACTGCCTCGGTTCAAGGCTTACCACCCTAAACCGTCAGCACACACTTACCAAACTGGATAAATACGGCGATACGCTCTGGAACCGGTATTACGGAGATGCCCCGCAAGTTTACATGGGCCTGCGATTAATCGCGTATGCTTCCCAGCTCGTAGCCGTGGGGATCACCAAAAACGGTACGGACAACAGCACGCACTACGACGTGGACCTAATGGCTTTTGATTATGCGGGAAATGTATTATGGGAGACGCGTGTGGAACATCCTTTTGACGAAGTGGTGTACGACGTGGTGAAATCAGAAGACGGGAAACTGACGATTGCGGGAAACACGAAGAGTTTCGGCAATACGAACCAGTTCACCGACGGCAGCAGCAGCAACTTTTACTTTTTACAAACGGACTCACTCGGAAATCTCCTTTGGGAAAATTACCTGGATCTTCCTTACCAGGAGAATTGCCTTGGAATCACGGCACTTTCCGACGGTGGATTTATGATCAGCGGAAGTGGCAAACGTGCCAACGAACACAGCGACATCCTGTTGGTACAAATAGACGACCAGGGAACGATTCTCGGCAATCGTTACTACGGAACGGTACCGGGCGATGAGTATGGTGGCAAAATCACGGAACTTCCGGACAAAACGCTGTTGCTAAGCAGTACCTACGTAAATAATAACGCCCTCACAATACCGCGCATTTACACCCTGGGGATGGACGGCAGTGTGTACCGTTACCACGATTACCCCGACGTCGGGTTTTCCTGCCTGGACTTTTTTAGCATTGCCGAAGAGGACGGTTCGGTGATCTTCGGAGGACTGTATACAAATACGGGGAATAACGAACTGAGTAAGATCGTACGGATCGCTCCGAACGGTGAAACGGTGTACACGCGAAAATATAATTCCGATCTGCCCGATACTCCACAATACCTGGTGGGAGCAAGTAAGGTCGATGACGGTTACCTGCTGGTCGGAACGACCTTTGACACAAACTATGTGCAGCGCGCCTGGGCCATTAAAACAGACTGTTTCCTGTGTGACAGTAACCTTTGTTATTTCGAGGATAGCGCCTGTTATTATTATGATTGCATGCAGTATCCCACCGATGCACAATTCACTGCTTCGGAAACTACGCTCGATGTTTCCGGGGATGCGGAGGTTCATTTCCAAAATACCTCGGCAAATTGTACTAACAGGGTTTGGAAACTTGGCGACGACACGCGCGTTTACGGCGATTCCACATTTACGCACGAGTTTGAGACTCCGGGTGATTACGAAGTGGAACTGGTTACGCACAATGGTGTTTGTTCGGATACAAGCAAACAGGTAATCCACGTACTGGATTCATCCCTGGGACTTGCAGATAATGCGAACGCAACCGCGGGATTCCGGATCTACCCGAATCCGTCGGCCGGAGAGTTAAACATTTTACTTCCCGAACAGGGAGAAACGTACCTCATCCGCTTATTTGACAACACCGGACGCTTGTTACTCGTTCAACGCGACAATGGGAACACGATTCGCGTGGAAGGACTGGGTGCAGGTAATTACTTCGTTCACGTATACCAGGACGGTCGCTTTCTCGGAATTCAGCAGGCAGTCGTACTTCACTAAGCACGGTGCACTTTTGCGAAATGTTCCCAGAATTCCGGGTAACTTTTCGCTACGGAACCTGCTCCGCCAATGGTTGACGGCGCATTTGCAAAGCTTGCGAGTATGGCGCAGGCCATGGCCATACGGTGATCATTGTGCGCATCAAAAGCGGACGCTTTTACCGATCTGTCACCATGAATAAGCATTCGATCCTCATCTACTTCCACCCGAATTCCGGCTTTAGACCATTCTTCACAGATGGCCTTCGCCCGATCACTTTCTTTATTGCGCAGGCGTTGTACCCCGTTAATCTCCGAAGTTCCTTCGGTAAGCGCGGCCAAAACAGCCAGGGCCGGAAAAAGGTCGGGGCAATGAGTGGCGTCGAACGAAAAGGGCTTTCGTACCGAACCATCCACGGCAATTCCCGAATCTGAGACCATAACGCGACATCCGGCTAGCAGTAGGGCCTCCAGTATTTTTTTATCAGCCTGTGGACTCGAACTGTCGAGGTTGGAAATCATGAGTTCACCTGGTTTTTCCTGCAGAGCCGCAGCTACAAGCCAGCAGGAAGCACTGCTCCAGTCGGCAGCCACGTTATACGAACTTGTCCGGTGTCCGGTGTCGCGGAGGGTAAAATGACGCATTTCATGCTCCTGAAAGTCAAAACCGAATTCACGGAGTGTGGCGAGCGTCATGCGCACATAAGGAATGCTTGTGAGCTTTGTCACTTCCAGTTCGTTAATGTTTCCATTCAGGCACATCCCGGTGAGAAGTCCCGAAACGAACTGAGAGCCCGTGGAGCCGTCGGCCGAGATGTTGCCGGAAATGTTCAGTGCATCGATCGTTAATGGTATGTGATCCCGCCGGGATTCGAACCCAGGACCCATGAATTGAGACACAAAACTCCGTATTTCGGGAAATTCTCGTTGTTTCAGACTGCCGTGTCCGTTCAGTGTAAAGCGTTTACCGGACAGTACAAGTGTTCCTGCCAGCAGCCGTGTACACAACCCGCTTTCTCCGCAATCCAGTTCACGATTGTCGGGAATTTCAGCCGTTGCCTTAACCGTTAAGAAACGGCTATCGGAATCGATTATTTGAGCACCAAGTGCCTCGCAGCAGCGGCGCATGGCCTGTTCATCCGCACTATTGCCCACGTTGTACAGACGTGTTTCCGTTCCAAAGAGCGAAGCCGCCAAAAGCGCGCGTTGTGCATCGCTTTTTGAGGGAGGAATGTATATGTTACCGACACAAGGGCCGGGTACTATGGTTTTCATGACTCGCCCGGGTTATTCATTACACGCGTCTGGTGGCGGATCGATTCCTGGTGGATCGCGTCCATGATGCGACGTACGAAACTTTCCGAGAGCTTTAGTTCGGCGGAACGTCCGAGGTATTTAGCGATCATGCGTTTCCAGTGTTCTTCCTGGAGGATTGTAATGTGATTCTCTTTCTTAAAAGCACCTACCTCCTCACTGAGTAACATACGTGCGGAGAGAATATCGAAGAGCCTGTCGTCGAGCACAGCGATCTTTTCCCGGAATTCCTCGAGTTTTTCCTGTGCGGAGGGTGACACGTTCGGTGAACGCAATACGAGCCCGTCCAGGATCGCGCGGAGCTTTTCCGGTGTCACCTGTTGCGCGGCATCCGACCAGGCCTCATCGGGATGGCAATGACTTTCGATCATCAGTCCGCAGTAATTCAGGTCCATGGCCTTTTGGGCTGTTTCCTGCAGCAGTGAGCGCTTTCCGGTTATGTGACTCGGGTCGCAAATTAGCGGGATCTCCGGCAGTCTTTCCCGAAAAGCGATGGGAATTTCCCAGTTCGGGATATTGCGGTATTTCGGATGTTTGTAAGTCGAGAAGCCCCGGTGGATCGCGAGCAGATCGGTGAGTCCGGCCTTTTGAAAACGTTCGAAAGCACCGATCCAGAGTTCAAGGTCCGGGTTAACCGGATTTTTGATCATCACCGGCACATCAGTACCACGAAGTGCATCCACGATTTCCTGTACTGAAAAGGGATTAACGGTTGTTCTCGCTCCGATCCAAAGCACATGGATGCCGGCTTTCAGAGCCAGTTCGACATGCTGTGCATTAGCCACTTCGGTTGTTACCGGAAGTCCTGTTTGCCGTCCGGCTTCAACGAGCCATTGCAGGCCGATCTCTCCCACTCCCTCAAAAGAATCAGGGCGTGTACGCGGTTTCCAGATTCCGGCACGCAGCATGTGCGGAATGCCGAGTTGATGAAGTCGCAGACAGGTTTCGAGTGTTTGTTCTTCCGTTTCGGCACTACAGGGGCCACTGATCACAAAGGGTTTCGACTGTTTTTCGATGAGTTCGCGGAGCATGTCACGTATTTTAAGGAGAGCGCGGTTATTCTCCCTTACTTTGTCAGTTCTTTAAAGACTTCTTCCAGGGTTCGGGATTCCACTCTCAGTGAAAGAACAAGCAAATCGTTTTGTTGTGCGAAGCGGGCGACATTTTTACGCAGGTCTGTATTTGCGGGACCTTCGATGAGCCAGCCGGCGTCCACTTTTTCCACTTTACTTGCTCCTTCGATCTTCCGGAGGTTATTTTTAGAGGCCTGTCCTTCGAATTCCACGAAAACGGTTTGTTTTTCTCCCGCGTGTTGCAATTCGTGTGCGGTATTGTCTGCCACGATCCGCCCTTTGTTGATTATAACGACACGGTCGCAAATGGCTTCCACTTCCTGCATGATGTGCGTGGACAGCATCACGGTCTTTTCCTTTCCGATGTTCCGGATGAGGCTCCGGATCTCCACAAGTTGGTTCGGGTCGAGTCCGGACGTAGGTTCATCGAGGATGAGTACTTCCGGGTCGTGGATGATTGCCTGTGCGAGGCCGACACGTTGGCGGTATCCTTTCGAAAGCGCCCCGATCTTTTTATTCTGTTCGACTTCGAGCCCGACGGCTTTGATCATTTCACGCACACGTTCACGCACGTTCTTTACTTTGTAGATCTTCCCGACAAACTCAAGGTATTCGCGTACGTACATATCGAGGTAAAGCGGGTTGTGTTCCGGGAGATACCCAATGAGTTTACGCGTATCGAGGGAGTCGATGCTGACCGGTTTTCCACAAACCTTCACTTCTCCTTCGGAAGCCGGAATGAAGCCGGTAATGACCTTCATGGTCGTGGATTTTCCGGCACCGTTCGGTCCGAGGAAGCCGACAATCTCCCCTTTGTTGATCTTAAAGGAGATTCCTCCTACTGCGGGCTGATCGCCGTAATATTTTACCAGGTTATTTACTTCAATGGACATAGCATGCTTTTACCGGAACGAAGATAGTAAAAGAGAACGAGACTGCACGAATAGCGGCGCCGCACGACACGTATCAGGAATTAATTTCGGGTACCGGTTCTCTATCTTACTTATCATTTCCGGGCCTCCGGAACACAATTCCATAAGCACGCAAAAGAGCGAATCTTATTGAGCAGGTTTTATGAAAGTCAAAAGCCGGGAGGAAACCTTCACCACAAATGACACGTCTAAGTTTCAATATGAAACATTTTTTCAGGAAGTCTCTTTTTTTATTACTCCTTTGCGATGGTTTGTCAGCGGGTGCTCAGAGTACCTTTTTAAAAACGATCGGAACCGATATGAGTGATTACGGTACTTCCTGTATTCCAACGGCAGACGGAGGCACGGTACTGACAACCGGCGGAGGCATGTGGGGCGGAGCGGGTGTTGAATTCGGCCTGGTTCGAACCGATGTCAACGGAGAAATTATGTGGCAAAAGACATTTACCGACGGTAATTACGCCCTTGCAAAGAATGTCGTTAATACTTCCGATGGCGGACTCTGTGTATTCGGTCAGGTGAACAGGCAAAGTTCTACGGAAAAAGCGTTGTTCCTGATGAAAACGGATATTTCGGGGAATGTACTTTGGAACTACCGCATCGAAGCTTCGGGACAGGATCGTCCGGCAGAATTGATCGCCTGCCAGTCCGGTGGTTTTCTCAGTTGTTCGATCACGAATTACAATACCGGCGGTTATCCGGGTGCTTTACTGATCCGTTTCGATGAGGACGGCCAGGTTTTGTGGAGTAAAAACTATAGTATCCTGCAAGGTGTTTCGCCCGAAGCAATTGTTGAACTGCCGAACGGAGATTTTGCTTTTGTTTCTTCAGTGAATGCCCAGTTTACCGGTCCGTTCGGCCACACACTGGTTACGCGCACGGATGCACAGGGTGTAGTGCAGTGGTCACGAATGTTTTACGGTGAATACGACGACCAGCCCTATGACCTGATCGGAACGGTGAGCGGCGACCTCTATATTTCCGGTGCCATGTACCGCGTCGGGAAGGAATGGGACGCGTATTTATTAAAAGTAGATGCCTCCGGAGCACTGATCCAAACAACCGGGTACGATGCACACACGGCTTCCGGCGAACACCTTCGCAAACTGGCAAACACGAACGACGGCAACATGGCATTATTGGGCGATCAGGGCAGTTTTGACGCCCGAAATATCGTTTTACTGAAAGTGAGACCAACCGGCGAAGTTTTGTGGGCGCGGCACTATCCTCTTTCTCCCATTTTCACGAATTACGGATTCGACCTGTACGAAACCATGGATCAGGGACTCCTGTTCACCGGAGATGTTCGCCCGCCTGGCTATGTGCGCGATGCTGCGCTGGTTAAAACCGATGCGCAGGGATATCTTTCGTGTTATACGGCCGATGCTTCGTTTGAAACCGATGCACCTGTATTTGAGCGCATGGACATTTTTCTGACCGCGCAGGAACAGCCCTTAGCCGTATACGAACCGTTCACTTTTAGCGATCCGGGTCACCCGATCACGGTGAAAACAGTATGCGAAAACCTGCAACCGATCGTGCAGTTTTCATTTACCGGTACTACCGCCTGTCCGCAGGTATGCGTGGACTTTACAGATTCCTCGCTAAACGCCCCGACGGAGTGGTACTGGGAATTTGAAGGCGCCACACCAGGATCTTCCACAGCGCAACATCCGCAGGATATTTGTTATTCCAAACCAGGCACATATACCATCAGCTTAACCGTTAAAAACGGCTATGGAACCACTACGAAAGTACAGACCATCAGCCTAAACGACTTCGACTGTCCTACTGCCGAAGTTCCGAACGTTTTCACTCCGAATGGTGACGGCATAAACGATCTCTGGGAGTTTCCGGTTTATTCCACCCAAAGTGTTTTATATATCTACAACCGCTGGGGAACGCTCGTGTATCAGGCGGAAGGCATCGAACTCAGCTGGGACGGAAAAACACAACAGGGATTGCCTGCAAACGAAGGCGTTTATTTTTATAAACTCGAGACGCAGAGCGAGGTGAAGCAGGGCTTCTTGCATTTGGAACGGTAAATCGCGCCGTATTTTTGCTCCTGTTGTACCTTCTTACGAAGTCGAACTTACCTTTTGCCCGGGAAGGATCATCGAACGATGCGCTCCGGATACATGTATTACAAAACGACCTTTCTTTGTTCTGTAGCGGATATTCGCGGGTGGGCAGCGAATTTTCATTTTTATTTTGAAGAATGTTTGCCTCTGCTACATTTGTTCCCGGTTGCGAAAACGAATTATACCTAAGCGACCTTCAACGTTTAACAAAAAAATTAAGAAAAATGAAAATTCTATTCAGAGTACTTGGAACGATCGCACTCGCTGCGGCCCTGCTTATCTGCGGACTTGGTGCAGTACGAAACTTTAATGATGCACGCGATGTCGTAACTTATGCAGATGAAATTGAGGAAAGCAGACTTCTGCTCCAAAGCATGAAAGAAGGCTTAGGCGACATGATGGGAGAAGACAGTGAAATGAGCAATACGCTCTCGGAAGGCGAAGAAGCGATGAATGACCTGCCCGGAGAAGGGACCTTTAAAGCCGCTGCAATGCTGATGATCCTCTTGCTGGTGCTGAGCGTTGTGAGTGCTGTTTTCCTGTATGTTCCGCGGCAGAAAGTGGCCCTCGCATTGCTGGCGCTTACCGTGATAGGAGGCATCATACTGATTGCTATATCACCTAGTTTTGATACCGGCATTACAGGCGGAGCAACAAACCGGGCGATCGCTATCGCAGCAGTGATACCGGCGTTCCTCGTTGCTTTGTTCGCCTTTTTAACCACACGCGTTAAAACCGCTAAGATAGCTTAACACGCTTTTATATAACGATTTTAGCTGACCATCAGTCACGAAGCCATTTTCTACGGAGAATGGCTTTTTTATGAATATATTACCGACACATGAAATCCGTACTTTGATAAATAACTTTCCGTAGATTTGCACGCTTTTAACGAGAATCAGACTTAGGAGAATGAGACATATATTCCTGCCGGCTGCTGTGCTTTTTGTATTCATGGCACTTGTCCCGGTCCGTTCGCTTGCACAGGACGGAGAAATCGACTCATTGAAAAACCTGCTGCTGGACAAAAAACTACACGACACAACGAGGCTGGAGATCATCGGTTCCATCATCGGAAGTTCGCGTGCCGGGGATTCGACAAGCGTTCATTACAACCAGTTAGCCGGAGAGATTATTTTCAGGAACCTCGCAAAACAGAACCTCGATCCTGACCTTCGGGATGCCTATTACTACTACCTCGCCTACTGGTATTGCGATAAAGCCATCGAATTATTTACGCCGGCAAACGGGCGAAAAGTACTGGAATATTACGACAAAGCAATTGTACTCTTCCGCCGCCTCGACAAGGATATTGAAGTTTCACACACGCTGATCAACAAAGGCAACATGCTTCGGAAGATGGGTGCCCGCGAAGAAGCGATTGCCTGCTTTTTCGAAGCACGGAAGTACCTGGAAGCGGCAGGCGATGAAATGGGCGTGGCTGCCACAAACACCTCGCTCGCGCAGATCCATGAGGACCACCGGGACTTCGACAAGGCCCTCGCCCGTTACAAAGAAGCCCTGGCAACGTATACTGCGTCAGAGGACACCTCGCCCCAGCATATGTATGAGACAGCCGTGATCCTTCACAACATTGGCTTCGTATACTTTAACCAGAAAAAATACACGGAAGCAGAAAGCTACCTACGCCGGGGACTGGCGATCAGCCGCGAGTACGGTTTTTCAGATAATGCAGCTTTTAATGCGCGCAGCATGGGTGAGATCTACCTGGCGCAGCAAAAATACGAGGAGGCACTGCGCATGTTCGAAGAAGGATTGCACTATGCCGGTTCGATTCGCGCCAGTGCAACGTTGCAGTTAAGCCTGGGCGACCTGTATCTTGAAAAAGGCGCTTATGCACAGGCTAAGGATCACGTAAACGAGGCGCTCGCGCTCATCCGGGAGAACCAGGACCTCGGATTGCTGGAAATGGCTTATGAATCCGGCTACCGGATCAGCAAAGCACAGGGAAATTTCCGGGAGGCACTCAGCATGTACGAGTCGTACATCGAAACGCGTGACGGTGCCAATGAGGAAGCTTCGAAGAACGCCCTTGTGGAGCAACAGTTGCAATACGACTTCGAAAAAAGGGAACTGCTTGCACGTGTGAAGCAGGAGAAAGAAATATCAGAACTCAACGCGGCAACGGAGCGGAAGATCTTCCGGCGAAACCTGTTGCTGGGTGTCTCCATTGCGGTGGCGTTGTTATTGCTCGCTTTCCTGTATTACTATTTCAGGCAGAAAAACCTGCGCAATGCCGCAAAAAACAACGAACTCAAGCAAAAACTGCTGCTCTCGCAGATGAACCCGCACTTCGTATTCAACTCGATCGACAACATACAGAGCCTGATCTATAATGGCCAAGACGGGGAAGCGATCACCTACCTGACCCGTTTCTCACGGCTTACGCGCCAGATCCTTGAAAACTCACGCGAAAATTTCATCCTGCTCAGCGAGGAGATCGCGATGCTTGAGAACTACCTCACGCTGCAAAAGCTGCTGTACAACAACCCGTTTACCTATGAAATAACGCTCGGTGAGGGAATCGATCCCGAAGAGTTACTCGTGCCCCCGATGCTCGCACAGCCATTCATTGAAAACGCGGTCCGTCACGGTTTAAAAGAAAAACCGGAAGGCGGGGTCATCCGGCTGAACTACGAGATGGAGGACAAACGGCTTCTGTTTGCGGTATCTGACAACGGTTCGGGACTTCGCGCACATACGGACGGACACCGTTCCCTGTCGACCAGTATCACCGAAGAACGCCTGGTGACCATCGCCAAAAGAAAACTCGACGTGCACGTAGAAAACATCACTGGGTCCGACGGCAGCGTGCTGGGCGTGCGATCGCACTTCGAAATTCCTTATGAACTTAATTATTGAGCCATGCTGAGAGCCATCCTCGTAGACGATATCGACACGATCCGGCAAAAGAATGCCGCGCTGATCAAAGAACATTGCCCCAACGTGGCCCTGCTCGGTGAAGCCGACAGTGTGAAAACCGGAGTTGCATGCATCCGCCAGTTTATGCCCGACCTGGTGTTTCTCGACGTGGAAATGGCCGACGGCACCGGCTTCGACTTGCTGCAGGAGCTGCGCCCGGTGAATTTTAAGGTGATCTTTATCACCGCTCACCAGGAATTTGCCATCAAGGCTTTTCGTTTCAGCGCCATCGATTTTCTCCTGAAACCGATCGACCCCGAGGAGCTGGTTTCGGCCGTAAAAAAAGCCGAGGAGGTGGTTACCCGCGACATGCTCGAATTGCAGTTCAACACCTTATTTTCCAATATTGAGCGGACACGTGGCCTCCAGAAGCTGATCCTCAAGACCGCCGAAAAAATCTATTCGGTCAACGTGCAGGATATTATCCGTTGCGAATCGGACAAGAACTACACGACTTTTTTTCTGCTGAACGGACAAAAACTACTGGTTTCCACCACGCTTAAAGAATACGAAACGCTGCTCACGCCGATGGGCTTTTTCCGAAGCCACCAGTCGCACCTCGTGAATATGCTGTATTTCGATCACTACGTAAAAGGCGACGGCAACACGATCGTTCTGAAAGACAAAAGTACCGTTCCGCTCGCAATCCGGAAGAAAGACGAATTTCTTCAGTGGCTGAACGCGATTTGAGATTCGTTTCAACGCAACAACATTTCTTAGTCATTAATGACCCTATAATGTGTTTACCGGCGAAACTTTACGAAATCAAGTTTCTGCGCTCCTTCATCCCACTGAATTTCCCAAAGTGTCCCGGCCTTTTTTTCGTCTACAAGCTCGCGCATGCGCGCTTTTTCTTCTGCAGTACTTATCGAAGCCGTATTCTTTGATCCGTATTTAGGATAAATCGTCGTGCAATACGCTTCGGGCTTATCTTTTTTACAGAGGATGTACGTTCTGAAACCATAACTTTTGCCATTTGTACCACAACTCTTCGACCGTGCCTTGTATAAAATGTTGTCTGCGTTATCTTTTAGAATACTCCCCGTAATAGCCACATAATTGTCCGCATCGAGAAAATCCGCTTTAATCCGTTTGTGAATACAGTGGTAGTGCCTGGGAATTTTGGCCAGTTTCAGTAGTGTAGTTTTAAAGTGATCGGTGCAGAAAAGTTTCACGTTGGCATTCAGATCGCGTCAAACAAGTCATCCAGTTCCGGATCGTCGGAGTTTTTCAGAAAACGCCTTTCAAGGTCCTTACTATCTTCTTTTAACGAACGGATATTGACCCGAAGGTCGAGCAGTGAAGATTTGCAGGCCACTTTCAGGAAGGGATCACTATCGATTTCCATCCACATGCGAATCGCAACCCGATTCAACATATTAAGCATCGTGACCAAACCTTCCACCAGTTTTTCTTCTTCGGCACCCGTCGCTTTTAGCATTGTGAGTCGATCCACCAGGGTAAATAACACAGCATATCCATCGTTCACCAGATTGATATACGCCTTGCATTCGAGCGCATGATCGAGCGACTCATCACTGACGTGCAGGTTCTCTTCTTTCCGGATGTTTTTCCGGATAATCGTCGTTTCTTCTTCAAATGCCTGATGTATGGAGGCGATGGTTTCCATGACTTCGGTTTTACACAAAATTACACTTTTTCGATTAATAGTTAGATTCAGATTCCCTTATAATTGTTAAGGAAGCCTATAGTTTGTCTTTGAAAACGATGCACTTATTCTCTTTTTTGTCGAACCACTTGTTTCGTTTGAACTATTTTCTATATTTGGAGATCTTAAACGCTTAAACGCACCTACGAAATGAAACTGGAGAAACTACTACGCCATCATCCGTTCTCGCTGCCTTCCGACAGCCTGTATCACATTTTACAGGAATTCAAGCAGAATGCCCGGCACAAGGTGTTTCCGTATAATTTGTTTATGCGCGATATTTTGATCTCGCATGAGCGGGCGATTAAGGCGTTGCAGAAGTAGCAATTTTTAATAAAAAACAATGGACTATTTGAAAAATTTTAAGGATCAAACTTTACTAATTGAAAAATATGGTGAAGAAAAGGCTTATTTATTATGGGTCATGGGAATGTATCTTGACTTTCCAGATATAGATCAGTTAGCTTCTGAAAGCTTAACCGACGGTCATGGTGATAAGAAAATAGACTTTGTTAGGCTTGATTTAGATAGTAAAAGATTAATTGTGGCTCAAGGTACTTATTCTTCGAATGGTGCAGTTTATAAAGCAAAGTCAAACAAGGCATCAGATTTAAATACTGCGTTTGCTTGGATTTTATCTGGTAATTTAGATGACCTCAGAACTGATGAAAATGGAAAATTTAAAAATTCTCTTAGAGAAATAGCACAAGATATTAGAGAAGCTCTGGGAAATAAGGAAATTGAGGATATTGAGATACTCTACGTGCATAATTTAGCCGAATCAAAAAATGTTCGTGACGAACTTGACACTGTTAAAGCTAACTTAATCAAGTTAATAAATGATTCCGATATAATTATAAACGCAGAGGAGGTAGGTCTACAATATACCGAGCGAATCTATAGGCTAAGAGAAACCGCAATAGCTGTAAAAGATACAATAAAGTTACCAGAAAAAATAAAATTTGAAGAATCGAACGAAAAATGGAAGGCTTCAATATTTACTGTGAATGGTCAATGGCTGAAAACTCTTTATACTGAATATGGTGATAACCTATTTTCAGCTAATTACAGAAATTTCTTAGGTATCAGTCGACGAGGACGAAAAAAAATTAACAATGGTATTAAAACTACAGTCGAAAATGAGGCAGAAAATTTTTGGGCTTTTAACAATGGAATAACGATCTTAACCACTAAATTCTATGCAAATCCAGGCAATAATAATGAAACTTTGCTGGAGGGGATTTCAATTATAAACGGTGCACAAACAACAGGTTCCATTTCGCATTCAAATCCTGAAAACTTAGAAGCTGTTAAAGTTTTATGTCGAATCATTGAATCCACCGATGAAAATACGATAAATTCTATAGTAAAATATAATAATACTCAGAATGAAATCACGACATGGGATAAATATAGTGGAAACCCCGAGCAGGTTAGAATTGCTACCGAATTTGATAAATTAGGTTACACTTATTCCTTCAAAAGAGGATTTGAAAACCACTCCGAATTAAGTATTGAACTAGTTGCACAGCCAACGTCTGCTTTGCACGGCAATTACGTCGAAGCAGGAAGTGGGAAAAACAATATTTTTGAAAGTACTAGTCTCTACAACGATGCTTTTCATAATACGAAATCTAAGCATTTATTATTGGCATATTGCTTTGTTAAAGCTATTGATGCAAGGTGTTATGAATTAAAAGTCAAAAACAACGATACAAGATGCACTACTGATGAAATTAAACAATTGTCATTACTTAGACATTTGAGATTTAAATATTTTCTCTTATCTATAATTGGAGACAGTCTTGAAAGCATTATTGGTGAAAGTGTTGACAAACATAATGTCGCGTTCGCAAATGGTATTGCATCAGCAAGTAGCAATAGTATTCAGGAATTAATTGATAGATGTAAACCATTAATAGTCATTACACTTTCAATTGTTGCGCGAGTTATAGATAGCGAATTTGCTCAAATTATAAATGATAAGGAAAGTTATCGTCAGATAGTTTCTACAGTAAGGAGTACTATCGAGATCGGTAAAATGACTGACACAAATAATCCATTTACAAATTTTGCTGCCCTAATCGACCCAAAAGGATAAATTGTTAATAAAAACTCCCTGTGTCATAATAGATTATGACAGATTTCTTAGTTGAACACCTCACCTTTGCAAGGAACAAAAAATGCAAAGGTCATGGAAAAAATCCTCATCGGTCTGATCGAAGACAACATCCGTTATGAACACCTGAGCAGCTCGCTGCTGCGGCTGGGAATTTCGGCGGAGCACTACCACCTCAACCTCGCGGACCGTATTTTCGAACTAATGCGGCTGGAAGCGCAGCCGAATGGTGTGTTTGAGGTGTATCTGGCGTTGATCGGCTCGGTCGGGGATGTGAAGGATTCAGGGAAAGTGGAGATGCTGGCGCGGCAGGTGTATGGTTTTTTGAGGGGATTGCAGGGAACGACCGTTGCTTCGGAAGCCAAGTGCATTTCAAAAGTTTAGTTTTCTTTCTCCTTTCTTTTGCCTTGATGCAAAAGAAACAAAAAATCAAGGGCTGTGGAGAACCCTTCAACTCCACTACCGTTGCGTTGATTTTTCAGCCTTGAAAATTTGGACAGGATCGGTGATCTCCTTTGGAGTTCCCTGCGCTACCACTTGGTCTTCACAAGCTGCGCTTGTTCTCCTCACTTGTTATCCAAATTTTTGGCGTCTTAAAAACCGGGTTCTCCAAGGCTGGAAGAGGTTTTGCCGGGTACACGGTTTCGCTTCGGGATTTCATACCGGTATTTTCAATTCGATCTTTGAATTGATGAAATTGAATCATTTGCCAGAGGAAGTTTTATTACTAAGACATAGTTCAACTATAAATAAATTTCACTAACTTGCCTAATCCGTAACAAATAATAAAAAATGAATAAAATTCACTTTTAAGTAAAATTTATTTGTGTTATATAAAATAAACTATACCTTTGAACGCTCGCCTGAATGAAATGCAAATTAGTAAAAATAGATAGCTTGAGTGGCAAGGAGGCTTCAATTTACTCGGTGTATCTTGAAGATGAAAGTACCACACTGTTTGAAAAATTTGTTAACGAATATTCAATTTCATTTAAAAGTGAAACAAAAGATATCATTCAACGTTTAAGAACTATAGGGACAAAGACCGGTGCCCGTGTGCAATTTTTCAAAGAATGGGAAGGCGCTCCCGGGGATGGTGTTTGTGCGCTTTACGATATCCCAAACAGCAATTTGAGGTTATATTGTATACGGATCTCAATTAATCGTTTTAGGAAGCGGCGGATACAAGCCCAAATCGATAAGCGCATTACAGGAAGACGAAAAACTTAAGAGCGAAAATTATTTCCTGCGTAAATTATCGGCGATTATTACGCAAAGAATCAGGGAAAAAGACATTTATTATATGAATGACTACCTTGATTTTGAAGGAAACCTTGAATTTGACATTACAGAGAACAATGAAAAAGAATAATCCCACCAGTACTTTGGACCAGTTACTTGCGGAAATTACGCCGTTAGAACAAGCTAAAACAGACGCAAAAATGATGTTGGCGGTTCGTATTGAAAAAGCCATGCAAGCGAAAAACTGGAAAAAGAAAGATCTTTTGGCCGCAGTAGGCAAAGAAAACCCTTCCATAATTTCGAAGTGGCTGTCCGGAACGCACAACTTTACAGTAGACACGCTGATAGAACTGGAAAATGCCCTCGGTGTTTCGCTATTGAACCCGGAGGAACCCAAACAAATAAAACCGGTCGTAATCTATCGCGCCCTAGTAAGCCGACAAGTTCAAATTACCGAAACAGCCTGTTTAAACGAAATGATCTTTGGTCAACCAATTATGAATAAACAATACTCTGCCCGATCAATAATAACACACATTCGCGAGTCAGCATAAAGCACAAAGCAAGATGAGTAAAAAAAAAGATCCAATACAATTTCAGATCAGGTCTATCGAGTTACTTGAGTCGTCACTTATTTTGCCCGGTAAACCTTTGTCCGAAAGTTCCGTATTCGAGTTTGATATTAATCTGGAACATCACATTACAAACCCGGAAGACACTTCATTTATTGTAATCTGCAATGTTCGCATTATGGGAGAAACTGAATCAGAGTTATACGGTAAAATCCGTACGAGTTGTGTTTACGAAATCCCTAATCTTTCGGAATATTACTTTAAAGAAGATAATCGTTTTACACTTCCCGATCAACTTATTTTCTCTCTTAACTCCATCGCTATTTCAACTACCCGGGGTATGATGTTCTCTTTTTATCGAGGCACCTTTCTTCATAACGCAATTCTTCCCATTGTGGATCCAAAGTATTTTACATCCGGAAATAACTAATTATCAATTTCACCAGCAGCCTCCACTTCTCCGAGCAACTCGTTCATAACAGCAGTGGACTGAATGGTGTTCAACTGCGTGATGAGCAGGCGCATTTCGCGTTGAATGCACGGATCGTCTTTCCCATAGTGCCAGACCGGGAATACGCACAGGCGCACGAGCGATTCGAAGTCGTGCGTATTTGGGAGGATGCGCAGCTTCATTTGCGAATCGTAGATGGTCTTTTTCGGGAAACTGCGCAGGCGCTTTGCAAGGAGTGTGAACAGCGACCGCAGCGCGACGATAGCCGTTCCCTGGTCGTTAATACCCGGACTCAGCGCGCGGTTGGCTATTTCTTTCAGTTGTTGCAATCCGTATACGTAATCGTCTTCAATCGATTCTTTTTCCTGGATCAATACGCATTTCATCAGGTCGCGAAGTATGTCAGCGGAAATCGGTTTATTGCAGACAAGCAAATCTGATCCACTCAGCACGAACGTTCCCGGAGGATGCATAAATCGGAGCACCAGGTCGTGCTTTTCGCAGAACGTCACAAGCTGTTCTTCCCCGAACCCGCAGTAAATACCGGAAAGCGGGAAGCAAACACGTTGCGTCAGTTCCGGCGCGTCGATGTCCGGTTCCAGTTCATAGATATCGCATTGCACGCGCATGGCCTCGCGGGTACTTTCGTATAAGCGCTGAGTGATCACCTCGTATTTTACGGACTGCGTGATGTAATGCAGAAAATAGATAAACAGGAAGATGTCGAAGATCGTGATGCAAATAAGCAGGTAGATGCCGATGACGGGCACTTGCAGGCCGGAGTCTATGTCGCGGATATTGGAAAGCAGGAAGAGCGCATAAACGATCGTGCCGATGTAAATGCCAAGCACAACCTGTTGGAAACGGTTCCCGATGAGTTTGTCCAGCACACGGTTCGACATATTCGACGCCGCCTGGTTGAGGACGATCATCACCATCGAAAAACTGAACACGGTAAGTGAAATGATTCCCGTTACAATCGCAGCGACGATGCTCCGCGCCGTGGACGAATCCTTGAGCGTAAGCCAGTCAATTCCGGAAGTGAGTTTTTCCCCGAACCCTGAATAATCCAGGTATAATACGCCGATGGAAAGCAGCAGGAAGCAAAATCCGATCAGGGCCGGGTAAAAGGCGATGCTGTTAAGTATTTTCCGGTAGCGGTGCCGTAACCAGTAGAGAACGTTCTGTGTGAACTGCATGGATATACCAACGTTTGAGGAAGGTTAAAGTTCAATTATCCGATTTCGATTGGAAACTCAGAAATAAATATTTTAGAGGTGTAGAACAAATGTGGGAGTTTCAAAAAAATAAAGAATTTATTGTGATCAACGATCACGGGATCATTCATTCCATACTCACTTACGATTCAAAAAATTTCGATTGTGAGGTGGTTATTACCTTCCCAACTCTAAACATTCATTTTCAGCCCATTGAAGACTCCACAGAGGCCATTTTGAAGACCGGCAAAGCCTCGCTTGAAGCGTATTTCAAATACTGGGTCATCAATAAAGGCCTGCGGGAGTTTATTGACCACATGCTCGATTTGGGATTTACGCTTAAGAAAATCGATAAAGAAGATGCTTCCGTCCGGCGTGCATCAGCGACCCGCTCTAAACGAAACCGGGAAATTTCAATTGATTTTTCATATACGTGAAAGTTTACCAACAATGCCTGATCCAACTGTTACTGAAGTCCGGCCTTGAATACGATTATCAGGATTCGCATGGCGAAGGTTACACTACCTATTTCTTCGGAAATACTATTTCACTTACTCCAGCGTTGTATTTCATTTGAAACGGCTCGGCACTTTTTGAAGCTGTTCGAAATTAGCACAAGAGCCGATAAATTGTTGCGTGAACGATAGCGTTGTGACTGGCAGAATTCGATTTAGGTGCGAGAAATCTCCCCTCCTTTATTCTCAGCATTTTATGCCACTCATGCATACTTTTCGAAATAGAATTCGTAAATTAGCTAATAAGAACGAATCATGATCGATTATAAAAAATACATTTCCATCCATGCGGAAATTCGTTTTGGGAAACCGTGTATCAACGGTACCCGCATAACGGTATTTGATGTTTTAAACTGGCTCGCATCCGGTATGTCCGTTCAGGAAATTATTTCCGATTTCCCGGAATTAACAGAGGATCAAATACGTGCCTGTTTGGCTTATGCAGCGGATCGTGAACAACGATTTAGGGTTGCCTAATGACGTTACTTTTCGATCAAAATATTTCATTTCATGTGATACACAAAATCAGAACGGTTTTTCCGGATGCGAAGCAGGTCCGGGAAGTAGGACTTGAAGATGCAACTGACATTGAAATATGGAGGTTTGCCAGAGATCATCACTATACCATTGTTAGTTTTGATACCGATTTTTATGACCTCATCCAATTAAACGGCCACCCTCCTAAAATCATTTGGTTACGCACCGGAAATTTACGGACAGACGAAATTGCGCAGCTATTCATCAAGCGATTCGAACTTATACGTGATTTCATTGAAGAGTCATTGCCAGAAAAACCTGCTTGTTTGACGCTAGCTTAACGATTTAAAAAATCCCTTTCCTCCGGGTTCACCAGAAAATCGGGTAAAATGCTTTCTACTTTAGGAGTAAGTTGTGTGGTGATGGCCATGCGCTGGCATTTGGGGAAACTTTCGAGCAGGCGATTGAGCTGTCCGGCGTTTCCATGGCGAAGCATTTCGTCGAGGTCGTCTAGGATTACGAGTTGCAAGAGGTTCATGTTGATGCCGTTCTGGATGTAGAGGTCGTAGACGCGGCGCAGGTTTCCGAAGATCATTTCCGCACCTTCGAAAATGTCGTTGCGCTGCTCGATCTGGTTGCCCGTGTCGTGCGCGTGTTCCGGATCCACTTCCGTGCGTTTGAGCAAGTCGAGCGCCAGTTTATACATTTCAAACGCTTTTTCCGGCCTGGCCGTAACGACGAGTACACGTGGTGAACCTTCGAGCGACTCAGGTACTTTCTGGATAGCAGTCAGTACGATGCCATTTAGCAGGTTTTCGCGTGAGCACAGCAAGAGATCGCCGCCCTGTTTGCTTTTGGATAGCAACACCGTTTCTTCTTCCCGGAGCGGAGCCAGTTGCAGTTCAGATAGCGTGCCTTCGAGGCGTTCGTCGAGTTTTTTAAGTGCGCGTGACATATCAATCGTTCAGTTTCGGGTTTTCGCGGTGACGGGTTCCGTCGCGCTTCGTTTTCTTATCAAGGTTCTTTTTCAGGGCTGCTTCAAGGTCAATGCCGGTTTGGTTCGCCAGGCAAATCAGGACGAACAGCACATCTGCCATTTCGTCGCCCAGGTCTTTATCTTTATCACTTTCTTTCTCGCTTTGCTCGCCGTAGCGTCGCGCCATGATCCGGGCCACCTCCCCTACTTCTTCCATCAGCATCGCAGTATTGGTCAGCTCGTTGAAATAACGAACGCCATACTCCTTAATCCACTTGTCCACGATCTTTTGCGCTTCGTTCAGTTCCATTATTCCCTGTTTTTAGAGTCGATTATAACGGTTACGGGTCCGTCGTTAATAAGTTCTACCTGCATATCCGCCCCGAAGACACCGGTTTTCACCGGAATCCCTTCTGCTTTAAATAGCTCAGCCGTTTTTTCATAAAGCGGGATCGCCGTATCGGGTCGCGCAGCCTTTATAAAACTCGGGCGGTTTCCTTTCTTAGTAGACGCGTGTAACGTAAACTGACTAACGAGCAGCAATTCTCCGTTCACATCCTGCACGGACAGATTCATTTTCCCATCTTTATCCGGAAAAATCCGCATTTGGGAGATCTTTTTCACGAGGTACTCCGAATCTTCGGAAGTGTCTGCTTCTTCCACTCCGAGCAGGATCATCAATCCTTTTTGAATCGCGGAATGAGTATTCCCGTCGATATGTACTGCTGCTTTTGAAACGCGTTGAATGATGGCCCTCATTTGTATTCGTTTTTGCGATAGGTCTCGTTCTCGTCTTCTTCCATCAACTGGCGGTATGAATGATAACGGCTTTCATAGATCTCCCCGTTTTCCACTGCTTCGCGCACGGCACATTTCGGTTCGTTGAGGTGCAGGCAATTGTGAAACTTACAATGATTGAGCAGAGCGCGCATTTCCGGGAAATAATGCGAAATGTATTCTTTCTCGAGGTTCACGATCCCGAATGCGCGGATGCCGGGTGTGTCGATGATGTAACCGCCATTGTCAAGCTTAAACATCTCGGCGAAAGTCGTGGTATGCTGTCCCTGTAAATGCGCCTGCGAGATCTCGCCCGTTTTCAGTTTAAAATTCGGATCAAGCGTATTGATGAGCGTACTTTTTCCGACCCCGCTGTGCCCGGAAAGCATCACCTGTTTACCGGCGATCTCATTCTTCAGGAAATCGATGTTCTCTTTGTTTTCTGCGGATATCGCTTCGCAGGTGTAGCCGATCGTTCGGTACATGTGCATGAGCGCCTGGAGGTATTCTGCCTGATCTTCGTTGTACAGATCCGTTTTATTGAACAGAATTGTAACAGGGATCCGAAAGGACTCCGCTGAAACGAGGAAACGATCGATAAAAGCGAGCTGTGTAACCGGATTCACCAGCGTTACGATGAGGTAGGCCCGGTCCACGTTAGCAGCCAGAATCTGCATCTGTTTGGACAGGTTGGTGGACTTACGGACGATGTAGTTGGTGCGTTCTTCGTAGTCGAGAATCGTGCGAACACCTTCTTCGTCGGTATCTGCGGATATGAGCACCTGATCTCCCACGGCAACCGGGTTCGTTGTTCGCAGGCTTTCGAGCCGGATCTTTCCACGTATGCGGCAGCGCACGAGTGACCCGTCCTCGAGTTCTACATCGTACCATTTCCCTGTCGATTTAATGACTTTTCCGCGTACCGGCATGGATGCAAAGATACGATTCGGCGCGAATTTCAGGTATGAGAGTGACCTTCGGCATCGAGATTTCATCAGATCCGATGGTTTTTTAAACGGAAGACGGGCGGGTTCCGGATGCGTGAATCCGGTTTTTCGGCAGATTTTGGATATGGATTTCTTTAAATGAGGTGTCGTGTGATCCTACGGATCTGCTATTCGCTGAGGATTTTTAAACAAGCCACTGATTGTCAATTAGAATAATCGTTTCTTATCCGTTAGCTATTCGCGTTGACTGAACCTTTTCTGCCGTTCCTTTCTTCGGCGTTCCCTCCGATTCACCTTCCCATTCTCAGGATAGTCGATCGTCCAGCGTTCATAAAATCCCGGCAACTCTTCTGCTACTTTATCGTGCCTAATAACGTGCAGAATCCCATCCGCCGAAATCGTGAAGCTGAAATGATAACAATACAAACGATATCCGTTCTTCCGAAACTTTAGTCCTGTCACCGAGTCCGGATCGAATCCCCTGCGGATTAGTTCATCTTTATGGATCCGAAGCGTTTTCCCATCGTTTCCCATGATTCCCTCCAGGAGTGTCAGGTTCCGTAATAATCGTCGGTTCTGTTCTTCCGTCATCGGTCGGTTTATTTTTCGCGCCGCTAGATGATGTGCATTTTTACATTGAACAGAGCAATACCGCTTGTCAGACCTGCCGATTACCGCGCCCTGACAAACCGGACACGGGGTGTGTTGAAATTGTTTAGCATTCATAAAAGGTAATTTTAGTTACCTGAAGATACAAAAAAAAAACCGAATCGCTCAACTGCCACCGCAACCACCGCAACCGCTACAACCACTCCCGCAACTGCTGCATCCACTGTTGCATCCCGAGTTATCGCTAGTTCCGCAACCAGAACAGGCCGCATCAAAAGCACTGTCGACATGATGGTCAAAGCTGTCACTGAAATCCGTGCCGTAAAAGAGCAACCACCCCAAAGCCGCCGGAAAAGCTTCCGAAGAATCGGTATACATGTGTTTCCGTTCAAATTCCTGCTTGAGTGACCGGTCTACTTCTTTTTTCCACTGACCCGAATAGCTTTCAAGCAGGAATCCGTTTCCGCCCAAAGGAGCCATTTTTTCGATTACCTTCTGCGGATCTTTTTCAGGCATCGCACTGATTTCACGATCCACCTCATCCAGGTATCGCCGGATTCCGTCGCGCACTTGCCTGCCGTGGTCTGAATAAGCGAAACGTCCCAGCGCACGCTGAATAAAATTTTGCCGAAGCAATCCGCTCAGATTATTACTTGTTATCACCAGTTTCCGGTAAGCACGTTCAGACGTTTCTTCCGTTGCGGCACGCACCAGGTGACGCATTAACACGGACATCGTGGCGTTTTTCCTGAAAAAATAGAGAAAAGGCATCTCGCAGGGTTCAGGATGATATCCTTCAAAGTTCGTGCCCGTAGAAACATACACGCTGCGAACCGAACGATCTCTTCTGCGCGAAGTGCGTACCGTCCGTTCTTCAACCTGCAACACTTTTTTCAATACGAGGTTCAGAAATGTATAGCGGAGCAAATCCCGGTAACGGGCGTCATTTCCCTGAAGTAACAGGTAGGTTTCGGTGGGCGTAAGGGTTGAAAGTATGTTCATTTGAATAGTTTGATACGAAAAGGATTTTTTTTGCGAGATCGGGTCGCAAAACGCTCTTCCACACCAGGCCAGATATCCTGCGGAGCTGGTTCCAGGAAAAATGCAGTATAACTTCGTTGTGTTTTCTCATAGAGATCGCGGAAATTTTCCTGCTCCGAAATGCCTTTCGTGGGTTCGTGATGGACTTCGCGTCCCAGGGTGTCCCCGCAAAAGTGCTTCCAGTAAGAACGTGTATAGATCAGGTGCAGGTGCCATACTTCATCCACTGCTTCCGATGGCGTACAGGGATGATCACAAATGGCGATCAAAAGCATGAACTTTTTGTATTCCGCAACGGCCCGCATGGCAAACTGCATACTCCAGCCCTGCTCCCGGCAGAGTCTGTCGGTGAATGAAAAAGAGGCTTCCGGATCATCCATTTCAAAATCACGGATCCTTTCCCAAAGCTGTATATGTTCTTTTAATTTCGACATGTGGCTGTACGGTGGCATGCCGGCCGAAGCAAAAATACACTTTTACGCTAAACGCCTGCAGACTTTTTCGTTTTAGGATTTTCGGACCTGCATAAGGGCTAAAGTGTTCATTTCTCCCGTCATTTTCTTCCACATGTCCGTGGTTCTCGCTACTTTAGTGTAAACACAAACGTCTATGAAAAACGAAACGCTTGAGATCCGTTGTAAATTGCAAATCGCAAAACCGGTAGCAGAAGTATTCGATGCCATTGTTGACCCGGTGAAAATGGCCGGCTACTTTCTTGAAAAAGGTTCTGGACCGCTCGAAAGCGGGAAAACAGTTTACTGGAAGTTCCCGGAGTTTAACGATGAGTTCCCGGTAAAAACCGAAAAGGTTGAACCCGATCAGCTGGTTTCACTTTCGTGGGGCTCCGATGCGCAAAAAACCACCGTAGATTTCCTCCTTGAGCCGGTAGATAACGGTTCACAAACGCTTATTACGGTCACGGAAAAGAGCAGGCCGAATAACGAGGCAGGCATCAAATGGCTGAAAGATAACACGGAAGGCTGGGCGAACTTCCTGGCCTGTATGAAAGCTTCCCTCGAATACGGTATCAACTTACGCAAAGGCGCATTTGACTTTCTGAAAAAATAAAATGAACCGGGTCCTCACATCTGTTTTCTGCCTGATCAGCGTTTTTTATCTTACGATCTCAAGAGCGCAGAATTTCCATGTGGAAGGCCACGTGATAAATGACCGGACGGGTGAACCCATTCCCTTTTCCCGGATTTTCTCGCTTCAGGCCAAACTCGGAACTTTAAGTAATGAAAGCGGATTTTTTAGTCTTGATCTTCCCTCCCCGGAGGATACCCTGCGCATCTATTTGTTCGGCTATGAAACCCGGCTGATTGCACTGAACGCCGGGCAAAACACCTATGACATCGCGCTGGAGATCAGCTACCAGGAACTTGAAACGGTCGACATCAGCGCCGAGCGTGATGATCTGCTTTACAAACTACTGCTTAAATGTGCCCGGAAAAAACAAGGCAGTACTTACACCTCCCGGGCTTACTACGAATTAAAAAGCTATGCGGAAGATCGCCAGATCGAACTCGTTGAATGCTTTTACAACAGTGTGATCCGCAACAATGACCTCGAACGACTTTCGCTCAAAGCCGGAAGATTCGGAGTGCAACCCTATGAAAATCACTTCTTTCTTTCCTCTGAAAATTCAAAGGCCATAACGCGGATGAATCTGGCGGAACACAATGATTTTTTCCCGCTTTCGCCACTCGAAATGAATTTGCGGAAAATGAAAGACCGCTTTACCCTGAATCGCATTTCCGATTACCTCGATGAAAACAATGACTCGATCTATGTGATCCGCTTTCAGCCCCGGCAGGACAGTAGCCGGATGTTTTCCGGCAAGATCTGGATAGATCCGCAAAACCACACTATTTACCGCATTGATTACGATTGTCAAAATACGACACAGCATCCTTTTCTTCCGCTTTTCCCGAACGATACGATCAAACGGCTCGACCTGCATATCAGCAAGACATTTGAAAAGGTGAACGGAGAAATGCGTTTCCGGCAGGTTAACTTTGAGTATGTCATTCATTATGCCGACCGGAACCGGGCAGAATATACTCTAAACACGCGTGCCCTGTTATATTTCTACGATTATCAACATCCCTTTTTGCTACCGCATTTCCGGCTCCATGAAGGACTTTACGCTGATTACAGGAATATTATCGCCATGCCCTACAATGCATTCTTCTGGGAAAACAACCGGGAAATGATGTTGAATGAGGAACATTCGGAAAACACGGCATTTTTCAACGATCCGCTGACTCTGGGAAAACGCTTTTTCGAAACAAATAAGTATCCGCAGCGAACCGAAAATTTTGAACATCCGTATATTCACTGGTCGTCCGAAAAAAGGATCCGCTTTCGCGAAGCCGTACAGGATACACTTACGGATATCGCGCGACCGGTAACCCAAAGTGCCGCACGCAGGTACGATCTTAGCGTCCAGCTTTATGCAGACCGAACCGGGGCCGGCGATAGTATTATTATCTGTACGGAAACCGTTTTCGATCCGTTTGAAAGCTATTATTACCTGCCTGTTGATCCAAAGGCAGTCTGCTTTATGAATATTTATTTCGACCTCTGCGAAATACTTCGCCGGGAGATGCAGGCTGAATTCGACGCATCCGACCGGCAGGTCGCGAGTTTTGAACGCATTTGCCAAACATACGATCAGAAACTAATCGACCTGCGTGAACGCTATTTCAAAGAATGTGACCGGGGAACCAACCAACGAAAAACCGAAATGTGGAACGGGGTGGTGCGCGATTCTCTCGGTATTGACAATATTGAACTTTTTCAACCTTATATTTCAGAAAATGAAAGTACAACACCGGAAATACAAAGACCATAGTTCGAAATGTTGGAAGCACCTCATGCTGCTTTTACTTATACTATCGTCTTCGTTACTTGAAGCCCAAACCCTTGAAGGAAGACTGAAAGACAGTGAAAGCGGTGAAATTTTGCCTTATGCACGCATTTATTCCACGCAAAACCGGACAGGTACCCTAACGGATGAGAATGGTTATTTTAAACTCAGACTTTCAAAACTTCCCGATACACTGCGCGTCACGCTAACCGGCTACGAAACGCTATTCTTCCCGGTCAGTGACACCGGGCGTATTTATGAAATTCGGCTGGAACGCAGTTACCAGGTTACGCAAATGGTCACTGTTTCGGCCAGCGCTTACGATTACTTGTATACCTATCTGCATCGCTGTGCTGCGAAGGCACCCAAAGGAAGATACCGGTCCCGCGATTATTACGAATTAAAAAGTTTCATAGACGGTAAACAGATCGAACTCGTCGAATGCTATTACAATGGACTCGTCAAAGGCTACGATCTGGACGACCTTACGGTTAAAACAGGTCGTATTGGCGTGCGTCCGCTAAAAAATATTTTATTTCGTTCCACCGAAAGTTCCATCGCCATTGTTCGCATGAAGCTGACGAATGAAAATAAATTCTTCCCGGTTTCTCCCCTGGAACTCAATTCACGGCAGATGCGAAGGGATTTTATTTTACGACCGGGCGGAAACTACCGGAATGAAGCCGGAGACTCCATTTGCGTGATCCGTTTTACACCGCGTGATACTTCCGGTGCCTTCTTTTCCGGAACGGTTTGGATCGACCCGGATCACTCCGAAATTCACAAGATCGAACTCCGCTGCGAACATGCCGCACAGCATCCGTTCCTTGCTTTTCCGGGTGACTCAATCCGAGACCTCGACCTGAATGTGACCAAAACCTTTGAAAAAAAGGACGGGACTATGCGTTTTCAACACGTGGACTTCAACTATACGATCGATTACCTGCAGGAAGACGGTATGGGTTACGAAGTTTCCACGAAAGCCCTTTTATATGCCTACGACTACGACGAACCTTTTGACGATCCGCATTTTGATTTCGGTCCGGTAGAACACGCCGATTACCGAAAGATCAACGCGCTTCCCTACAATGGGTATTTCTGGGAACAGAATACGGAACTGAGCCTGCATGATGAGCATCATGAGAACGAAGCTTTTTTGGACGATCCACACACGCTTACCAACCGCGACACGGTCCGGCAACATGACGATCACATCCAGTATTTCCTGTTGAAACACGCCTATTTACAGTGGTCTCCGCAACGCATGCTCTACCGGGAAGCCGTGCCTCCGGACGTTAAAGTCTCCCGGTTCAATATGAGCGGCGCGCGAAATTACAACCTGCTGGTTCACATTTTTGCCGATCGCACGGTGATTGGAGACAGCGTGCAGATTGTGACTGCTGTCGTTTTCGACCCTTATGGCAGTTACTTTCACCTGCCCTCCGACCGCGAAGGACTGTGTTTCATAAACATGTATTTTGACCTGGCCGAAATTCTTAGGCGCGAGTTTGAAAGACGGATCGCGGAATCAGATCGAAGTGCGGAAGCCCTGGACAAACTGTGTTACGAATATAACCAGAAACTCTACTTTCTGGAAGAACGTTTTTGCCGCGAAACGGCGCACGGCGTACTCGAACTCAAAATGAAAAAGTGGAACCAGTTCATCCGGAAACACCTGGCTATTGACAACCTGGAGATATTTAAAGTATATGCATCCAATTGAATTTCTAAGAACACAATGGTCTGACCTTACCGGGAAACGAGAGAGCGGTATGGAAATTTTCGAAAACCTGATTGCGCGGTATTCGGAACCAAACAGATATTACCATAATGTACACCACATCGCGGATATGCTACAACTCGTTGGCAGGCACGAAGCGCAACTTAAACGGGCGGACATAATTGCGTGGTCTGTCTGGTATCACGATGCCATTTATGACGTTACGCGTACTGATAATGAAGAACGAAGTGCCGAACTCGCTCAGCAGGAGTTGCAAATAGCAGGCATTCCCGAAAATGAGCGAATACGCATCGGGCAACTGATCCGAAGTACTCAAAAACACGAACCGTCCGATCATACTGATTCGGACAACTGCTGGTTGTTGGACTTCGACCTTTCTATTTTAAGCGCGGCGCCGGAAAAATATGATGCATACAGCAAACAAATCCGGAAGGAATACGCCGTTTACTCTGATTCACTGTACGTTCCGGGACGTATCGCTGTTTTAAAGAAGTTGTTGTCCCGGCCAGGAATTTATCTTACGGAACTCTATTCCAAAAACTTTGAGGATACGGCTCGTGGGAATCTTCAGCGTGAATTGAATTTTCTAATGGAAAAAACAAAGGCGATGTAATTTTAATTCTGCAATAATATTAACTTTGCGGGCCCGATCGGGGTGTGGCGCAGTTGGTAGCGTACTAGCATGGGGTGCTAGGGGTCGCTGGTTCGAATCCAGTCACCCCGACAAAAACGGGATGTAGCGCAGTTGGTAGCGTACCACGTTCGGGACGTGGGGGTCGCTGGTTCGAGTCCAGTCATCCCGACAAGGAAGCTCAAAAGGCTTCCTTTTCTTTTTTTAGCTATTTCCTTAGGTGTTTCTACCTGATTAACGATAACAGTAGTTTAACGCGCTCGCCGTCCATCGCGATGTACTTCTTTTGTATCGGATAGCAATTATCCGAATAACTACTGTTTATGAAAAAGATTAACCCGATTCCAAAAAGATTCGTTTCGTGTTTGGCATGCTGCTACGGACTACTTTTTTTCCCGGCTTTCCTCGAAGCGCAAACACTGATTCCTCCGACCACGGTAACTTCCGAAACCGTAAGCGTGTACCAGGCCTGTGATTACAACGTGACCTTTACGAACGTTCGCGTCAACGGAGGCGGAAATTCCTGGTTTGGCGCTCAGCCGGGAGATTCGATAAGTATCTCCTTTGATTATGCGATCAGCGCAACGAATAATCAGCCCTGCACGATTGGATATACAACCTGGTCTGTTTCATTCGGCGGCCAACAGATCAAGTCGTTTTTTTCAGGAAGTTCCATCCCGGCAAACGGAACATTTCAAACCGGTTTTTCGGTACCGGCAACGGAAGGTATTTATTACATCACGGAAGGTTACAAACCGCCTTTCAACAATCAGTATGACGGCGCGATTGCCGTGGTTGTGGTGGGCGGAACGGAGCAATACTGGACGCTAAACGGTACGAACCTCTACTATAATGGTGGAAATGTAGGAATCGGAACAGCCACTCCGAATTCAAAACTGGATGTAAACGGCAACATCGCGATAAACGGTTCGTCCGTAATTTCGGCCTCCGGCCAGTGGGTCGGGGATACAAGCGGACTCGTCGGACCTCCCGGGCCGCAAGGACCAGCAGGCCAGCAAGGCGAAGCAGGACCACAGGGGCCGGCGGGAAGGAACGGATCCGTTTGGTATACCGGAAGCGGCTCCCCGGATGCGGCGCTGGGCGTTAACAGTGATCTCTTCCTCGATACACTTTCTGCAAATGTCTATCAGAAAAACAACAATATATGGGCACTTACTGAAAATATTCGCGGACTGCAGGGGGATGCGGGACCGCAAGGACCTGAAGGCCCGCAGGGACCGGCCGGGGCAAACGGATCCGTATGGTATACCGGAAGCGGCACCCCGGCTACCTCACTCGGTTCTGACAATGATCTTTTTCTCGACACGCTTTCTGCCAATGTTTACCAGAAAACAAACAATAGCTGGACACTCACAGAAAATATACGTGGCCCGCAGGGTGCACAGGGTCCCGAAGGTCCTCAGGGACCACAAGGGCCACAAGGTCCGGAAGGTCCGGAAGGAGAATGCGAATGCTCAGTAGCCGCGGCGGCCTCAGCAGCTGCGGCACTTGCTTCGGCGGCAGAAGCGACAGCAGCAGCTGCGGAAGCGACAGGAGCGGCAGCCGAGGCAACCGGTGCCGCCGCAGAGGCAACAGCCGCCGCAGTGGAAGCAACAGGCGCTGCAGCAGAAGCGACCGGGGCTGCCGCAGAAGCGACGGGAGCAGCAACGGAAGCCTCGGCATCTGCAACAGAAGCCACGGAAGCGGCTACAGAAGCAACCGAATCCGCTACCGAAGCAGCAGAATCCGTTACGGAAGCCGAAAACTACGCAACACAGGCCGAGGTTGCAAAGGATACCGCCGTAGCCGCAGCCCAACGTGCAGTAGATGCCGCAAACGGAAGTGCTGGTGGCGATCTCAGCGGAAAATATCCGAATCCTACCGTCAGCAAAATACAGGGATCTCCGGTATCTTCCGGGGCACCGGTTTCCGGACAGGTGTTACAATGGGACGGCTCACAATGGAAAGCACAAACACCTCTGAAATATGCAGCCGGTAACGGACTCCTGCTGACAGGTGATTCGCTCTTTAGTGCACAAAGCGACTCCGCAATCTGGAACGCAAACAAACTCAACGGAAAAGCCATCGCCGACTCGGTGCCAGGAGAAGGACAGGTATTACAGTGGATCGGGGATCAATGGACACCTGCCACTTTTAAAGTACCGTCCGAAACCTGGATACTGGACACTTTAAACGGTGATAGTATCATGTACACCCTCGTACCCGGAAATATCGGTGTGGGTACGGCAAATCCGTCCGCGCGATTCCAGGTTCAAAACGGAAGCACGAATTCGGCAGACAGCGCCTTTTTCATCAGTAACAACGGCAGTGTCGGAATCGGAACAAAAAGTTTTGATACGACCTACCGCCTGCTCGTGAACGGAGGGATCCGCGCCAAAAAGATCATCGTGGAATCGGGTTGGGCAGACTATGTTTTCTCTGAAAATTATGTTCTCGTACCCCTTTCGGAAGTCGAACAGTTCATTCAGCAAAACGGGCACCTTCCAAACATTCCTGCCGCCTCGGAAGTAGAAAATTCCGGACTTGACGTAGCGGAAATGGAAGTCAAAATGATGGAAAAAATCGAGGAACTGACGTTGTATATGATCAGGCTTTCAAAAGAGAACGAAGCATTGCGTCAACGCCTTTCGGAACTCGAAAACAATTCAAACTCGCAAAAATGAAAAGATACATCCGCGCACTAGTATGCTTTGCGCTCGTTCAAACCGTCTCCGCTCAATCGAAAATTGAGATCCACCAGATCGACGTCGGAACGGGAGATGCCGCACTTATTAATATTATGAATAATACGGGAGGAATCCAGTATTCGATCCTGCTCGATGCCGGTGAAACCAACCAAAATAAAAATGTCATCGAATACCTCGACACACACGCCAAACATGCGGGTGGGAAGATTTACCTCGATTATGTGATTGCCTCACACTACCACAGTGATCACATTGGCGGGCTTGTCGGACAAAAAGAATCGCTTTACACGAAAATCGGTAATAAAAAAAGAAAATGCGGAGAGGTTTATACCGGTGTTTTGGGAGACACAGCACACGTCAGTTTTTATACAGTGCTCGATAAAGGAAATAACCTACCGACTTCCGGGACGGATTTATACGATCATTACAAATCGCTGGCAGGGAACAGGCGTATCGCCGTTGGAACGACAACTGCCGGAAACCCGTTTGCCGTCAATACCATTTCACCTTCGGGCGTATATCCTCCTCCCCTGCCGGTGACCCAAAACCTGTCTCTCGGCGGCTACGTAGATCTTGGCGCCGACGCCAACGGAACTCCCGTGCGACTCCGATTGATACTTGCAGACTCGAAAGTCTATTATCCGGGAGCACCGGACAATACTTATAATGTAGCTGACACGTTGAAAGATCTTTGGAAAATTAATTTACGTACACGCCGTAAAAACCCGAACAACTGGGGGATCGGATGGGTGCTCGAGTACGGCGCATTTCGCTGGTACACGGCTGGAGATGTGGGCGGATATAATGGTTCTTACGGAACATGCACAAGCTGTTCTTCCAATTATTTTGACATCGAAACACCGATCAGCGAGGCTTTTTCCATCATCTACCAACAGCCTGTTTCCGCACACGGCCATGTCTGTACTCAGAAAATCAGTCACCACGGAAGTTGTTGCAGTACCAACCAGTCTTTTCTAGATACCCTGCGTAGTTCATTTATCGCTATTTCCGCAGGAAGCCAGGCTACATTCGGACATCCGACCCAGGAAATCATTGACCGGATACAGGGTACGAACTGGAATTTGGATTCCCTCAACCACGACAGTACGATCTTGTTTCTGATGACTGAACTCCATTTCCAGTATCGGAATATCAATACCCGGCAGGGAAATACCTCCGGAAGTGTAAGCTGGGTCGCTACCGACCGCCCCGTGAACCTCGCCGACACACTGGAAACGCATGTAATGGCCAACGGCGACTCTCTGTTTTTATTTGATGCAGCCGCCGTTCCTATTCAACTGGGGGATATCGTCCTGAAAGTCGCACCTGTTAACAATGGTTTCCCAATTGCACAACGCAGCTATTATACGCTACAATACGAATGGTACGAAGGGACTACCCTCACTAAATCCATTTTTTGCCACGGAGAATAAATAAATCGGAATTATGAAAAAACTATTCCAGTTGATTATACCTTGCATCATCGCAGTTTGCCAGGCCAGCGCCCAGGATTGTCATGTAAATATCCTGGTCGCCTACTCACAGGACGCTGCCGACAGTCTCGGAAGTGACAGCAAAATAACCGGCGCGATCGTTGATGCTGTCAACAGTATGAATACGATCTACGTGTACAGCAATGTCCAACAGCAATCCGTCCTGGTGCGAACGGTACTGCTACCGGAAGACGAAACATATTGTTTTGCGAACGACCTGAATGCGTTTCAATCCAGTAGCTACATTGACAGTTTGCGGGAGCGGTATCACGCGGACGTTGCTGTTATTGTTCTCGCGAACGACGAATTCTGCGGTTTGCCTTACCTGGATAATACACTGGCGACATCCGAAACGGCTTATTGCGCGGTTAACTTTTACTGCATGCTGAATAATTTTGCCTTCAGCCACCAGGTTGCCCACCTGTATGGATGCGCACATGCCTATAATTCAAGAGCGGGAAACTCCGGATCCGTTTACTCCTACGGCCATGGTTTCGACTGGGTATTTAACGAGTGTGCTTTTTTCAGCACGATACTCGGGGTAGACGACGATGATTTTTGTCGTGGAGATACGGACGGCCCGGAAGACAGCCTTCCCGACCCGTGTAATATCATTCCTTATTTTTCCAGTCCCGACCTTACATATTACGGCGTGGCACTTGGCTTACCCGGCGTCAACGACAACGTGCGTGTACTTAATCAAAATGCAGCACTGATCGGTTCGTTTCAAAGTGTGCCCGAAAATCAGTTTCAGCTACGCGATACGGTAGACCGGAGTAATATCGCCCTGGCAACAGCCGAAAAGACGCTAAGTACGGGCAACACGTATGTCATCACGGATTCGGCAAACGTACTATTTCAATGTGCCGACAAGATCACGTTAAACCCGGGCTTCAAGGCCTCGGAAGGAGTGCGTTTTGAAACCGTACTCCAGGCTCCTGCAAAATCCTGCGGACAATAACACAAACAGTTAACCCTTAATATTCACTTCAAAAAACAAGATGTATGAGTTATGCATTAAATCTTTCAGGAAATCCTTCCTACCTCTCGGCACCGTCTAACAATGCCTACAATTTCGGTACCGGTGATTTTACACTTCAGTGCTGGGTAAAAACCACTGCTTCCGGCACCGTTATCTCCCGAAAATCCACGCAGGGCGGAAGCGGTTGGGGCGGATTCCTGCTGGTCATCAAATCGGACGGAAGCATCAAACTGGCTACCGACAACGGATCCGGTTTCTATGAAATCGATACACAGGCAACTGCGATCCGGGACGGAAACTGGCATTTCCTGACGGGTGTAAGACAATCCAGCCAGTTAACGATCTACCTGGATGGCGCCCCGGTTCCGTCCAGTGTTCGGAACAACATGAATCCTCCGATTGATGTCAACAATTCCATTGCTCTTTTCATCGGTGCGGTGGCACAGCAACAAGAGCAGTTCAACCAGTTTTCCGGACAGCTTGATGAAGTACGGATCTGGAACAAGGCGCTTTCGCAGGAACAAATCCAGTCGACGATGAACCAGCCATTAAGCGGAAATGAATCCGGACTGGTAGGGTATTTCACCTTTGACGCCCAAAACGGGAACGACAGTTCTCCTGTAAAGAACAATGCATCACCGGTTGGCAGCGTAAATTATATAAGTCCCGGTGTATTCAATGACGCTACCGTTATTGAAATCCCGCAAAATACGATGATCTCACTTTCAGGAACCTCTTATTCGGAAGCCTATGAAACCGTTTCAGTGGCCATTGAAGGATACGACCCGATCGTGTTTTCCGGAACCGGGGAAAACGTTTCTCTGAAAAGCAACGGGCAATCGCTCGTCACGGTAAACTCCAAAACGGCCGCTTCGGCGTCTCTTACTTTCCGCTATTCCACGGATGGCCCGGACGGTCCGTTTAAGCAACCCACTGTAAATGATCCGGTAATTGCACAGAACGGTCCTTATGTTACGGTTACAATCAAAACCGAAAATGGTGACGACCAGGACAACAACGACAGCATTTTTGTAATGAACTGGAGCGTGGCGCAATAAACTTTGAAAAGAGCATTCGACCAGGGTGCTCTTTTCTACTAATCTTCCAGTATTGAACGAATATTTCCCGCAGGATCTTTGAACCAGGCGATCAACGGACGATGACTCTCTCCATATCGTGCAAAAACTCGCGTGTTATTAACGAAAAGCATTCGGAAAGAATTCCTATTTTCGTTAAAACCTTAAACCATAATTACCACTATGGAACAGGAGAAATACGGTACAGTGCCGGGCCGCGGGCTGGTTACACAAAAAGGAATTGACCTGCGACTCGAACATCTTGCGAAACTGGACCTGAATTGCAGTGAGATCCGTAAAACAGGCCTCAATCATTATGATTTGCAACACAACATCGAATCCTTTGTGGGCTCGGTTGAGATTCCGCTCGGACTGGTCGGTCCGCTTTACATGCAAAAAGAAGGTACTATTGAATCCGTTTATTGCGTGGCCGGAACCCTGGAGTTATTTCTGATAACCGTTAAGAAACGGCTAGAAACGTTTATTTTCGATCCTGTAATACCGACAAAATATTTCCCGCAGGATCTTTGAACCAGGCGATCAGCGGACCGTATTCGTTGCGGCAAATGCCTTTCTTATCCGTTTTTATCGGTTCTCCGTACTGTTCGAAAACAACGCCTTTCGCACTCAGGTCGTCCACCACGGCCTCAATATCGCTTACCGGGAAATTGAGTACGGTAAAACTTGCTGCTTCGTGGTTTTCCTTCGGATAGACAATGATCCCGTTATTGCCTGGCGTGTGCAGTTCGAGCATGCCCATTTCACTTTCTTTGACGTCGAGTCCGAGCGTTTCACCGTAAAACTGCCTGGCCTTCCCGAGGTCGTTCACGGAAAACCCGCTGAATGCTTTTGATTGCTTTAACATGGCCTTTCTTTTTCAGAATTATATGCTTCATTGAACAGCTTTTTCCGCTTAAAGTTCGCTGATAAACGTGATCATCCGGGCTATCTTCGGATTTTTGAATCCCCGCAGGTCGTAGACGTCACAAAAAGCGTACGTTTTTTCGGTGCCCGACTGGTCTTTACAGGTCATTTCTCCTTCCACGGCAGCCGTGTTCCCATGAGTGATGATGTGCCCGATTTGAAATTTCGCCGGCGGCATTTCCTTCATGCGCTGCAACTCCTGTTCGAATTCCTGTTTCCCGCGAATGGTGCGGTCTCCGCGAATCTTCCATTCCAGGTCGTCCGTTACCTGCTCCAGGATGTAATCGACATCCTGTTTGGCGAAGGCTTCATTGAAGCGCTGCAACCATTTTCCTTTTTCAGTCATCTTAGCCGTTTTTTAACCGTTCGATAATCGTTTCCAGTTGTCTGTTGTGCCGATTGGTGTGTACCGTTGCCAGAACGAGTTGTTCGTAACCGGTGAGTGCCCCCAGCCCGGGAAAGTCAAATGCACTTACTTCCTCCGTTCCATGGTCGGACATGCCTGTTTGCAACGCTTCGGCGCGTTCGCGGATCTCCCCGATGAGCCGTGCTTTGTCGAAATAATGATCTGCCGGCAGAATTGCTTCGGGCGACCGGTACTTTTCCGCATCGTTATCAAAAATGGAATGCAAAGCCGTTTCGTGTTGCAGCGGGTCGCGCTCCGTAGCGTGGTATTCAACCGGCAGTTCGGTGATTCCGTAGGCCTGACGCAGGTGATCCCCGAGTTGTCCGGCGGTCCAGCTTCCTTCAAAGGGCACCGTATTCAGTTCCTGTTCCGAGAGTCCGTCCAGCAGTTGCAGGAGCTGTTTCGTAACCGTTTCATAATCGTTTATTAGCCGTTGATCCTCCATGTTTCCGTGTTTTACAAATCCCGGCAACCTACAGAAAATGCGTGCTGCGCAGGACCGGTTTAGGGTATAACACAAAAGTAAGCCGAAGGGTTTGGATGGTGCGCGGTAAAATACGCCACTTTGCGGGGGTGAATGCGCAGGTGGGTGAAAATGGGTAAAAGGGCAATCACTTTTGTTTCGGAATAACTAAAAACCAAAAACAAAAGAAGATTACCTTCACTCGTTGACAGGTAAAAAGCCAGAATACAGACTGTAAGTCAGAAAGTTAATTGCTAAAATTTTAAAGGTGATAGTGTGGGACACTACCAAAACTACGGAATTTCGAAAATAACTTCTTTGCTTCCTTCGGAATTCGAATGTCTATTCTGAGAGTTCCTTAGGGGTTGCCCTGGTACACTACCTATCTAATCTTCATATAGATCATTTTGTACAACGCCTTTGGTGGAATTGCGTTCATCCAACCGGAACCATTGATTAATATTATTAAATCGAACATCTATATCCGCTTCTTTCAAAAAGTCACGATACTCCTTTTCACTTAATCTATCGGTTCTGTAACGCAAAACCATTTTTTTGTGATAATTATCCCATTTATCAAAAACCAAACATTCATAAATTTTACCGTGCTGCCTTAAAAAAATTGTGTCTGTTTTTTCAAGCAAACTATCCATCTCGTTATTAAGTGGAGCAGCTCTCAGGTATAATACGACAATCGACATATGTCTGTATTGTTCAAGACAGATATTACTAAGGCGTACGTCAATACTATCATCTTTTGCAACATACGTATGGTGCTTGTTTTCTTTTCTTTTAGCCTCCCATTTTGTTTTATGATCGGCATTACATGCAATGACAATTGATAAATTTAAAATAAGTAATATTTTAGTCTGTAGATCCATAAGTACTGGCTTTTGAAAAACTGCATAACTTGAAGTCAGCTTCGTTAATTTCATTTCCCGTAAAAGCCTTTGACTTGATTAAATTTCTTAAGAAGCAAAAAATAAACCATCGAATTGAAATGCGCAAATATTAAATACCCATAACACGCAGTAAGCAAATGGCGCAACATTTACACTTAGAGAGAAAACGCCACTTCGCCTACTTCCAAACTACTCATCAATCTCTACTTAAACGCTGAACACATTTACCCGATCTATAGATATAGATATCGTATGATCCTCTTCTCTTTCTTAAAACGTCTCCAACATGTAACTTACTTAATTTGTTTTTGTCGTATTCAACAAATGAATAACCCTCTGTAATTTCAGGTACGCTTTTCTCTTGTACCAGAAAGATATTTGTGCCAGTTTGGTTTCCTACTTCCAAAATTTTCAGGTCCTTAAACTCTACATAATAAAACGGGTCTTTTTCCGTACAAGAATGGCTTGTAAAAATTAAAATTAGTATATAACCCAATTGACTAATATTATTCCTAATCATAGACGAATATAATATTGCTGAGCAGCACCTCGCGACAATTTAACTAATTATATAATCTATCTTAAACTCTCTTTAAATCCTTTGTCGAACTTTAAAAGTCATTAGTCCAATATCAGCGAAGTATTTTTTTTCTTTCTCCTCAATATTAAACATAATATATCCTTCATGCGAAATCGTCGCTACAAACTCCCTATCATCTTTCCAAAATGATGGATCCTCAACGCAAAAATTAATCCAATCATTAAATTCTTTCTTAATAAGAAAAGCCGATATTTTTTCAGATATTGGAAAAAAAACCGATTTCCCACTTTGGTACTCTTTATCCACGGTTTTAATAATACCATTGAAATCTGTTATCATTTTTTTTAATCGCTCATCTTCGAATAAAATATTAAAAGATACGTAGTCTGAATTATTCATTGCATAATTCAATATATCCTTCCACATGCGATCCCAATCGCTATTATAATATTCGCTTTTGTTTTCTATATAATTCAATATCTAAATGGTAAATATGGATAATTTGATAATGCTGCCCAATTTTTCGGATTGTAAAATTACATACACTTTTATTAAAATCTAGATTTAAGCCCGAATGGTTTGAATCGTGCGGGGCAAAATACGCCCACTCGAGTGGTGAATGCGCACTGAGTTGATTACAATCATTTGTGCTAATTCAAATAATAATCAACAATCACGGAATCAACATCTATTCGACTAAACTTCAGTTTTAATCCTTCAAACGCATTATCTGATTCTCCAAAATCAATACGCGAATTGAGTCGAAAATTTACGCTAGCATTTGGTTCTAAAACTATATGGTCAGGAAATTCTACATAATATTTAGGCAAACATTCTTTCCAATCAGACCATTCATTGTCCTTAAAAAAAGCAATCTTAAAATAACAGACAAAGCTACTATGATCATTTGGCAATATCTCAATCGAATCAGATCCTTGATTAACCAAATTACCCATTATTGTATAGCCAACGGAGTCCTTAAACACCCTTTCGATATTTAAACCAACATTATTCTCATTAAATACTTGAACTTTATCCATACCTGGATCATTATCGGTCCTGCATGAGGCCAAGCCAAATACCAATAAAAATTTAACGAATAACGTGTGCATTTGAATAGTCGGTTTTAATAATTTCATGTGACTCATTCCTCGTTCTGTTTCTGTGTTTGAATCTACCGCTTTCTGTTTTAAAAGGGTCAGCATGTTTTTCTTTTTCTTTAATGAATCTATTCGATCACTCCACCTCTTTTAAGCAGACCTGTATCAAAATAATTCTTCTACTCAAACGGATATTCCAGCCAATCTTCATTTTTAATACTTCTTCCTAATGTGCTGTTTTTGAAATCTTCTTCCTTAAAAGGACCCAATATCCCCGGGCTATTCTCCTGATCCGGTTGTAGCTTATATTTTTCCAGATCAATAACAAACAGCATACTAGAATCTTTCACAAGCGTATTTTGTTTATTAAACGGGTGGGTTTTGACGTAAATGAACTGGTCATCTACAATTACCGAATAAACACATTTCCTGTGAAATAATCCCTGATCTTGATAATAGATATTTCTGTATCTGGATAATTCGACGTACCCTATTTTAAAATCATTATTTAATGTATCCAGTTTGTAATCGGACAGACATGAGGTAAGGAGGAATACGCAGAAAATCAGTTTTGTTGCTTTCATTAAAATTGTAATATTGAATGCAGGTCACGACGATCGCAGAAAAAAATGACCCAGTGACGTTCACATCTTCTAATTTAGAAAATAAACCAGGAGTGCAGATTAAGCATGATGTTTATATTTTTGTAAGGAGTTGCTCCTCTTAATATATCATTGATGGATTTCGCTGTCAAACCTTATTAGTTCTCCACCTACGGAATGGTCCAGTTCCAAACTATCGATAATTGTGTGCGTGAGTAAACCTTTCCTGTCTATTCTATTTTGAAATGAATATCGGTTTAATATTTCTAACAGTTTAACCAACGAGGCTCTTTGCTGCATACTAATGCCTGTTTCCAACATGCTTTTTGAAATCAGATCCATTAAGTTGTTTTTTTTCTTAAGAAAGTCTTCTTCATTCATATTATGAATATAAATCGTTCAAATTGGATTCCTCAACAACATTTGTAATTACCAAAGAAAGGTTATCGGCACGATTCTGCGGTTCGCGTTCATGTGAATTCCTTTCATTCCTTTAACAGAAAATGGACGGAATTCACACGAACAAGCCCATAACTTTAGCGATATATTTGTGTATTATAACTAAATCCATTATCTAATTTCTTCTAAGATCGAATTGCTGTAATTACAGTTAAAAACAGGACCGGTCCAGCCAGCATATAAAGCCATTTTAACCACCCCATCTATTAACTGGCCGAACTTCTATTAGTGAGGTGTCGACAAACAAAATGGCATTTTCATACTGTTTATCAAAGGTCAAAGTTAGTTTTCCAGGTTCACGAACTTCAAGACTCAACATGGGATCAGTGTACAACCATTGATTCGCCCAAATGAGGTTGCCCCTGACCGGAAGCTGCTTCGACGACCCCGAAACAGAATACTGAATGTACTTTTCACCCGGAAAATCAGGAGCTGATACACTGTATTTGTATGCCGTCCTTTCTGCGTTAAACGGAATTGAATCAATCAGCCGGATATTTGTAAAATACCTGAATTTATTAAGCTGACAGACCTCGATACGCTGTCCACTAACCGTTACGACGTAACTGGTATCCGAGAAAAACTCATCCCTATTTAAGTCGTCAAAAAGGGCAACGACTGTATTCGAATCTTCCCATAAAGGCTATCCAATATTTTAAAATGCTGAATTTTTATTTTTTGAATGTGACGTCCTATCTTTATGGCATAGCTAGTGAATGAACTACCAAATGCGCCTTCATCCATTATTTCTCGTGTGATACACATGTTTGAATTGCAATTTATCGGAACGTGTTTTACTCTGGGCGGAGAAGCATCGCAGGAATTCAAAACGAATCCGATACTGAGCAGGATGTAGAAAGTGCATCTTACAAAATAAGTGGTTCCCATTGTATTTTTTTGTTTAGTCATTATACGTTCTCACACGTTTCGCTTTCGATATTCACCCATATCTTTTGCCGAAAGTAGTTTGCCGTTATTTTTTAAAACAAGTTCGGACAAGTAAGTGAATTCATCAGGATATTCTTTTGTCATGTTGAGTCGTATGGCGACGTTCCTGCGGATCAGGTGCAAAATTAAAGGCTTCAGTTCTTTATAATCGGAAAAGATGAACGCACGGTGTGCAAAGAATATGCTTGAAATGCGTTTCGGGTTCACATGCAGATTGATGTATGGACGCTGATAGGGTTCTTTTCTTTTCCTGATCTCGACAAATAAAAGTTCGTCGTACGCGTATTGCTTCTTCCGAAAAAAGGGACGAAATACAGCCGTTCGAACAATGCGATTATTATAAAAAGTAAACTTGCGGACCGACGTGCCGGCGATGAGTAGGAAGATGACAAGAGCAGTTATCCAGTATCCCTCCCCGACTTCTCCTACCATGAATGGCGTACAAAGAATGGCCAGCCCGCTTGCCACGACCCAAAGGTAAAATGCTTTGCTTTCAAACACTGCTTCCTGTCTCATTTCTCGTCTGTTTAGCCTTTACCTAACCCGCAATTCCACTTCGAACAGCTCGAAATCCATGTCTTCCGTCAAACCCACGCGCTGGCCGGCGATGGTGGAATCGTTCTTCCAGCGCAACTGGTGGATGCTCCAGGGTAGTTCGCGGGTAGCAACGAGGCTGTAGCCCTGACTTTCTTTCCGGTATAGTTCGATACCGTTCAGTGAAAAGCCGGCTTCCAGGTCGATGTTCGCGCAGAACAACAGGTTCCCCGAGGGGGAGATCACTCCGGGACCGATCGTTGTGAAGGTTTTCCCGGTTTCCTTGTTTACAAAGACCATGTAATTGCATTCGTAACAGAATGCCTGTACTTCCCAGTAGTTGCCGATATCCCTGAAGTATGCGTAATTAACCGTTTCATCCATGTTGTGATTGCCTTCCGCATCGTCCCAAAAGGGAATATTGACCAAAGAAACGGTCTTACCATTATTAAGCGTCAAAATAAGACTGTCACCGGTTCTGCGAATGCGCGGTGTATGTGGCAATTTTTCATCGGCACTCCACTCACCGTCGTACGTTTTCGAGATCTTTACCGGTCCCCCGGAATGCAATTCAAGGACGTAACTGCCCAGGTGCAGCGTATCGGAATTCGTTGCGACATTCGTACTGTCATTCATTGAAAGGCTGTCGGATATGTTTGCATCTGATCCTCCTTCCATTTGTTTTTCATCCGTTTGATCGGTGCAGGCCATAAACGTTCCGGCCACGAGGATGCAGGTGATTACTGAAATGCGCATAGTTTCGGATTCCTGAGTTTGTATTTAGCTAAAAATAAGCATTTGATCGGACACTTTATCGGATAGGCGAAAATTCAATGGAGAACCTGGTGTGAGTGCAGAAGCACTTTCCATAGTCAAAGACGGAGTAATTATTCAATGAAGTTGAGATCCTTATCGTGGGTTTCGCTAATGGTCAGTGACGAATAAAAGGCGAGGCCGAAGGCGATCACACCGACAACCGCAGCAGCGTAGATCATCCTGCTTCCGGGCTTTAACCAGTCATAAAGCAAAACCATGACCACCAGGAGTCCGCGCACCATATTCGGAATAGTCGTTGCAGCGGTGGAACGGATGTTGGTCCCGAACTGTTCGGCTCCGAGTGTTACAAACATGGCCCAGTAACCGGTGCCGAGCCCGAGCCAGACGCAATAGACATAATACGAAGTGGCGCTTCCGTTCGGACCGAAGAGCATCAGTACGACGCCCAGCAGGGTAAAGAGCAGCATGTACAGAATCGATCGTTTTCGGGAGCGTAGCCGGTTGCTGAGGAATCCGCTGGCAAAGTCGCCCACGGAGATTCCGGCATAGGCAAAGGGAATGGCATACTGGGGCTTCACAACTTCGGAAATTCCGAGTCCGCGGCCGATCTCATCACAGAAAAAAGCCAGTATCCCGATACAATACCAGGTTGGTAAACCGATGGCAATGCATTTGAGGTAGCGCAAAAGCCGGTCGCGATTGCTGAAGAAATACAGGAAACTTCCGCGTTTAATGCCTTCGGTTTGCCGGACCTCTTTGAACATACCGGACTCTAATACCCCGATACGCAGAAAGAGCAGCCCAATGCCCATGATCCCCCCGATAAAATAGGAAATCGTCCAGTCGGAACTCAACTTCACTGTGAATCCTGCTACCACGGCACCGAGCAGGCCAAAACCGGCAACAAGTGATGTTCCGAGCGCGCGCAATTCCCTGGGAAGCGATTCCGCAACGAGCGTAATCCCCGCACCGAGTTCCCCTGCTAAGCCGATCCCGGCAATGAATCGCAGAAGTGCATACGCGTTCAGTTTGTCCATAAAACCGATGTGGGGCAGGAATCCACAAAGTATATTAGCCGTGCTGTAGAGCAGGATGGATCCGAAAAGTACGGACAGCCGGCCTTTTTTATCGCCCAGTATTCCCCATAGAATTCCGCCGATCAGCAATCCTGCCATTTGCCAGTTGAGAATAAAAGCGCCTGCATCGGGCTGGGTAATGCCCAGCGAGCGGATGCTTTCAAGGCGTACGATTCCGAAGAGCAGCAGGTCGTAAATATCCACGAAGTAACCCAGCGAGGCTACGATGACCGGTAAGCTGAACAGGTAGCCCATTCGCTCGCGTGTAGAAAACGTTTTCATGGCTACGAATATAGCATTTTCAGTGAATTACACACCGGGCTCTGCTTTCGTGCTTTCTGCGTATATTCGCGTATGCTTTCGGACGAATTGTACATGACACGCTGTATCGAACTGGCTCGTCTCGGAAAACGGCGGGTCGCCCCAAATCCGATGGTGGGTGCCGTAATCGTACACGAGGACCGCGTAATCGGCGAGGGATACCATGCATTCTACGGCGGTCCGCATGCGGAAGTCAACGCCGTGAACTCCGTCAGTGATCAAAGTCTGCTCGGAGAAGCGACAATCTACGTAAGCCTGGAACCCTGTGCCCACTTCGGAAAAACTCCTCCCTGTGCCGACCTGTTGATACGCTGCGGCTTCAAACGCGTGGTGATCGGTTGTCGCGATCCGTTCGACGCCGTGAACGGAAAAGGGATCGAGCGCCTGAAAATGGCCGGTATCGAAGTAAGCACGGGCGTCCTGGAAAGCGAATGCCTCGCACTTAACAAACGTTTCTTCACTTTTCATCGGCGCAAGCGCCCCTATGTTATTCTGAAATGGGCACAAACGACGGACGGTTACATAGATGCTCCGCGCGCCGCAGGTGAACAGGGCATCCGGCGGATCAGCGCTCCTGAAACGCAGGTACTCGTACATAACTGGCGAAGCGAGGAAGCTGCCATTCTCGTGGGAAAACGAACCGTCCTGAACGACAATCCATCACTTACCGTACGCGCAGTAAGCGGCTTAAATCCGACTCGCATCGTACTGGATAGCCGGCTGGAACTTTCTTTAACGGACTATGTGGTCTTTGACGGAAGCGCACCGACGCTGTTATTGAATACGATCAGGGACGAAAGTCTTGACGGAGTGACACTCGTGCGCACGGAAACAAATGCCATTTCTGAAATCCTGAAAACACTTTACGAACGTGAGATACAATCCGTTCTGGTTGAAGGTGGCAAAGCTGTACTGGAACAATTCCTGAGCTCCGGACTTTACGACGAGATTCGCATCATCCGAGGTCCGGGCTATTTCGGCGACGGACTGAAAGCCCCCGACTTACTTGGGTTACCCGATCACAGCGAGCACTTTCTGGAAGACGAGATCTTTTATTACCGCAAGGCATGATCCCCTTTCTCTTTTCGATCTTTGCATCCACACTGATCCTGATCCTCTTCAGGTTATTCCCACGCTTCGGGATCAATACGCTACAGGCTATCGTATTCAACTACATCACGGCGCTCAGTTTCGGTTTCATATTGTTCGGACATCAGTGGCAGCCCGGCGCACTTGAACATACACAATGGATCCCGTTCTGCCTTACCTGTGGAATGTTATTCATTTCGCTTTTCCTGATCATCGGGAAGAGCAGTCAGCTAAACGGTGTGGCCATTACTTCGATCGCTGTGAAGATGAGCATGGCCGTTTCAGCACTGTTCATGCTGTTCTATTACCACGAAGCACTTTCATTTCTAAGCATCAGCGGGATGCTTGCTGCCTTTACAGCCGTACTTCTGATTTCTGTTCAACGCAGGGGAAGTCCGCGCAACAAACAGCCGTGGATGCTTTTCGTACTATTCTTCGGTAGCGGCTTACTGGACATTTTACTGAACTACAGTTTACAGACCCGTCTCGACGAGTTGGCTCCTTCCCTGTTCTCCGCCATCGGTTTTGGTTTTGCCGGACTGATCGGGCTGTTCGTCATCGGCTGGCGCTGGTTCAGGCACGGAGAGCCCTGGAAACTGAAAAATATGCTTGCAGGCGTAGTGCTTGGAATCCCGAACTATTTTTCGATCTACCTGCTTTTGCTCGCCTACCGTGAAACAGGATGGACGAATACGACCGTGCTGGCCCTGACCAATGTGGGAATTGTGCTTCTCTCCGCACTGAGCGGTGCCTTACTTTTCAGGGAAAAGCTGAACGGACTAAAGATTGCAGGGTTGCTGTTGGCTATCAGCGCAATCCTGCTTCTGCTCTTCTCACAGTAATGCAAGCTCATATTTAAGGGAATTTCACAGATCGCGGCAGGTGCTTTTCGATTAAAATCGCAATCTTTGTATCGAACGACAAACGAAGTCCTTTATGCGAATACATCCTTTAAATACCGGAAATTTTAAGCTGGACGGTGGTGCCATGTTCGGCGTTGTCCCGAAAACACTCTGGCAGAAAACGAACCCGGCCGATGAGAACAACATGTGCTCCTGGGCGATGCGCAGTATTTTGATCGAAGACGGTAACAAGCTGATTCTTGTAGATACGGGTATCGGGGACAAGCAATCCGAAAAATTCTTTTCGCATTATTACCTGCACGGCAACGACAGCCTGGAAGGCAACCTGCACAAACTGGGATTCTCTCCGGACGATGTAACGGACGTATTCCTGACGCACCTGCATTTCGATCATTGCGGCGGTGCCATTAAGCGGACGGGAGACGGGGAACGCTTTGAACCGGTCTTTAAGAATGCGCACTTTTGGAGTAACGAGAATCACTGGAAATGGGCCACAGAACCCAATGCACGCGAAAAAGCTTCTTTTTTGGCGGAGAACATTCTCCCGATCCAGGAAAGCGGGCAACTGAAGTTCGTGGATCGTACCGGAGATTTTTCCGAGAAGGCGTTCAACGGTTTTGACGTGCTTTTTGTAGACGGTCATACCGACAGCATGATGATCCCGCATATTAATTACCAGGGGAAAAAACTGGTATTTATGGCCGATCTGTTACCGAGTACCGGACACATTCCGCTGCCTTACGTCATGGGATACGATACGCGTCCGCTCATCACCCTGAAAGAAAAGGAAGCTTTCCTGGCAAAAGCAGCCCGCGAAGAGTACATCCTGTTCCTGGAACACGACCCGGTAAATGAGTGCTGCACGCTGCAGGAAACTGAAAAAGGTGTGCGCCTGAAGGATACTTTCCGCTTTTCGGACATGTTTCAATAATTATTTATAAATTCCCGAAACATTTGCTGACCATGGATAAATACTTGCTACAAATTCTCAAAGAAACGAATACCATCATCATACCCGGTCTCGGTGCGCTGACGATCACCGACCACAGCACCGGGGAGATTATGTTCATGCCCTACCTGAAACACGATGACGGTGCGCTGGCTAATTACATTGCCGAGCGCGAAGGCATGGACCCGAATGATGCGAAAAACCTGGTATCGAAATACGTACGCGAGATCCGGCAGAAACTCGAACAGGGAGACTCTTACGATATGTACCGTTTCGGTTCGTTCGTAAAAGATGCCTCCGGCGAGGTCAGTTTTAAAAACTGGGAAGAAACGAACGGGAATTCCGAAGCAAGTGATGAAACCGTCGTGGTTACGGAAACACCCGTAATGGAAACACCTTCCCAGGACGAGCCCACGGCACAACCTTCGGAACCTGTGCGCGAACCCGAAAAAGAAGAAAGTGAAGAGATCGTACCCGATTCCACTTCGCGCCCGAATACGGCCGATGCCGAAATTGCCGGAAACCGGCTCGAAGAAGAGCGTGAAGCCATTGAAAGGGTAAAGGAAACGGAAAAAGAGGATAAAGCCGAAGCATCAGCCGTTCCACCTGTTCCACCCAAAACTCCAAAGCCGGCACCCGTACCAAAAAAGGAAAAAACTCCGAAAGCCGTGAGAGTTCCTAATGAACCGGCTGCAAAGAAACGGAAGAGGACCGCTATCTGGGTCTTCCCGATCCTGGCCCTGGTGCTGGTCGCCATTGTTATTTACGGCTCGCTGAACTACGAACAAATCAAGGCATCCTTATTCGGAAACGACGCGTCCACAGCCGATACTACTAAGGTCGCCGAGGAGCCGACAGATACGAATTCCGAGGTAGACAGTACCGCATACGAAAATAGTCCTTACGAAGTAATTGCCGATACTGATTCATCGGACATGAACACGGACGAAAACGGCAACGTTGCCACCGGGCCGGTAATGCAAACAACACCCGAAACCATCCGGGAAAGCCCGGAGGAATCTGTAAAAACAAGTTCTGCAAAACCGGTGGTGGAAAGCGCAAACACGCCTGAAGAAGGCAAAGCGTATCACGTGATTGGCGGTGCCTTTATGGAAAAAACGAATGCCGATCGCTATGCAGATAAATTGTCTTCTGAAGGAAATCCTTCCGTGATCGTGGGTCGTTTCGACAACCTGTACCTCGTGAGTATTCGTTCGTTCGCCACTGCGGCAGAAGCCCGCTCTAACCTGTCTACACTTCAGGCAATTTCACCGAAGGCATGGATCTTCAAATGGCCGTGATCAGTAGCGCGCCATGGCATTAAACACTTTTTCCATCTGGTCCACGCAATAGGATGTGGAACAATTGTAGTTGTTTATAATCAGGGCAAAGACTATTTTCTTTCCACTTGTACTATGAACATAACCGGCGTAGGACTTGATGCGCGACATCGTACCACTCTTGGCGATAACTTTCCCCTGCCCGGCCTGTCCACGGCATACATATTTCAAGGTTCCCGATTCCCCGGCTACGGGTAGTGTGGATAAGAAATCCGTATAATGCTTTGAGCGTGTCATTGCCGTAAGCAAGTCGCAAAAGTGCCGGGCGCTGATCGCATTGGTCCGTGAGAGCCCGCTTCCGTCGTTCAGGTACAGCCCGGAGGTACTGAACTTTGCAGACCAGTAATTCATGATGCAGTCGAGCGCATCCGCGGTTGCTCCTTTGCCATTCTTCACATATCCCGCCAGGCAGAGCAATTCTTCGGCGAAGAGGTTTACACTGTGCATATTCGTCCACGAGGTAATTTCCAGTATGGAAGGTCCGCGGTGTGTATATATGAGTTTCAGCCGATCATAATCTGCTTTCCAGTCGCGGTCTCCCAGCCTGCGGGCCGAGTTAACTCCTCCTTCCACGGAAAGTCCGTTCACAGCTGCCGCGTGTTCGAATTCGTAAGCAAATTGCAATTCCGGATCAGGTATACTTCCCTTTACGATAAAGGAACTCCTGGAAAGCGGCAGAGAACCCGTCGCGAAACGGTCGAGAGAATAGGGTGCACCATAGATATAGGAGTTATCTCCGCTAACGGATTGCGAGGTCACATAATTGTGAAAAATGAAATCCGGAACGGTCGGAAACAGGCCGATCAACTCAGTAGGAGCGCCCACTTTTGAGCCGGTCTTAAAGTTATAGCGGAGCATGTTATCGTAGATCACCAGTCCTGAAGGGCCTGCACCGTAGTAATTTCCGAGGTCGGACCAGTTCCATCCGTCTGGTGCACCGGCGTAACCGAATTCAGAAGCATCTGCAATAACGGCCCCGCGAATGTGTTTAATACCCCGCGCAAGCAGGCTGTCAACGATCGTTTTCAGAAAATCGGACTCGTGCCCTTCTTCGTTAAAGTATTTGCTTCCGCAGGTCGGGTCGCCACCGCCGCGAATGATGAGGTTTCCTTCGAGTACACTGTCTGTTGTGAGCATTCCGTCGAGGTAAAAGCGCGTTTGCGGACGGTAAGTAGGCCCTGCCAGTTCCAGAGCGGATGCAGTCGCAAACAGTTTCGCCGTGGAGGCCGTTGGCAGGGAGCGCTGCGCATCGAAGGCCGCGAGTTGTTCGCCGGTTTCGGTATCCACGGCGCAAAAAGAGATTGAAGCATTTGCAAACTGGCTATTTGACACAAAGCCGTCAATTGCCTGCTGAACCGCCTGTTGCGCGCAAAGCGGGGATAGAAATCCGGAGATTAAGAACAGGGCGAGGAAACGGGTCATTTTCATGATGTGCTTTTTACAAAGTTCCTGATTAAACGCTGTAGCGGGAAAAATCGTGCCGTAATTTTTCCACAGGACAGCCTGAATAGCGAAATTAATTCACCTTTTGCCCGGCTGGTACGTCAATATCATATATTTTTGAATGCACGCGGCAGCGTTGTACAAAAAGCTTTTCATGACCAGGATCTTACGTATCATAAACCGTTTCAACATCGGCGGCCCGACTTACAACGCCACCTTCCTCACCCGCTTCATGGATGAAGAGTTCGAGACCCTGCTCGTGGGCGGAATGCCGGAGAAAGGTGAAGCGGACTCACTGCACATTCCGCAGTCTTACGGTGTGGAGCCGCAACTATTGCCTGAAATGAAACGTAAGCCGCGTTTCCGCTCGGACCGGCAGGCCTACCGGCGCATCTGCGAACTCATTGAAGCCTATAAACCCGATATCGTTCACACCCATGCCAGTAAAGCCGGTGCACTCGGGCGTCGGGCAGCCGCCAAAAAAGGAGTTCCGGTGATCGTACACACCTTTCACGGGCACGTTTTTCATTCGTACTTCAATCGCGTTACCACGCTCGCTTACAAAAACATTGAACGCAGGCTGGCCCGCTCCACAACCGGCATTATCGCGATCTCCGACATTCAGAAAAAGGAATTGTCCGAGGTACACCGCATTTGTCCTCCTGAAAAAATAACGGTTATTCCACTGGGTTTTGACCTGGCACAGTTTTATACCGATCGCGCATCCAAACGTGCGCAAACCCGGCAGACTTATTCGTTGTCTGACCAGGAAGTAGCCATTGCCATAATCGGGCGGCTGGTTCCGGTAAAAAACCACGACCTCTTCCTACAGGCACTGCGACGCGTTTTTCCGAAAAGCGAACAGGAACTACGCGTGTTTATCGTAGGCGACGGTACGGAGCGCGCACGGCTGGAATCGCTCGTAAAGGCGGAACTTCCGGAATATGCGTCCCGCATTCATTTTACGAGTTGGATCCATGATATTGCGACCTTCAACGCGGGCATGGACCTCATTTGCCTGACCTCCCACAACGAGGGAACGCCGGTAAGCCTGATCGAAGCACAAGCCTCGGGCGTTGCCGTAATATCAACCGATGTGGGCGGAGTACGCAACGTGGTGGACGACGGCCGTTCCGGAATCATTGTACCTGTAGACGATGCCGAAAAATATGCCGCGGCGATGCTGACGCTTATTAACGATCCAAAAAAACGGGAATTTATGTCACAAAATGGGCGTACTTTCGTAGAAGACAAATTTCACTATACAAGACTTGTATCAGAAATGAAACAGTATTATCGAAAATTGCTTGCTGAACATGTCCGTACATAACAAAAACCTCATTCGTCACTGCTACCTCCCGGTGTTGTTCCTGTTGCTGCTGTTCACTTCGTGCGGAGTCAATTCCAACCTGATGTTCCGAACTCCGAAGAACAGTGATTTCACGTACGATTCAATCCCGATGCGTCCGAAGGAGGAATACCGTATTTCCCCGGATGACAAGATCGCTTTTTCACTGAACACGAAAGACGGGGCCCCGATCCTTGAACGGATGTCCGGCATCCGGCAGGAAGAAGGAAGCGCTCCGGTAGATATGGAATACATCGTCAACCAGGAAGGCAAAACGAACTTACCGATCCTCGGGATGGTGAAGGTCGGAGGACTAACCATTGCCCAGTGCGAGGATACGCTGGAAAAACTGTATTCCGCCGAGTACCAGTCTCCGTTTATCCAGGTACGCGTGACAAATCAACGTGTTATCGTATTCCCTGGCAACGGAAGTGATGCGCGGGTGATCCCGCTTCAGAACACAAATACGACCCTCATGGAAGCCATTGCGCAGGCAGGCGGAATTACCGAGCGTGGGAAAGCGAACACGATCAAACTGATGCGCAAAACGAGCGCAGGACGCGAGGTATACCGGATCGACCTGTCTACGATCGACGGGTTGGTGTATGCCGACATGATCGTGCAGGCAAACGACTACATTTACATTGAGCCGACACCGGATGTGGGCAAGGAAGTCATCAAGGAGGTAGCGCCGGTTGTGTCTATCATTTCCAGTGCTTTCATTATTTTTACTTTCTTCTTTACGGTAAACAAATAAGCAGCATTGAATAAAGGATTCATTATAAACAAAGATTTTAACCCGCAGATCCTGCGGACGGTTTTGCGCCGCAACTGGTGGGTCATCCTTATTTCGCTGGGACTTTGTTATGCTGTGGCCTTCCTGTACCTCCGTTACACGAAACCGGTCTACGAATCATCGATGTTGCTCCAGCTGGACAATAAAGACCGCGCCAAGGAACTCATTGACCTGGAGAATGTCAATAACAAAACGAATTCAATTTCTTCGGAGATCGAACTATTGAAATCGCAGTTGCTCTTTGAAAAAGCGATCGGCAGGATGAACCTCAACGTCAGTTTGTATTCGCGCGGGCAGGTATTGACAGAAGAAAAGTACATTTCGAGTTCGTTCAACGTGCAGCCTTACGCCTTATATGATTCCTCGTTGATCAACGTACCGGTTTACATCCATTTTGACGGCAAAACAATCCGGGCCAATTACCGGCTCAACGGACGGGAATTCAGTGATACTGCGTCGCTGAACGACCATATGATCACTCCGCATTTTGACATCGTGGTTAAATCTCCCGACCCCGAACTCTTCCTTTCCGAGTCGGAGGAAAACGAACTGTATTTCATTTTCAACAGCGTCTCTTCCCTTTCGGCGCGCATGCTGGGTAACTTATCCGTTTTCCCGGTCGATATGGACGCCAAGACGATCCAGATCTCTTACAAGAGTTACAATTCCTTACTGAGTTACGACGTTGTCAACGCCGTGGCAGAGTCCTTTTTCGACTACGACGAAGAACGAAAGCGCAAAAGTTCCGAGAACATTTTATCGTTCATTGACCAGCAACTCGATTCCCTGTCGGTGGAGTTAAAGAATTCCAAAGACAGCCTCATGGCCTTTCAGCGCAATTCTAACCTTCCGGATCCCGAACTGGCCGGAACGAGTTTTTCAGAAAACATTGACAAATTGCAGGATCAGTTATTCAGTATCGAGGAAGAACTCTCGACCCTGCGCATGGTGAATTCCAAGCTGAACAGTGAACCTAACCGGCTTGAGATCTACCGGCTGTTACCTGAAATGCTGGGCAAAAGCTATGAAATGTCGCTCAGTAAACAGATCGCCGACCTGCACGCATTGCTCGAACGCAAGGAAGACCTGCTTTTCGAGGTCACGGAGGAAAACAGCGAAGTGAAAGCCATTAATACGAAGATCCAACTTAAAATTCAGTCGATCCGCCGTAGTATTTCAGTTATTGAGGATCGTCTCAGTTCGAATTTCAGGCTGATCAATGACAAGATCGCCAGTATCGAGGGGAAATATTATGCCCTGCCCCGGCAGAAGATGGAATTTTCACGCCTCAAGAACATCCAGGAATTGAATGAAAAATACGTAACCCTGCTTACCGAAAAACGCGTTCAATATGCTATCTCGGACGCCGGATATGCTTCGAGCAACCGCATTCTGAACAAACCGAGCGTCAGTTTCACGCCTTCCAGTCCGAATAAAAAACTAATCTACGCTTTGTTCGTTTTCCTTGGCTTTTTCATAGCACTTGTTATCCTGTTATTCAAATACCTCACCTTCAACGAAATTAATTCCGTGGACGACCTCAAAAAGTTGCTCCCGGAAAACACGGGCATTCTCGGGGTGGTTCCCCATGTAAATGGCGTGGGAGATTATTCGCAGCTGGTGGTATTTGACTCCCCGAAGTCTGTGCTTGCCGAATCGCTTCGGAATATTCGTGCAAACCTGAACTTCATCAGCCCCGACGCGCAGACCATCGCTGTGAGCAGTACCATCTCCGGCGAAGGAAAGACCTTCGTGGTTCTCAATCTCGGCGGCATTCTGGCCCTTTCCGGCAAAAGAACGGTGATCGTGGATCTGGACCTGCGCAAACCCAAAGTACACCTTGGCTTCGATCATCCGAACCAGGACGGGATCAGTAACCTGATCATCGGACAAACGACCCTGGATGCCTGCATTCGAAAAACGGACAACGACAAACTCGATTTCATCACTGCCGGTCCGATCCCTCCGAATCCATCGGAACTTTTGCTTAACAAGCGTTTCGAGGAAGTGGTTATGGAACTGAAAAAGCGTTACGACATGATCATTTTCGACAATCCGCCGATCGGACTGGTATCGGACGGTGTGAAGATCCTGGCGGAAGCGGACATCCCGGTGTACGTGTTCAAATCGCACTATTCGCGGCGCAACTTTACGCAACTCGTACGCGAACTGTACACCAACCAGCGTATCAGCAACCTCAATGTAATACTCAACGGAACCAAACGCAGCAGGAACGACGCCTACGGATATGGATACGGTTACGGCTATTCCGCCGGGTATTACGAAAATGAAGAAGAGAACAAACGCAAATCCAGGCGCAAAAAATGAAGATCACACACTGTCCGATAGAAGGCCTTTTAATACTCGAACCTGCCGTTTTTGAAGATGACCGCGGCTACTTTATGGAAAGTTTCAATGAACGTCTTTTCAGGGAAAAGACCGGACTTCCCGAAATTGGTTTTGTACAGGATAACGAATCGCTTTCTTCAGCGGGAGTGATCCGCGGTCTTCACCTGCAGACACCCCCGTTCGGACAGGGAAAACTCGTGCGTGTGATTTGCGGGGCAGTTCGTGATGTGGCCGTGGATGTACGGCGCGGCTCCCCCACTTACGGGAAGCATGTCAGTGTGGAATTATCCGCTTCGAACAAGCGCCAGTTCTGGATCCCGGAAGGTTTTGCGCACGGCTTCGAAACGCTGGAAGACAATACGATCTTTGCCTATAAGTGCACCAATTATTACAAACCTGACTGTGAAAAAACAATACAGTGGAACGATCATTCATTAAATATTAATTGGAAAACAACTGAGCCCGTCATATCTTTGAAAGATCAAAAAGGATTGGATTTCAAAGATTTCGAATCGCCTTATACATACGAGCATTGATCGCAATAACTACGCTACTCACGGCCTTTTTAGCAGGCGGAGTACTGATCGCACTGATCAGTAATTTTTTGCTTTTAAATTTTTCGAGGAACCTCGGTATCCGCAATAAGAACGACGTGATCGTGCGCTGGAGCAACCAGTCGAAGCCATCACTTGGCGGCATCAGTTTTTTCGTGGCCTTTATTTTCGGTGCCATTGCCTACGCCATTCTCGCAGGCGACCAAAACATCTTTCAAAACCTGCAATATGTCGGTTTCATGCTATCCGGATCGCTCGCTTTTCTAATGGGACTGGCCGACGATGCCTTCAATACACGGCCGCTGATCAAGCTCATTGTACAGATCTCCTGTGGGCTTTTACTTTCGGTAACCGGCACCAACATTCATCTTTTTCATTATTTTATTCCCGACATGCTGGTAACGGTGATCTGGGTGGTGATCATCATGAATTCCCTGAATATGCTCGATAACATGGACGGGATCACGGCCACGACGGTTTTTTTCATCCTCTGCGCCTGCCTGGTCAACAGCTGGATTTTCAACGGAATTTATTTCGACCTCTGGATCCAGACACTGATCGTGCTCCTCGGTGCGCTGATGGGCTTTTTAAGGTATAATATTCATCCGGCAAAGATCTTTATGGGCGACGCCGGTTCGCAGTTCATCGGGCTCGTTGTGGCTTTCTTTGCCATCAATTCCCTGTGGAACATTCCCGATTACCTCACCGTGTCATCCTGGTACTCCATTCCGATCGTACTCGTGGCGTTCTCACCTGCTGCCAGCGATACTCTTTCCGTGGTGATTAATCGCCTGCGCCGGGGCCAGTCACCGATGGTCGGGGGAAAAGATCATACCACGCATCACCTGGTCTATGCCGGAAGAAATGACCTGCAGGTCTGGCTTATCTTTGCACTGATCGGTTTGTTTGCATTTCTTTTAACGGGCCTGATCGTTTATTTTCTGCGGAGCGAAATGTACCTGGCAGTAGTGCTCACATCCCTGTATTTTCCGGTGGTTTTCCTGTACCTATATCGCAATACGCGGAAGTTTAGTGCATCCCGATAATTCAGCCGGCAACTGACGTGTTTTTAAGCAGGAAATGCTTAATTTTGAGGCTTATGATTTTCCGCATGCGCATGTTCCGAAAAAGCCTCCCGTTCAGCCTGATATTCATTTTGTTTGCCTGCAATTCACAGGAAAAAGTTGCCCGCGAACAGGAAAGTACAGCGGTACTTTCGAAGGCCGACCCCTTCCGTTTGCCGGAGCTTCCTGAATACATGTTGCTCTGCGGCGACACGATCCGTCTGACAGATCTCGATCTTCGGGAGCGCCTGGATCGCGAACTGCTTGTAAATGTTTTTTACCAGAGTGCAACCACCCTTTACCTGAAGCGAAGTACGCGTTTCCTTCCGAAGATCGAAGCGATTTTAAAGGAAAACGACATGCCGGACGATCTGAAATACATCGCCGTGATCGAAAGCGGGCTGGCGCAGGCTGTGAGTCCGGCAGGTGCACGCGGTATGTGGCAGTTTATGGAAACGACCGGAAAAGAACTCGGGCTACAGATCGATCCGGAAGTGGATGAGCGTTACGACGTCGCTAAAAGTACATCCGCAGCCTGCACTTATTTGCGAAGTGCGTACGATACGCTGAAAAGCTGGCCGGCGGCAATTGCTTCTTACAATCGCGGTATTTCGGGCATGCTACGCGATATGGACAAACAGTATGTTTCAAGTTATTTCGACACGGATATGAACAGTGAAACGGGCCGTTATTTTTTCCGGCTGCTTGCCATGAAACTCATTTTCGAAGATCCGGAAGCCTACGGATATTACCTGAAAGAAGGCGATTATTATCCGCCATACCAGGTCAGCGGGATGGAGATTAAAGAAACTGTTCCGGACCTGGCACTCTGGGCCACGGAACACGGGATCAATTACAAGATACTCACGATCCTCAATCCCTGGCTGCGCGGTAATTCGCTTACTGTGAAAACCAAAACCTATACCCTTTTGTTACCAACAGAGAACGAACACTTAAAACCTTACGGAGGTTACTAAATGAAAAAAGACGAACCGATCGAAGAAGGCGCCATTGAAGTATACGGTGCCCGCGAACATAACCTGAAGAACGTGGACCTGAAGATTCCGCGCAATAAACTGGTGGTATTTACCGGTTTGAGCGGAAGCGGGAAGTCATCCCTGGCATTCGACACGATCTTTGCCGAGGGGCAACGCCGCTATATTGAAACTTTTTCGGCTTATGCACGGCAATTCCTGGGCGGACTGGAACGACCGGACGTGGACAAAATCGAAGGGCTGAGCCCGGTCATTTCCATCGAGCAAAAAACCGTTTCAAGAAGTCCGCGAAGTACAGTCGGCACGATCACCGAGATCTACGACTTCCTGCGCCTCTTGTTTGCACGGGCCGGAACCGCTTATTCTTACGTAACGGGCGAGAAAATGGTGAAGTATTCCGATGAACAGATCGTGGACCTCATCATCGAGCGTTATGAAGACCGGAAGGTCATGTTCCTGGCTCCGCGCATCAAAGGTCGCAAGGGACACTACCGCGAGTTGTTCGAACAGATCCTGAAAATGGGATACACGAAAGTACGCGTAGACGGAGAAGTCCGCGATATCGAGCGTGGGATGAAACTCGACCGTTACAAAATTCACGACATCGACATCGTGGTTGACCGCTTGCTTGTAAGTGCGAAAGACCGCAAGCGCATCTACGACTCGGTTGTTACAGCAATGAAACAGGGTGGAAAAGCGATGATGGTGATGGATTTCGAAACCGAAGAAGTACGCCATTTCAGCCGTAGCCTGATGTGCCCGACCTCCGGAATCAGCTATCCCGAACCGGAACCGAACCTTTTTTCCTTCAACTCGCCGTATGGTGCCTGCCCGACCTGTAGCGGACTCGGAGAAGTTTCTGAGGCGGACATGGACAAGGTTATTCCCGATCCGAAGAAGTCCATTAAAAAAGGCGGATTGGCCCCCATGGGTGAATACAAACGGAACTGGTTCTTCGAAAAGGTCGAGAATTACCTCGTCGCGCAGGGCTACTCGATCAATACGCCCCTGGAGGATGTGGATAGCGATACCCTCAATGCCCTGCTTTACGGAAACGAAGATATGGAGCGTACGGGAGGTAAAAACGCCGCGCGTTTCGAGGGCGTGATCAATTTTGTGACCCGGCATTCCGAAGAAAGTTCGGCAAGTGTTCAGCGCTGGGCGCAGAGTTTCATGAATCGCGTTACCTGCCCGGAATGTCACGGTACCCGACTCAAGAAAGAAGCACATTATTTCAAAATAGCCGGTAAGAACATCGGTGAACTGGCCATGATGGACATTTCCGAACTGCCTGACTGGTTCGAAGCTGCGGATAAGTCTTTCACGAAGGAACAGAAAATGATCGCCACTGAAATCGTGAAGGAACTGCGAACCCGGCTTAACTTCATCCTGGAAGTGGGTCTGGACTACCTCACACTGCATCGCTCGGCACGGACCTTATCGGGAGGAGAGGCGCAGCGTATCCGGCTCGCCACGCAGATCGGAACCGAACTAATGAACGTATTGTATGTGCTGGATGAACCGAGCATCGGCCTGCACCAACGCGACAATACACGCCTGATCAATTCCCTGAAACGACTCCGGGACACGGGAAACAGCCTGATCGTGGTGGAACATGATAAGGAAATGATCGAAGCAGCGGACTTCGTTGTGGATATCGGTCCGGGAGCAGGAGTACACGGCGGAGAGATCGTCAATGCAGCTCCTATTTCGGAACTGAGCAGTGTCGATTCGATCACGACAAAGTACCTCCGTGGCGAAATGAAAATCGAAGTTCCGAAGGAACGGAGAAAAGGTAACGGTAAAAAGCTCGAACTTCTTGGGGCGAGCGGTCACAATCTGCAAAATGTGAACCTGAAGATCCCGCTCGGCACTTTTACCTGTGTCACCGGGGTTTCGGGCAGTGGCAAGTCTTCCCTGATCAACCAGACCCTCTACCCGATCCTGCTCGCAGAGATCTACAACGGCGTTAAAAAGCCGCTTCCGTACAAGAAGATCAAAGGACTGGAACACCTCGACAAAGTCATTGAAATCGACCAGAGCCCGATCGGGCGGACACCGCGTTCAAACCCGGCGACTTATACAAAAGTATTTGACGAGATCCGTAGTTTATTTGCGGGATTGCCTGAAGCACAGATTCGTGGATACAAACCGGGACGTTTTTCCTTTAATGTATCCGGCGGACGCTGTGAAACCTGTAAAGGCGGCGGCCTGCGCGTCATTGAAATGAACTTCCTGCCTGATGTTTACGTGGAATGTGAAACCTGTAACGGAAAACGCTACAACCGGGAAACACTGGAAGTGCGCTTCAAAGGAAAGTCCATTGCAGACGTACTGGAAATGACCATTGAAGATGCAACGCGCTTTTTTGAAAGTATTCCGAAAATCTATCGTCCGCTTTCCACGCTTTTATCGGTCGGACTGGGCTACGTCAAACTCGGGCAGCCTTCCACGACGCTTTCAGGCGGTGAGGCACAGCGTATCAAGCTCTCTTCGGAGTTATCCAAACGCGGTACGGGAAAGACCATGTACATCCTCGACGAACCGTCTACCGGTTTGCATTTCGAAGACATCCGCATGTTGCTCGAGGTCTTGCAACGACTCGCTGATGAAGGAAACACCGTGCTGGTGATCGAGCACAACCTCGACATTATCAAGGTGGCCGATTACCTCGTGGATGTGGGTCCGGAAGGCGGAAAAGGCGGGGGAAAGATCGTTTGTGAAGGAACACCGGAAGAAATCGTGAAAAAAGCCGCTAAAAAATCGCATACGGCGCGTTACCTGGCCGAAGAACTGAAAAACGCATGAAGCGCGCACTGCTTTCGTGGAGCGGCGGCAAAGATTCCGCATTTTGCCTGCATCGTGTCCTGCAGCAGGGAGCGTATGATGTAACCCGGCTGATGACGACACTCAGTTCCGAATTCAGGCGAATTTCCATGCACGGGATTCGCGAGGAGTTGCTGGACGCCCAGGCCGAAGCATTGCAGATCCCGCTTTCGAAGATGTGGGTCAGCGAAGCGACGAACGAGCACTATGAAAAGCAACTGATTGACCTGCTGGCATCGGCCCGGGCCGAAGGAATCGAACACGTGATCTTCGGAGATATTTTCCTGGAGGATTTGCGCCAATATCGCGAACGGCAACTCGCACAAGTCGGCATGAAAGCTATTTTTCCACTCTGGAATTACGACACGACACAACTCATTCGGGATTTTACCGCGGAAGGCTTTCGCTCCATGATCTGTTGTACCGATGATCGTTATTTCGGTGATGATTTTGCAGGTACGCTCATTGAGCCCGATTTCTTAGAAAAATTACCGAAAAATGTAGACCCGTGCGGGGAAAACGGCGAATTCCACAGCTTTTGTTTCGCCGGTCCGGTATTCCAGGCAGAGATCCCGATCCGGAAAGGCGAACAGGTACATCGAAGCTATTCACTCACGACGGAAGACGGTCAGGAGCTAAAGACCGGCTTTCAGTACCAGGAAATCCTGCTTAACCGTTAAAAACGGCTATTTTTCAAATTTCTTAAACACGATGGACGCAATGTGTCCGCCAAAACCAAAGGTATTGCTCATCGCATAAGTCAATTCCCGCGAAATCGCTTCTCCCAGCGGAAAGTTAAACAGGTTTGCATATTCTCCCTCTACCGTCTGCGTGTTGATCGTCGGGGGAACCACGCCATCGGCCAGTGCCATCACACAGGCAATTCCTTCCACGGCTCCAGCCGCTCCAAGTAAGTGACCCGTCATGGACTTCGTAGCAGAAACGAAGAGGTCTTTATTTCCTTCGAAAACGCGCTTTGCTGCAATCAGTTCGGAGGTATCACCCTGTGGTGTACTCGTCGCGTGCATGTTCAGATAATCGATTTCGGCAGCCGTAATTCCCGCTTCCCGAATCGCTTCATTCATTCCAAGCACGGCGCCGTCTCCTTCCGGGTGCGTTCCGGTGAGGTGATAGGCGTCCGCAGCCATTCCTCCGCCGACAACTTCACCGTAGATCGTTGCGCCTCGCTCCATGGCATGTTCATAAGATTCAAGAATGATCGCGCCGGCACCTTCGCCCATTACGAAACCGTCGCGGCTCTCATCAAAAGGCCTGGAGGCAGATGCCGGATCGTCATTGCGCGTGGAAAGTGCTTTCGCAGAAGAAAAACCACCGATCGCCGCTTCGTTAATAGCGGCTTCCGATCCGCCGGAGATGATCATGTCCGCTTTTCCCCAGCGGATGTAGTTAAAGGCTTCAATGAGTGCGGTATTGGAAGTTGCACAGGCGGATACCGGGCAAAAATTCACTCCGCGAAGTCCGTATTTGATCGAGATGATACCGGAAGCTATATCGACGAGTATACGCGGGATAAAAAAGGGCGTAAAGCGCGGTGTTCCGTCGCCATCACAATATTCGATCATCTGATCCTGGAAAGTCTGGATTCCCCCGTTTCCGGATCCCCAGATCACACCGATACGATCGCGGTTGAGTTTTTCAAAATCGATACCGGCGTGCTTAACCGCTTCGTCAACCGCTACGAGCGCATACTGCGAAAACGGATCGTATTTACGCAATTCCTTTACATCGAAATGCGCTTTCGGATCGAAGTCCTTTAATTCACAGGCAAATTGCGTTTTAAAGCGGGTCGTATCGAACTTCGTGATCGGTGCCGCCCCGCTCACTCCTGCTTTCAGGTTTTTCCAAAACGTTTTCAGATCGTTCCCGAGCGGAGTCAACGCTCCCATCCCGGTGATAACCACTCTTTTCATATCCTTGATTTTAACAACTTCCTGCCGGATCGGTTAGTTTGCGGGCAGGCGATTTTCAGAAATATATGTCTTGATTCTCAGAGAAATCCCAGTTCAAGTTTTGCCTCTTCGCTCATCATATCCTTATCCCAGGGCGGATCGAATACGATATTCACCACGGCACTGTTCACACCTTCTACAGAGGCAACCTTATCTTCTACTTCTTTCGGCAGACTTTCGGCCACAGGACAATTCGGGGAAGTCAGTGTCATTTCGATCTGCACCTGACCTTCCTGGTCGATCTTCACTTCGTAGATCAGTCCTAGTTCGTAAATATCTACCGGTATTTCAGGATCGTAGATCGTTTTGAGCACGTCCACGATCTTATTTTCGAGTTCCATCATAACTTTCAAGGTTGGAGTGCAAGCAGCGCACTCATTTTCAATTTCTTCACCATACTTGCGAGGCCATTTGCCCGTGTGGGTGAAAGGTGTTCTGCCAGGCCGATGTCGTTGATAAAATGCAAATCGGTTGTTGCTACCTCTGCCGGAGCTTCCCCGTCGAGCACCCGGATGAGCAAGCCGATAATGCCTTTGGTAATGATCGCATCGGAATCCGCGGTAAAGTGCATTTTATTTCCTTCGACGGCGGCATCGAGCCACACACGCGACTGACAGCCTTCAATGAGGCGTTCGTCCGTCTTTTTGGAATCATCGATCAGCGGAAGTTCTTTTCCAAGTTCGATGATGTATTCGTATTTTTCCATCCAGTCGTCATAGACGGCAAATTCGTCAATGATCTCCTGTTGTTTTGCTTCTATCGACATCGCTGTTTCTTTTTTAGTCGACGCTATTTCAGCATCGAGATACTTTTTTCGACGGCGGTGATAAAGGTATCGATCTCTTCTTTGGTATTGTAGAACGCAAATGAAGCGCGCACCGTTCCGGGAACCTGGTAAAAGTCCATCAGGGGTTGTGTGCAGTGATGCCCGGTACGCACGGCAATTCCCTGTTTATCCAGGAGCGTTCCGATATCAAAAGGGTGGATTCCTTCGACGACGAAGGAGACCACACTGGTTTTCTTCTTAGCTGTTCCGATCAGTCGCATTCCCTCGAATGTGGAAAGCAGGTCCGAGGCGTATTCACCCAGTTCCGTTTCGTGCTTTTTGATCGCTTCCATGTCGAACTGCTCGAGGTATTCAAGCGCTTTCCCGAGGCAGATCCCCCCGGCAATGTGCGGTGTTCCCGCTTCGAACTTGAACGGCAGTTCGTTGTAGGTTGTTCGTTCAAAAGTCACCTTTTCGATCATATCGCCACCTCCCTGGTACGGCGGCATTTTTTCGAGGATCTCTTCTTTTCCGTAGAGGATCCCGATACCGGTTGGGCCATAAACTTTATGTGCAGAGAATACAAAGAAGTCGCAATCCATATCGCGCACATCGATCTGAGTATGCTGTATGCTCTGGGCACCGTCTACCAAAACGCGCGCTCCGACCTCGTGTGCTTTTCGAATTAGCTCTTTCACGGGGTTAATCGTTCCGAGCGTATTTGAAATGTGTACGACTGAAACGAGCTTCGTGCGTTCGTTGAGCAGTTTTTCGTACTCTTCCAGGATCAGTTCTCCTTTTTTATTGATGGGAGCCACTTTCAATACGCATTTCTTGCGTTCGCAGAGCATTTGCCAGGGAACAATGTTCGAATGGTGTTCCATCGCGGTGATGATGATCTCATCTCCCTCGCTGAGCAGGTGCCCGAAGGAATACGCCACCAGGTTGATCGAATCGGTGGTTCCTTTGGTAAAGATCACTTCTTCGGGTTTTTCAGCATTGAGGTGACCTTGAATTGTTTTACGCGCAGCTTCGTATTCGGAAGTGGCCTGTTGGGACATAAAATGCACTCCCCGATGGATGTTGGCATTGTCTTTCGCATAAAAATGATTGATGGCATCGAGCACCACCTGCGGCTTTTGCGAAGTTGCCCCGTTATCGAAATAAATCAGGTTCTTTCCGTAGATCAGCCTGCGAAGTGCCGGAAATTCTTCCCGTACCTCCCGCACACTGAACGGTCTTTTCTTTTGCTCTTCCATAATTCAGTACAAAGATACACAATTCGATTATTTTGACTGATTCTAAACAGAGAAGATTCACAATTTCCAGGAGGTTGCCGAGCGCGTCTGATTCCGTTTTTCCACCTGTTCATCGTCCCCGTTCTCTTCGGTGAGCAACACGTCGATCCGCCCGTCTTTTTGGAATGTAAACTCCGAGATCCGGAAATAATAGTTCGGTGCATCTCCTGCGGAAAAGGCATCCCCGATGCGCTTACAATAGGAGTTGCCGTTTTCCGGAATAACAGTGAGGTAGATCGCTGTGCCGGCATAGTACGGACAGGCTTCAAAGGACGAGCGCACAATGCTCCAGATCAGCACCCGGTCTTTATCGACGGTGTACTGCGCGAGCGGATGTGCAGTTGCGTCTTTGAGTTCCGACAGGTCCAGCGAATCGACGTACGCGTTATAAGTTCCCGCTTTTTTGAGTGCATTTATGGTGAACACATCGCTCACCTCTGCCGAATCGACGGTACTGGCTGCGTGCTCGAGCAGAAATCGAAGGTCCCGGTCGCTTAGCGTATCAGTCGGCTCGAAGCCGGAATACCAGGCGGAATCGATCTCGAAGGGAAGCGTAACGGTTCTGAAACGGCTAACGAGGCTGTCGGTAAATGGCGACCGACGTGCCGTTGCATCCTCCTGCGCGTCGTTGGAACTCTCCGGGTTCTGTTTACCGGCACTGCCGCACGCCAGCAAGGTAAGGGCCAGGAATGCGGGAAGAATCAATTTGTATTTCATGTGCGACGAATGAATAAAGCAAGGAATTCGTGATTTCCGTCTCCCCCAAGGATGGGAGAATCGATGTGTGCCTGCATATCGAGGTGATTGACGGCCGCACTTTCGCGGATGTCGGCCAGTACTTTCGGGTAGAGGCTTTTATTGCGGACAATTCCTCCCTTCTCGATGTTCTCGCGACCGACCTCGAATTGCGGTTTGATAAGTGCGATGATCTGCGCACCGGGTTTCAGCAGCGGATGAATAAAGGGGAAGATCTTTGTCAGGGAAATAAAGGAAACATCCACCACGCAGCCGTCTGCCAGTTCGGGGATGAGCCGCGTATTGAGTTCACGTACGTGCGTTTTCTCCAGGTTCACGACGCGTTGATCGTTGCGCAGTTTTGCGTGCAGCTGATCCTTACCGACATCCACCGCATACACTTTCGAGACGCCGTTTTCGAGGAGTATTTCCGTAAAACCTCCGGTAGAGGCGCCGATATCGAGGAAAACCTTCCCGGCCAGTTCCGGTTTCCAGTGTTCGATGGCGCGTTGCAGCTTCACAGCGCCCCGCGACACGTAGGGAAGTTCTTCGCGCAGTAGTTCGATCGAGGCGTCTTTCGGGAACTTTTTACCCGATTTGTTAATGAGTTTGCCATTGACGAGTACTCCGGTCTCCCGAATAATCTGTTCGGCGCGTGTGCGGTTACTGACCAGTCCGCGTTCGGTGAGTATTTTATCCAGTCTTTCTTCTTCCATCATTTCCAGGGGAGGATCGTAAATTCCGATGCTTTGCGTTTTTCGCTGTAATGTAACTGCAAACTTCTGATAATTTTTTCAATTCCCGGCAATTTATACGTACGCGTATGAAAGGCACACACGATCTGACGTGCGGGAATCTGCCCGTTCACAGCCGAATAGATGGTTTTGAAGTACTCCGGACGATGTCTTGAAATGCGCAGGTAATGCTCCGGTACGAGCGTATAACCGCCATTCTGATCGACCATTTCCATGAGGATATCGAGGTTTCCCCCGGAATAATCCCAGTTGCTTTCGTCACCTTCTTCCAGTCCGCAGAAGCGAATCATCTGGTTACGCAGGCAATTTCCTTCGTTCAGCAACCACGGTTTAAGCACGGCAAGTTCTTTCGAACTGACCTTTTCGCCACCTGCACCGGTATATGCCCTGATCTCTTCGGTGAAGAGCGGCACCACGCGCAGGTTTTCAGATACGACCGGTCCCGCCAGGATTCCGCAATCAATTTCTTTGCGGCGCAAGGCTTCCAACAGGTTCTCGGTCCGGAATTCCTCTACTGTTACCTGCAGATCCCTGAATTCTTTCCGCCAGTTCCTGAAAAGGTCATTTACAAGATATGCGGAAACGGTGGGGATGATCCCGATCTTCAGCCGTTCGACATATTGCCCGCTTCTTTTCTGGCGCAGCATTTCGATCTTTTCCGTTTCGTGCAGAATGGATCGCAACACCGGCAACAAATCCTCGCCGAAGGGCGTGAGTCGCAGGTCGTGTGCAGAGCGGTCAAACACGGCGAAGCCCAACTCATCCTCCGCTTTTTTGATCTGCATGGAAAGGGTTGGTTGTGTTACAAAGCACGCCTCACTGGCCTGCTGAAAGTGGCGATGTTCCTCGAGGGCAACGAGGTATTTCATTTGCTGTAGCGAGATCATAGATATTATTTATCAAAACATAAATTTAATCAATTTAAATAAACCAGCGACATTCGTTAATTTTGTAGCAGACAAAGCAAACGTATTAACACACTATGGAAAAGAATTATATTGACAAACTGAACAGGCTGTTATCCACTTACCAGGTACACTATCAGAACCTGCGATCGCTTCACTGGAATATCAAAGGAGAAAACTTTTTCGAACTTCATGCGAAGTACGAGGAGCAGTACACCCGTACCCAGGTGATCATCGACGACCTGGCTGAGCGGATCCTTTCGCTCGGGGAAACACCGTTGTATTCTTTCGAAGCTTACCTCGCTCATTCGGCCATTCAAAGCAATCCGCTGATCGAGCAGGGCAAAAAGGGGGTGGAATACATTGCCGAAGCGCAGTCCAAATTACTGGAACTGGAGCGGGAATTACTCGATCTTTCGGCTTCCGGTGATGACGAGGGAACGAACAGCATGATGAGCGACCTGATCCGTGAAAAGGAGAAGACGAGCTGGATGTTCAAAGCCTGGCTGGCTCAACGTTGATAAAGCCATTCAGAAGCCGTAATTTTGTAACACTTTAAATCTTAAATTTTAACCAAAGCATAAGAACAATGGGAGTATTAGTAGGAAAAAAAGCACCATCATTCAAAGCGCCGGCAGTAGTTAACGGACGCGAAATCGTTGAAAATTTCTCACTCGATGAGTACCTGGGCAAGCACCCGGTCGTATTCTTCTTTTACCCGAAAGATTTCACTTTCGTTTGTCCTTCCGAACTGCACGCATTCCAGTCTAAACTGGGTGAGTTTGAAGCACGCGGTGTAAAAGTGGTAGCCTGCTCCACGGATACCGAAGAATCACACTGGGGATGGCTTCAGGTACCGAAGGACAAGGGCGGAATCCAGGGGATTACCTACCCGATCGTGGCGGACAGTTCCAAGTGCATTTCCGAGGCATTCGGAGTACTTGCGGGCGAGTACGATTACGACGCAGAGGGGAATATGATCGCGACAGGGCCGATGATTGCTTACCGCGGGCTTTTCCTAATCGATAAGGAAGGAACGGTGATGCACCAACTGGTGAACAACCTGCCGCTCGGACGAAACGTGGACGAAGCGATCCGTATGGTTGATGCGCTTCAGTTCTTCGAAGAGAACGGCGAGGTTTGTCCGGCAAACTGGCACAAAGGTGACGAAGGTATGAAAGCGACTTTTGACGGAGTAGCCGATTACCTCTCAAAGAACTAATGAAACTTTTTTCATGGATAAAGGCCGCTGATCTCCGGGTAAGCGGCTTTTTCTGTTAATAGACTTTGGTTCCGCGTGTGATCCACTGCGCCCATTTTTCGTTGTATGCGTGGATCTTTTTGGTGTCGCGGCCGTCGTTATTCACCACCCTGAATCCCTGGTTGAACCAGTTGAAGATGCCTCCATAGAGATTTCGCACGTTCACATAACCTTCTTTACGGAGTTTTTCCCCGATCTTTCCACTGCGATAGCCGACGGAACAGTAGACAACGATTGTTGCTCCCTTCGGGATCGCGGCGAGTTTATCTTCCTGCCGGTCTTTGTAGCCATACCAGATGGCACCGGGCAGGTGGCTGACGTCGTACTCTTCTTTTTCACGCGTATCGAGGATCACGACCTTGTCGTGTTGGAGTTCGGTGTGCAATTCGGCGGGTGTAACGGTCGGAAAATCGCCGGCATATTTATCGGCCATTTTACGAAATTCGGCATCCGAGCGTTGTGCCCGTGCCGTCATGGAGAAGGCGGTGAAGAAAGAAAGTATCATGAGTGGTATGTTCAAAAAGTGTTTCATGCGTAATGCGCTTACTTCATAAACGAAGCGAAATGCACTTTGGTTTTACGGAAAGGTGAAAAACAGGTTTTTGTCTGTTCTTTTTTAACGGTGCAGAAGCGCTTGCGGGGAGGAAGCGGCGGATTCTATTTTTCTGCGGCGGAGTTCAGTTTATATTTTAACACATTGTTTGAAACAGGTACAGATAATACAGTATCATTACTTGTGCTATACTGATGCTATACTTGTGCAATATACCTGAAGTACTTCTTCCTGCGGTCGAAGACTTCAGGTTTCAGTGTGAGTGTGGAGTGTGAGTTAGTGGACACGTGTGGGACACTCGAGGAAGTACTTCTCCCTGCGGTCGAAGACTTCGGGTTTTTCAGTGTGAGCGTGAGTTTGAGTTTTGAGTGTGAGTTGGTGGGCACGTGGGACACTTGCGCCAGAAAGAGAAACAGAGGCAGGGGAGAATGAGAAACAGAATGAGAATGAGAATGATCACGCAGTACTGCTCCATGCGGTTGAAGATTATGGTTTTCAGTGAGTCATGGAGTTGTTGGATGGTTGTGGGTACGCGGTGAGGCTTCGGAAGACTGGTTTTCCTGATATACAGTTTATTGTATCCTACTTTTTTTCATTGCCAAAAAAAG
>CAYMEW010000014.1:0-89072 GCA_964389755.1 uncultured Flavobacteriales bacterium | reverse complement strand
TTACCGGAGTAGAAATTCAGGGTACGCGTTACCGTTTGAAGTGCTATCACTTCTCCTACACTCTTTCGGCAGATGGCATTTTGCATGTCACAAGACACGTGAAAGTGCAGGAGAACCGGCCGGGCTTTTACGAGCGTTATGTCTGTGATCCGGTATTCAATGCATCCGGACCAATATACTCAATGAGTCGCAGGGAAAGGAGGCAGCAAGAGCGAAAGTTCAGACAGCGGGAATAGCCGTTAGCCGTTTTTAACGGTTAAACGGTTTTAGCTGATTGGGATAGCCATTTCCATTTTGGATGTATTTCTTATACCTGGAACGATATCCAGTCGATCGTGAAATACCTCGCACGACTCGCATAAAGGAAACGGTTTCCTAAATAACGACATTCACAATCTTCCCCGGAACGACAATCACCTTTTTTGGCGGTTTCCCTTCCATCCAGCGCTGTGCGTCTTCCATCCCAAGGACCTCAGCCTCCACTTCTTTCGGTGATAAGCTAAGTGGCAATTCCGCTTTAAAACGCATCTTTCCATTGAACGATACCGGGTACGAATACGAATTCTCCACGAGTTGCGCCTCATCAAATTTCGGGAATGACGCTTTTTCAACGGTTCCCGCGGCGTGACCGAGTTTTTCCCAGAGTTCTTCAGCGATGTGGGGGGCATAGGGAGCGATGAGCGTTACGAGCGGCTCGAGTACCTGCCGCTGCTTACATTGCTGGTCCTGCAATTCGTTCACACAGATCATAAAAGCTGAAACACCCGTATTGAATGAAAAACGTTCCAGGTCTTCCTCGATCTTTTTGATCGTTTTATGCAGCGTTTTCATGCTTTCTTTGGATGCCTGCTCATCGGAGACCGAAAATTCGCCCTGTTCGTTGTGAAACAAGCGCCAGAATTTGCGCAGGAAATTGTGCACCCCGTTGATGCCTTTTGTGTCCCAGGGCTTGCTTTGTTCCAGCGGGCCGAGGAACATTTCGTACATCCGAAGCGTATCGGCACCAAATCGTTCGACCAGTTCATCCGGGTTTCGAACGTTGAATTTCGATTTCGACATCTTTTCAATCTCGAAACCGCAAAGGTATTGTCCGTCGTTGTCCAGTATAAATTTCGCATCAGCAAACTCGGGCCGCCAGGCTATGAATGCCTTTACATCAAGTACATCGTCATCGTTCACCATCGAAACATCCACGTGGATCGGCTGCACGTCGTGACCTTCGATCATGTTTTTCGAAATATACGTATTGGAATCCGTGAGTCGATATACAAAACTACTGCGTCCCAGGATCATCCCCTGGTTGATCATCTTTTTGAACGGCTCGTCATAAGGCAGGTATCCGCGATCAAACAGAAACTTTGTCCAGAAACGCGCATACAGCAAATGCCCTGTCGCGTGTTCCGAGCCCCCGAGGTACAAATCCACATTTTGCCAGTAGTTCAGCGCCTCTTTTCCGGCAAATTCCTCACTGTTATTCGGATCGGTATAGCGTGCAAAATACCACGAACTTCCGGCCCAGCCGGGCATCGTATTAAGTTCGAGCGGGAAAACCGTCTGATGGTCTACCTGATTATTTTCCACTACTTTGTTCGCAGCCGTATCCCAGGCCCATTTGGTGGCATTTCCCAATGGCGGATCACCGGCTTCTGTTGGCAGGTAATGATCCACTTCCGGCAATTCTACCGGCAGGTGCTCTGCCGCAATCATTTTGGGAATTCCGTCCTGGTAATAAACCGGGAACGGTTCGCCCCAGTAGCGTTGACGGGAAAAAACCGCATCGCGCAGACGATAGTTGGTTTTCCCTTTGCCAAATCCTTTGGCTTCGATTGCTTCAATTGCCTTTTGTATGGCTTCTGATGCCGGCAGACCGTTCAGGAAATCAGAATCGGCAAGTACAGCATCTTTTCCGCTATACGCTTCTTCCGAGACTGAAACATCCGCAAAAATATTCGGGATCGGAAGCCCGAAGTGCTTTGCAAAATCCCAGTCGCGCTGATCCCCGCTGGGAACGGCCATCACGGCACCTGTTCCGTAGCCGGCAAGCACATAATCGCCGATCCAGACCGGTACTTTTTCTCCGGTAAACGGATGCTGCACATACGCCCCGGTAAATTGCCCTGTAATATTTTTGACATCCGCCTGCCGGTCGCGTTCAGACTTGAGCGATGCCTGTTTTTTATAATTCTCAACAGCATCCCGGTATTCAGCGACTGTGATCTGATCGACGAGTGCATGCTCCGGTGCCAGTACCATAAAGCTCACCCCGTAAATCGTGTCGGGACGCGTGGTAAACACTTCGATGAGTTCATCGTGACCGTCCAGTTGAAAAAAGACACTCGAACCAACCGATTTCCCGATCCAGTTACGTTGTTGATCTTTAATGGATTCGGTCCAGTCCAGTTCTTCCAGCCCGGAAAGCAAGCGTTCGGCATACGCTTTAATGCGCATCGACCACTGACGCATGCGTTTTTGTTCGACAGGATGATTTCCACGCTCCGAACGGCCGTTCACAACTTCATCATTCGCCAGAACAGTCCCGAGAGCAGGGCACCAGTTCACCCATGAATCGGCAAGATACGTCAGGCGGTATTCCTGTAAAATGCGCTCCTGCGCAGTCTGGTCCAGTTCATTCCAGTGAGCCGCAATGAATACTTCCGCATAATCCGTGGCCGCATGCACCTGTTCATTCCCTTCTTTTTTGAAACGTTCGATCAGTTCCGAAACAGGTTCCGCACGATCCGTATCCGTATTATACCAGGAATTGAAAAGTTCTGTAAAGATCCACTGCGTCCATTTGTAATAATCCGGGGAAGATGTACGTACTTCACGATCCCAGTCGAATGAAAAACCAATGTTATCGAGTTGGTCCCGGTAACGCGCAATGTTCTCACGCGTCGTTTTTGCCGGATGCTGACCCGTCTGAATCGCATATTGTTCCGCAGGAAGTCCGAACGAGTCGTAACCCATCGGGTGCAGCACATTGTAACCGCGCAGCCGCTTGTAACGGGCAAAAATATCCGAAGCAATGTACCCGAGCGGATGCCCCACGTGCAGTCCTGCCCCGGAAGGATACGGAAACATGTCGAGTACGTAGTATTTCGGTTTCGATGTATCTTCCTCGGCGTGAAAGGTGCGGTGCGTAGCCCAGAAATTTCTCCACTTTTCTTCTATTTCCCGGAAATTATAATCCATTGCGCTGATCGGTTTTTTAACCAGCAAAGATAAGACGAAATACGGAGCTATTCCATGCCGTTCTTTTTGAAAAATGTTATCTTTATTTGAATTAAATTCCAAAAGTGCGATCGTTTTACCTGCTTTTCTTCATTCTCCTGCTACAATTGCCGGGTGCGCTTCGCGCGCAGTCTTCCCTGGAAGAAGAGTTGGAAACATCGATTGAAACGGAGCAGAACGACCGCAAAAAATTTTCTCGCAGGCTGGCGCTGGGAGAATATTACCTGAACCACAATATCCACAAGGCCGATTCCGTCAGTCGTATACTGCTCACCACGAGCCGCGACTTCGACGATTCGGTTCGTTTTGCGGCACTGCTTTTCTCCACACAGATCAGCCAGATCCAGGGTGACCAGGAAAACTATTTCCGCCAGATTCTTTCATTGCAGCCGTTTCTCAGTAAAGTGGGCAGCAGCAGCGTGCAATACGAGATCTACAATCTCCTCGGCACTTATCACTCGATCCAGGGAGACCACAAAGTTGCCCGGTCCTATTTCACCAAAGCGTACCAGTTTGCAAAAAAAGACCGTAATAACATCCGGCTTGCGCGGGTCTACAACCAGGTAGCACTGGACTTCATGCGCCAGAACAATAAGGATTCGGCCCTCTACATTGTGGAAGAAGCGATCCAGTTCGGCCGGCGTTCTGCAAATCGCGGGATGCTGGCAAGTTGTTTCGGCGTGCAGGCCGATATTTACAAGTACTTCGGGCAGATGGAACTGAGTGTTGCCAAAAACCTGATCGGGCTACGCCTGGCTATTGAACACAACAACCTGCCGCTCATGGCACGCTTTAGCCGAGAAGTCGGGCAATCCCAGCGGCAGATCAAAAACCTCGATGATGCGGAATTCTATTTCACGCGTTCACTCGAGTATGCCATAAACCTGCACGACGACCGGCAGATTGCACTTGCATACACGAATCTCGGAACCATTTATACAGACCGTAAAAACTACGATGCAGCGCGCGAATATCACCTGCGTGCAATCAGTTTCCTCACGCGCGTAAACGATTTTAACGGGCTTGGCGAGGCCAACAATAACCTCGGGGTCATTTACCGCGAACTTTACGATAACGACCAGGCACTGATCTACTTCAACAAATCGCTGGTCTTCTATGAGTCCACCGGAAACAAAGAGAAGATTGCAGGCGTATATCATAACGTCGGGACCGTCTTCATGAAACAGCGCAAATATGAGAATGCACTCAACTACCTCAATCGCTCGGTGGAAATCCGCAAACAGATCGGTTCGAAGAACCAGATATTCAATACCTATCGCGTCATTTCACAGGTTTATCAACACCTCGGAAATTACGATGAAGCTTATCATTACATGCAGCAGTACGTGGATTACCAGGACAGCACCGCCGGTGTTCAGGCTTCCACGAAGATTGCCGAACTGAGTGAACTTTATAAAGCCGAACAACGCGAACAACTGATCACCATCCAGGCTGACTCTATCGAACGGCAGGCAAAAGACCGCGAATTAACGACCGCCCGGCTCGAAAACATCGAGTTGAAGAACAATTTTCAAAAATACATCATTCTTGGTTTTACGATCATCCTGATCCTGGCCGGCGTGATCACCTTCTATCGTTTCAACCAGACAAAAATCAAACAAAAACAACGCGAGGCGGAAATGTCGCAGACGCTCCTTCGGGCGCAGATGAATCCCCACTTCGTTTTCAACGCCATGTCCGTGATCCAGAGTTATATTTTCGAAAATGACACGGCCCGCTCTTCCAGATTCCTGGTAAACTTTTCGCGACTCATGCGCCTGATCCTCGAAAATTCACCGAAGGAGTTCATCCCCCTGGAAACAGAGATTGAGATCCTTCAAAAGTATTTGGAAACCCAAAAACTGCGTTTCGAAGATCGCTTTGAGTTCCAGGTAATGGCACAACCCGAACTATTCGATGAAAACGTGGTTATCCCGCCGATGATCACGCAGCCGTTTATTGAAAATGCGATCGAACACGGACAGCTGCACCTGGCTGAGAACGGGTATATTTTCGTCCAGTTCTACAAGGAAAACAGCATGTTGCAAATACGGATCGAGGATAACGGGGTCGGCCGTAAAATTTCCGAGCAGAATAAAAAAAGTAAGGAACACAAAAGCATGGCCATGAAAATTACGCGCAAGCGGATCGACAACCTGAATTACAAATACAAGACCACTGGAAAACTGGTCATTGAAGATTTAAATAAAGCTTTGGAAACCGGAACAAAAGTATTAATTTCGCTACCGTACCGGACAGAAGCCTGAGCCCAGAATACCATCCATTATGAAGAAAAAGGCCCTTGTAATAGACGACGAAAAAAAAACGCGTGAGCTGATTGCCAATATGATCAATTCATTCGGTCTTGAAATCGAAGCGATCCCCGCCGGAGAAAACGTCAAATCGGGGATCGAGGCAATCCGGCAACACAAACCCGACCTTGTTTTTCTCGACATACAAATGCCTGACGGTTCCGGCTTCGATGTACTGCGAGCATTCGACGAAAAAAGTTTCGAGGTTATCTTTATTACGGCGCATCAGGAATATGCAATCAAAGCCATTAAGTTCAGTGCACTTGACTACATCCTGAAACCGGTCGATCCCGAAGAGCTGGAAACGGCTGTGAAACGCGCGGTTGAAACACGCAATTATCCGCGCGAAAGCCAGTTTGATGCGCTCAATCACAACCTGCAACACAACCAGCGTCGAAAACTGGTGCTTAAAACACAGGAAAGTGTCCACGTAATCGAACTTGATAATATCATTCGCTGCGAAGCAGACCGGAACTACACTTCTTTCTTTCTCAAAGAAGGGAAAAAGATCCTTGTTTCGAAGACTCTTAAAGAATTTGAGAACCTCCTGTGTGGACAGCAGTTCATGCGGGTACAACAATCACACATCATCAACCTGAACTACGTCGACCGTTTCGATAAAGGACAGGGAGGTTCGGTTGTTTTGAAGGACGGTTCGGAAATTCCGCTTTCACCGTCGAAACGCGAACTATTCTTTAAAATGCTCGAAAGTCTTTAAGTTTCGCTAAACGAGCGAGGGGTTATTTTCATCCGTAAGCGTCAAATATTCATTTGGTCGAAAATAACCGTTGATTCGTCCTATATTTGATTCAAGAAATAAGGAGAATAAAATCAGGTTATTTCAAAGTTTAGGTTGTTTAATTTAGCTTGTTTGTTGAAAAATACCTGCTTGGAGAGGCAGTTTTCATTTTCTAGTTTGATTAAAGAGTATAACAGTTCTTATTTTTTGATAAACGTTTTTCGACCACTATAGAAAGAAAAAAACGCATTCTATAATAATCTAAGAAATAACCTGATTTTTTTGAACCAGAAAGGTCTTAAATTAAACTACATACTATTCACAAGGATCGGTCTTCGGACCGATCTTTTTTTTACTCGTAAATTTTGTAGAGCACTGGTCTCGAAGGTGCAGCATCATTTTCAAAGGCCGCCACCTGGAGTTCCAGGATGTAGTCGCCGTCCAGGATGGCCGGTTCCACGTAGATCAACTCGGTTATCGTTTTGTCAAAAGCCGGTCTTTGCGGAACATTCCAGAAAGCATGATGCCCGGCGAGTTCTCCGTTGTCATTCTCCCGGTCTACCGACGGCATGTCTATCAGCAGATGACGAATTCCTGCTCGTTCGAATACTTCAAAGCAGCGCACATCCAGGTACGGCGGATTGGTCGCCGAGTAATGTGCCGAGCGTTTTTCAGGTTCGTTAGGCATGGTTCGGATTACCAGTGCATCAAAGCGAAAGCCTTCAAGAGCCGCAAAAGCCTCCGGACGAATAACCTGATCTTCCTCGCCGAAGCGTTCGTTAAAAAACACTTCCGGGTGTACACTCAGGACGCGGCAGGAAAAAAAGAATTCCGTCATCGTTCGGTTTACCGAATGAATTTCCTGCGTAATGTGCCCGAGACACTCCGTGTGCGTGCCGTGACCGTGCGGATTAAAACGGATTGTCCGAAAGTTTACGGAGCCGCCGAGATTTACAGACCCGACAAAGGCATCGGAAATGACCGGCTCAAACACCGGCCGGTCGAGGTACCACGCCAGCGGATTTTGATCCGTATCGGATAAGGGAAGCGAAATATCCAGTGCTTCGCGGGTGTCGATATAGCGATTTTCGTCTACGAATAATTTCATAATCAAGAGTTCATTATACTAAAAAAGCAGGACAAAAGCAGTGATTTTTTGTTAAAAATTCCTATATAATTACCATGGTAAGTTATTTCGTTTACCTTTGTCCGGAACACAAAAAAACAAAAATTAAATGAAAGCGTTTAAATTTCTCTTGATGGCCGCAGTAGCTGTATCCGCTGCATCGTGCGCCGAAAAAGCCGACGGAGTTGAAGAGAACCCGCAGGCTGAAGAAGCAACTTATGTAATTGACAAAGAAGCTTCCACACTCGAATGGAAAGGCCAAAAGAACGAAAACTATTTCCACACCGGGAAAGTTTGGTTCAGCGACGGTCAAATGACCATGAAAGGAGAAGAACTGATCTCCGGTAACTTTACACTTGACATGAGTACGATCAAAGCGGAGGATCCGAACCTCGACCAGGTAAAGAACGACACGCTTTCCGCACACCTGCAGGGGCCGTATTTCTTCAATGTAAAGAACTACAAAGACGTGAAAGTGACGCTCGGTTCTTACAAAGACGGTAAACTCGAAGTGAAGATGAACGTTCTTGGAAAAGACCTCGACAAAACGATTGATGCAGACATCAAACTGAGCGACGACAAAGCGTGGATTACCGGGAAATTTGACGTGGACTTCAAAGAACTTAACATGCCGGGCATGCAGGTTCAGGAAGGTCAGGAACCGATCCAGCCACTCGTTTCTTACAACCTCAAAATTGAAATGAACAAGCAGTAATTTCTGCACATAATACACGTGTAAAAAGTCATCTGCCATCCGGTAGGTGACTTTTTTTATTTTTGATGTATGAAAGCACCGGAAGCACTTATTTTTGACCTTGGAGGAGTGATCCTCAACATCGATTATGAACGTACGGCAGACGCATTTCGTGCGCTTGGCTGTTCCAATTTCGACGAGTTGTATTCGCAGGCTGCACAGTCGCAGCTGTTCGACCGGTTCGAAACCGGCCGGATCTCACCCATGGCTTTTATCAATAAACTCCTGGACCTGATCCCGGTTAGTGTAAGCGCCAACCAGGTGGTTCATGCCTGGAATGCAATGATCCTCGATTTTCCGGTCGAACGACTCGAACTCATTCGTGAACTTTCACGCAAAAAACCGGTGTTCCTGCTGAGTAATACCAATGAAATACACTACGAAAAAGTGCTCCGCCGTTTTCGGGAAACGGGTTTTGAAAGCACGTGGAATTCACTGTTCACCCATATTTACCTCTCGCACGAGCTTGGAATGCGCAAACCGGACGAGGAGATCTTTCTGCACGTATGCCGTGAAAACGACTTAGTCCCGGAAAACACCCTTTTTATAGATGATACGATCCGGCATATTGAAAGTGCAAGGGCGGTAGGCTTGCAAACGCTTCACCTGGAGAAAGGAAAAGATATACGCGATTATTTTTCCTGACAGAGTTCAACAAGCAGAGAACCTGTCGATTTCGGATGCAGGAACGCAATGCGCTTGTTATCCGCGCCGTCTTTCGGCGACAGGTGAATCAGCTCGAAACCATCTTCCTGTAAACGCGTGATCTCCGCTTCCACATTATCCGTATCAAACGCTATGTGGTGGAAACCTTCGCGATTTTTTTCGAGGAATTTGGCAATGGCGGAAGACTGATCCGTTGCCTGTAGCAATTCGATCTTGGACTCCCCCACTTGAAAAAAGGCCGTTTGGACCTGTTCTGATGCCACCTGCTCGGTTTTATAGCACGCCGTTCCCAGCAATTTTTCGTAAAGTTTAACGGAAGTATCGAGGTCTTTCACGGCTATGCCGATGTGTTCAATTTTACGGATCATGGTTCAAAGATATCTAAAAAAAGCCCCGAAGTTTCCCCGGGGCTTTCCATATCGCGTGTGCTGATTATTTCTTGATGAATTTGTCGACCGTATTATCAAAACTGATGTAGTAAATTCCCTTCAACAGGTTTTCACAATTCACTTTTTTGTCGACTCCTTTTTTGACAATGTTTCCGTAAGCATCGTAAATCTCGTACCGCGTTTCAACGGGCACGCCGTTCGCTGTAAACGTGATCTCGTTCTTTACCTGGCTCGGTGATTTACTGACAACAGGAACGTCAGACATGAACTTAACTTCGTCCGATTTGCGTTTGGTTCCGGAATGGTCTACCTGTACCACGCGTACCGTGTTTTCACCCGAGTGCGGAATCACCTGAAATTCATACGAGTTATCTCCGGCAGTACCCTTCCCCTGTACTTCACCGATTGCCACCCATTTGTTCCAGCGATACTGTTCGATCACGAACGGGAGTTTCCCCTGCTCGTCTTTGGTTTTCCATGTCAGCCGGCCTTTGTCCGATACATTGATCGAAGTCACCACGAAGGTACTGCGCGGCAGTAACACTTCCGGGTTGAGGATCTTCGGTTTGCAACCGTCATTGTGTTCGATCTCGATAAAAACCGGTTCGCCGATCGCGATGTTGAAAAGCGAGAAATCGATTTCAAAAGCTCCCATACCCGTCCCGCCGGGAAGAATGTCCCCGTTTACGGTAGCCTTGGTGGCACAGTAACCGAAACCATCGTCATCCATGGGATTTTGTACGTAGAGGTTCTTTCCCTGGTAAGTTCCCTCAATAGAGAGACTGGTCGCCATGGAGAAGGAGGCAGCCAGAACCAGAAAAAGTGTAACTAAAAATCTCATTTTCATTAGTGAGTAAATAGTTGTTCAATTAGACATGCAATATTAAGCAATTTTTCTTATCTCCAAACAATTAGCTTTACTTTTTTAAGACGTTTCCCTCAAAAAAAATAAGACCCCGAAATAAGACCTTGAATTCGCTCAGTTATTGCACAGCTTTGCCACAACGTTAAAACGTGCTAATTTTCAAAATTGGAATTGTGCAGTTCTGTACCTACCGATTTTTTTTAGTAATCTTGTAGTCAATTAACTATGTTTATGAAACTAACTATTGGTCTATTGCTACTGCTACTGGTATGCGCCTGTTCCAGTCGCGAGCGCCGGCAGTCCGAGTTTGCAGGCGGCACCTTTGCCATGGCCCTGGAAAATAGTCCCTCCAATTTCGAAACTCCTTCTATTAGCGATTACTATTCCGCGATTTTCACCTCTCAGGTAGCCGAAGGACTGATCAGCATCAATCCCAAAGATCTCAGCATCCGTCCGCAGATCGCAAAATCCTGGAAGATCTCCAACGATGGCCTCACCTATACGTTTACTTTGCGTGACGACGTTCGTTTTCACCCGCACGAAGCTTTTTCGGACGATGACGACCGCCTCGTAACTCCTGAAGATGTAAAGTTTACGATCGAATACAGTTGTACGAAGAACGCCGACGGGCTTGCCCTGAATGCGTATAATTTCCTGTACAAACACAGCCTGAAAGGCGCAGACGAGTTCTTCAGCGGAAAAGCAAAATCCATTTCGGGAATTGCTATTGACGGCAACCGAATCGCGCTCACCTTGCTTGAAAAAGACGATAATTTCCTCTATAAACTGGCGAACATAAATGGCGCTATTATTTCCCCGAAAATCTACAACCGCCCCGGCAAAAAGGACCTGATCGGAACGGGACCCTTTATTTTTTCAAACGTGAACAGGGATGGACAGGCGCCGGTATACGTGCTGCGCAAAAATCCGGAATACTATCTTACGGATGCAGACGGCAATGCGCTCCCCTACCTGGACGAGGTGGATTTCGTGATCCAGAACAAAAAACTCGAACAACTCGAGCTCTTCGAAAACGGGAAACTGGATATTATTATCGGGCTTCCGACAAGCCGAATCACGAAAATGCTGGACGGGCGTATCAAAGACTTCAACTCTTCGCCGCCACTGTTTGTCCTCAGCAACCAGCCCCTCCTCTGGACGAATTATTACACTTTCAACATGCGCGACGAGCGTTTTAAGGATAAGCGCGTACGCCAGGCGTTCAACTACGCCATCGACCGTGAAAAGATCAACCGGGATATTTTACGCGGGCAGAGTTACGAGATCGGCATCTACGGAATCGTTCCGCCCGTATCGCGTTCATTCAAAGGCTACGATTTCAAAAGCGTTCGCGAAGTGTCTTATTCCTACGATCCGGAAAAAGCGCGGAAACTTTTTGCAGAAGCAGGTTACCCGGACGGAGCAGGTTTCGGAACAGTCAATCTGCGCTACGACATTGACGACATACACAGTGCCGTGGCGGACGAAATGGCACGCCAACTAAACCAGGTGCTGAACATCAATGTGAACATCGACGGATCCACTTTCGAGCAAAAAACGGAAGATGCGGCCCACGGAAAAGGAAGTCTGTTTCGCTCAGCCTGGACCGCTGACTACCCGAGCCCGGAGACCTTCCTGATGAATTTCTACGGCAAGGTCATTCCTGCCGACTCCATGAAAGCTTCTTACCTCAATAATTCACGCTACGAAAACCCGGCTTTCGATAAGAAAATGGAAGCTGCGAAGAGCGCACGTAAGCAAGCCGATCAGATCCGCCTGTTTTGCGAGGCAGAACAGATTCTTATGCAGGATCCGCCGATCATCGCACTTTGGTACAGTGGTGATTATCAAATAATTTACTTCAAAGTGCGCAATTTCCACAATAATTCGCTGAACTTGTTCGATTTCAAAGAAGTCTACAAAAAAGAATGGACGGCCGAAGAGTACCAGGCACTGCAAAACCGCCGGTAAGCACTTATGGATTTTAGCTATTTTAGCAGCAAAACAACGGACTACATGAAAACCCGACTCCTCCTCCTGTTCCTGGTCTCGTATTTCGGACTATATGCGCAGCAACCTTCGCAAACCGTGCGTGGTACTGTGCAGGACAGCGAAACGAACTTCCCGCTTCCGGGAGCGCGCGTCGAGATCTTTACAGGCGATTCCACGCAAAAATTCCGGGCGCTTACCGACGAAAACGGCAGGTTCTCCATCAGGCAGGTTCCGGTGGGTAAACAGGAATTGCGTGTTCAGATGCTTACATACGATCCAAAAACCCTCACCATAGAAGTAATTAGCGGAAAAGAAACCGTTGTGACCGTTCCTATGGACGAAAGTTTCAGCGACCAGGAAGAAGTAACCGTTACCGCCACCAAAAAAGGCGAGGTTCTGAATGAAATGGCACTCATTTCTGCGCAGCAGTTCAGCGTCGAAGAAACAAATCGCTATGCAGGTTCTCGTTCCGATCCGGCCCGAATGGCCTCCAATTTCGCAGGCGTACAGGGTGCAGATGATTCCCGGAACGATATCGTTGTACGCGGAAACTCTCCGCTCGGAGTTGTGTATAAGGTGGAAGGAGTAGATATTCCCAACCCGAACCACTTTGCCGTCTCAGGAAGTTCGGGAGGACCCGTTTCGATCATTAACAATAAATCCCTGGCGAACTCCGACTTTTTCATGAGTGCGTTCCCAGCCGAATACGGCAATAGCATTTCCGGTATTTTCGATTTAAATTTGCGAAATGGCAATCAAAATACACATGAGTTTACCGGCCAGTTCGGTTTTTTGGGCACGGAAATATTAGCTGAAGGACCGTTATCTCAGAATTCCCGTGCCAGCTACCTGGTGATGGGCCGCTATTCCACCCTTTCGATCTTCCAGCAACTCGGTATACAGATCGGTACGGATGCCGTTCCCGTTTATGGCGACGGAGCCTTTAAATTCAACTTTCCCCTCAAAAAAGGCGGCGTGCTCTCCTGGTATGGCATCGGAGGAAAAAGTAACATTTCGATCCTGATCTCCGAACAGAAAAAATACAGCAATGAATTTTACGGGGAAGGCGATCGCGATCAGTACTTCGGAACCTCGATGTACACCAGTGGGCTGAACTACAAAAAGCCACTGAGTGAGAACACGCTTATCAGCGCCACATTTGCAGTAGCTTACGACGAGCAGCATTCACACCACGATTACCTGACACGCCACCTGGAAACGGACGCTTCCGGAGACACAAACATCGTGGTCGATTCGATTTACCCGCTGATGGGTTATTACTTCCGTACAACACGGGCATCGGCTTTTTTCAGCGTGAATCACAAATTTTCGCGCCGCAGCATCCTGAAAGCGGGGATCAATGTGGACGGCTTTTATTTCAACAACCTCGACAGCGCACTGAATACGGCACAAACCGATTTCATCACTCGCTGGAACTACCAGGGCACCGCGATGCTTGTTCAGCCATTCGTCCAGTGGAAATACCGCATTACCGAAGACATGGATTTCACCGCCGGTTTGCATGCACAGTATTTTAGCCTGAGCAACAGCGTTAGTCCTGCCGAGCCGCGCCTGGGATGGAAATACCGTTTCGGGAAAAATCAGTCGGTATTTGCCGGCGCCGGACTGCACAGCCAGACGCAACCTTATTACACCTACACCTACCAACGCTACACTTCCGACGGAAGAACCGTTCTGCACAACAAGAACATGGACTTCACCAAAAGTATTCACACGGGCATCGGTTATGAAAAATCATTTAAAAAAGGATTTAATGTGCGTTCAGAGGCTTATTATCAATACCTGTATAATGTTCCGGTGACCAATTACCCTTCCTCCTTTTCACTCATCAACCAGGGGAGCGGCTTTGCACGCTTTTTCCCGGACACACTCGTCAATGAGGGAACCGGTGTGAACTACGGGATTGAACTGACCGTTCAGAAATACTTTGACAAATCCTTTTATTTTCTCTTTTCCGGAACGCTCTACGACTCCAAATACACCGGCAGCGACGGTATTCAGCGAAATACTTCTTACAATGGACGATACGTGGCCAACTTACTCGGGGGGAAAGAATGGAAGATCGGGGAAAGGCAGACGATCGGGGCCGGACTGAAGATTACGGTTGCCGGCGGAAAGCGTTACGGTTACGTCAACCTCGCACAGTCGCAGTTACTCAATGAGATCATTTACCTCGACTCGATGTACAACGAACGGCAGTTCAAAGATTATTTTCGAACAGACCTAAAAGTAACCTGGCGTCTGAATGCTGCGAAGGTGACCCATGAGATCGGACTGGACCTGGTGAACATTTTCAACACTCAGAACTTACTAAGCCTGGCCTACGCGCCGAACCTCGCGAATCCATCGGCTGAGCCGATCGCCGTGAAAAAACAACTCGGTTTCCTGCCCATCTTTTATTATAAGATCGATTTTAAAGTGGGGAAGAAAAAAACGAATTGATCATTCGTTACTTTTCAAAAGCCGAAATTACCGAGACATATAATTTTACACGCTATCCGAAGAGCATGGTCAATTTCTGATTTATTTCATTTTTATAATTGGGATTTACTGTGTAAATGCAATGCATCGAGCATTCCCATCTTTTCAGAAACGGCAGCAACAAGTGCTAAAATAAGCGGTGTAATCTCATACAGTGGTTTCATGATACTATCATTTGATACTATCCAAAATAATAATTAACACCACTTTCAAAATACGTACTTAATTTGTACATTTGCACGTACACCTCTCAGATATGGATACTAAACTCACGTTAAAGCTTGATAAAGACGTAATCACCAGGGCAAAAGCCTACGCCCTTCGACATAAAATCAGTTTGTCACACCTGGTGGAAAATTACCTTTCTTCCATTACGGCGCAAACGGATCAACCCGAAGATACGGGGATATCATCCTTTGTAGATAGCATATCATCTACCAATACCATTTCGCCGAATATAGACGCTAAAAAAGATTACAGGGATCACCTTAACAAAAAGCACACATGAGCTCACGTCTTTTTATAGATACGAATATCGTATTAGACTTGCTCGCGCGGCGAGATCCGTTTTATCTGCCGGCCGCAAAATTGGCCACACTTGCCGATTATAAAAAAGTCGAACTGGTAACCTCCCCTCTAACCGTTGCAACCGTAAATTACCTGCTTACCAAATACGAAAATGCCCGTTCAGCTAAAGAAAAAATCGGAAAATTTCTTTCTCTCTGTCAGGTATGTACCATGGACGAACAAACCGTGGAAAAAGCCATGCATCTGGAATTTTCGGACTTTGAAGACGGATTGCAATATATTTCGGCACTATCAGCAAATTGTAATATTCTCATCACGCGCAACATCAAAGATTATAAGAAAGCAGCAATTCCGGTAATGACCGCCGAAGAGTACCTGCTGGCGCATCAATGAGCTATACCGCAAACATGGCGCGCATATTCGTTGTAAAGAGTTTGACGGCAATCGCCAGGAGAATGATCCCAAACACTTTTTGAAGGATCGCAATCCCGCCTTCGCCAAGCAGGCGCTCGATCCGGCGCGTAAGTTTGAGCACTAGGAACACGAAGATCACATTGATGAGGATCGCCATAACGATGTTAATTGTCGCATACTCTGCCCGCAGCGAAACAATGGAAGTCATCGTACCTGCGCCCGCAATGATCGGAAAAGCCAGGGGAACAATGCTCGCCGTTTTGCCGGTCGCAGAATCGCGGAAAAGTTTTACACCGAGGATCATTTCGAGCGACATTGCAAAGAGGATAAACGAACCGGCCACCGCAAACGATTCCACTTCCACACCGAATAAGTTCAGGATACTTTCTCCCAAAATGAGAAATCCGATCATGATCCCCAGCGCAACCGTACTTGTTCGCAATTCGTGAATATCTCCCGAACGCTCTTTGATCTTTATGATCAGGGGAATGGAACCAATCGCGTCGATTACGGCAAAAAGGACCATCGTGGCTTTGAAAATATCCGCGAAGTTGAATTTCTGGAAAAAGCTATACATGATAGAGTGATTGAAGTGTCTTTTCAGCAACAAAAGGATAGTAAACATGTTCGAGCGCCTGGATACGTGCCGCCAGCGTTTCGGGAGTATCCCCCGTGATCACTTCCGCAAAGAACTGCGCGATCACAGCGCCTTCGTCGTAATTCGGGTCCACGTAATGGATCGTAATGCCGGAACGGAGTTTCCCGCTATCGAGAACCGCCCTGTGCACATGCATCCCGTACATCCCCTTCCCGCCGAAATCCGGGAGCAATGCGGGATGAATATTAAGAATCCGTTTCGGATAGTGTGCAACGAGTTCCGTCGGAATTTTTCGCAGATATCCGGCCAGCAGGATCGCGTCCACGCCCTGGTTCGTACATACCTCCAGCAGGAAATCCCCTTTTTCGACCTGTTCGTTCGTAAACGCCAGTGCTTCCACGCCGCGCGCATGTGCCTGCCCGACAACCGGAGCATCGGCCCGGTTGGTCAGAATAAAAGCTACTTCAAAAAGCGGATGCTCCTTAAAATGATCCGTCAACCTGACGGCGTTCGATCCGTTTCCGGAAGCAAAAATTGCGATTCTGATCTTCGCCATGGCGCAAAAGTAGGAAAGACGGTTCTAAAAATCCGGTTTTCCGATTTCAAAAACCGAAAAAAAACGGTTGGCACGAATTACGACCGACGTTGATCTATGAGCGGATAATTTCGGTCAACAATGCTTCTGAAGCCTTGTACTGACGGGGCTTTTAGAATAATTGGCAATAGAATTATTCACAATTATTTTGTTTTTTAGCCCAATGTTTTTTTCTTTGCAAGCGGAATTAACCCTTAAAAAGATTAGAAATGTCTGATATTAAGTCAAAAGTAGTATCTATTATTGTAGATAAACTGGGTGTTGAAGAGAGCGAAGTAACGAACGAAGCAAGCTTCACAAACGATCTGGGAGCAGACTCTCTGGATACGGTAGAACTGATCATGGAATTCGAAAAGGAATTTAACATTGCCATTCCGGACGACCAGGCAGAAAACATCCAAACAGTTGGCGACGCGATCTCTTACATCGAGAAAAACGCTAACTAAGAATCCCCGAATTACTGTTTTAACGAAGCTAAATCCTGTATGGAATTAAAAAGAGTTGTTGTAACCGGAATGGGCGCGCTTACGCCGATAGGTAATACCCTTTCCGACTATTGGGAAGGTCTCATCAACGGAAAGAGTGGCGCTGCTATGATTCAGCAATTCGATGCTTCACTGTTTAAAACACAATTCGCCTGTGAGGTCAAAAACTTCAATGTGGAAGACTTCATGGAAAAAAAAGAAGCCAGAAAATTAGATCAATTTTCACAATACGCCATGGTTTCCGCATCGGAAGCCATGGCTGATTCTTCACTGATGGAAGCCAGTCCGAACCTCGATCGCATCGGAGTGATCTGGGGATCGGGTATCGGTGGGTTGAAAACGTTCCAGGATGAATGTCAGAATTTCTTCGAAGGGGGTAAAAATCCGCGTTTCAACCCATTCTTCATTCCGAAGATGATCGCCGATATTGCCGCAGGACATATTTCCATCAAATACGGTTTACGCGGTCCGAACTATGTGACCGTTTCCGCCTGTGCTTCTTCAACAAATGCCATCATCGACTCCTTCAACCTCATCCGTCTCGGTAAAGCCGATGCCATCGTAACAGGTGGTTCGGAGGCTGCTGTAAACGAAGTAGGTGTGGGTGGATTCAACGCATTGAAAGCGCTTTCAACACGCAACGATTCCCCGGAAACGGCTTCGCGTCCGTTCGACCTTGACCGGGATGGTTTCGTGCTCGGGGAAGGGGCCGGAGCTTTGATCCTGGAAGAATACGAACATGCCAAACGTCGTGGCGCCAGGATCTATGCAGAAGTGATCGGCGGCGGTATGTCCGGTGATGCTTATCACATGACTGCGCCGCACCCGGACGGTATCGGTGCGAAAAACACGATGCTTTCCGCCCTGGAAGATGCGGGAATCAAACCGGAAGAAATCGATTACGTAAACGTTCACGGTACTTCCACTCCACTGGGTGACGTGGCTGAGGTGAAAGCCATTCAGCAGGTGTTCGGTGAACATGCGTACAATCTCAACATCAGTTCAACGAAATCAATGACCGGTCATTTGCTCGGAGCCGCAGGTGCGATCGAAGCCATTGCCTGTATCATGGCTGTGCAAAACAACATCGTTCCTCCGACCATCAACCATTTCACCGATGACCCGGAACTGGATAACAAATTAAACTTCACGTTTAACAAAGCTCAGGATCGTGAAGTAAATGTAGCACTATCAAATACATTTGGCTTTGGAGGACACAACACAAGTGTCATTGTGAAAAAATTCAATGGTTAATTGATCACATTTTTCAAAAAGAAAAAAAGTCAGGACGATCTACTACTCATCCGTTTTATTATCCGTTCTTTCGGGTACCACCCTTCAAGTGTCCGTTTGTTTCGGCAGGCCGTAACGCACAAATCGCTTTCGCATAACACGAATATTATTTCGAATGAACGCCTGGAATTTCTCGGTGATGCCATTCTCGATGCCGTGGTCGCCGAAATGCTGTTTAACAAATACCCGGATGAGAACGAAGGCTATCTGACCAAGATCAAATCGAAGGTCGTGAGCCGGAAAACACTCGCCCGCATCGGGGAAGAGATCGGTCTGCGTGAAATGCTGCGTTACCAGCGCGGACGTACCATTAACCTGTCAACCCTTGAAGGCAATGCATTTGAAGCGATCATTGGCGCCATTTACCTCGACGGCGGATATGCGAGCGTGAAGAAATCAGTTGAAAAGCACGTCTTCCGAAAATACATCAATCTCAACAAGCTGCTCGAGGAAGAGATCGACTTTAAATCCAGGCTCTACATCTGGTGTCAGAAAAAGCGACTCAAACTGGAATTCATCGTTATTTCCGAGCAAAACAACGGCAACAGCTGGGAATACGAAGTGGAAGTACTGATCAACGAAAAGCGCTACGGCCGGGGGATCGGAAATTCTAAGAAAACCGCCGAACAGGCCGCGTCGCAGGAAACACTCGACCTGATGGGCGAGATCTAACCCGACGCAAAATAGCGCAGGATCGCTTCCAGAAACGCACTGCTTTCTGCATTCCAGTTATCACAATAAAAATGCGCATACGCCCCGTCCAGGATCACCTTTCCTTTTCCGAAACGGGCACTGACAACCATCGGTTGGTCTTCCTGCCATACTTCCACTGTAAAACGATAATCTATCGGGAAATAAACCGGTGTACATTCCGCTCTTAAAACCGGTATGCCCAATTTTCCCGCAGTATTCGATTCCGCCCGGATCTCTTCGCAACAATAGAGCGGCGCAGGATAAGTTTCGAGCCCGAACATCTGCCGAATCAGGGCCGCACACTCTGCCTGCAGGGGATCATTCTCAAATCCGCAGTACAGGTTTCCTCCGTCCCTGACAAACCGCACAATCGAATCCTGCTGTTCCTGAGAAAGCGAATTGACGGCAGAGGAAAACACAAAGAGTGCTTCAAAATTCCTTCCTTCCGAAGTCAAACTGTCCGTACATACGCGCATGTTCTCAGATACCACGTTGATCTGCGCTCCGCATACAGAGACTATTATAAAAAAGACGATTGACACACAGGTCTTCATGCCATACGGTACATGAATTTTTATTTTTCGTTCAAAATGCGTAAATTCAATAGACAATCGCTTACCATGAAACACGACGAACTCGGCCGATACGGCGAAAGCCTTGCACAGAACCATTTACGCGCTGCCGGCTACCAGATCCGCGAAACCAATTTTAGGTTCAGACACCTGGAGATCGACCTCATCTGCATGCATGAGAACCAACTCGTCATAGTAGAAGTGAAAACCCGTCAGACCAGTGAGATCGGCGAACCGTATAAAGCTGTTACGCGTACAAAGCAACGCCAGCTGATAAAGGCTGCCAATCACTACATTCAACAACACGACATTGACCTTGATACCCGTTTCGATATCATTTCAATTGTACACAATTCGTATCGAACAGAGATCACACACCTGGAAAATGCATTTACCACGGTCGGCTGATCACACAAGGTCACAATCCGCGGGCAGGTTGAGGCCAAGCATCCCGCGTAGCCGCGTCAGAAAGGACTGTCTTTTTTTCAACGGAACGAAATTCGTCACATGCGCTGTCGCGGGGTCGATCCGGGGTTCACGTGCTTTTGTACTCCCAAGTTTTTCCGCTACAATAGGCAACACAGCCAGCCGTGGATCAATTTTTCTGCGGACGAATCCTTCGAGCATTTTCGCCTGGAAAGGATCTGTTGCGAGCGCGAGCCTTGTCAAACCGTTTTTTCGGGCCAGGCAGGAACTGTAAAACACATTCTCACGACTGTGCTCCGCACGGGTTTCAACGAGAATGTGCTCAGGGGCGATGCCGAGTTCCAGAGCATACAAACGCATAATTTCCGCTTCACAATACGGTGAATGAACCGCACCGCCACTGTAAATAACAAAACGCGTACGTCCGCTTTCATACAAAAAGAAGGACCATCGAATGCGTGCCTCCATGACCTTCCCCCAATCTTTGCCGTCAAAGGGTACGCCCGGAACAATAATGGCATCGAAGGTTTCGTCCGCGGACGCTGCAAATTTAGCGCGCGCACGACGGGGCGTGTAGGCGCAATAACCGAAAAGAAGGCAACGCACTATTTCAAAAACGTGTATGAATCGTTCCTTAAGCGACATCGGTTTGAAGATACGCGTTTCCGGGATGAGCGTACCGCTGCTTAAGATTATTTAACGCTCAAAAAACCTTCAAAATACAACATTCTGATTTTCAGTTAAAATAAGCGTTTCCGAACCGTTCTATAAACGTTTTCCCACCATTTGACGCCTGAATGTATGTCCACAGAATAAGCACTTCATTTTGACCGGGATTTCTTATCTTTGCAGCTTCAAAACGTCACGATCCATGAATCAAAAATATCAGGAATACAAAGGTCTGAACCTTACAGAAGTAGCTGAAGAACAACTCAAATTCTGGGAAAACAACGCGATCTTTGAAAAATCGATCAGCAGTCGTGACGAAAACCGTCCTTTTGTTTTTTACGAGGGGCCTCCGTCGGCAAACGGGCTCCCGGGGATTCATCACGTGATGGCCCGTGCGATCAAAGACATTTTTTGCCGGTACAAAACCCTGCAGGGTTACCGTGTTCTGCGTAAAGCGGGATGGGATACTCACGGACTTCCCGTGGAACTCGGTGTGGAAAAAGAACTGGGAATCACCAAGGAAGACATCGGGAAGAAGATCTCCGTGGAAGATTACAACAAAGCGTGCCGCGAAGCGGTGATGCGCTACACGGACGTTTGGAACAACCTGACGCGCAAAATGGGTTACTGGGTCGACATGAACGATCCCTACATCACCTACCAGCCGAAATACATGGAAACTGTTTGGTGGTTGCTCGGTGAACTTTACAAAAGTGACAAACTGTATAAAGGGTATACGATCCAGCCCTATTCGCCGAAGGCCGGAACCGGACTTTCATCCCATGAACTGAACCAACCCGGATGTTACCGCGACGTGAAAGATACCACTGTGGTGGCACAATTTAAGATGGTGGACGGGCAGCAAACACCTTTCGGAGCAGATTCATTCGTTCATTTCCTGGCCTGGACCACAACGCCCTGGACCCTGCCGTCGAATACTGCGCTTACCGTGGGGCCGAAGATCGAATACAGCCTTGTAAAAAGCTTCAACCAGTATACTTTCGAACCGGTAAACGTCGTCCTTGCAAGCAACCTTGTCCGCGCTCAGTTCGCAAAGAATTACCGCAGTGTCGAGTCCGAAGCGGAACTGAACAGCTACAAAGCCGGTGACAAGGAAATCCCCTATTTTGAGGCCGGGACCTGTAAAGGTTCCGAACTGGTAGGATTGAAATACGAACAACTGCTGCCGTACGCGTTGCCGGCGGAAAACCCCGATAAGGCTTTTCGCATTATCCCGGGAGATTTCGTAACGACCGAAGACGGAACGGGAATCGTACACACAGCGCCCACCTTCGGTGCAGACGATGCCAAAGTAGCAGCGGAAGCCGGTGTTCCGGCAATGCTCGTAAAGGATGAGAACGGTAACCTCGTGCCACTCGTGGACCTGCAGGGACGTTTCAGACCGGAAATGGGCGAATTTGCAGGAATGTACGTGAAAAACGAGTACTACAACGACGGTGAGGCCCCGGAGAAATCCGTGGACGTTCAGCTGGCCATTAAACTGAAAGAAGAAAACAAGGCTTTTAAAGTCGAAAAATACGAACACAGCTACCCGCACTGTTGGCGTACCGATAAACCGGTGCTTTATTATCCGCTCGACTCCTGGTTTGTGAAGGCCACCGAGTCCCGCGAACGCATGCTCGCCTTAAACGAAACCATCAACTGGAAACCCGAATCGACCGGGACGGGCCGTTTTGGGAAATGGCTGGAAAACGTCAATGACTGGAACCTTTCCCGTTCGCGTTACTGGGGCATCCCGATCCCGATCTGGAGTACGGACGACGGCACGGAACGCGTCTGCATTTCATCGGTCGAAGAACTGAAAAATGCCTGTGAAAAAGCAGTCAGCGCCGGCTTAATGGACAAAAATCCGCTGGCCGGTTTCGAACCGGGCAATATGTCCGACGACAATTATGCGCAGGTCGATCTGCACAAGAATTATGTGGATGCCATTACGCTGGTTTCTGCTTCCGGAAAACCGATGAAGCGCGAGGCCGATCTCATCGATGTATGGTTTGACTCCGGTTCGATGCCCTACGCCCAGTGGCATTACCCTTTCGAAAATAAGGAAATGGTCGATGCACACAAAGGTTTTCCTGCCGATTTCATCGCCGAAGGCGTGGACCAGACACGCGGATGGTTCTATACCCTCCATGCGATCGCAACGATGGTCTTCGACTCCGTTGCTTATAAAAATGTGATCTCAAACGGACTGGTCCTGGACAAGAACGGACAAAAAATGTCCAAGCGCCTCGGAAACACCGTGGAACCGTTCGAGTGCCTCGAAAAATACAGCCCCGATGCCACTCGCTGGTACATGATCACCAACGCGCAACCCTGGGATAACCTCAAATTCGACGTAAAGGGAATCGGGGAAATCCAACGCAAATTCTTCGGCACACTTTACAATACGTATTCATTCTTCGCGCTCTATGCAAATATCGACGGTTTCGACTACCGCGAACGCGAAGTGTTCATCAGCGAACGTCCGGAGATCGACCGCTGGATCATTTCCAAGCTCCACACGCTCATCGCACAGGTTGAATCGGCTTTCGAAAGCTATGAGCCGACACGGGCAGGCCGATTGATCCAGGATTTCGTAACGGATCAGCTTTCTAACTGGTACGTGCGTCTCTGCCGTCGTCGTTTCTGGAAACAGGCGACTGACGACGAAGCCGGAAAACTCGACAAATTATCTGCGTATCAAACCTTATACACTTGTCTTGAAACCGTAGCAGTGCTCAGTTCCCCGATCGCACCCTTCTACATGGATCAGTTGTTCCGTGACCTGAACAGCGTCAGCGGGAAACATGCAGCCACATCCGTGCATCTGGCAGATTTTCCGAAGGCCGATACGGATCTCATCGATGAAGCGCTCGAAACTCAGATGGAACTCGCTCAACGCGTATCATCACTTGTACTGGCATTGCGCAAAAAAGAAAATATCCGTGTGCGTCAGCCCTTGCAGAAGATCATGATCCCAACGCTAAACAGGGCTTTTGCGGAAAATATCCTGCACGTCAAAGACCTGATTCTTTCCGAAGTTAATGTCAAGGAACTCGAACTGCTCGACGAGGGTAGCGGTGTCCTTGTGAAAAGCATCAAACCGAATTTCAAAACAATCGGTCCGAAATACGGTCAGTTCATGAAAGCGATTGCCGCGGTTATCTCGAATTTCGGCCAGGAGGACATTCGTCAGATCGAGCAAAACCTCGGATGGAAAGGTGAGATCATGGGGCAGGAAATCGAACTTGATCTGAACGACTTCGAAATTTCAGCCGAAGATATTCCCGGGTGGCTCGTAGCCAGTGAAAACGGCCTCACAGTTGCCCTCGATATTACGATTAGCGAAACGCTGAAATCCGAAGGAATTGCCCGTGAACTCGTAAATCGCGTCCAAAATCTGCGGAAAGACAGCGGACTGGATGTTACGGACCGCATTCGCCTGACGATTGAAACATCCGACATGCTGCGCGAAGCAATTACGCAGAACCAGGATTACATTCGGCACGAAGTCCTTGCAAACGCGATCGATTTCTCCGAACTGGGGAACGACGGACAGTCAACGGACCTGGCTACGGAAGCCGATGCAAAAATTCGTGTGGAAAAAGTAACGGCCTAAGCGTGGAACTCCAGGTACTTTTCAACGATAAAACGTTAAAGCCGAAGGAAAAGACCGAACTGGTGTCGCAATGGCTCCTGCGGGAAGAACTTGAGGCGGATGCACTGATCTGTTTTGCCAAAACGGCCAAAGATCCCGTGAAGGCTTCCTGCATAGAAGCTATTGAATTTCTGACGGCCTCGCATCCTGAACGTGGTACTTCTGATTGTTTTGATTTTGCCCTCGAGTGCCTGGAAGAAAAAGCGCCGCGCATCAAATGGGAATCGGCAAAAGTGATCGGAAACTCGCCAAACGTTTCCCGGAAACGTGCGAAAAAGCGGTTGAACCACTTCTTAAAAATGCCCGTCATGAAGGAACGGTCGTCCGCTGGAGTGCAGCCTTCGCATTAGGCGAGATCCTGAAATTAAGAACCGGGATCAACGCCCAACTCATCCCGCAAATACAAACTTTATCCGCAGCGGAAGAAAAAAACAGCATTCGCAAGATCTTCGAAAAAGCGCTAAAAGCCATTTCTTCATGAAGGTTGAAATCAGCACGGATAATTCGCGCCTGGATGTCGATTTCATACACGGGTTTCTCACCGAATCCTACTGGGCAAAAGGACGGGCAAAATCCGAAATGCTTACCTGCATCCGGAATTCAGTGAACTTCGGCGTATACCTGGATGAAAAGCAAATCGGGTATGCCCGCGTGGTGAGCGATCACGTACAGTTTGCCTATATCATGGATGTATTCATCGATCCCGCGCATCGTAAAAAGGGTTATTCGCAGGTACTGATCAACGCTATTCTCTCACACAACGCTTTGCAAAGTGTGCGTGTGTGGCGCCTTGCTACGAAAGATGCACACGGATTGTATCAAAAATTCGGATTCCATGCGCTGCAGCACCCCGAAAACATGCTCGAACTCCTGAAGGAATACTAAATTAGTTCTAGTTTTTAATTATATTTGGTTTTACGGGAATGCCGAAAACCGTTTAACAGAGTAAGCACTTACTTAAACCTATTACTATGTCATGGAAAAAAACACCTCGTGTGGCCCAATACGATGGCGCCGACTGGTCCGGATTCATTCGAAAACAAAGCAACTGTTCCGTGGAACAGGCACGGCGAATTGCCATTTGCGATCCGCGCGTACATTTTTTCTTTTTTTGCCGGGAATACATGTTCCTGGCTGAGCACGGTGCTTTTGAACCGGGCGATGCCGTTTTCTTTTCCGGAGAACCCTGGTTCGGTTCCGCTCCACAATGCGATGCTTACGTCAGGGACGGAATGACGGTCGCATACGTTAATTCTGCAGAGATCATGAAGTCTGCCGGTGATTATTACCTGGCCGACGGAAGCGCTGCCCTGGACGTAGTGTGCATCTTTGCAGCCAACCTGAACGTTTCAGTTCCCGGAGGTGCACAAAGGCTCGCTCCCAATACACCCGTTCCGTCCGGTAGCGCACTCCTGGTCGGAAACAACCCGATCGTGACCGAAATGTTCCCGCTGATCGAAGAATTGCAGGAAAAAGGTATTGCCGTCCTACTAACGGTTTTGGGAAATCACGACGCTGCGGGCTGGTCCAACTTCAGCGACGAAACAAGTGCCGATAATTTTGCAGCCCAACTACAGGAAACCGTTCAACAGTACAAACTCGACGGGATCGATATTGACGATGAATACAGCAACCCGGACAAACAGCTTCCCGCTTCGCTCATCATGGTGACTTCCTGCATGCAGAAACGCATGTCCGGAAAGATCATTTCCAAAGCACTGTTCAGCGATTTGCAATACTTTCCACCCAACAGCTGGAATAGTATTACGCTGGCAGACACACTCACTTATGGCTGGGAAATGTCCTACGGCGGTTCTCCCGCCATGCGCCTGCCACCCTACGCAAATACCGGAATGGCGAAAAATACGCTTTCACTTGGATTTTGGGATGGTCAGCCTTCTATGAACCCGGCTACCGATGTTGACTGGTTACGAGACAACGGATACGGCGGAGTGATGGTTTATGCCTTCGGCGAATCCGGGAACACCGCGTTGATGTGCACACTTGTAAATGCCTGGTACGGTCCGGGAAACTGGAACTACAAGCCCTGATAGTATACTTCGGATCCCGATCAAATTGCGCGGTCGGGATACTGGTCTTTGCAACATTTTCCTAACTTTAAACATGTCAATTCGGATTCAGGTACTCCTTTATGCCTTCGCACTCTTCATTTCCTGTGAACGCGTGAAGCAAAAAAGGCCGTGAACTGGGAAGCAAAACCGTTAGAAAAGCCGAAGAAATGGCCGAATGTTCCCGTGCCGGCCTGCGCCGAAGGATTAATGAAATCATCCCGACTTTTGATCCGAATAAAGCGGATACCGAAAATAATAAAGAGCATTTCAGACAACTTGTTCGCGTGCCTTTGAGCGACGATGTGACGCGGATTTATGCCTCCGGCGACGCATCGGGGATCGATGCCAAATACGCCCTGTCCTTTCACTGCAATGCACACACGGCCGAAGCGATCAAAACAAAAAATGAACTGGTGCGAGACACAGACCATATGGATGTAAGCAGTTTCTTTCCTCCCTATCCTTGGTGGGATGCGGATCGGCTTGAAACGCTTGATACGTATAGCCGGAATGAAGACGGGATCTATTTTCGATATTTCTGGTACGATCCAAAAACGGAAGAAGGCTGGTTCCTGGATTTCGATTTATAGTCTGAAATTACTTCTCCGTACCCTCCGGAAACCTTTTTCAAAAAAACAGTATCTTAGAACCATCAACTGAAACACAATATGAAAAACTGGTTTCTGGCGCTTGCCTGTATCCTGGCCACACTTATCGTCCGGTCACAAGATTACGTCATTGTAAAGGACAGCATTCTTCAAGTCCGCATGGAAAGCGGGTATGCAGACCGTCATTTTAAACCGAAAGGCGCATTTGAAAATGGTGAAAAAACCGGTTTCTGGAAAGATTACGAAGTATCCTTTGACCGGGTTTTTCTTCAGGGAACAGAGGCTCCGGAAGAATTAACCGCGCACTACCTGCAGTATGGTGAAGGATTATATGAAAACGATGAACGACACGGAACGTGGAAAATCTATTTCGTAGAAGATAAAAGCAGGAGAAAAATACTGTTCAAAGAAGTCAGTTATGTTCACGGCGTTCGTGAAGACAGTTGCACGTATTACTATCCGGACGGAAGCAAAGCTGCATGCGTTAACTACCGCCACGGTAAATACGATGGAAAAATGACCATTTATTATCCCGATGGCGCGGTTTGCGAAACACGTACTTACGACCGCAACCAGCGAAGTGGCGATTTTATCGGTTATTACCCGGACGGAAAAATTAAAATGCTTAAACAATACGTGAACGATAGCCTGAACGGGTTTTGTCGGCGTTATTATCCAAACGGACAACTAAAAGAAGAATTAACCTACAAACAGGATGCGGAAGATGGCCTTAACCGTTATTACTACAAAAGCGGACAACTCTGGATTGAGCGGGTTTTCGAAGGTGGCAAGTTAATGCAGATTACGGGCAGCTATAGGGAAACGGGCGAACCACTCGATTTCGGCACATTTGAAAATGGCAACGGAACGGTGATTTATTATACGACCGAAGGCAAGCCTTACACAGAAATTCAATATCGGGACGGAGAAAAGATCAGCGAAGAACAAACGGAAGAATTCAAATGAGCGCAGCAGAAATATTCTTTACAAATAAAAAGCGGCAACAACAGCTCGAAAACCGAAAATACCTCGCTGCTTCACTCGCATTTACAGGTCTCATCCTGCTGGTTCCGGACCTCCGGGCGATCGGGGATAAAAGCATCGTTAACTTCGTCGATGAAACTGCATTTGTTTTGGCAGGAACAATCCTGTTTTTTTCGAATATGCGAAAAATCAGCCGGATTAAAGGTTCATTCATTCAATTTGAAAACGAAAGGCTGTCTTTCCAGTCACGCGGGATCGAACGAAAACACATTCCGCTGGAGATGATCAGGATCAGTGAACTCAAAGAACACTGCGTGGTGATCGAAACATCCCGGGAAAAAGGTCTGCAGGTGTTTTTAGAAGATTATCCGGAAAAGGAACGTAAAGTAGTTACGGAAAAGTTCCGGGAACTTGAATTTGCCTGACACCTCTATTTCGCGTGAATGCGAAGCAGGTTGCCAAAATAAAGTTCTTTCCCCGTAGTCGAGCGCATCCATAGTTCATTCAAGGTACGCGTGCGACCTGCAAAAAAGCGGTCTGCCAGTGTCGCAATGTCGGTAAGACTTACTGCCGGTGAATACGTATTCAGGATCAGGAAACCGTCGGGATCCAATATCGCAGCGGCGGCTTGCAGCAACACAGGCAATTGCTCTTCGAGCTTCCATTTTTCACCGTTCGCTCCACTTCCCCAGGCCGGTGGATCCATGATAATTCCTTTATAGCGATTTCCGCGTTTCTGTTCCCGCTGCGCGAATTTCAGCGCATCTTCCAGCACCCATTTGATGTTGAGCAGACTACTGAGTTCCATATTATGCCGGGCTCGCGTTATCAACTGTTTTACTGAGTCTACGTGCAGCGTTTCGGCGCCTGTATTTCGTGCCACAAGCGAAGCTGCGCCCGTGTATGCAAATAAATTCAGGAAACGTTCTTCCGGAGCGAGCTGTTTACTAATGAATTCCCAGTTCGCAACCTGTTCCGGAAAGAGTCCGACGTGCTTAAAACGCCCGGGTTCAAGTTCAAAGCGCAAACGCTTGTAGCCTATGTCCCAACGTTCAGGTGCGTTTTTAGCCGTTCTGTGCCAGCTTCCGGAGCCATTCTTTTTTTCAGAAAATTCCCAGTGAGCCAGTTCGTACCATTCCTGGAAAGGCTTTCCCGATTTGAAATAAGCCTGCACTTCCGGCCGGATGGTGATCACATCCCCCCAGCGCTCAAGTTTTTTACCGCCGCCGGCGTCGATCAGTTCGTAATCGTTCCAGGGTTCGGCGTACAGGCGGAGTTCGCTCATATTTAACGACGCGGCATTTTTTTACGTCCACCCATCATTTGTGCCATGCGCATCTGGTTTTTGGACGGGGCCATCGTCAGTTGTTTTTGCAACATGTTGATCTGCTCTTTGAGCATGCCGTTCTTGTCCATTTTTTTAGCATCGGCCAGCAGTGTAAGTGCTTCCTGCTTTTTACCGGTTTGAGCACAGATACTTGCGAGGTGCATACGTGCCACAGCGTTATCCTGTGCCGTGCGCAATCCCATACCGATGGCCTTGCGAAGCATTTGTTCCGTTCGCGTAAAACCATACTCCTGGGTATTCATCACCGCCTGGAGAAAAATGATGTAGGCATGTTGACGACGCGGATACAACTGCGGATGCGAGATCTTGTTGATGTGGTAACGCGCTTTATCGGTATTTCCGAGACGCATCTGGTTCATGGCTAAAACCATGCGTTCGTTGCGTAGGAATGAAAGCCCGAGAATAGCTGTCAGGAAAATAAACATGATACCCCATCCCCAGGAACCGGTCGCAAAGAAGTAAACCGTTAAAAAGAGGGAGCCTGCGGTAAGCAGGGTGCGAATAATAAAACTGATCATAATTAATTAATTGTTGCGATGCATTTAAGTTCGATAGCGATCGGAGTGGGAAGCGAATTAATTTCCACCGTGGTACGACAGGGCAAATTGTCCTTGAAATACTCGGCATAGATCCTGTTGTAGGTCTGGAAATCCCGCTTCATATCCACCAGGAATACCGTAACGTCCACCAACTGATCCCAGCCCGAACCCGACGCTTCGAGAATTGTGCGAACGTTATCGAACACACTGCGGCACTGTGCCTCAAAGTCAAATTCTAGGAAATTCCCGTTCTTATCGAGTTTTAATCCCGGAACGGCAGAATCGCTTTCGTCGGAACCGGCTGTGCGCGGCCCCACTCCCGAAAGGAAGAGCAAATTTCCCACGCGGCGTGCATGCGGGTACAATCCGACCGGTTTGGGTGCTTTGTCCGTAGAAATCCGTTCCTGCTGACTCATCTTTTTTTCTGCAAATATAAGCAGACTTACGCAATTATCCACGCCCGGCAAGGGTCGCCGCCAAACTACGTTAAAAGATTTACGGTATTATTTTTGTCAGTCGCTTTTCTGCTTAATTTTGTCTGTATGAAATGGTTGTTTTTCTGTATCCTGCCGCTTTTCCTCTTCGGTTCGTGTATTGAGATCATCGATGATCTGCGCATCAACTCGGATGGCAGCGGAACTTTTCGTTACACGGTGAACCTGAGTGCCAGTAAAATTCGCATCAACTCGATCCTGGCGCTCGACAGTGTTGACGGACGTCGTGTGCCGGATCTCGAGGAAATTCGTGCCAAGATCAATTCCATCGAACAAAAACTCGCGTCCAAACCCGGGATCAGCAATGTAAAGACCGGGCAGGACTACAACGATTACATCTTCCGGCTCGAATGTGATTTCAAAAGCGTTGCAGACCTGCAGAATGCTGTTAAGGAGATCATAGCCGAAGAAAGCAAGGATACACGGATGGAGTACCTTGACCAGGACTGGATCTCGCTTTCCGGTAACAAACTCGTCCGCAGCATTCCCGAATATTCGATCGACCGGAAAAACAACCTGAAGCAGGAGGACGTCGACCTGCTAAAAAAAGGTTCTTATGTGTGCATCACCCGCTTCGATAAAATCGTGGACCGAACTGAAAATGAACAGGCAAATATTTCGGCCAATAAAATGAACGTCATGGTGAAAACAAACATCTTCGCCCTGATCGAAAATCCCTCTTTACTGGAAAATACGATTTACTTAAGCAATTCGAAGTGAAGGTTTAAAATGAACGTACTTTCTCGTACATTTGCATCAACTTTGACATAAGACCATGAAGCAATTCATTACCTTTCTTTTTCTCGGCCTCGCCGCCGGTTCACTGGCTCAAACTTCGGAAGATTACATTCCGCGCGATGCCGTTACCGTTTTTTCGATCAATAACTTTACACTTCTCCAAAAGATCCCGATGGACGAACTCGTCAAATACGAGTTTATGGAAGAAGTGCAGCAGGAGCTCTTCGATGGTTCCACTTCCGGAAAAACACTGAAAGACAGCGGAATTGACTTTGATCAGAAACTGAATATTTATTACGGAAAAGGAAAAGATTTCGAGGTTTCCGGCTTCTCATTCGGTATTACGGATAAAAACCTGCTTTTTACCGTGTTTGACGATTTCGACCGCGTCGAAAGTCCCTATCCCGGCGTGGAATTTTATTCCTCGTATTTTAATCACCTTGTCATCGCCGGAAATGTAGGTATCCTGTTGCGCGTGGATCCGAATTACGAACTCGTCGAAGAGATCACCGACTCGATCTGGTATGCCCGCGGAAACGGCTATCCCTGGATGAAGTATTACCAGGACGAATACAACTACGAGGGTGAATACGAGTACGACGAATCCGCTCCTCCCCCGCCCGAAGAGGAAATTTATTACGAAGAAGTACCCGAACCTCAATCATCCGGAACCGTGTTCGACGAAGAGAATGTAGACGCAATCCTGGAAGACGATGTGGAAGAGGACACCCTGGATTTCCCGGTTGCCGAAAGCGACCCGGGACAAAAAAACTATTCGGAACTGAGCGATTCCGTGTCTTATTCACTTCAGCAAAAGTTCCTAGACCGCATTTGCACAGAACTTTTTATGGAAGGGATCAACCTTAAAAAGGCTGACACACGTTTCGCCCGGCAACTTGGTCACGACTCGGAAGGGATCTTTTACATGGACAATTCCCGAAATTTCCAGAAAGAACAGGGATTCTGGTATTTCCAGACGATGTTCCCAAGCCTTTACGGACGTATCGAGGAACTTTACACCGGAAACGTTATTCTCGGGGACCTGAAGATCAACGAAAGCTCAATCGACCTGCTTTTCGAAGCCAATTACGGCGAAGCGCTCGGAAGTATTTATAAAAAGCTGACCGATTCCAAATTCGATAAAAAGATCCTCAATTATATCCCGGAAAACAGCCCGGCCTATTTCTCTTACAACGTGAACCTGCGCGAAGCCTACGAACAGGCTTTCGACGTGATTATGCCGATCCTGAAAGAAGAGCAGAATCCACGGGTTGCAAGCAGTGTGCTCACCATCGAGCTGATCGACGAGTTCCTGAACAAAGACGCGATCTTTGATACCTATAAAGGAAGCATGTTCGGCAGTTTTAACGGCGTGAAAAAGGTGATGGTGGAACGTATCCGCTATTCTTACGACGAGGAAACCTTCGAATATACCGAAGAGACTGTTACCGCCGAAGAGGAGATCCCGGTATTTACCTTCGGTTTTTCGACCGGCCGCAACGATATCCCGGAAAAGGTGCTCAACTACCTCCAAAAGGTGACCCGCAAAATTTCGAAGGAAGGTGACGTATGGAAGATCGACAAGGGATTCCTGGATGCCGTTCCGCTTTACATCATCAACCGGGACGGTTTATTCGTCCTGACAAACGATGAGGACCTCGTGCACAGGAACACTTCCGGTTACGGTTCACAAAAGATCTCGAAGAAAAAATTCCGCAAGGCCCGCAAAGGTGGTTTCGTTTATGCCTACGTGGACTGGGGAAGTGCCATCGAGCGTTTGCCCAAAGAAGTGTTTAATCAAAAGCAACAGGCAGTTGTGGAGCAGCTCAAGGAGGATGCCGGAACCATGGAACTGACATCGAGCAAAACGACCGGCACACAAACCAAGTTTGCGCTGACCTACCAGTTCGACGGAGAATACGAGAATACCGGAAAATACATCCTCGACCTGGTAAACAGCCTGTACATACTTTCCAAATAGCATGTTCAAAAAAGTCCTGATATTCCTGATCCTCGCTGCAGGTTTGGGGGCTTTTCTCTTCCTGAGAAATTACTTCAACAAGCCCGTTCCGGAACCAGCACTGGAAGACCGTCTTCCTCCGTCTGATTTTCTCGGCCGGGTCTACCTGCTCGAACTTTCACGGGAAACCAGCGCGATGATGTTTTACAACAAACTGCCGTTCCGGGACATGCTTTCTTACGATTTCATCCTGTCGAAGGCTAAAGGTTTCGGCCTGGACGTACAACGTCCCGCTTACCTCTTTGCGGATGAAGACGGCAACTGGGGCGCCATGATCGAAGTGAACGACAGCAGCCGGGTTTATAGCGGGATCCAGGGACTGAAAAAGAATCTCCACGTATCGGACAGCCTCTATGGGAGCCAGCCTGTCTACCGGCTTGAAGACGACAGCCTTTACCTCGCCTACGGTGAACACTGGATGTTATTTTACAGCGGCGAGGGCTTTGCCGATAAACTGCAATACATCGTCAACGCCCACAAAGGATCCATCGATCCCGCATGGAAGGCATTCCTGGCAGAAACACGCTTTAAGGACGAATCGCTAGTGCTGTACAGCAACTGGGATAAATTCCGCGAGAACGGTATCGAAACGGCTCTTTTTGCACACAACAGCGATTCGGTTTCGGTCACGCTGCTGGCATACATACGCAATTCGGAACCCTGGAACTTCAAGCCCAAGGATGCCGGCTGGTCAATCGTGCCCAATTCGGCAACCGATCGCATGATCAACCTCCACCTCGATATTTCCGGCCTGCGCGGTAAACCGGATGACGTCCTGTATCGCTACCTGTCCAAACTCGGCAAAAAGATCAGTTTCCCGACCGATGAGTTCATCGCCGCCTGGGACGGCGACCTTTCCTTCCGGATGGGTGGAACCCAAAAAGTGGAACAGCAGTACATTGAGTCGGTCATGGACGAAAATTTTGAGATTACCGAAGTAACCCGGACACAAATGATCGATGTGCCGGCTTTTTCCGTACTTTTTTCACTCAATGAGAACGGGGACCGATTTATTAATAAACTATTTGCCAAAGGAATTCTGACGCATGACGGAACGAAGTACCGCTTCCTGTATTCTCCGCCGCTTTACATGAAAAAGCGCCAGAATTATTACATTTTCCACAGCGGTGAAAAGCAGCCCGAAGTCGTTAAAACCAGTGCTTCAAACGGTATGTGGACGAATAATGGCACGCGTTTCGATTTTCAACTCGACTCGCTGACCAACCGCGAATTGTTCGGCCGCGTGAGTTTCCCGGTGCAACACATTGTAAACAGCGTCACGCGCTAAACGAATACGTTTTCAATCCGTTTTTCGCGGAAAATAGTGTTTTTGTCCCGTTTCCAGTTCGCGTGAAAACTTGGAACGAATGACTTCACTCACCGGTCGATTTTCAATTTTACTTTCCAGCCAGGAAATGATATCGAGGTATAAAAAAGGACGCTGTTCATATTTCGTTTGTGAAATGCGGGTGAGTTTCCCATGCAGCACGCGAAATGCCCGGATTAGTTCCTTCGGATCGAGTATCGGTAATTTGCGCAAAAAATTGAGAATTTCGACCTGAACAGCCTGGAGGTCTCCCAGTTTCAGCAGAAAACGATACACACTTTTGATCTGGTATTCGACCAGTTCGTCGTTTCCGATCTCGAAATGCGCGATCAGGTTGAGAATCCGTGCAAAACTCTGGATGTCCTGACGCAGGGCGGGCTCGCGAAACTGGATTATGTAATTGAGGTATTTGATCGCCATCCGGTTTTCTCCCGAACCAAAGTAGAGGCAGGCAATTTTGTAATAAAATACGAGCACCCGGTGGCTGTCCAGCTTGGATTCGTATTCCTCTACGAACTGCATGATCTCCGGGATGACTGTCAGCCCTTTCTCAAACTCACCGTTCAGGAAATAGCGATTGATCTCATTCGTATAAACATACAGGCTCTTGAGAATAAATACGTTTTCGTTCAGGTTACGCGCAATTTCCCAGGATTTCAGCTCTTCCAGCCTTTTATTAAAACGCTTGTAATTCCGCAGGTGAAACAACGCGTTCAGCAGGTTGTGATGTCCTTTGAGAAACATTTCCGGTTTTTCCGCGATCATCTCCGGGTATTCGGCAAAAAGATCTACCCAGGCCTTCGCATAGCGAAAACACATCAGGAAATCCTGGATGATGTAATTGTACCACACATACGCACTATAGAGGTGGAGTCGTTCATTAAAGTTCTTTGGCAGGTGATTTTCCTCCTTTAGTCTTGAATAAAAGAACTCTTTGACGAACTGGTAATCCTTTTTATCCCGCACAAAACCAACTTTCAGGTAAAGCGCGTAAAGCTGCAGGGACAGGTTTGAATAATACACCTGGTCCTCGAGGTTCTCATAAAGATGCGTGCTAAAATTCTTGAGGTCTTCGGCACGTGTATCCAGTGAACGTGTAATGTATTGCGATTCGATGGTTTTTTCGAATTCGACCACTTCCAGCCGTAACAGGTAATTGTGAATGCGCTCGGCCTGTTGCCCGGCTTTTTCAAGCATCCGCAATGCCTGGTTATAAAATCCTTTGTTGTAAAGAACGGTTGCGTAATCGTACATTTCGCGTATCTCGATCTCTTTGTTAAGCGCGGTTTGTTGCAAACGCAAACTGATGAGCAATTGTTTGTACAGGTGTGCCTTCAGGTTCGAAACCTGGTTTTTGAGCACTTCCGGATGACGTGCGGTAAACTCCTCGTCCGTATACTGCTGTTCGTACTTCTCCATAAAGTCGAACAGGCGCAGGTATTTCAGATCGTCCTGCCCGGAATTACGACGTGCAAACAACTTAAAACTGCGTTTTTCAGCCTTCGTCAGTGACTGTATAAGGTCAACTAAATGCTTTGTACTACCGTTGGGCATTGTAAATAACTTATTTCAAATTGAATATAACAAACTCTATTTAAACAAGATACAATTTAAAAACGCTCTTATTCCTACGTTGGTGATCGTAGGCGAAAATTACTTTGAATTTAATGGAAATATTTAAAAGACCATATTTGTCGAAACACAAAAGTGAAGATATGATAAAGATCAGGGAAGTTTTTTCAAGGGTATTTGCCGCTGAAAGCCTGGATTCAGTGAAATCCAAAACAGTCGGAAACCGCATTTTATATCTGGATACGCACACCTGTAAAGACCTCTCCCCGATCCTCGAGCATATTGCTGCCAATGGTTTTGAAGTGGTGGTGGATGTGCATTTTTCGGACAGTGCCCTCAAACAGATCACTGCACTCGGACTTACACCGGTAGAGATCGGAAGCCGAACGCAAAAAGCCATTCTCAGCGAGCAACATGGTGATCGTCTGCCGATCCTGCGCATCGACCTGACGCAGCAGGAGTCTGAAGTTTTACCGGCAGGAATCACCGAACACATTCGAATCGACCAACGCCTCCGCTCGCGCGCGATGTACGGAGAAGGAGATCTGACAAAATCAAATTACCGCGGCGTTTTAGCCAGTTAAAAAGTCTGCAGGAGTAGGGGTACTCTTGTATTTTTTCGATTAGTTGCAGAGGCTGTCCGACCGACAGCCTCTTTTTTGTTGCGCGGTCAAACCAAGCCAACAAGCCGTAAAACCACAAACAGTAGCAGGAATTGTTTGCTTCGCGCAGACAATAATTTCAACAAATCGCTGTAAATAAGTCGCCTGCATTTTTGGAGGCAAATCACAAAAAATACTGTTACATTGTAGGAACAAACCAAGCTCAGCTATATGGCACGAAAACAGAAGATCTATGTGCTCGACACATCCGTACTGCTCCACGACCACCAGTCCATTACCAACTTTGAAAAAAGCAACGTTGCCATTCCGATCACGGTACTGGAGGAACTTGATAAATTCAAGATCGGGAACGATATTAAGAACTTCTCGGCGCGCGAAGTGATTCGCTTTATCGACAAGTTATCGGCGGAAAACAGCCTCCAGGACTGGATCAGCCTCGGAAAAGGCAGGGGAAACCTGCGCGTGGTACTCGACACCAAGCCGGTAAAGGTGAACGCGGAGGAGATCTACGCCATGGGGAAGAACGACCACAAGATCCTGAATGCCGCACTGTGTCTGCAGGAAAGTGAAAACGGGAAGCAGGTGATCCTCGTTACCAAAGACATCAACCTCCGAATCAAGGCCAAGGCGCTGGGCATTATCGCCGAAGATTATGAAACGGGGAAGGTAACGAACAAAGAACACGTTGATGCCAGTGTGTACACTGTCGAGCACCTCGACTCGGACGTCATTCGCCAGATCTTTACAAAAGGCCGTATTGATGAAAACGGCATCCTCGGAACTAAAAAAATTGCAAACGGCTATTATATTCTCAAGAACGGAAAATCTTCTTCCCTGGCATATTATAATCCGCTTTCAATGCAACTCGAACGCATCGAAAAGGAATTCGTGTACGGAATTAAGCCGAAAAATGCAGAACAGGCTTTTGCATTCAATGCACTACTGAACAACGATATCAAACTCGTGGCCTTGCAGGGAGTTGCCGGAACGGGTAAGACTTTACTGGCACTTGCTTCCGCACTCGAGCAACATAAAATGTTTCACCAGGTCATCCTCGCCCGCCCGATCGTGCCGCTTTCGAACCGGGAAATCGGTTTTTTACCCGGCGATGCCAACGACAAGATCGGACCCTACATGGAGCCGCTTTGGGACAACCTCAAATTCATTAAGTCGCAGTTCGGTGAAAACGAGAAAAAGCACAAAGCCATTCTCGAGATGGAACAGGAAGGTAAGATCATCATTACCCCGCTGGCGTTTATTCGCGGACGAAGCCTGAGCAACATCATGTTTATCATCGACGAGGCGCAAAACCTGACACCCCACGAAGTGAAAACGATCATTACCCGGGCAGGAGAAAATACGAAGATCGTGTTTACCGGCGATGTTAATCAAATTGATACACCCTACCTGGACGAGAACAGCAACGGGCTTGCCTACCTCATAGACCGACTCAAAGGGCAATCTTTATTCGCGCACGTGAAACTTGAAAAAGGAGAGCGTTCCGAACTCGCCAACCTCGCCAACGAGTTACTCTGACGGCAGCGAAGCTTCCAGGATGGCGGGCAAATCCGGGTGTTTGAGCCGGTAGCCGCTTTCCAAAAGGCGTTCGTTAGAAGTTTTGACACCCTTCAGGAGGATATCGGCCATTTCGCCAAACAGTAAACGAAGCGCGAATGCCGGAACGTTTGGAAACCAAAAAGGCTTGTGCATCATCAAGGCGAGCTCCTTCATAAACGTTTTGTTCCGAACCACGGCAGCACAGGCATTGACGGGTCCTTTCAAGTCGCTTTGAAGCGCATGGAGGTATACGCCGCAAATGTCGTCGATGTGAATCACCTGGAACCACTGTTCACCACTCCCGATCGGTGATCCGACTCCAAACTTCACCGGTTTCTTCAATTTTTGGAAAGTCGCGGCGTCTTCGGAAATCACGATAGCCGTGCGGATCATGGTAACCGGGCAAACCGATTCGAATTTCGAGGCCGCTTCCTCCCACTTCCTTACCAGTTGAGATGTAAAATCCGGACCGTAGGCATCGGCCTCTTTAAAAATAGTTCCTTTGTCTTCAAGCCCGTAACAGGTAATTCCGGATGCGGAAACGTATTTTTTAAGTCCCGGCATCCGCTCCGCCAGCGAAAACAGGAAAAGCGTCGGTTCGATGCGGCTGGATGTCAGCACTTCCTTGCGCTTCTCACTCCAACGTTTATCCCCGATCCCGGCACCGCAGAGGTTAATGATATAGTCCACATCCTTCAGCGCTTCCGGATCGATGGTCTGTTCTTTAATATCCCACTTGTACTGGTCCGGTCCTTCGGGAGTACGGGACAATACGCGAACCCGGTAACCCGCATTCCGCAGGTGCCTTTGCAGATGTCCGCCGATAAAACCGGTTCCCCCGGCCAGAAGTACTGTTTGCATGTTCAATTGCTTTTTGTTTCAAACAACAGGAAAAGAGGAAATGTTTCGTTTTGACCGGCAATTACAAATCTTCGCTGTTAAACCAACAAAAAAGGGAACTCTTTCGAATTCCCTTTATCAAACTGTAAACAGTACATTTTATCAGTGCGGCATATCGCGCGTAAATGCCGGGATTCCCGTTACATCCATACCGGTGATCAACAGGTGAACATCATGCGTACCCTCGTACGTTACGACCGACTCGAGGTTGGCCATGTGTCGCATCATCGAGTATTCGCTTGTGATTCCCATTCCACCGTGAATCTGGCGTGCTTCGCGCGCGATGTTCAGCGCGATCTCCACGTTGTTGCGTTTTGCCATAGAGATCTGGGCAGAAGTCGCCTTTCCTTCATTCCGGAGTTGACCGAGGCGGAAGGTAAGCAGTTGCGCTTTGGTAATTTCCGTGATCATTTCCGCAAGTTTTTTCTGCGTCAGCTGGAATGCCCCGATCGGAACGTCAAACTGGATGCGTTCTTTGGAATAACGCAATGCCTGGTCGTAGCAATCCATCGCTGCACCGAGTGCACCCCACGCAATCCCGAAACGGGCAGAGTCGAGGCAACTTAGCGGAGCACCCAGACCTGAGCGGCCGGGTAAAATATTTTCTTTCGGTACTTTTACATTGTCGAAGATCAACTCACCGGTTGCCGAGGCGCGAAGCGAAAGTTTTCCGTGCATTTCCGGAGTTGAAAAACCTTCCATGCCGCGTTCCACAACGAGCCCGTGGATCCGTCCTTCTTCATTTTTTGCCCAAACAACGGCGATGTCCGCGAAAGGCGCATTGGAGATCCACATTTTTGCACCGTTCAGTATCACGTGATCTCCTTTATCTTTGAAATTCGTGATCATTCCGGCGGGATTGGAGCCGTAATCCGGTTCAGTAAGTCCGAAGCAGCCCATCATTTCACCTGTTGCCAGTTTCGGCAGGTATTTCTGACGTTGCTCCTCAGATCCGTATTTCCAGATAGGGTACATCACCAGGCTACTCTGAACCGATGCTGTTGAACGCAAACCCGAATCACAACGCTCGAGTTCCTGCATGATCAGTCCGTAGGAAATCTGATCCAGACCCGGGCCTCCGTATTCCTCGGGAATATACGGACCAAAAGCACCGATCTCACCGAGACCTTTCAACAGGTGCTTCGGGAAGGTCGCTTTTTCATAATGCTCATCTATAATCGGGGAAACTTCTTTCTTAACCCAGGCACGGGCCGCTTCTCGAACCAGTTTATGCTCTTCACTGAGAAGATCGTCCATCTGGTAGTAATCCGGATGCGTGTATTGATCTGATTTCATGTTGAAATTTTAATTTTGCTGACAAATTTAAGGATATTTTTTACGGGATAGTGCTTTTAGCACCAGACATCTCGCCTGTGTGAAGCGGAAAAACTTAATTTTGTCCGGATGCCCTTAATACAAACGATACTGGTGATTACCGAACCCTCCGCTCCGTTGGTTTACGAAGTACGCGGAGACAGTTCGTCGCACTTCATTTCGATCCTGATCCTGCTGAGTATCGCCTTGCTGGCCTTTGCGCGTTTTGCCAACGGGCAGGTGTTTATGCATGTTTTGCGCTTCAGCTTTCGCGTGCAGGGACTCTACGAAGCGATTCGCGAATCGTTTCGGCTTAACTCGATATCATCGGTCCTGCTGCTCTTTAACTTTTACCTTTCCTTCTTTATAAGTGTATACCTGTTGCTTTCCCGTTCCAATGTGCTCAGCCTCCGGGAAGTTTTAATGGTAAGCCTTGCCTCCCCGCTCCTTGTATTTTTATGGCAGACATACGGGCTTTTCTTTGCGGGGATCATCTCCGGTAACCGGCGGGCGCTGCGCAGTCCTGTTGTCAACACGCTCGTACTGCTCCAATCCTTCGGAATTTTGCTCGCGCTGCTCAACTTCGTATGGTATTTGAATCCGTATTATCACCAGGTGTGCCTGTTGATCTTTTATGCCGTGTGTCTGTTGGTGGTTTCCGGCCGTATTCTTAAAAATTTGGTCATTGGCATAAACAACAATATTTCATGGTATTATTTAATTTTATACCTTTGCACACTTGAAATTCTTCCCGTGTGGGTAGCATACTACTACGTGGCAACGAATTTCGTTGGATGAGAATGTTAAAACTAATTGAATCGGATTTTGGCTGTTAAGAGTATATTGGTTTCTCAACCGAAACCGGAAGGAGACAAGTCGCCATACTTTGATCTGGCTGAGAAGTATAAGTTAAAGATTGATTTTCGTTCCTTCATCCGTGTAGAAGGGATCAGGGCGCAGGAATTCCGTCAGCAAAAGGTTAACATTCCGGAGCATACGGCCGTTATTTTAACGTCTAAAACAGCCGTTGATCACTTTTTCCGAATCTCGGAAGAGATCCGCTTCGAGGTTCCGGACTCCATGAAGTATTTCTGTATTTCGGAAGCAGTCGCTTATTACCTTCAGAAATACGTGACCTATCGCAAGCGCAAGATCTTCTTTGGAAAACAAACGATCGATGACCTGGTGGAAGTCATGAAGAAGCATAAGAATGAAAAATTCCTGCTTCCGTGCACCGATATCCTGCGCGATAAAATTCCGGAAACGCTGGAGTCCAACAAACTCAATTTCACAAAGGCCGTATTGTACCGCACCGTGGCATCCGATCTTTCGGACCTGGAAGATGTGTATTATGACATGCTTGTGTTTTTCAGCCCCGGCGGAATCGAATCGCTTCTCAAAAATTTCCCTGATTTCAAGCAGAATAACACGCTGATCGCTGCCTTCGGCCCAACGACTGCCAATGCGGTAATCAAAAACAACCTGCGTCTGGACGTACACGCTCCGCAACCCAATGCTCCGTCAATGACGGCAGCCATTGAGAATTACGTGAAAGAGCAACTCAAGAAAGGGAAGTAATCAGCGAAAATTTTCGGCCCAGAAACGCAGACCTTCACCCGCTTTCATCGGGATGCGCGTGATTTTTCTCTGCGCAGTAATCTCATCGGCATTCGGATCGATCAGGAAAATTTTACCGTTTTCCGGCAATGAATAGATTAATCCAGCGGCGGGGTAGACATTCAAGGATGTACCGATCACAATAAGGGTGTCGGCACCTGCGATCAATTCTGCAGCGTGCGCCAGTTCAGGCACTTCTTCACCGAACCACACCACATGCGGACGCAGCTGGTATCCGTCGTCGCACAGATGCGTTTCGTTGAGTTCCCACCCCTGTACCGGGTACAGTTTTTCTTTATTTGCACCGGAAGATCGTGCATAACGGATATTTCCGTGCAGGTGCAGGACTTTTTGAGAGCCGGCACGCTCGTGCAGATCGTCTATATTTTGCGTGATTACCTGTACATCTGCTCTTTTCCCAAGTTCCGCAATAAAGCGGTGGGCCTCGTTCGGTTCCACGTTCATGATCTGTTTGCGACGCTGATTATAAAAATCCTGAACCAGTTTTTGATTCCGTCTCCACGCTTCCGGAGTTGCCACCTCGTAAATATCGTATTGTTCCCACAATCCTCCCGAATCGCGAAAGGTCGAAATGCCGCTTTCGGCACTCATGCCCGCTCCCGAAAAAATGACGATACGTTCCATTGGATCAATTTTAGGGTTACAATAATAAAAATATATCTGGATTCCGGGTATTTCCAATCGCATTAACAAATCCTTAACTTCGTAAATCTAAAATCATGTGTATTATGAATAAACTATTTACGCTTTCAGCGGCTTCTTTATTACTTATCGGGGGTAAAGTTTCCGCGCAGACAATTCTCTCCGAAGATTTCGAGAGTGGGCTTCCGTCAACCTGGACGCAGACCACACTTGCGACAGACGGAGGTTGGAATGCCGGTACGGCAGCAAGCCTCTCGAGCACTTCCCTGCCGATCCCGACAACAAACTCCACGAACATTGTGGCAACAAACGACGACGATTGTAACTGCAACAAAAGTGCAGACCGCCTCATCTCTCCATCCATGGACCTGAGCGGACAAACAAACGTTTTCCTCAGTACCGATATTTTCTTCCCGGAAGGAACTTACCAGGGAGCTACAGAAATCGGTACGATCGAGATCTCCATTGACGGTGGAAGCACCTGGACAGTGCTCGAAACACTTTCCGGAGAAGTTGACTGGTACTCAAACGGGATGGACATTTCAACCTATGCCGGAAACTCCGATGTTAAGATCTCTTACAAATACAACGACGATGGCGGATGGTTGTTCGGATATGCGATCGACAATTTCATCGTGTACGTTCCGCAACCGGACGATGCGGTACTGACATCCGTTTCCCTGCCGCGTTACGGACTGGTAAACAGCAACACCACACTTCAGGTGACTGTGAAAAACAACGGTAGCAACGCGATTACTTCCGCAACCGTGAACTGGAATGACGGAATGGATCACTCAAGTGCTATTTCCTGCAACATTGCTCCGGGAGCTTCTGCGACACTTTCACACCCGACAGCACTCAGTTATGCAACTGCTGTTGAGGAAAACATTACAGTGTCTATCGACCTCGTAAACGGTAATGCAGATCCGAACATGGGGAACAACAACGGAAGCGCTTTGTTCAACACCGTTTCCACAGCAATCGAAAAAGCAGTCGTTATCGAAGAAGGAACAGGAACATGGTGCGGATGGTGTCCGCGTGGAGCCGTGTCTATGGATTACATGACTTCCACGTATCCGGATGATTTCATCGGTATTGCCGTACACAATGGTGACCCGATGACTGTTACCGCTTATGACAACGGAGCAAACTTCAGCGGATTCCCGGGATGTAACGTGGATCGCGCACTGCTCGACCAGACAGTTTCACAAGCAGCTTTCGAAGCTTACTACATGGATCGTACGGATATGATGGTTCCGGTAGGTATTGACGCAATGATTTCCGGTACGGGATCATCTGTTACAATCGATGCCACGGCAACTTTTGCAACGATCTTTTCCAGCGGAGACTTCCGTATCGCAGCTGTGATCACAGAAGACCATGTAACGGGAACATCTTCCGGTTACAACCAGACAAACTATTATGCCAATAATGCAAACGGACCGATGGGTGGATTTGAAAGCCTCCCGAGCCCGGTACCGGCTGCTGACATGGAGTACAACCACGTGGGTCGTGCTCTGCTCGGTGGTTACGCAGGTCAGTCAGGTTCAATTGCATCCAGCATTACAGACGGACAGGCTTTCTCACACACGTTCAATTATACGGTGCCTTCAACAAGCAACCGCAACAACATGCACGTGGTGGTAATGGTACTCGACAACTCTACAGGAGAGATCGTAAACGCGAAGCAATTCCCGATCGGAGAACCGGCAGGTGTAAGCGAACTGGCGAACGGTAACTTCACACTTTACCCGAACCCGGCAAACGACCAACTGAACGTATCATTCGATGCGCAAAGCGAATCTTACGAAATGCAGGTGATCGACCTCCAGGGACGCGTTCTGAAAACAATCAGCGTAAACGGTAACAAAGGTCAGCAAACAGTAGCAATCGAACTCAACGGAATGGCAGCAGGTAACTACCTCCTCACTATTTCAAACGGTTCTGCGACAACTACAAAACACTTCTCTGTTAAGTAATAAGTTGCTCCAGATAATTAAAAGGGGCCGGATGTTTATCCGGCCTTTTTTATATCCCGGCCGCGTCTGCTTATCCAACGGAATTTGTTACCTTTGGTGCCCTTAATACAAAGTTGTATGGCAAAAATTCGAAAGCAGGACGCACTTGATTATCATGCATCCGGGAAACCCGGAAAGATCGAAGTAGTACCTACTAAACCGTACACTTCGCAGCGGGATCTTTCGCTCGCGTATTCTCCGGGCGTGGCAGAACCCTGTCTGAAGATCGCGGACAACAAGGAAGATGCCTACAAATACACGTCCAAAGGAAACCTCGTAGCGGTAATCTCCAACGGTACCGCCGTATTGGGGCTGGGCGACATCGGCCCGGAGGCGTCCAAACCGGTCATGGAAGGAAAAGGACTGCTGTTCAAGATCTTTGCCGATATCGATGTGTTTGACATCGAGATAGACCAAAAAGACCCGGATAAATTCGTTGAGACGGTGAAAGCCATCGCGCCGACCTTCGGGGGAATCAACCTGGAGGACATCAAAGCACCGGAAGCCTTCGTCATTGAACAACGGCTGAAAGCAGAACTGGATATTCCGGTGATGCACGATGACCAGCACGGAACGGCGATCATTTCGTCGGCTGCCCTGATCAATGCACTGGAACTGGCACGTAAAAAGATCGAACGCGTAAAGATCGTGGTTTCCGGGGCAGGCGCTTCAGCGCTTTCCTGTGCGAAACTGTATCATACACTCGGGGCAAAACTCGAAAACATTTACATGTTCGATTCCAAAGGACTGATCTGGAACGGACGCGAAGACCTCGACGATAATAAGGTCTATTTTGCCAACCATAAGAAACCGCTGACGCTCGAAGAAGCCTTCAAAAAAGCAGACGTATTTCTCGGTCTTTCCAAAGGCGGACTCGTTTCCCGTGAAATGATCGCAGCCATGTCCAAAGACCCGATCGTATTCGCGCTGGCAAATCCCGAGCCGGAAATCTCCTACAAAGACGCCATGGCGGTGCGAAAGGATATTATCATGGCTACCGGCCGTTCGGACCATCCGAACCAGGTGAATAACGTACTCGGTTTCCCCTTCATTTTCCGGGGTGCCATGGATGTTCGTGCGACAGCCATCAATGAAGAAATGAAACTTGCCGCTGTAAAAGCGATCGCTTCCCTGGCGAAAGAAACGATTCCGGAAGAAGTGATCGAAGCCTACGGCGAAAAAAATATTATGTTCGGGCGTGAACAGATCATTCCGAAACCGCTCGATCCGCGCCTGATCTATTACGTGGCGCCCGCGGTTGCCCGTGCAGCTATGGATTCCGGAGTTGCCCGCAAGCCGATTCTGGACTGGGACGCGTATGAGCAGGAACTCAAAAATCGCCTCGGGCTGGATAATAAACTCGTGCGTAACCTGACCGAAAAAGGCCAGGCCAACCCGAAACGCGTGGTTTTTGCAGAAGCCGATAATATTAAGATCCTGAAAGCGGCTCAAACCGCAGCGGAAGAGGGAATCGCCGAACCGATTCTGCTTGGGAAACGCAAAGTCATCGAGGGACTTATTAACGAATACGGCATCGAATTCCAACAGGTTGAGATCATCGATCCGAAAGCGGAAGAAGAGGAAATTCGCCGTACGACCTACGGCCGTGTTTACTTTGAACGCCGCAAGCGCAAAGGAGTAACCGAATTCGAGTCTATCCAGTTGATGCGCGAACGCAACCATTTCGGCGCCATGATGGTAGATATGGGAGACGCGGATGCCATGATCTCCGGACTCACGCGCAATTACCGCGATGTGGTACGTCCTGCAATCCAGGTAGTCGGACTTCAGAAGGACGTGAACACACTGGCCGGGATGTATATGCTCAACACCAAAAAAGGAGCCTTTTTCCTGGCAGATACGACCATCAACATGGACCCGACGGCCGAACAGATCGCCGAGATTACGATCAACGTGGCCAAAACATTGCGCAAGTTCAAAGTTACGCCACGCATTGCCCTGCTGAGTTATTCCAATTTCGGATCGAGCAAGGGAATCGATCCTGTAAAAATGTCCCGTGCCACGGAGATCGTTCATGAAAAAAACCCTTCCCTGATCGTAGACGGGGAAGTACAGGCCAATTTCGCGCTGAACAACGAACTGATGATGGAGAAATTCTCCTTTTCCACACTGGCTAATAAAAAAGTCAACACACTGATCTTCCCGAACCTGTCTTCCGGTAACATTGCTTATAAATTGCTACAGGAAATGACGGACGGAGAAGCGATCGGTCCGGTACTTGTCGGGCTGAAAAAATCGATACACGTCCTCCAGATGGGTGCTTCCGTGCGGGAAATCATCAACATGGTGAAGGTAGCCGTGGTGGACGCTCAAAACAAATAACATGATCACGCACCTTTCCGGTAAACTCATTGAAAAAAACCCGACGAACCTCATCATCGAATGTGCCGGCATCGGCTACGAGGTCCGTATTTCGCTGAACACGTACTCTGCCATGGGCAATGAAGAGGCTGTTCACGTGTTTACGCAATTCGTTGTGCGCGAAGACGCCCAGGTGCTCTATGGTTTTGCGACACGCGACGAGCGCGAAATGTTCAACCACCTGGTCTCCGTTTCGGGGATCGGACCGAATACGGCCCTGATCATGCTTTCATCGCTCATTCCCGAGGAAATTGCTGCGGCGATTCAATCCGAGGACGTACGCACGATTCAGGGAGTCAAAGGGATCGGCGCCAAAACGGCTCAGCGCGTTATTGTTGATCTGCGGGACAAAATGTTAAAATTCAATTTTTCGGAGGAAAATATACTGCAGAAAAACAATACAGTACGTAATGATGCGTTAAATGCACTACTTTCTTTGGGATTCGATAAAAAAGCCATTGAAAAAGTATTGGATAAACTAACGACTGAAGACAAAACTGTAGAGCAAATTATCAAGGAAGCCTTGAAAATGTTATAGCATATCACATGTTAAAGAAAACTGCTGTTCTCTCAGTAACTACTGTGGGAAAAAACTTCTTACTTGCACTTATATGTTGTGTTTCTGCCTTTTATGCCGAAGCGCAGGATACCATTCCGCTGCCCTTTCCGATCGAGAACAACATCGATCCTACCCAGACGCAGGAGCAAAGTTTTGACCTCGGCGATCCGAGTTCGGTGAACCAGACGATTGTCTACGATCCGAAAACAGGTACTTACGTTTTCCGCGAAACCATTGGTGGTAGTGACATGAACTACCGCAATCCTTCGATGATGACACTCGAGGAATACCTCGAATATGAAAACCAGAAAGCACTGCGCGATAACTGGAAAGAAAAGATCGACGAGCAAACGGCAGAAAGTCAGCCTTTCGAATTACCCATCAAAATTGACAGCAAAGCTTTTGAAAACTTCTTCGGATCAGATGAGATCACAATTCGTCCGCAGGGGTCCGTACAACTTTCCTTCGGGGTAAATTCCTCCCGCTATGACAACCCGATCCTGCCGGTAAAACAACGACGGACCACGCGTTTTGATTTCCAGCAACAGATCCAGATGAACCTGGTGGGGCAGATCGGGACGAAACTCAAGATCGGGACGTCCTACAACACGCAGGCTGCTTTCGACTTCGATAATGTCACCAAGCTCGAATATACCGGTGACGAAGACCAGATCATGCAGAAGATCGAACTCGGGAACGTAAGCATGAGCCTCCCCACATCCCTCATCCAGGGATCGCAAACACTCTTCGGGGCAAAAACACAGATGAAATTCGGCCGGGCCACGATCGACCTTATCGCGGCCTCCCAAAAAGGTAAAAAACAGGAGATCAACATTTCGGGCAAAGCACAGGTGCAGAAGTTTGAACTGAGCGCGGACAACTACGAAGCGAACAGGCACTACTTCCTGAACATGTATCACCACGATAATTACGACCAGGCGATGTCCTCCCTGCCGATCGTGAATTCAACGATCAATATCACGCGGATCGAGGTCTGGCTGACCAACCGGACGAATGCAGTGGAAAACACGCGCAATATCGTGGCATTTTCGGATCTCGGTGAGGCCAAACCGGAGAACTGCCAGGGAAACCCGGGTAACTTTTGGGGTCAGGACATTCCGGACAACGAAGCCAACGGCCTTTACGATTTTGCAGCGAACAATCCGCAGATCCGTGGTTTTACGAATGCCGTAAACGCACTGAACTCACAGGTCGTTTCCCCGGGGCCCTTTCAACAGGCTGTCCATTACGAGAAAGTAGAGAACGCGCGAAAACTTTCGGAATCCGAATTTACTTACAATGCGCTGCTCGGTTACATCTCCCTGAACCAGCCGCTCAATAACGATGAAGTACTTGCCGTGGCATACGAATACACGTATCGCGGTGAAACATACCAGGTCGGTGAACTGTCTACGGACGGAACGGCCGGGGATCAGGCATTGATACTTAAACTGATCAAGCCGACCATTCTCAACCCGAACAACAAGGTCTTTGACCTGATGATGAAAAACGTGTATTCGATCGGGGCATACCAGGTTGACAAGATGGGCTTTAAGCTCGACATCAATTACAACAACCCGGAAACATCCCTGCTCGTCCCGTTCTTTCCTTACGACGGTGTGGATCAGCAGTTGCTGGTAACGCTTCTCGAAATGGATAATCTGAACCAGAATCAGCAGCCTTTTTCCGACGGTTTGTTCGACTTTGTCCCCATCAACCAAAGTTCTTCGAACCGGATCGAAATGGGAGGTACGATCAATACCCGGAACGGACGCGTTTACTTTACGACCGTTGAACCGTTCGGAGAGACACTGGCAGACAAATTAGCTGCCGCGGGGGTTCCGCAAATCGCTATCGACCGCGTCGCCTACACGGAACTTTACGATTCCACCCAAACGGCTGCGCAGCAGATCCCGTCCAAAGACCGTTTTGTTTTCAAGGGCGAATACCAGTCATCCGTTTCATCGGATATTCCGCTGAATGCGCTCAACGTTCCGGAAGGAGCCGTAACTGTTACCGCAGGAGGAATTAAACTTGTGGAAGGTCAGGATTACACCGTGGATTACAACCTCGGGCGTGTCAAAATACTCAACACCGGTATCCTCGAGTCGAACACACCGATCAAGATCTCGATCGAAAGTAATTCCGTGTTCGGATTCCAGGCTAAATCGCTGATGGGGTCCAGGTTTAATTACCGGTTTAACGAAAACTTCAATGTCGGTGCTACCTGGATGCGCATGATGGAACGCCCGGTCACTCAAAAAGTGGATATCGGTTCCGAACCGTACAAAAACAACATTCTCGGCCTCGACCTCGCTTACCGTACGGAAGTTCCGCTCCTCACGAAACTGGTCGACCTGCTCCCGGTGATCTCAACCCGTGCCAAATCGACCTTTTCATTCACGGGTGAATTCGCACACCTGATCCCTGGTTCTCCGAAAGCGATCAACAAAAACGGAACGTCGTACGTTGATGATTTTGAAGGTGCGCAGAGTACGATCGATATCAAGAATATGACTTCCTGGCGACTTGCATCCGTACCGCAGGGTCAGCCCGACCTTTTCCCGGAAGGCTCCTCGCACGATCTTTCCGCCGGATTCAAGCGTTCAAAACTTGCCTGGTACACCATCGACCCCTTGTTTTACCAAAACAATTCATTCACGCCCGATCACATTAAGAACGATCCGGAAATGATCCACGACAGCCGGATGCGCCTCGTGCTTTACAAAGAACTTTTTCCGCAACAGGACCTTTCTTACGGAGCCGTTCCGAACCTGCAGGTATTCGACGTGGCGTACTATCCGAAAGAGCGTGGCATGTATAACTACGACACGACTGCCACAGTTGATGCAAACGGTTATTTCACCAACCCCGAAGATCGCTGGGCGGGAATCATGCGCGCATTGACGACCAACAACTTCGAGCAGACGAATATCGAGTATATCCAGTTTTGGATTCTCGATCCGTTCAACGCAGATGCCGAAGCAGTGGATCCGAACACGCAACACAGTGGTGGAGATCTTTACTTTAACCTCGGAAATATTTCCGAAGACGTACTTCCCGACTCCCGCAAAAGTTTTGAGAACGGATTGCCTCCGACAGGTGTCACAACACAGGACAACCTCGATACCACTGTTTGGTCGCGTATTTCTACACAGCACGTCGTCGTGAATGCTTTTGACAGTGATCCGGATTCTCGCGTTAACCAGGATGTCGGGCTCGATGGCTGGAAAAACAGCGCTGAAAGAGAATGGTACGAAGATTTCGTAAACTGGGTAAATACAAATCCTACCCTTTCTCCTACAGCGAAAGCTAAATTGCTGGCCGATCCTTCCGGTGACGATTACAATTATTACCGCGACGATCAATACGATGCCGATGAAAAAAACATCCTTGAACGCTATAAGAAATACAACGGGATGGAGGGCAACTCGTATACTACCGAAATGTCCGATACGGCCAACGCCGACGGTTACCCGACCCTGGGAACGAACTCTCCCGATATTGAAGACATCAACCAGGATAACAACCTTTCCGAATCGGAAGCGTATTTCCAGTATCGCGTAAGTCTGCGACCGGGAGATATGGTCGTGGGGCAAAACTTCATCACCAATACGCAAACCGTAACGGTCGGAGAAAAAACAGAACGTTGGTACCAGTTCAAAGTGCCGATCAAAGATTTTGAAAAAAAGGTCAACGGCATCCAGGATTTCCGGGCAATTCGCTTCATGCGGATGTACCTGCACGGTTTTAACGAAGAGGTCGTGCTCCGCTTTGCTAAACTGGAATTCGTTCGGGGAGAATGGCGTAAGTATTTGCTTGATCTTACACAACCGGGTGAAAGCGAGCAAACCGACCCGAACCTGACGACCTTTAATATCGGGGCACTGAACATCCAGGAAAACGCCGAGCGTACACCTGTTCCTTACGTAATTCCACCGGGAATCCAGCGTGAGGTCGATCCTTCGCAAACGTTCCAGCGTCAGCTCAACGAACAATCTCTGACCTTCGAAGTCTGCAACCTGCAGGATGGTGATGCACGCGCCGGCTACCGAAACGTTCAGTTTAACGTTCGGGCCTACAAAAAACTGAAAATGTTCGTTCACGCCGAAGAAGTAACCCCGGCATCCCCGTTAAATGATGAGGACCTGACGCTTTTCGTGCGTCTCGGAACGGATTTCACGGATAACTATTACGAATACGAACTTCCGTTATATGTTACTCCGAGTAGTACTTCCTCACCGGATGACATCTGGCCCGAAAAGAACAACATGGAGATTGTCTTTGACGATCTCACGAAACTTAAGCGTGAACGGAACTCTGAAATCGAGGGTGGGAACGCGTCTGTTGCTTACACGATCGAATACGTTCAGATCGATCCCGCAAACCCGAAGCGGCGCATCAAGGTAAAAGGTAGTCCGAACCTGCAGGAAATCCGTACCATGATGATCGGAATCCGAAACCCGACGACCGGGGAGGTTACCCCTTGGCCGAATGATGACGGACTGGCCAAATGTGCGATTGTGTGGGTAAACGAACTTCGCCTGACCGATTTCGTAAGTGAAGGCGGTTCCGCAGCGGTAGCACGTATGCAGGTCCAACTGGCTGATTTTGCGAACGTCAACATGTCCGGAAACTACAGTGGCATCAACTGGGGTGCCGTAGACAGCCGTGTCCAGGAACGCCAGCGCGATCAGCGCATCGGTTACGACATGAACACCAATGTTCAGCTCGGGCAGTTTTTCGGTAAGAAAGCGCGCATTTCACTACCCTTCTTTTATGGTTATTCACTCGGGATCATAAACCCCGAATACGATCCGTATAACCCGGACGTCAAATTATCGGATTATTCAGGTGCGGAACGGCGCGAAAAGGCCAAACGCGGACAGGACTTTACCGAACGGCGCTCATATAACTTCACGAATGTGCGCAAAGAAGCTGCTCCGGGGGTTACGCCGCACTTCTACAACATTTCGAACTGGTCGGCCAGTTATGCTTTTTCAGAAAACCTGCACCGCGATTTCAACACCGAATTCGATCGTACCAAGACCTGGACAGCGAACCTCCGGTATGCTTATTCGTTCAACGCCAAACCGATCGAGCCGTTTAAGAACGTCAAGTTCATGAAATCAAAATGGTGGGGACTTGTCAAAGACATGAATCTCTACCTGATGCCGAAAAACATTTCGTTCTCCAATGATGTTCTGCGGACCTACAACGAGCGCCAGGTACGTAACAACCTTCCGTTCGATTACCAGATCCCGGCTGTTTACATCAAACAATTTACCTGGAACCGAACGTACAGCCTCGGGTACGATATTACGCGCAACCTGAAGTTTACCTTCAACGCCGTAAACCGGGCCATCTTCGATGAGGGCAACGGACCGGTAGACAAGGATAAATACCCGGATGCTTACCAGGCTTTCCGCGATACGATCCGCGCGCAGTTGTCGACCTTCGGAAAAACGATGGACTATACGCACGATTACAGCCTGAGCTATACGCTTCCGCTCGACAAAGTGCCTGTACTGAACTGGATTTCGGCAAATGTGAAATACGGTGGAACGTATAACTGGCAACGTGCACCGCTTGGTCAGTCCGATTTCGGAAATATCATCCAGAACAACCGGACGATCAACGGAAGTGCTCAGTTGAACTTCCTGACGCTTTACAACAAAGTCCCCTATTTCAGCAAGGTGCTGAACGGAGGAAGAAATCCGCGCGCGCGTGTCGGTGCACAAACGATCAACGGCCGGAAACAGGGGAACGCAGGAGCCAAACCGGAACCTGAGAAAGAGGAGGAACTCGTCCCGGACAAACCCGAGGAAGAGATGACCAAAAAGGAAAAGCGCAAGTGGGAACGTAAAAAACGAAGGTTCAAACGGCGTAAAGAGCGTGAGAAGAAACGTAAGGAACGCGAAGTAAACCCGATCGTTGGTTTTGGTACACGTATGCTCCTGAGTGTGCGCAACGTTTCCGGAACGTATACGCTGACTAACGGAACACTCCTGCCGGGTTATAACCAGGAAAGCCGGATCCTCGGATTTAACGGCAACTGGCAGGCACCGGTTGCGGGCTTCGTTTTCGGAAAACAGAGTTATGACATTTTCGGGAACTCCAATGGATTCAATATCGCGGAAACAGCTGCTTCCAATGGCTGGCTGGTGAAAAATGAGAATATCAACACGCAGTTTACACGTACGTATAACCAGACGATCAACGCACGTGCAAGTGTGGAACCGATCAAAGACCTCACGATCGAACTGACGATGAACCGCAATTACGGTATCAATAGTGGCGAGTTCTTCCGCTGGAATCCGACCACGAACCAGTATGAATCGCAGAGCCGCCAGGACATGGCAACACTTTCGTATACCACGATCTCTTTCGGAACCGCTTTCGCAATGACCCAACGAAAAGGGGACTTTATCTCGGCGACTTTTGAAGATCTGCGTGGGCGTCGCGTAGACGTTTCCGAACGGTTAGGAACGGATAATCCGGGCTCCAACCAGTTGAATTCCGGGTATTACGACGGGTATGGCGGAACCCAGCAACAAGTTGTAATCGGGGCTTTCCTGACCTCGTTTACCGGTAAAAGTATCAACGACAAGAACATCAACCCGGTGAAGAACATGCCGCTCCCGAACTGGTCGATTAATTACAACGGGCTTACCAAATTTGATTTCTTTAAGAAATACGTGCGTAACTTCGTGATCCGTCACAGTTACAGCTCCACTGTTTCCGTTTCGGGAATGCAGTCGAACCTCAAGGCCGCGTTCGATCCGAACGGCAACCCGACCGCGCGCGACGACAACAACAACTACATCGCACCGAACACGATCCAGTCTGTTACACTTACGGAACGTTTCTCCCCGCTGATCGGTTTCGATGCGACCTGGAATATCAAGGGGCAGGGACTTATCACGAAATTCGAGTACCGCAAGGATCGCAGTGCAACGCTCTCGCTTAATAACAACCAGGTTACCGAAATACTCGGAAACGAGATCATCATTGGTACGGGATATAAATTTACGAAGGTGAATCTGCCATTCAAAAAGATCGAACCGAGCCCGGTAAATATCCGGGTAGACCTTTCACTGCGCGATAACCTGACAGTGATCCGCAAAATTGTAGAAAACAGTAACCAGGCGACAGCCGGACAACGCGTCGTATCGTTGAAAACGTCAGCCGACTACAACATCGGGCAAAACCTGACGATCCAGTTCTATTACGACCAGACGATCAATACGCCGAAGATCGCCACGTCTTATCCGACCGGAAACCTCAGTACCGGTATCCGACTTCGCTTTAACCTGGGAGGAATTCAGTAATGTTTGTAAGGCCAGCGCATCCGGGAGACGAAACTGCTATCATGGAACTGATCCATGAACTCGCTGATTTTGAAAAAGCTCCGGCAGAAGTGATCAACACGCCGCAACAACTTGCGAAAGACCTGTTCGAAGATTCCATCTGCAAATGCATTGTTGCCGAACTGGATCAAAAAGTTGTCGGTTTCGCACTTTACTATTATTCCTATTCAACCTGGAAAGGAAAGTGTTTGTACTTGGAGGATTTTTACGTAAAACCGGCATACCGCGGACGTGGTTACGGCGATACGCTTTTTAATGAAATCGTAAGCATTGCGCGCTCCGAAGGTGTTCGCCGGATGGACTGGCAGGTACTCGCCTGGAACGAAGGGGCCATTCGCTTTTATGAACATAAACGGGCGATCCTGGATCCGGAATGGATCAACGGCCGTTTGTTCTTCGAAGACTGATCACTCAACGCAGGAGATACGCACGGTAAAGTTTCAACTCTTCCCAACTGATCTCCTCCCCTGCCTTTTCTTTCAGTGGAGTTAAGGCATCACCATCCGCGTTGTCAAAAAGATCTTTGAGTAGCGCAATACGTTCTTCGCTCAATACATCCTTCAATTCCAGTTTCTCATCCCGGACGAGTTTGGTGAGGTGACTGAATACGGTTCCTGAACTGAGTTGCCTTTTCGCTGCAATCTCTTCGGCAGAAAGTCCTTCGTTCACCAGTTCCAGCGTTTTTTCGTAGGTACTTCTCTTCGGCTCTTTTTTCGCCGACCGTTTCCCTTTCTTTAAGGTCGGTATCAACGTTTCGGCATCTTCGTCGCCGATCAGCAAGGGTGCTTCCTGCCGCAGTTCATTCTTTATCTTTTCGAGTCTCGAAAGCCGGTAATGCAGAATTTCGGGAACTGAGAACAGTTCTTTGGAAGGGGTTCTTCCGTTCGAAAAAGCTTCTGTAAAAATGCGGGCCCGTTTAATGGCAAGGATGACGTCTATCAGCGTTTGAGCTAATTCACCCAGTTCACCTGCATAAGTCTGGGTAGTACGCTTTCGGCCGAGTTCGGCACTTTTTTTCAGCATCGCGGTGCACAACTGATCGAGAGGAGCAAAAAAGTATTCGTATGCCGCGTCCACCCGTTCTTTTAAAAACGGCATATCGGGTTGTTGCGCACTAAAAATACGATCGATCTGACGCCGGAACTTTGAAGCCGGTTCACTCAGTCCGGTGAGTTTTTGAAGCTGCAGACTGAACCAGGCGTGATTCTTTCCCTTCTCGGAACGCGAAGCCGCCGATTTGTACGTCGAAGCGTGCGTTTGCCAGTCCATAGTATCCTCGTACCAGTCAAAAGCATTTTGCAGGTATGTCCGCAGGTATTCGTGACGGCTATTCCGGTATGTTTCTTCCAGCAAATCCCTGCTCGCACGGTTATCCGCATATTGAACGACCTGCTGCTCATTATTAATTCCATTGAGTGAAAACGGACTTTTCAGAACCAACCCGTCCAGCGAACGCAGTCTTGACAGTGCAACATAGGCCTGACCGGGTGCAAAAATGCGCGAAACATCCAGGACCGCTTTATCAAACGTAAGTCCCTGGCTTTTGTGGATCGTGATTGCCCAGGCCAGTTTGAGCGGGTACTGAACAAATGTTCCGAGTACTTCTTCATTTATTTCCCCGGAAGCATCATTGTGGGAATAACGGATATTCTCCCATTCGTATTTCTCAACCTCAATGGTTTTTGATTCATCCGGAAAATGAACGCTAACACCGCCGTAACTTACCGCCGAAACAATTCCTGTTTTCCCGTTGTAAAATCGCTTTTCCGGGCTGCTATCGTTCTTTATAAACATGACTCGCGCTCCTTTCCGAAGTTTTAGTGTTTCATCGAGCGGATACAGATGTGGCGGGAAATCACCGGTTATTTCAGAAGCGAAACCGTATTCTTTTTCGTCGAGTTTTTCCAGCGCGCGTGCATTCATTTCATCTGCTTTGGCGTTGTGCGTGGTAAGGGTGATGTAATCGGGGTTCGAAAGCGCGTTAAAATCCGGGCGAACATGCGCATTCAACCGGTCAACGTCCTCACGGGTCAGCCTGTTGTTGCGCAGATTATTTAGTATACTTACGAAGGAGTTATCCTGCTGCCGGAATACCTTTTCGAGTTCGATGTAAACCGGCGGAGACTCACGCATAACCTGTGCATTGAAAAAATAAATCCCGGCATAATAATTACGCAAAACGCTCCATTCCTGTTGCTTTACAACCGGTGGAAGTTGCAGCAGGTCGCCAATAAAAAGCACCTGTACTCCGCCGAACGGTTCATTTTTACGCGTGACGTTTCGCAGTGTCCAGTCGATCGCGTCGAGCAGGTCCGCGCGTAACATCGAAACCTCATCAATAATGAGCAGTTCAACACTCCGGATCAGGTTAATACGTTCTTTGTTCATTCCGAAATGCCTGCGCAAGGAATCCCGCGTTTCCAGTTTAACTTTATCCATAAACTGCGGCGGAACACCGAATTCGGGAATGAAACCGGCGAAGGGTAACTGAAAAAAAGAATGGATCGTGACACCACCGGCATTCAGCGCCGCAATACCCGTGGGAGCAACTATTACGGTTCGCTTGTGCGTGGACTCTTTGATCCGTCTCAAAAGTGTCGTTTTCCCCGTGCCGGCTTTACCGGTCAAAAAAACGGAACAATTTGTTTCATTGATAAACTGCTCTGTAAAATCCTGTATTTCGCTTGTTTCGGTTTGTGTTGTGCTCATCTGACGTATGAAGGTAAGAAATTAATTGCATTGCATTCCAGAAGCGGCTCCGATAAAGTTCTCCGGATGCGTGTTAGTATATTTAAGTTACAAAAAAAACCGGGACAAAATGCCCCGGTCTTGTGATTTGATAAACGTAAGATCTTATCTTTTAGAAAAGCGCAGTCGTTTGGAGTAATTAAAATCCGTGATCCGGATCGTATACATTCCTTCATCCAGCATGGAACAATCGAGTTGATTTACCCCTTCACTGAGTTCAAAGTGCATCACTTCCCTGCCGGCTGCATCGAATACCACGATGTTTGTACGGGCCGCTCCTGTGAGTTCAATGTTCAGAATCGCGCTTACAGGATTCGGGTACATCATTACCGAAACATCTTCCTGGCTTACTTCCTGTACCGAGTTATTCGGGTCTCCTGTTCCGAGTCCGGGTGTAAACGATCCTTTACCCCTGTTGGAGCGGATATAATTGTAATCTTCCGCTTTGCCCTCCGTGGCATGACAGGGCACGTCCAGTTCGATGTCTACCCGGTAATCAAGCCCTGAAACGGATGGAGGAAAGTCTGTGTACGTGTTTACGGCAGTTGGCAGCGTCGTAACTTCCACCCAGCCGTCTGCGTCAGTATACCTCGAAAGAATAAAACTCGTATAAGCCGTTCCCTCGTATTTATTCCAGCTGACCTTAAACTGTCCGCCACCGAGGTCTTCCGTTGTCAGGTGAATTGTGCGGTGATGAAAGGAAAGCGGACTTTCCACCTGGCATTCGTTCACCACGCCAAGGCGATAGCGCCACGAATTGGTCAGCGGTGAAATAACCACGTCATTAAAAACGGAAATCTCATCATAGAATACCGAATCAATGAGCAGGTATTGCCCGGCTACCGCGCTTTCACGGTATATGGTGTATTTGTAAACATCGTTTGTAACGGGTTTTTCCCAGACCACGAGATTCGTGGTGGTAATACCATCCACGGTCACCACGCAAACGTCATTCTTTGCAGGAGCTTTTGTTGCAATGGTTGCTCCGGCCATTCCGTGACAGCCAAGGTCGGAAAGTACGTCCACATAATAATATCCCGGTGCGAGGTTGGCGATGTCTTCTGTGGTTTCTGTGTTCGACCAGCTGTAGGTCACAGACGTTTCACCCGAACTGAGGGAAACAGACAGGTCCAGCGCTCCGTTGTCCGCATTACAATCTGTTTTATTAGCCGCGATGTCCAGGTAAGGTGCGCCAAACTCGCTCACTACTGCCGTCCGGGTTGTTTCACAACCGTTCGCATCGCTTACGGTTACCTCGTAGTATCCATAAGGAACGGCGGCAAGATCTTCCGTTACATCGGACGTGTTCCAAAGAAAGGTGTAGGGAGCGGTACCTCCCGCCATAGTGAGATCTAAGGAACCGTTGGACTGACCGCAATCAGCCCAGTATGCATAGAGATAACCGTCCAGGGGCGCAGGCTCGGCAACTGAAAATTGTTCAGAGTACTGACAACCATTTCCGTCTGTTACGGTTACGAAGTACGTTCCCGCATGCAAATTCGTGGCACTGTTTACACTTTGCCCGTTACTCCAGAAGTACGAATAAGGTGCCAACATCCCGTTGACAGCATCTACCGTAATCGTACCATCGTAAGCATCGTTGCAGAGATTGTCGGTAACCGTTGCGGAAAGTGAAACGTTATCGATTCCGACCTGCATGACTTCTTTAGCCTTGCAACCGTTATCATCGATTACTTCAAGCGAGTAAAGTCCAGGTGTCAGCGTATTCTGGAAGAGCGTAGTGCTCACGTTGTTGCTCCACTGGTACGAATAATTACTACTCTGACCGGGCGTAACGGATGCTTCCAGAACTCCGTCGCTTGCCGCACAGCTGCTTGCATCAACTTCCTGCAACACACTGATCTGCGGACTCGCGAAGATGTTGATTGTGGCATTGGCAGACTGTGCGCAAACAGCGGCATCCGGCAAATAGTCAAGTGACAGAATCGTAACGTCGCCCGGGTTGTTAAAATAGGCCGACGGATCAAAGTTGGGATCGATCAGCGTTTCATTAATGGAGAACATACCGCCGGGAAGATCGACGAAATCATAGAGACTAACCTCATAATCTGTCTCGCAAAAATCAAGTGGGAGAATGTACTGCGGAATTACGGACGGCACGATGTGAAATACATCTGAGAACGTAAGGATGTCGGCATTGTCCGTAAACGTGAATTGCAGGGTTACGTCGGTGGGAACCGTTACCGCGCCGATATCTGCGTATACGTAAACTTCGATCGAAGTACCGGAGTAAAAATAATCCACATAGATCCCGGACGGGTCGAGTACGGAGGTGTTCGAAGAAGAAATATTTACCAGGAAGATCGAATCCATATCCAGGTCTTCGATGATCAGTGAATTGTAGAGGTAATCCGAAGATACTTCGCTGCAGTTCTGAGCGGCCGGGGTTTGCGTGGAAACCGTCGGCGCATTGTTCGACAGGTATAAACGAAAAGGATAAGGAGGCGAAGACATGTCCCGATAAGCGACGAGGGTATGCATTCCATCCGGCGCGCGTGCGATATGCAGGTTTTGCGCGTTGGGGTTCGTTTCAAGATCTGCCCCCAGTTGGGTAAAAGTATTGAGCGGGTAGTTTTTCCGCATAACTTTAATGGTTCCTGCATCCATGTAAACAATGTCAGAGGCATTGAACGCATTTACATGATCGTAATCCGTGCCCGGATCGAAAGGCAGCACCTGCCCGGTTACGTATCCGTTTGTTAACGGAATGTCATAGAATGTTCCGAAATTGGAAGCTACCAGTGAACGTTCGCTGTTCAGATCGCCGAACAGGAGGTGGTCGCCAGTCGTGGAATGCGCCGTATTTCCCGGTTGATAGCTTGCGCTGGAACCCGTGAAGACGCTGAAGTACGGGGCGATTTTGGAACTGGAAAAAACTTCGACCTCATAGTCGCTGCCATTAAATACCGAGCGTGAATAATAGATGGAATCGGAAGCAATATACAGTTGTTTGTGCTGGCCGGCCCCGGCGAGGTTGAGGATGTTATTCCCCCAGCTGTCCGTATTAAAGTTGAATTTCAGCACTTTTGAAAGTCCGGAAGTATCGTAATAAGCATAGAGATCACCGTTAAACGGATCGGCCTGCAGACCAAACTCCGAACCAGTATCGATGCCGTTGATGGTCATTCCTTCGGAAGCAACCACCCCATCGGTAATGGAGTAAAGCGCCATTTGATCGGTCGACGAGTCATTTTCAAACCAGAAATAAACCACATCGTTAACGATTGTGGAAGTCAGTCGCTTATACACCGAAGTAGTGCTGGAAGTGTTAATGGTTGAAATGGAACTCCAGGATCCGCCCGGAGTATACTCCATGACTTTGATCACCTGTGCAGAGGTCATTTTATTGTAAATACAATAAGCTTTCCCGTTCGTCAGGATTTGAATTTCAAAGCGGTCGGCGTCCTGGGCAGCACTGGGCAGCGTGTTTGAAATATCTACCCAGTTTTGGGCGGATAATTGTCCGTAAATAATTAATACAGCAGTGAATAGAAGTGATCTCATTTCAGATTTTTGGACAAAAATATTCCAAAATCCGAATAAACCTAAAAAGTTACCTGTAAATTAAAAAAACTTAACAAGTTGAACGAATGTCTTTTATATTTAACTGTAGTGTTGTCTTGTTGTTCCAGGTATTGCTCTCAAGCGTATAAATCATGTCGAAGGGCAGGCCGGATGCCACCAGTTCAGCTTTATCGGCCATGTTAAACCCGATGGCTTCAATGCAGAGATCCGCGTCGGGCTGCACGACGGACAGTTTGAGGTGTTTGTCTTTCAAAATGCGCTGATCGGTAGCAAACACGTTTTCGGAAAGAAAGAGTGGTTTCATATTTCCGGGTCCGAAGGGCTCGAACTGATCGAGGATGCGTTTGAAGCGCGGCAGTTTCATGCGATTCTCTTCTTTCATGAACAGTTCGTCGAAGTTCAATTTGTAATCGGCCTCCTGGCGTGGAACATGGTCTTCCGGCAATAAGTGTTCGGCCACCACGGCCTCGAAACGTTCACAAAAGGCTTCCAGCTTGTCGGCGTGCACAGTAAGCCCGGCTGCGTGCGTATGCCCGCCGAACTGTACGATCAGGTCTTCGCAGTGACACAGGGCGGCGTGAATATCAAAATCATTCACCGTACGTGCCGATCCGGTATAATGGTCGTCCTGACGTGTAAACACGATCGTCGGTCGGAAGTGCACTTCGATGAGGCGGGAAGCCACAATCCCGATCACGCCTTTGTGCCAGTTATCCTGAAAGACAACGGTCGATCGCCGGCTGTGGAAGTTTTGATCTGCTTCAATGAGGGCAAGTGCTTCGGCGGTAATCTCCGCATCGAGTTTCCTGCGTTCAAGGTTATCGTCATTGATCTCAGCGGCGAGCTGTCGGATCTCATGTCCGTCTTCGGAAGTCATCATTTCCACGGCATATTTCCCGGAACGGATGCGCCCGGCGGCGTTGATGCGCGGTGCTATGACGAAAACGACATCCGTCAAGGTCAGTGGCAGGGCGCGTTCGGCAACTTCGAGCAGTGCCGTAAAGGAAGTACGCGGCTGTTCGTTGATCCGCCTGAGCCCGTAGTAACTCAAAATGCGGTTCTCTCCGCTAACGGGTACGAGGTCCGCACCGATGGAAACGGCGAGAAAGTCCAGGAAGGTAAAAAGGCGCGACTGTTCTCCGGGGAGGTATTTGCGGCAAAGTGCATCGAGCAGTTTAAATCCGACACCGCAACCGGAGAGTTCACTGAAGGGATAGTGACACTGTTCTTTTTTGGGGTCGAGTATGATGCAATCGGGGAGTTGCGGGCCGGGTTGGTGGTGATCGCAGACAATGAAATCGATGCCATGTTTCATAGCCCGGGCGATCTTTTCAACGGAACGAATGCCGCAATCGAGGCTGATCATTAGCGTGCAGTTTTTTTCCACGGCATGATCGATTCCCTGATCACTGAGGCCGTAGCCTTCTGCGTAGCGGTCGGGAATGTAATAATACACTTCCGGGTTAAGTTCACGCAGGAAGAGGTACATCATCGAAACGGCGGTAGTTCCGTCCACATCGTAATCACCGAAAAGCAGGATGCGTTCTTTTCCGCGGATCGCCCTGGCGAGTCTATCGGCCGCCCGGTCCATATCGTGCATTAAAAACGGGTCATGTAACGCATCGAGTGAGGGCCTGAAGAAATCCCTTGCGGATTCGTAACCGGAAATACCGCGTTGCAATAAAAGCCCGGCGAGCGTGCGGTCTATCTTTAAAACTGAACGTAACTGTCCGGTATCTGTATCATCGGGTGGTGATTTGATCAGCCATTTCTTTTGCATCGGTAAAAAATTTTAACTTTAAGATATGAAATTTTGCCTTCTTTTCAGCACGCTATTTGCATTTTTTTCACTGCATGCGCAGGTTGAATCCTACGATTTTGCACAAACGATACCACCTGGATCGGCTCCTGTCAACTCCGTGGAACCTTCGTTTTACGGTCTATACAGCAACCCGGATTCAAACCTGAAATACGAGATCAGCGATAGCGGGATCGTGATCATCAGTACGCAGTATTCGCATATTTCCCGGAAGACGCTGCGCGAATCCTCTCAGTATGAAGTGCGGAACGGCTATATTTTCGGTGTGGAGGCACAGGATTCGCTTCCCTGCTTTCTGGACGGAGAGGATTATTATTTCGGGGTCCGAAACCGCACCGTACTTATCGGCAACGGGAGTAAAAACGTGCTTACGCGACTTGTCGCGGGTACCTATTACATTAACTTCTATGAGCGGGGCGCATACGTTCCTGCCAAACTGGTCTTCGGAGCAAACAGCTTCGATATTTCTTACTTCGATTACAGCAGCGATACCCTTTCCCTGAAGTCTTCCGTTGCGCAAGCTACCACCGTGCCCGGCTCCGACCCGCAGGTAACGCGTTTACAGCTTACGAACGAGGAATGGTTAAAACTGAACATGCAGCTATTCGGCGCGGTTCAATCGTTCCGCAAGTCGGGCTGAGTGCCTGCCTTTTACCAGTGCGGACAGGTGTTACAACCGTTCTTCTGACGCAGGTAGAGGAAAAATCCGATGAGCGTATTCCATTCGGCATAACCGAACTGTTGTTTGGCATAACTGCCAACGTCATTGGGTCTTGTTCTCACGTGCATCTGGTTCACGTAACCCAGTTCAAAGGTACTTTGCAGGAATATGTGCCTGAAGAATTCCAGCCTCACCCCCATTCCGGCGCTTACGCCCAGGCCCGACAGGGAAATGGTGCGCATGTCCTTCCGTCCGGCAAAGGTAAAATCGTTGAAAGAGAGGATGGGACCGGCCGCCACGGCGAGGTTCGTCGAAAGGGCAAACTGTCCGTTATTTCCCATACGCAACCACTGATCGGTGCGAATAAGTTCAAGCTTAATGAAGTTCAGCCCGTCCGAATTTTCATAATGGAAGTACCTGCGATCGGTCACGACGGGTTCATTGGTATACGTCCCCGACCAGTTGGTCACCGTGTCCACTCCGGAAGCGATCGTTCCGTTAAGCAGAACCTCGTTATGATCCCGGAAGATGTACTTGAAATGATCGTAGCCCAGCCCGATTGCCCAGTGATCGCGAAAGTAATACCCGGCGCGGATGTTAAACTGGGGCACCGTTATTGCATTCGGGTTGAAATAGGACCAGTCCACTTTTTTCGGGTTGTCTGCCGCTTTCGCATCGCGGAGTTCGAAGTCATAACCGGGGCCCTGCACGTGAAGGTCACTTTTGGTATACACGGTGCGGTTATATCCCCAGTATCCGAAAATAGTACCTTTAGCGTAAGAGATCTTCTGTTTACGACGGCCGGACTGAGCACCTGCGGCTGTTGCCAGGAGGCAGGTGAAAAGCAGGATGTAGAATTTCATGTTCTAAAATTAGGATAATTCGGCAAAGATCAGCTCATTTTGAGGAAGGAAACTTCCTTTTCGGTGAGGTGCCTAAAGGTACCGCGGGGAAGGTCTTTCTTCGTAAGTCCTGCAAATTGTACACGGTCGAGCTTTACAACTTCATAGCCGAGGTGTTCGAACATGCGTCGCACAATGCGGTTCTTCCCGGAGTGCAGTTCCACTCCTACTTCCTTGCCATTTCCTTCTTTTACGAACTCTGCTTTGTCGAAGGCCGTGCGTCCGTCTTCAAGAAGCAATCCTTCCACGAGCCTGTCGAGGTCTTCCGGGTTTACGCGTTTGTTAACTTCGACGTGGTAGATCTTGGTCACTTTATGGCGCGGATGCGTCAGTTTTTTAGCCATATCCCCGTCATTGGTAAAGAGCAGGAGGCCGGTGGTATCCCGGTCCAGCCTTCCCACGGGATATACGCGTTCCCTGCAGGCTTTTTTCACAAGGCCCATTACGGTTTTGCGACCGAGCGGATCATCCATTGTCGTAATGAATCCCTTCGGTTTGTTGAGCAGGACGTAGCGCTTGGTTTCGGGGTTAATGCTTTCTCCGTCGTATTTGACCACGTCTGTGAGTTTCACTTTGTAGCCCAGTTCGGTAATGATCTCGCCGTTTACGGAAACCACACCGGTCTGAATGAGGACATCGGCTTCGCGACGTGAGCATACGCCTGCATTGGAGAGGTATTTATTGAGGCGAATGGCATCATCGTTAAATTTCGGAAGCGGATCTCCTTTTTTGAGTCGCTGGCGATACTCGACGTATTTCCCTTTATCGCGGCTTGAAACCTGTTTTTTTTCTCCTTTAGCGGGTTTTTTCGATTGTACGGACGTACTTTTCTTAGCGGGCGCGGATTTTTTACCCCCACGCGGGTTGTTTTTCTTTGTGTTCATCACGAGCATAAATTGGTGGGTACAAAGATACTGCAAGATCCCTGTGAAATACAAATTTCATTTTAATTATCGGGAAAATACTGAGGAGTGTTCCCCTGGCGACGGGGGATTGTTGCCTTGAAGATACTTAAACCTCGCTTTAGGATGGCGGTGCGTATACAGATGGAATACTGTTGACACGGTTCAACCACGGCTCAACCACGGAGGAAACAGGAACAGGAACAGAATGAGGAACAGGAACAGAATGAGAATGAGAATGATCCCGGAAGTAATTGTCTATATGCGGAGACTTCGTGAGTTACCCTGATTATTATAACGAAATTAGAGGGTTGAATGTTGCTTCGTGGCGTACTGATTTTGGGATGATCCGAGTTCGGCATTTATCTTAAGGCTGAGTTCATTGAGCCAGAAGAGTTGTGAGAAAAGGTAAGACTCAGTTCCGGGGTCGAGGTTTTCGGGTCTCTGCAGTTCAACCGGGATGGTAGTTTCGGTTTTCCCGATCAGTTCGAGGTTGTGCAAGACTGCTTTTCCGCAACTATCAATTAAAGCTGTCGAACATTTGTGTTTATGGGCGTCGAGGTAGGTTCCGAGGGCAGCAATGGCGGAGAGCAGGTTGTGATCCATGAGGATGAGACGCGCGATCTTTTCGGGATCGTCCTGGTGAGAAAGCGGATCGTGATTGAGACGTTCGCCGGCGGCATTGAGTCTCCCGAGTTCGAGAAAGGCTTCTTTTCGCGCGAGTTTATAGTTCAGCGGTTTTTCGCTCTCCCCGCAGGAACGGATCACCTGCCGGAGGTATTCGCTACTGGCGCGCATCGAATCGAAAAAAAGGTCGCGGATGGAATCGGATTCCCACATGGGAAACAGGAACCGTGATGCGAGAAAAGCAATGAGCGTTCCGATGAGTGTATCGAGCACCCGGAAGGAGATCACGTGCCAGACATTGTCCGCAAGGAGCGCATACAGAAAGATCACATTGAGTGTAATGAACATGGCGGCACTCCGGTAATTGCGCTGAATGAAGGAAAAAGCGAGCACCAGGCAGATCACCGAAAGCGTGCCGAAAAGGGTCTTATTGCCGGTAAGCAGGATGACCACAAAAGCAATCGCCGCGCCGATGACTGTGCCGATCACGCGGTGAGCGGAACGCTCTTTGGTAAGGGCGTACCCGGGACGGAGAATCACAATGATCGTCATTACGATCCAATAACTGTTTTGTATTTGGATGAACAGGCCGGCGACATACGCGAGTGTAACGGCAATGCTTAGCCTCAGCGCATGGCGGAAGACGGGTGAACGAAAGTTCAGGTTTCCCAGTAGGATGGCGGGTGCATATTGCGTTTCGGTTACGAAGCGTTCGGCATCCCCGGTCCGGGAGCGTACGGTCTCTTTGTCTACCAGGTCGCGGAGCACTTTTTCTATGACGCGGACCTTATCGAGTTGTTTGCGGAGGTAGCCGGTCATGTAAGTGAGCAGGTTTCGGAGCGATTCGGGTAATTGTTCGATCTCTGCACTTTGCATGGTCTCCCGCACGGGTTTTAACACCCGTTCCGCATCCGTTTGTTCGCCGGGTTTTTTGCCTTCGGCAAGTACTTTGGCGGCTTCTTCGAGTTGAGCAGCAATGTAGATCAGTGTGTCCACAAAGGGAGTTATGAGGAACTCACGTCCTTCGAACTCGTGCCTGATCCGTTCGTAATTGGCGGGATTGGCCAGGATAAGCTCAAGGATATCGATCAGCTCGACAAAGATGAGTATCTGTTTGCCGGAAAAATCAGTCGTGATACCTGCTTTGCGTTCTGCAACAAGGATCTCGCGTAACTTTTCATGTTTTTCATTGAGTTCCTGTTGCAGGGAGATCAGTTCCTGCTGAAGTGCCGTGGTCTCCTCGCCTGCTTCGATCATGTGGGTCCGCTTACGGATAAAAGTTGCCGTTAGTAGCAGGCTTTCAGCAAGGAGTTTTCGTTTGACCCGTTTATCGGTGAGCCGGTTCGAGATCCAGGCCACGCAGAGGTAAACGAGTCCGCCGGAGAGCATAAGCCCCGCATTTTGGAATGCTGTTTCGAAGTAAGTTGCGGGCCGCGCCATGGAAAAGATGATCGCGATGAGTCCGGAGAAGCTGACCAGTGAGGCGCGAAAACCGTAGACTGCGATCATCGCGTGGAAAAAGCAGAAAAAGGCGAGTAAGGGCACGAGCCAGAAGCTTCCTGCGAGTGTTGCCAGGGAAAGTACCAGGTAGGTGAAGGTTCCGCTGGAGATGCCGGTCAGGATGCCGAGGATCATGTGCTTGCGGCTTCCGGGAATATCCGCCGGAGCTCCGAGGAATACGCCCATGATCATGCTGATGGCCAGTGAAAGGTCTGCTCCGTGAAATACCACGAGCGGAACGCCGAGTGCGGCGAGTATGGAAAGCGCCTTCGGGATATCCATGGTGCGGATCATTCGACCGGGTTGTCCGAGTATATTCACAGGCATTTGCTAATTGCCTGCAAAGGTACGAAAGCGCGTTCGTCCGAAATGATAAAAACGGTTAAGAAAGCTGTTGTTGGACGGAGAGACGAACAATTTAACGTGCGCATCTCAATCGTTAAGGCAGGAAGCGGATGACTACTTAATTTTTTGGTATTAAAAAAAGGAGTACTGAAGCACTCCTTTCTTTTTTTATTATTTGTGACAGACTTAGTTTCCTGCCGTTCCGTTTAACAGGCTCATGATTTCCTGGAGGTTCGGGGAGAGAATGATCTCCGTGCGACGGTTTTTCGCGCGCCCTTCCGGTGTATCGTTGCTGGCTTTGGGGAAATATTCGCCCCGTCCGGCAGCGGTGAGCCTGTGCGGATCGATGCTGTAAGTTTCGGTGAGGATCCGTGTGATGCTTGTGGCACGAGCCACGCTCAGATCCCAGTTATCTTTATATTGTGCAGTCTTGATCGGCACATTGTCGGTATGCCCTTCCACGAGTATGGCAATGTCCGGGTTTTTGCTCAGTACTTCCGCGAGCACCTGCAGTGCTTCTTTTCCTTTGTCTTCCACGGCTGCACTTCCTGATTTAAAGAGCAGTTTATCGGAGAGCGAAACGTATACTTTCCCGTTTTTCACTTCCACCGAAAGTTCATCCGAGTTAAAGCCGAGCAGTGCATTCCGGAGAACGTCATTGAGGTGACGTGTGATGGAGTCCTGTCGTGCGATCACGCTCTGCAGTTCGCGGAGTGCTTCTTCGCGTTCGCGGAGCAGGCGTTCTTTTTCCTGGAGTTCGCGCGATTTTTCCTGGAGTGCTTTTCCAAACTGGTCAGCCTGATCGTAATTGATCGTTTGCTGGTTGGAAAGTCGTTGCGCGAGGTCCTTATTATCGGAGCGCAGGTTCTGGTTAACTGCCTTTTGTTCGGCAAGCGAGGTGCACAAGGAGTCGCGTTCGGTAATCACTGCCTGCATGCGTTTTCCTCCGGGTTTCTTTTCCGGAATAGGGTCGCCGCAGCGATACACGGGTGCGCAGGACTGAATGATCGTAATTGTTCCGAGGACGAGCCCCGCCATGACTGTCTTTTTCATCTGGTTTGTATTTTGGTTATAAGATTAACACACATTCGGGCATCTTGCTTCGTCGTTTGCTTTTTTTAACAATCGGACGTATCAGACTGGCGTACTTTTACAGAAACCCCATATTCGAAAACACATGTATCGCATTTTGTGCTTCACTTCCTGCCTTCTATTATTCGCGGCCTGCGGCGAACGTCAACCTGCAGAGCCGGACGTTTTGCCTGAAGATTCGGCAAATCCGCCGGGTTCCAACGAATATTGCTTTTCGTATGCCAAAGAAAAAAACACGGTTTCCCTGAACTATGTTGCCGAAGGAGACAGTATTACAGGCGAATTGTTCTTCGACTATTATGAAAAGGATGCCAATACGGGAACGGTCAGCGGAATCCGGAGGGGCGACACCCTTTTCCTGAACTACCTGTTCGATTCGGAGGGTGTGACCTCGGAGCGCGAGGTGGTTTTCCTGGTTACTGATTCCACGGCCAGGGAAGGATACGGTATGATGCGGCAGGAAGGAGAGCGCATGGTATTCGACAATCCGCAGGATTTACGCTTTTCCGATTCATTCACCTTGCAGGCGATTCCCTGTGACTAAGACGCGTTGCGCTTGATTAATTCGTGCGCTTGCCGTAATTTCGGGGTTTGAAACCAGACGACAGTATGCACAGGATTCTCAACTTCATCGACGGCGCTTATACAGAGCCGGCAGCGGGAAATTACATAGACAATTACGAACCGGCGACCGGCCAGGTCTTTTCGCACATTGCAGACTCCGATGCGGAGGATGTTGAAAAAGCCGTTCAGGCAGCTCAAAAGGCCTTTCCGGAATGGTCGCAAATGCCGATCCAGGAGCGCAGTGATATTTTGCTGAAGCTTTCACGCGGTATTGAAGCCCGTATGCAGGAGTTCGTGGAGGCTGAATCGCGCGACAACGGAAAACCTGTTTCGCTGGCCGGTCATGTAGACATTCCGCGCGCGGTTTCCAACTTTCGCTTTTTCGCGACGGCCATCGAGCATTTTGCTTCCGAATCCCATTACAATGCGGGTGAAGGTGTAAACTATACCGTACGCAAGCCACTCGGGATCGTCGGATGTATTTCGCCCTGGAATTTACCGCTGTACCTGTTTTCCTGGAAGATCGCACCGGCGCTTGCGGCGGGAAACTGCGTGATCGCCAAGCCCTCGGAAATTACTCCGCTTACCGCTTCCATGCTCGGAGAAGTCGCAAATGAGGCCGGAATGCCCGCCGGTGTTCTGAATATCCTGCACGGAACGGGGCCAAAAGTTGGTGACGCAATCGTGAAACACCCGTTGATCAAGGCTATTTCCTTTACTGGCGGTACGAAAACAGGTGAATACATTGCGCGGACAGCCGCACCGATGTTCAAGAAGTTATCGCTCGAACTGGGCGGAAAGAACCCCAATATCATTTTTGCAGATTGCGATTTCGATGAGATGCTGAGCACGACGATCCGCTCTTCTTTCGCGAACCAGGGACAGATCTGTCTTTGCGGTTCGCGCATTTTCGTGGAGCGCCCGCTATATGAAAAGTTCCGGGATGCATTTACCGAAAAGGTCAAACGCATGCGCGTATCCTATCCCTCCGATCCGCAGGCCAAAATGGGCGCACTGGTCTCATTGCCGCACCTGGAGAAAGTCATGTCTTATATCCAGCTTGCCCAGGAAGAAGGCGGCAAGGTGCTTGCGGGAGGTGAGCGTGTACAACTCGACGCTCCGTATGATAAAGGCTATTACCTGCAACCGACCGTGATCGAAGGACTCGCGTATGATTGCCGTACGAACCAGGAAGAGATCTTCGGACCCGTCGTTACGATCATGCCCTTTGACACGGAGGAAGAAGTGCTGAAAATGGCGAACTCGACTATGTACGGACTTAGTGCGACTGTGTGGACAAACGATTTGAAACGGGCACATCGCGTGGCAGATCACCTGGAATCGGGTATCGTGTGGCTTAATTCGTGGCTCGTTCGCGACCTGCGTACGCCTTTCGGTGGTATGAAAGCCTCCGGAGTGGGACGCGAAGGCGGCTGGGAAGCCCTGCGTTTCTTTACGGAACCCAAAAACGTTTTTATCCGATATTAATAATACTTCCGGAGGGTCAAATGATAAAGGGGACTCCGAAGAATCCCCTTTCTCTTACCTAAGAAAAAAAATTAATAATATACGGAGTGTGAAAAAGGTAGCTAGTTTATTCCCGGATAAGCTGGACAAAGCCCTGCTTTTCGAGATCTTCCTGTGCCATCGTGCGGGCAGTCAGTGTGTAAAAATAGGTTCCGTCAGGTAATTCATTTCCATGTTGGTCCTCCCCGTTCCACTGGAAAGAAGGCATGTCAAATTCCGCCACTACTTCTCCCCAGCGATTTACAATCGTGCAATTCAATGATTCGATGCCGTCATAACTGCTGAGTGCAAAAAAATCGTTGGCGCCATCGGCATTCGGTGTAAATACATTCGGTACTTCCACGAAGCAGGCTGCAGAGATGGATACGAAGAAGGAGTCCGGTGCAGACACACAGTCTCCGTTCTGAGCAACGACATACACGTACATATCCTGGTCGGGATAGAAGGTGTTCTCGGCCCCTGTCAACCCGAGTGGCGACCAGTTGAACGTACTCCCTGGCTGATCGGAGGTAAGTGTTGCCGTAACGGCTTCTCCCGGGCAGATCACGAAATCTTCGGGGGCTGTAACCACCGGGATCGGGTATGCATTTACGGTTACGGAGTCGATGGCCGTCGGGCAATTCTGATAAGTTCCGGTGAGGTAATAGGTTCCGGCGTTCGATGAGTCGACCGTTACCTGGGAACCGCTTGTCCCGTCCGACCATTGCAGGGAAGTACCGCCAATGTTTGCGGAGCCGGTAAGTGTTGTGAACTCACCATCGCAAATGGATACGTCACCTGTAATGTTGACGCTGAGCGGCGGAATGACGTATACACTGTGGCTGGCAATGGCCTGGCAACCGTTCGCATTTTCCACAAGGACGGAATAAACCGTACTGCTCAGCGGAGAATCAGCCAGGGTATCGGCTGTCGACAGGTTCGGTGACCAGGTGTAGGAAAGTCCGTTCCCTGTAGTTGTCGTGGTTAACGTGAGTTGATCGGAAGAACAGATGGTGTCGGCTCCCTGGATGCTCACTGTTGGCGACGGGCTCACGTAAACAAGCCGGCTCACGAGATTGGATACACAGCCCTGCGGACTTACCGCTGACACGGAATAGAATGTGGAGATAGCGGGAGAAACGTTGAGCACATCCGACTGGATGTTCCCGGGATTCCAGGTATACGTTAATCCGGGCGTTGCAGAACTTGCGGTGATCTGTGAAGTTTCACCCACACAAATCGTATCGTTGGGAGTGGCGGTGATGACCGGCGCCGGTGCGGTGGTGACGTTTATGGTGTCCCACTGGTAGCAAACCGGTGCGAAGCTGATGTCATCGATCATGAAGTCGTTTCCGGATACGCCGGTATTCTGGTTTACGATGCAGATCTGTGCGCTCATTTGCACGCCGGAGTTCCAGGTCTGGTAGAACTGGTCCCAGTCGCAACCCTGCGGTGTGGGCGAAAAGATCATCCCGAGGTTATTTCCGTTGATAGAGAATTGCAGTTGCGCGACGTTGTTGTCGTTAAGTGCCGAAGAAACCCAGGTGCTGAACTGGTAATCGGTATTCTGTTGCACGTTTACCGTTTGGCACCACACGTTCGTGTTGGGGTTGCCGGCACCGTTAACAACCATCATCTGCGTTCCGGGTGCCGGTGTGTGATCCTGGCAATTCGAGAAGTTGGTATGAACGACATTCGGAGAAGTGGTAATGGCATAGGTTCCTTCGTTGGAAAGCGGTCCGAAGCTTCCTCCCGTTCCCACTACATAATCGGTAGAAAAGCCTGTATTACCCTGTTCAAAGTCACCGTTTGTAATCAGGTTTCCGGAGGTGGTTCCGACGCGAACCCAGTATGTTCCAGGTTGCGAGACGGAGCGTGTCTGCGCGGTCGAGTTATTATCCCAGAGGTAAGAATTAAAAGAGCCGGGGTTAAGAATAACCGACTGTCCCTGGCACACGGAAGTATCATTCCCGAGATCCGGTGCGGGGCCGGAGCATTGTGCCGTGGCCTGGTGCGTAAAGCAAAGCACCAAAAGGGTGAGCAGGGTAAAAATCGTTTTCATTTTAACATGCTTTAGTTCATACAAATAAACGTAGATTTCGTGCCAAAGGTGTCAAAGGTGGCCGGACAAGCGGGGGACAAATGCAAGACCAGAGCGTACAATATGCTTAGAAGCGGCCGTAATTGGGATTATTTTTATTTTTGTCAGCAAATTATAAATCTTACCGGCATTCTCTTTATTGGGTTTGCACCACACATTAAAAGTCATGTATCGTATTTGTCTCCTTTTCGCACTCTTTTTATTTAACGGCCAGTTTGTGTCCGCCCAATTAAATGAGGTACTCCGGAAGGAGATAGAACAACCAAATTATGGACTCAAGCTGGTTCCTTTCCCAACACTCAAGACTTTGGGTAAATTTGGCTTACTTGTAGCAGAAACTAGAGTTCACGAGGGTGGTGGGTGTCATTATGATATAACTCAATACGATAAAGGTTTTCAGATCATTAAATCTGTTAGTATAGAATTACCCTTCAAAAATTTCGAAACCTTCACTGTGCTTTCCGACGACTCTTCCAAGGTGTATATACTGCTAACTCATTACAAAAAGTACGTCCTTATTTCTTATTCTTCTGAAGATCAAAGATATTATAAACTTGAAAGTTCTTTCCCTGCTGCGTTTCCAATCTTGAGTGATTTGCAACTCATAAATGGCCAAATTATCGGAATAGCCAATGTACGCTCTCAAGACAATTTGCTCTTTCTTGATTTAAATACAGGAATTTCCAAATTCCAAAAACCACCTGGTAGCCATCCAAAACGGAAAATCGCGTCTATAGTTCCCGATCAAACTCAAAATCGGTTTGCTGTTTTTGTTCATGATGGCATAAATGTGAAACTCTCTGATTCTTATTTTACCTTTTTAAATGAAAAGGGTGAACAACTCACAGAAAGCATGCTTTTGGATGAACCTAAAGACCGTGTACTCATTGACTATTCTATAACCTGGATCGACTCTCAAAAATTTCTTCTCGCCGGAACTTATGCGACTTCTGCTTGGGATGAAAGTGCTTCCGGGATGTATTTCGCTGAATTCAACGATTACAAACAACAGTTTATATCTTTTTATTCATTCAGCGAACTGGAGAACTACTACGATTATCTCCCGGAAAAAAAACAGGAACGGAAAGAAAGAAAGGCCGAACAGAAAAGGGAAAAGGGAAAGGAAGATTTCGTTGAGACACGGATTGCGTTTCACCCGGTGATCACAGCAGATAAACAATACATCCTGGTGGGCGAAGCGTATGTTGCATCCACATCACATCTTGGGACGGATCCGTCCGCACAATCTGCTAACGTCTTCGATGGTTACCAGTATACGCATGCCATTGTTCTGTACCTGGACTTCAACGGCCAGAAACTCTACGATCATTGCTTTTCGATGAACCTGACGTATAAACCTTTCGAGGTTATCTATAACCTGCGTGTGGATTATGATGATAACACGCTGAAAATGCTTTGTTGTGACGGATCGGCTCTAAAGGGAATGAGCATCGAAGACGGCGTGGCCAGCGAAGTCGTGTACGGAGAACTTCCTCCGCAAAAAGAAGAAGGAACAATTCTATGGAATCAAAGGCCGGGTTGCACGTACTGGTATGAAAATTACTATATTGTTTATGGCACCCTGCACATGAAAGACGCCGAAGCAGACAAGAAATACTACCAAATATTTTACTTCAGCAAACTCGCGTACTGATACGCAGTCATCCCGGATTTCCTTTGCATGATTTAAGGTGAATTCGGAATATGAAATTTGTCAGAATTCATAAAATCGGCGGCCGTTAGGCGTCCTTTTGAGAAATAGCGGCTATCCTGAGTAACTATAAGCTGACGGTGTACCGAACTCAAGTTATTCAGGCTGTTGGCCTGTCTTTCCCTGGCGAAGCTTAGATATACCCATTTACACACAAGCGGCTTTGCTCTGTTTTTCGTGTGAGTGCTCATAAAACCTATTTTTGCCCTACATTCGAAGGACCAGTTCTACGGATAAACTGTTTCTTAGCGCTCTAAAGAATAAAAGTTTACTTCAACAAAAAGGGGCATCTTTCGATGCCCCTCTTCGCTAATTTACTACTTATCTGATTGCTTATTGAATAACCACTTTTACGGTGCTCGTCATTCCGCGGTTGGTGATTTTTACGAAGTAAACACCTTTTTCCCAGTCGGTAGCGTCCACAACAGTAGAACCGTTGAAGGAAGTTGACGACATCACGAGTGAACCGGTCATGCTGTAAACATTGATCACAGACTCTGACTGGTCGTCGAGGCGGATACCGAACTTACCTGTTGTCGGGTTCGGGTAAACGGACAGTCCTTCGAGGCTTGTTTCATCCACTGACAGGGTGCTGTGCACGTCGAATTGCTGTGTAATGTCAGCCGTACCGCAATCGTTGCTGAGTGTAACGGTTACGTCATACATTCCTTCTGCCCAGTAAGTGTGCTCAACAGATGCAGGCGCATTGGTGATGGTTGTTCCGTCACCGAAATCCCAGTCGTAACCGGTTGTTGAAGTTGCGTTCAGCACGGTGAACTGCATGTTCGGGTAAGCACCCTGCATGTAGATCCCGTCTGCATCCGGTGCTTCGAGTACGTCCACGTTGATCGTTCCGATACCGAGACATCCGTTCGGAGCCGTTACGTATGCTACATACGAACCTGCTTCCATCACGTCGATCATTTGCGTGGCGTCGTTGGTGTTACTCCAGGTATATGTTGCCCCGGCATTTCCAGCATCGAGTGTGAGTGTTGAACCTTCACAGATGGTTGTATCGTTTCCGAGGTCCACAACCGGGTTTGTATTGATGATCTCCACTGTTTCAACATTCTTTCCGCAGATTGCATCTGTATCTTTTGAAACCCACACGTGGTAAGTACCCGGTGCAAGGCTGTCGAACAGCGTCGAGTTTTGCCAGCTTGTCGGAACATCCGTAGCTGCACCTGTAGAAAGTCCGAAGAGCATGGTCGGTGCCGTAATGTCAAGGTTTGTGATCGCATGACGTTCTGCATCACCACCGGTTCCTGCTGAGAAGAGTCCGGTCCAGTTGGACACATCAGCAGTCGTGTAAGCTGCCGGAAGTTGTACGTCTGAGAACACAGCGGTTCCGTCTACTGTGAGGTATGCTTTTCCGCTACCGTCGATCCAGAAGTGAACCGGGATATCTGTTTTTCCTTTCCAGAGAGATGTATTACTTGAGTACGCGAGTGTTTGCGCGCTACCCGGTCCGTAAGCGTTTCCGGCCGTCCATCCGTAAACGAGGTAGATACCTGACTGGTTTCCATTCTCACTGCTGTTTCCGGCTGCATCGAAAGAGAGGCGCAGTTTGGTTCCTTTTCCGTTCGGCCCGTTCCCGTTTGCAGTAGGGTTCGCGTTGTCTCCGAAAGAGAATGCCAGTCCGTCTGCTCCTCCGGTGCCGTAGTTATCGATCGGCATATCTGCTGTCATGTCGAATGTCATGTCGAACGCATTTGACGATCCGAGTGCAAGTCCCGGGAGTGTAAGCATCATGTAACCAGTCGCGCTGGTTTGTGAAGGTGTAAGTACCGCACGGTCGTTATTAACCGCAGCAACGCCACTGAATGTCAGTGCAGAAAGATCTGCTGTTGCTGTAAAGTCATTGGAGTAAACCGGCTGAACATCTGCCTGTCCGAACACGTCTGAAAGGCTGATTGTTCCACCCTGGTTGATACAATCGTAATCGATGGTCGTTACATCTGCTCCAAAGCCCACTGCGAATGAGAAAGGCACTGAGTCAAGTACTTCACCCGGACATGCCGTGTTACGCACCTGGTAAAAGAACTGGTAGAGTGAATCTTCTGCCGGCACGTAGTTGAACACGTTGTTGGAGTTCCAGTTTTGTTCTACGGTAATTCCGTCCGGACCGAGGAAACGGTAGTTCCAGGTACCTCCTGAAGCGTTCATCGGCAATCCGTCGATGGTTACGGCAACCGGTGTTCCGGGAGTACAGAGTTCATTCGGAGAAATGGTCATGTTTGCCGTGGCATCTTCATTCGGAGTTACCTTGGCAGTCGCTGTATTCACACATCCGTTTGCATCAGTTCCCGTTACCGTATAGGTTGTTGGTGAAGTCGGGTTGGCGTTTACGGTTGCTGTGTTCGTATTGTCGAGGGCTGTTCCCGGAGACCAGGAGTAGGTATCCGCTCCGGAAGCGGTAATGGTTGCCACTTCACCTGAGCAGATCGCGCTCTCCGGAAGGTCCACGGTAACTGTCGGATTTGGATTGATGACCATATCCATGGTATCTGAAATCGTTTGCATAGCGGAGTTTGCACAGGATACAATCACCCGGTAGCTCATGTCGGATGTGAGTCCGTTATCGGCCGTATGTACAAAAGATGTATCATCCGGGATGTCATTCCAGCTTGTTCCGTCAAATTCCTGCCACTGGTATTCAATCCCTCCGAAGAACTGGTTCGGAATTGAAAGTTCAAATGGAATTCCTTCACAGAGCGTATCGTTCGGCGTTACAGAAACAACTGAAGCTGCCGGTGCTCCTGAACAGTCCTGGGGCGTGATTTCGAACTGGACATTAACAAAAGAATTAAGCGAGCCGGAACCTGATGGCGGGTTTGCCGGATCAGGATTATTACTGTCGCTATAGTAATAGATTGTACGTGTGTTAGATGCACTTGTCGTATTCCAGTAGGAATAGGACGATGTATAACCCGACTGATTCTCATCGACAGCAATCACGAGATTATCCGTTCCATTATATGGAAATGGGGTATCTAAAGTAATTTCCATCCAGGCGTCGTTCCCGGGAGAGGTAACAGTTCCTGTAAAAACCTGAGTCATATTCGCGAGGCTCACCCAATCACTCTGTGAGGCAAAGTTATTTTGAGCAACATGCCCCAGGTAAATTGTCCAGTTCGTTGTGTTATTAAGGTTTCCGTTTTTATGATAGTAGCGGATCTTAGTAATCGTACCCATACCGCCACCTGAAGTGCTAATATCCGACGCTGTATAGATCGTTTGCGAATATGAATAATTGTAATAACCGTAAGTGGGTGCATTTGGTGTACTACCGGTTCCTGTACCAACGGTCACCGTGGTCTGCGCATACGCAGCCGAGAGGCCGAACAGACACACCGCCGAGAGGCAGAGTTGCCTGGTCGTAAGGCGTGGTCTTGTTTTAAGTAAATTTTTGAATTTCATACGTTATAATTTAGTAAAGCGAATGTAAACCCTATTTGAACCGAATACTAAAATCCGGCAAGACAAACACGAGACAAAAGAAAACAACTGTAAAACAGCTATTTAAGAGATGGAATGAATGAGGTGGTACAGGTCTTTCTGGTCTTCGATCCGCAATTTTTTGCGCAGGCGTAGGTTTGTCTTTCGTACAGAGTCCGGACTGATACCCAATGCTTTGGACATTTCGAGGTTTTCGAGGTTCAGACGTATGAGCGCAGCCAGTCGCATTTCGGCATTTGTAATGTCGCTGTGTTGTGTCTGGAAATACTCAAAAAAGCCCGGATAAAGCTTTTCGAAGAGGCGCTTGAAGTCGAGCCAGTCTTCATCCGTCAGCAAAGTAAATGACTGCAAACGATCGGTCAGTTGTTCTTTCTCCTTTTCCGCTTTGTCGTCCCGGTCATGCTGGATTTTTTCGATTTCATCGTTCAGTTCCTGGATCGCGGTATTCTTATCCATGAGGTTGCTGACCACCGTGCGCAATTCCGATTCGGCCCGCGACAGGTCCTCCTGGATGCGCTGGTTCCTGAGTTCGAGCAGTTCCTTCTCACGCTTTCTGCGTTTACTGATCTGGCGGATCATAAGTAACGCGGCAATCACCACGGTGACCACCAGCAGGATCAGGCTGTAAATGCGGATGCGATCGGTCTTCCGGGTTTGCTCGAGCAGACGAATCTCGGATTGCTTGCGTTCGAACTGGATCTGGAACTCCGTGTTGTTAATGTTCACGAGGTTTCGTGCGCGCGCCATGGAATCCTGTACCGCGCGATACATGCGATAACTGTCGAGTGCTTCCCGGTATTCCCCGGTCTTTTCGAGGTAATCCGTTCGAGCACGGTAGTAACTGAGCCGGTTTTCCATGCTTCCGTCCAGCAGGAAAAGTGAGTCAAGCGTGTGCAGTTTTTCGGCTGCCGTACGAAAATTCCCATCCATCAGGTCGATGCGCATCAACAGGCAAAGTGCATTGATGGCACTGCCCCATTGTTCGTTACTCTTACTGATCTCGTAATCGACGGTGCAATAGTTTACGGCCTGCTGGTAATCTCCCTGTTGGTAGTATAACAAGCCGAGATTTCCCGAAAGTACGCCATACCAGGCTTCGTGATCGATCTCCCCGGCTATTTCGATCGCTTTCCGGAAATCGGTTTCCGCCAGGTCGAGTTGTCCCAGGTCCCGGTGAATAAGCCCGACGGTATTGTACATATTGATCCGCTCGGGTTTGGTGACGCCGTCGCAGTTCAGCCCTTTTTTAAGTGTATTCTCTGCCTGAACATAACGGCCGAAGAAGTAGTACGAATGCCCCATCACTTCGTAAAAGCGACATTCAAAGTCGAAATGCTGCGTTGAATTTTCGAGGATAATGGCCGTTTTGTAGAGGTACGGATAGGCATCCTGGAATTTCTTAAGCCGCTGAAGTTCACTACCCACGTAGAACAGTAATTCGGCGTAGCCGTTCTCATCTTTTGCCATAAAGGGAGACAGGCGTGTAAAAAATTCGCAGTATTCATTCTCCGAAACGAAATCCCCGGACTTCTTTTCACGGAGCAAGCCCAGGATCTTTTCATTCCGCAGGCTTAAGGATGTTGACTCGCCGGCAGCTTTCACTTCGGCAATACCCTGTTCTGCGCTTATGTCTCCGGCAAGGAGCACGCGCGAAAGCAGGAGCATTGTTCCCAAAAGTGTAGCACGAAAAAATGTTCTCAAATGAATCAACAGTTCAAGTTAAGGCTTATACAAATGTAAGCATTTGTAAAATAACCGAAAATTCCTGTAAAAGTTACCGGAGAAGTGTTAAGTGGCCCTGATCGGTATATTTTCCGTCGTTATCGTCATCGGCCAGTTCGAGGGTCCAGGAGTAGGTTCCCTGTGGCACATATTCCCCGTTGTAGGTTCCGTCCCAACCGACCGAAATGTCGTGCGTTTCGAAGATGACTTCGCCCCAGCGATTGTAGATCTTAAAGACATAACTTCCAGGGTCGAAACCGGCCGTCATTATAGGCAAAAATTGCTGGTTGAATTCGTCATTGTCCGGGGTGAAGGTGTTCGGAATATAGTACAACAGCTGATCTTTCACGAGGATCTTCCTGAAAGTACTGTCGGTACAGCCGTGAACGGTTTCCACGTGGAGCCAGATCTCGTAGTTGCCGATATCCCCGATCGGATAGGTGTGTACCGGTGCAACAGCCGTGCTTGTTTCCCCGTCTCCGAAAGTCCAGTAATTCTGATCATTGTCTACCGAACTGTTATCGAATTCAGCAGTCGGGTCGTCGGAAAAGAGTTGTTGCGGGGAAATGGTAAAGTCCGCCTTCGGATTGGGGTAAACAGTGATCATTCCGGGTTTGTCCAGCGTACTCGTGCAAAGGCCGTCGGAAGTGATGCTCATAAACACATCGTAAGATCCCGCCACGGCAAACTGATGCGGGAGCAGTTGTCCTTCGGAGGAAGTCGTGCCGTCCGAAATTACCCAGCTCACCGTGCTCACACCGGAATAAACGCTTTCATTCAGGAGATTGACGTCCAGGGGCTCGCAACCATCGAGCACGTCGGATGAAAACTGCACGACGGGCATTTCCGTTACTTTCACGATAACTGTTGCCGTATCGTTCAGACAGGGACTGTCTGCCGGTAAAATGTAATCAAATGTGTAGTCGTCTGCCGGGAGTGCCGATACGTCAAGAATTCCATTCGATGCGTCAAACTGGCCGGATGGGTTCGCGGAAGACTCCTGCCAGAACGGTTGCAGGGTTGTCACAAGCGGATTCACGAGTGTATTCATATCCACCTGATCACCATTTTCGTTACACACATGCGTATTGTTATCAGTTCCGGCATCAGGCTGCTCGTATACGGTGAGTGCCATCACGGATGTATCGTTTGGACACCAGGTTCCGTCGATCACGTAGTACGCGTTGTGATTCCCCGCCAGGTTTGTCAGGTCAACGATTCCTGTTGTAGCCAGTTCACCGTTCATGGTATTATCGTCATCGCTCCAGTGGCCGCTTGTTGCCGTACCATTGGTGAGGTAGTTCATCAGATCGACCGTTCCGATCGTATGGCAAAAATTCACAGCTGTATCAGCGCCTGCATCGGGTGGTGTTTCAAAGGAAATAACCGCTGCATCGGAAGCCGAACAGTTTTCGGGAGTCGTAACCGTTACACCGTAATTACCAGTGGTTGTGGGGCTGATCGTTTGTGTGACATCCCCGGTAGACCACAGGTAACTTGACCCGGGGTTTTGCGCATCGAGTGTCACGTTGGTTCCTCCGCAAAGGTTTTGATCCGGGCCGAGATTCACAACCGGTAGCGGGTTGTAGTTCACAACGATTGTATCGGTGGAGTAACATACGGGTTTAAAGCTGATGTCGTCGATCATGAAGTCGTTTCCGTCCGTTCCCGTATTCTGGTTGATGATGCAGATCGTGGCACTGGTATTACTCCCGGAATTCCAGACCTGGAAGTATTGCGACCAGCTGCAACCGGAAGTAGATGGTGAAAAGGTAGATCCGATACTTGTACCGTTGATGGAAAACTGGAGGATTGCCACATTCGTGTTGAAGAGCGCCGAAGAGGCCCAGGTTGCAAACTGGTAATCAGTGTTCGGCTGAACGGTAACCGTCTGGCACCATACACTGGTGTTCGGTGTATTGGAACCGTTCACGATCAGCATTTGCGTTCCCGGAGCAGGTGTATGATCGTTGCAGAATACGAAGTTGTTGTGTACCGAACTCGGGGAAGAACTGATTGCATATGTTCCTTCATTGCTCAGCAAACCGTAGGAACCGCCGGTTCCGGGGGTGTAATCCGTCGCAAAACCGGTATTTCCCTGTTCGAAATCCCCGTTAACGATCACGTTGTTGCCGAGTTTGCCGACCTTCACCCAATACGTCCCCGCGGTCGAAATGAACTTGGACGTGGCTGTGGATCCGTTGTTCCACAAATAAGTATCATACGAACCGCTAGCTGCCGCATTGAGGAGGAGCGTTTGCCCCTGGCACAAAGAAGTGTCGTTCCCCAGGTTTACCGGTTGGATGTTACACTGGGCGTGCAACTGGTTACTCATGAGTAGCAAAAAAGCTATAAACAACAGTTTTCTCATCATGCTTTCAAAAAATTTGCGAGGCGAAAAACCTAACAATATTATTTCAATAGACGAGAAACTACCCGATACGTTGCGGGACAAAACAGGGACAAGCGTACGATTTTAAGCGTTTTTACCCGTTTCACCCGGATAAAACTGCTGAACAGGGTCTGATTGGAACAACTCTTTCGTATCGACATTCATTGCACTGACAGGGCCATGGTAGGCTGCGCCGGTATCGAGGTTCCAGACATTCTGCGCATGCATCGGCTCCGTTGTATCAAAGCGAACTGTCGGCGTATGTCCCAGAAAAATCTCATTAAAGAGTTTAAGACGCCGCGGATAGAAATCGATGTGCGGACGCTGGTCTTTGAGGGCCAGTGCCATTTCCCAGAGTGTACGGTCCTCCACGTAATTTTTGCGAAACTTTTTCTTTTTCCGCGGGCCTTTGAGCGAGGTAAAACCGGCGTGAATATAGAGCCTGTTCTTGTGATCTTTGTAATAGTTCTTCATACCGCGGAAGAACTGCAGGTGTGCTTCTTTGTCCACTCCGCCGCGCTGATCATACGCCCGGATGGTCAGGTCGCCGCCTTTGCGCAACCATTTATCCGACCGGTGTCCGGTTTCCAGCCAGCGCTGCATCCAGTAATCGTGATTTCCACGCAGGAAAATGCATTTACATTTTGATTTCAGGGAAATGAGGTATTGCACGACTTCGAAGGACTGGCTCCAGCCGTCCACGTAATCTCCCAGGAAGATCAGGCGATCTTTTTCCGTAAGTTGCAATTTTTCGATCAGTTGCACGAGTGCCAGGTATCCGCCATGGATGTCACCGATCACAAAGGTTCTTTCGTACATAGGTCCTTAATTCAGCGCAATGTTACAAATAAAAAACCCGCAACGTGCTGCTGCGGGTTCCAAATTTTGTTAAGTTATTCGCTGGTTTAAAGTCCGAAAGCCGCCTTTACTTTATCGGCGTAATCGAGTTTTTCCCAGGTAAAGAGTTCTACTTCTTTTTCAATCACGGTTCCGTCCGGACCTTTGAATTGTTTGGTAATCGTCTCGTTTTGACGTCCCATGTGACCGTAAGCAGCCGTTTCAGAGTACATCGGGTTACGCAACTTCAGGCGCTGTTCGATGAAATACGGTCGCATATCGAAGATAGTTGCGATTTTGCGCGCGATCTCTCCGTCGGTAAGGTCTACCTTAGCCGTTCCGTACGTGTTCACAAACAGTCCGCAGGGTTCTGCCACACCAATGGCATACGAAACCTGAACGAGCACCTCATCACACAAACCGGCAGCAACCATGTTCTTGGCGATGTGTCGCGTGGCGTAAGCCGCCGAACGGTCTACTTTGGAAGGATCCTTCCCGGAAAATGCACCACCACCGTGAGCTCCTTTTCCACCGTAGGTATCCACGATGATCTTACGCCCTGTAAGTCCGGTATCTCCGTGCGGACCTCCGATCACGAATTTCCCGGTCGGGTTGATGTGGTATGTGATCTGATCGTTAAAAAGCGTTTGCAGTTCCGGCTTCAGTTTTGCCTTCACACGCGGAATCACGATCTCGATAATGTCTTTTTTGATCTTGTCGAGCATTTGCTGCTCAGCGCCGAAATCATCGTGCTGTGTGGAAACCACGATCGTATCGATACGCTGCGGCACGTTGTCGTCGGAATATTCGATAGTTACCTGTGATTTCGCATCCGGACGAAGGTATCCGATGAGTTCCGGTTCTTCATTTCGGATGATCGAAAGTTCCTGGAGGATCTTATGCGCGAGGTCCAGTGCGAGCGGCATGTAATTGTCCGTTTCGCGCGTAGCGTACCCGAACATCATTCCCTGGTCTCCTGCTCCCTGCTCTTCCGGCTTGCTGCGGTCAACTCCCTGGTTGATATCGGCAGACTGTTCGTGGATCGCAGAAAGGATTCCGCAGGAATTCGCTTCGAACATGTATTCCGACTTGGTATATCCGATGCGCGCGATCACTTCGCGTGCGATCGACTGAACATCGAGGTATGTATTGGTCTTCACTTCGCCGGCAAGCACGACCTGCCCGGTTGTTACGAGCGTTTCACAGGCTACTTTCGATTGCGGATCAAAAGCCATGAAATGGTCGATCAGGGCATCTGAGATCTGGTCAGCTACCTTGTCCGGATGTCCCTCGGAAACGGATTCCGATGTAAATAAATAAGACATTGTGTTATCTGCTTTAAAAATTGAACTGCGAAGTTAACAATATTATTTTTTTTGGAATACAGTTTTAATTTGATGCATATGTGCATTTATCGTGTGAGTCGCTAAGGACTGTTATCCCGGCAAATAAAGAGACCGACAACTTTCCAAAAAAATGAAGCATGGATATTGTCCCGCATTGAAAAAAGCCCTAACTTCCTACCGGGTAATCACCTGTACCCGATACTAACCGAAGCTTTGCTTCACAGCAGATTAACTATGTTTAAAAGACTTCCGCCATCCGAATCAGCCAGTACACGCCCAGCAGGTTTTGTAAGCCGGGGAAATCCAATGGCTACAGCACCCGAAAAAGAGAACGCGGAAACCGGGAAAGAACCAGTTTCTTCCGATGTAAAAACCGCACAACCCGCCGGTAATGCAGGGGCCGGGCTTAGTCCAAAGGTTTCACGCCCTTCCGAAACAAATCACATCCTGCGCATGCTCCAGCCGATCAATGTTAATAAGGAGGCAACTCTTCTCAAAACCGAAAATGAGCCGCAGGAGACGGAGCAGGGAGAAAAAACCGAGAAGCCCTCTTTTACGAGGGTTCTAAATTCAACGAACGTTGAAGAACCGGATGAATCAGAAGCCGTTCCATATGGTTCGGACATTGCCATTTTTGAGGAACTGAATGATCAGCAGAAAGAACGCTACCAGTGGGACCTCGCCTTTCAGATGTTTCGGGATGTGAATAAAGGAGTGCCCGTTAGAACCTTAAGTCAATGGATTCGCAAACAATTGATTCTTGGTTGGACTGTAAATGACGGCTACGTACCGGATATCCGACAGATCGTGATCACGCCCGTAACACATTACTGGAAAGGTAAACCCTTTGAAATCCTGTATGTACAGGCCTATAGTTTTGATGAGGCTTATGCGGCAACGGGAGACTACTCCGGTTTTTGGTACTGGATTACGCCCATCTTAGGAACCAAATCGGTCATACAGCAGCATGGTTCGGTTACAAAATACAACCGAAAAACATTTGGAAACCTCGATGCGAAAGCCCAGTTGTCGCTGATAGACAGGCTTTACGGCGTATCAGGAGACAAAGTAGCGTATGAAAAAGCGCGAAACTCCGGTTGGGTCGGTGGACTCGAATTTGCAGCACTTGTGAAGTCAGTGCAGCGCAAATTCTGGGGAAATGATCCGGAGCGCGTTACCGGCATGCTTTCACCCTTAACGCTTGAGAAGGTGGAACACATAACCGAAGCCACAGCACTTGAAAAAACCCAAAGTTTCAAAGACACCGAAGACATTTTACTTTCAAAGTTATTTTACATTTCGGGCGACCTTTCTTTGTACCGGTCGGCCATGAACGAAAAACAGGCGAATGAGCTGGCCGGTGCGCAGCAAAAGCATTACGAAGCGCGCAAAAAACTGATAAAAAGCGCCCCAGGAAGTACTCTTCGAAGATTATACACAGTTCACAGGTGAACTAAATGCCGCTACCTACGCAGAAATTGATAAATGGGGTAAAAACTTTGGTGGTAACGTAAATGCGATGGATCATGTCCGGATCCGCAAACTGGCACAGCGCCGCTATGACAACTCTGCGAACATACGCGCTTCGCTCGAGCAACAAATCCGTCAGAAACAAGTGGTGTTGAAAGACCGTGAGGAACGCGGTGTAGAGACTTATTCGGTTTCACTCGAACTCCTACGGTTAAATCAGGATTTAAACAAATACTCCTGGAAGGCGATCGTTTCAGGTTATAGTGGTCGCCGTATTGCGTCGGAGGAATACGGTCATCGCATGACGACTTATCCGGAATCCGTGGATAAATACGAATACCCCGAGACGAATCCGTTTGTAAAGCCCGGCGAGATCCATGTACTGATGCCCCCTTCACTTCTGACGGACATACCTTTTATGACTGATCCGGATCATAAGAAGCGTTCGGATGCTTTTTATACCTCCTTTCAAACTTCTTCGCAAGAAAGCCTCGAAAACCAGGTTCAGACACTTGACAATAGCATGTTTGCAATGCGTAACGAGCTATTGAACACCGAGGCTCTAAAAGCCACGCCCGGAAGAGAGGCTTACGCCCAAATGCTCCATTTTTACGGGCAACATATGAGAAATGCCAGGTTCAAACAATACTACATCCATAGTTTCGTGTCTGCCGAACCGGATTATCCATTCGAATCCGGCGCAATCATCAGTGACCAGATTGCCAGGCAAACGCAATTCGAACGAGACCAATTGCGATATAATCTACCGGACAATTCTGATTTTGTAATCCGCCAGGAGAAATCGGCACGGTTCAATGCACTGATCAGCCAACTATATGCACAGGCAAGTGCCATCCAAACTTCAGATCCCGGACTTTCAACCTACCTACAGCACGCCGCCGACCTGTTTACTATGTACGCAGTGCCTGATATCGCCGTGCAATTAACCGAACTCAAGGACACGGGAAGCTATTCCATGAAAGATTTACTGGATATTGCCGGCGAATTGCTCGATGTGCACATCATGAACCGGATGTTACCGCAGGGAAATCTTTCAGCCGATGCGCTTAAAGACTTGCGAGGTCAACGGGATTACCTTGCCAAACAAAAGGAAAAAACAGATGAGCGAGCCGTTACCGTGCCCGCTTACCTGGTACTTGACGAAGTTGAAAAAGACACCCGACAGTATATTCATTCACCGGGTTATCGTCCGTTAACCAAAGAGGAAAACACTTTGCTGGACGACGGTATTGCATTGAGTGTCTTTGTGCTTTCCGAAAAGGGTGAATACACGATGTGGATAGACCTCGGTGGCCGCCTTAGAACCACGACCGTTTCTGCAGCAAATTACAATGAAGCGCTGTACGAATTGTTCGATGAATTGCAGGGCGATAACCTTTTCCCAAACGGAAAGATATACTATATCGACGGGAACCACCAGATGCGACAAATCAGGACAAGCGGAGATCACTGGACGTGGTCCGAAATACTCACGGCAGTTTCAATTGCTCTGCTCATCGCTGCCATTCCCCTTACCGGGGGTAGTTCCGGATACGGTGCTTACCTGCTCGGGGCGGCAACTCTAACGGGAATCGCGGCGGAGGGAATGAGCCTCTATGAAAAAAGCGAAGCAGGTGTACTCACCGGCGGTGATGTGACGATCAGTTCCCTCAGCATCCTGGCGTCACTGTTACCCGTGGTCGGAACACTTGGAAAAATGGGGAAAGTTGGAAGCATTGGCGGACGAGCCGCATTCCTGGAAGGAAAAGCATTCCTGATGACGACCTATACCGTGGGCGCCACCGACGCCGTTGTGCAGGGTTACCTGCTTACCAGTGACTTTATCGAAGCCTACGATCAGATCCCGGCGGGACTCAGCGAAGAAGAACGCCGCCAGGAAGTCATGCATTTGCTGTTTACATCGCTTGCCTTTGGCCTGCTGACCTGGCATTCGTTCCGCAGTGATGCAAACGGCCTGAAAAACATTAACGCAACGCAGCCACATCCTGCGCGCATTGATGCACTGACGGATCGCGCCCGGGAAATGAAGCCCGGACAATCATTCGAAGAGCCTTCGAATGAACGCACCGTTATCCAGCTAACCCTCGGCCCCGGGGAACTGGAAAAGATGCCGAAAATTATGGAGGCCAACCAAAGTGGCACGGTGCTGTATTCGGCCTATTCAACAGGCCAGAACAAAACAATAACCTTTCATTCGCGTGAATCCTTTTTAAAGTCACTCAACGAGGGCAAATTCGATGACCCGGAAATAACGGTCAGCGCAAGTATCACCGATCCGGAAGTACGAAAAGCGATGAATAGTTATCGGGAGAGGACGAAGCAATCGCCACCTGAAGAAACAGAGAAATATCCCAAAACAAATGAGATTCATGTATTTAAAATGAATGATGCAGGTCTTCAAAACGTAGAATGGCCTGTTATGACCGATAACTTTGATGAAAGAGTTGTCGTAAATTTGCAACGTTTGAATTTAAGTGCGGAACCTTCCGATTACTTACTAATCGGAAATTCAATTGTAAAAAAAGACATCGAAATAGGTGGAGATTTTATAAAAGAACTAAATTTCGCGGAGGAAATCTATCTAAC
>CAYMEW010000013.1:0-89257 GCA_964389755.1 uncultured Flavobacteriales bacterium | reverse complement strand
GTGTGAGTGTGAGTGTGAGTGTGAGTGTGAGTGTGAGTGTGAGTGTGAGTGTGTGGAGTGTGGGTGTGAGGGAGGAGTGTGAGGGAGGAGTGTGGGTGTGAGTGTGGAGTGTGGGTGTGGAGTGTGGTGTGGAGTGAAGAGTGTGAGTGTGAGTGTGAGTTGGTGGACACGAGTGGGACATTCGCGACAGAAAGAGAAACAGAATGAGAATGATCCCGAAGTACTTCTTCCTGCGGTCGGCGACTTCGGATGGGCAAGCTATCGGAAGTTGGGATTAATTCATGTCGGCGCGGTTCCAGGCTTCGCGGAGGCGTTCGTATTCTTTTTGAAAGGAGCTCAGCGTTTTGCAGCGTTCTTTTTCGGAAGCCTGTTTGTCGCGGATGGAATCAAAAGAATCGCGGATGAGACTGAGAACGGGTGAATTCATGAGCACATCGGAACTGATCGGGTCGAACTGGTGACTTTGGTAAACGTCAATGATGCGGTTTACATTGAGCTGGTCTTCGAGCGATTGTTCCTCTTTCGACTGGAGTTTGAAAAGAATGGGGAGCAACTTATTACTGAGTTCGATGAAATGCTTCATAACCTGCAGTGCGTCGTTGATCCGTTGAATGTTCAGGGTATTGAGTAATTCTTCATTCGCACGCATAAGCTTTCCGTGTTGATTTATCCTTAAGACGAAAGGGTATTGCCGCGGGTTGGTTAAGAAACGTTAAAGGTAGTTTTCGTTTATTTAACGGGAATCGTGTATATTTGTCCTGTTTTTGGTACCTGCTGAAGGAATAAAAGGGAATCCGGTGTGAATCCGGAACTGTATCTGCAGCTGTAATTGTCCGACAGGTTTTCCGAATGCCACTGCGTAAAGCGGGAAGGCGGAAAAACTGGGCAAAAGTCAGAATACCTGCCAGGAACGTGTGAAAGAAGACTTCAGAACTAAAGTCGGATCACGTCGGAGGATTTCTTGCGAAATCCGGCCTTCCTGGTTTTGAATTCTTCTATACAATGATTAATACAGGAAGAATTTGACATTATTTACCCGTACCGGTTTCTGGCTTTTCTTTGCAGCATTTCTGTGTAGTATGCCTGCTGTTGCGCAGGATTCGCTGCACACTTCGGAACACCTTTCGGTGGACGTACGTGCTTTCGTCCTGTTGCGCACGCCGCTCACAGAGATCGTATTTCCGCGACGCGAACTGGACATCGTACAGCCCGAGGACCTCGGACAGGTATTGCTTTACATTCCGGGCGTACAGGTGAAATCCTACGGCGGGCTCGGCGGTTTTAAAACGCTTTCGGTACGGAGCCTGGGCGGTCAGCATACCGCTCTTACGATTGATGGTTTTTCGATCTTCGACACGCAGACAGGCCAGGTGAACCTCGGCCTGATCCAGACGGACAACTTACAACGCGTTGCTTTTTCGATCGGGCACAGTGCGGACCGGCTGCAACCCGTGTCGGCTCAAATGAGCGGAAGCGTGCTCGCGCTCAGCAGTTTTGAGAACCAGTTCGGTAGTTTTGCCAACGAATTCCGTTATACCGGCAGGGCCGGATCGTTCGGGCAATTTGACAACTACCTTGCATTCAAGCACACCCGGAAAAAAATGTACCTGTCCGGTTTCGGAAAGTATCGTTTTGCCAACGGGCAGTATCCTTATTCGTTTTCGAACGGTTACGGCAACTATAGCGGAGTCCGGGGCAACAACGATTTCAGGGACGGTTATGCGGGACTTTCCGCCGGATTCCGGACGGGCTCACACAGTACGCTTCGTTTCACCGGGCGCTACCATTCCAGTGACCAGGGATTGCCCGGAGCCGTGATCATATACAACGACGGGGCAGGGCAGCGGCTGGCTACTTCCGGTTACCGCTTCAACGGCGATTTTCGCTTCGAGCGGTCGGGGTTCAGCTTACGCGCGTATGCGCAGACCAGCCTTGACGACATGACCTACACCGATCCCGATTATTTTAACCAGTCGGGGGGATTGCGCAACCAGTACCACAACCGGCTTTTACAGAGTGGGATTTCCGTGGTGAAAAACATCCGGTATACGCATTCCGTTTATGGGGGTATTGAAACGCGTTTGGCGGACTTGCAAACGAACATTGTGAATTTTGCGGATCCCTTGCGTTTCCATTTCTTCGGAATGGGCGGGTATGCTTTCTCCCGCGGGAGATTTCAAAGTGATGTCCAGTTATCAACGCAATATGTTTCAAACTGGGAGCAGGTGTCACAGACCACCCGCGAATACCGCGTTTTGAATCCTTATATTTCTGCCGGCTTTGAATCGCTCCTGCACAATCACCTGCGCGTGACGGCCTGGTACCGCAACTCGTTCCGTATGCCGAGTTTCAACGAGCTTTATTACAACAATGTCGGGAATAAAGAACTTTTACCCGAGCGTGCGCATCAGCTGGCACTTTCGGCTGATTATACCTTACGTCCGGCAAAGGAGATCCTGCTTCTGAAGGTCAATGCCTTCTTCAACCGGGTCGAGAACCAGATTCTGGCCATCCCGACAAAAAATCTCTTCGTGTGGAGTATGCAGAACATTGGCCGGACGAATACCTTCGGGATCGAAAGTTCGCTGAGTTCAAACCTGCGTTTCGGGAAAGCGTTTTCGCTGAACCAGGTACTCAATTATACGTTCCAACACACCGTAGATATATCCGATCCGGATTCGCCTTCTTTCCGGGACCAGGTGGCTTACATTCCCAAACACACGGCATCTTGGCAACTCACCTTCGGCTACCGGCGTTACGGGTTGCGACTGACCACTTATTATTCTTCCGTGCGTTATTCCCTCAATGAAAATACAGCCGCGAACCGCGTTCCGGGCTTTGTAACACTGGATGCCGGTCTTTTCAACACATTTGAGATCGGCGATAAACATAAACTTCGCGTTCAGTTTACGGCCAAAAACCTGCTGAACCAGTCGTATGCCTTCGTGCGTTACTTCGTGATGCCGGGAAGAAATTACCTTTTAACTCTCAGTTATGCATTCCATTAGATTTTACCTGCTTTTATCGCTGCTCGTTCTCGCTTCCTGTAAGAAAGAAGAACCGGAAGACGTGCCCATGGAAAATTTCAAACTCGAACACGGCATCCTGGTGCTCAATGAGGGCCTGTTCCAGCAAAACAACAGTTCCGTGAGCTGGATACGAACGTCGGGCGGGAACGTCGATAATGAATTTTTCACGCATACGACCGGGCGTTTGCTCGGGGATACGGGCAATGACATGCAACGCTATGGTGGAAAGATCTATATTGTTGTGAATGCATCCGGTACGATCGAAGTACTTTCAGCGCAAACGTTCAAAAGCCTGAAACAGATCCTGGTCAAGAACGCTTCGAATGTATCCAGGCAGCCGCGCAATATTGCCTTCCATGGCTCCAGGGCTTACATTACCTGCTACGATGGTTATGTGGATGTCCTCGATACGGCCAGTCTGACAATCACGAATCACATTGCCGTCGGGCCGAACCCGGAAGCACTGACCTTTGCAGGTGGTTACTTATTCGTTACTAATTCGGGCGGTCTCAATTACCCGGATGTCGACTCCACGGTATCCGTCATCGATCCGCTTACGGAAAGCGAAGTGACGCGCCTGACGATCGGGAACAATCCGGGAGGGATTTGCACGGCGGCAAACGGATCGGTCTATGCGATCTCGCGGGGTAATTACGGTTCCATTCCCGCACGCATGCATCGGATCGACCCGGTGACGCTGCAGGTAGTCGAGGATTATCCCTTCGACGCCTCTTCGGTGCGCGTGATGGAAGGAAACCGTTTGTTCATTAGCTATTTCGATTATGCAGATAACAGTTCGAAACTCGGAGTTTTCGATGCTTCGCTGAATACGTTTGTTGATCCGGATTACCTTTCGACCTCGCAACTGACGACTTTTTACGGTGTTCAGTACAATCCGTCCAACGAGCACATTTACTGCCTGGATGCGATGAACTATACGAACAGCGGTTATGTGTATGAATTTACGAAGTCCGGCAGTTTTGTACGGAAGTACCATGTCGGCCTGAATCCCAATAGTCTTTTATTTTTTGAATGATGAAACGTTTTATACCACTCTTTTTACCTTTTTTGGCGTTTGCCCAGTATTCACCACCTGCCGGCCAGCCCGGTTCTTCAGCCGTTCCGGTCAGCGATCCTTCGATTGCCGGCTGGGCCGTAACGGCGGAGGTTACGCGCGGTTACCTCGATATTAACGACACGTCGTTTACGGAAAACGGTTCCAACCGCGTTTCGTACGGTGACCCGCAAGCTGCGACCGGTCCGGCGGAAGGGAGTGCCACAGACATTGTATCGCTGGGAGATGCCGGCACGGCGGTGCTCACTTTTGCCCACCCGATCATGGACGGACCGGGATACGATCTGGCTGTGTTTGAAAATTCCTTTAGCGATGATTTCCTGGAACTGGCCTTCGTGGAAGTGAGTTCGGACGGAATTAACTACACGCGTTTTCCGGCGATATCGCTTACTTCAACCGCAACACAGACAAGTACCTACGGTACCACGAATTGCGAGGGACTTTACAACCTGGCCGGAAGTTTCCGACAAGGCTACGGTACGCCTTTCGATCTTTCCGAACTTGCAGGTACCCCCGGCCTCGATATCATGCAAATAACCCACGTGCGTATTGTGGACGTGATCGGGAGTGTGACAGACAGTTCCGGTTATGATTCGCAGGGAAACCGCGTTAACGATCCGTATCCTTCTGCATTTGCAAGCGGAGGATTCGACCTGGACGGAGTTGCCGTGCGTTATTTTAATACGACCGGCGGACTGAACGCCCCTGAAGCAAATTGCCAGGTGTGGCCGAATCCGTTCCGGGATGTTGTAAGCGTAAAGTTGCCAGGAAGGTGTTCTTACCGGCTCACGGATGCGAACGGTCGTGTACTGGAGAGCGGAAACTTCAACGATGAGTTACAGCTGGACATGCGTTCTTATCCCGCGGCCGTTATGCTGCTCGAGTTGAGCACGGGAGGATTTATTATCCATAAAAAATTGGTATCCGCGTCGAATTAGAGCAATTCTTCGATGATTCGGTCCATGCCGTATCCTTCGGCTTCTGCGCGGTAATTGCGTACGAGCCTGTGCCGGAGGATGGGTAATGCGACTGCTTTCACATCTTCAATATCCGGAGAATACTTTCCGTGCAGGGCGGCGTGACATTTTGCTCCGACCACGAGGTATTGTGAAGCGCGCGGACCTGCTCCCCAGGTAATGTAATCTTTCGTGATCTGTGGTGCGAACTCGGAATTAAGACGCGTTTTACCAACCAGTTTCACCGCGTATTCCATCACGTTATCCGGCACCGGGATACGGCGTACGAGTTCTTGGTATTCGAGGATCTGTTCGCCGGAAAGGACGCGTTTGAGTTCGGTATCGATATCGGTTGTGGTAGCCCGGACGATCGCAAGTTCTTCCTGGTAGCTCGGGTAATCCACCCAGATATTGAACATAAAGCGGTCAAGCTGGGCCTCGGGAAGGGGATAGGTACCTTCCTGTTCGATGGGGTTCTGAGTAGCCAGTACGAAGAAGGGCGAGGGCAATTTATAGTTGGTTCCGCCGGCTGTCACTGTTTTTTCCTGCATCGCTTCAAGGAGTGCCGACTGTGTTTTGGGCGGTGTCCGGTTGATCTCATCCGCGAGGATGATGTTATTGAAGAGCGGTCCTTTCAGGAACTTGAAGTTGCGATTTTCATCGAGGATCTCGGAACCGATGATGTCCGACGGCATCAGGTCGGGTGTAAACTGGATGCGGTTGAAGCTGAGTCCCAGAGCGCGTGAGATGGTATTGACGAGCAGGGTTTTCGCAAGGCCGGGAACACCGACGAGAAGGCAGTGTCCGCGGGAAAAAATGGAGATCAGTACCTGGTCTACCACTTCATCCTGCCCGACGATGACTTTGTGGATCTCGTTCTTCAGTTCGTTGTAATGCTGTACAAGTTCGTTTACTTTGGTTACGTCTGACATGCTCTTAAATTCGTGTACGTTGGTTTCTTAAAATTAGCATTATTTTGCCACCCAGGGGTGCATAAATTCGCAGGACTGGTATTCGCTTGCCAGGCGAATGTAGGTATTGTTGATCTGGGTGAGCGTCCATTTGTCCATGGCTTTTTGTTTCTTATCGTTTTCGGCGGCCTGCTGGATCAATACATAATCGTCTGTCATGTTGGCCAAATGCGGCTCGGTACGCGTCATGAGTCGCACGATGCGCATCCCCTGTTTGCGTTCGAAGGGATCGATGTAATAACTCGGTTCGGAGATATCGCCGGTTTCCATGTTTTGCGTAAGCAGGTAGATCTGCTGGTCTACCTGGTTCAGGTCTTCCATGTCCCAGGTTTGTTCGCCGGTGATCGGGTTCGTGATGACTCCCTGGTTCTGGCGAGTGGCGTCGTCGTTTGAAAACCGCTGAACGGCTTCGTTCCAGGTGATCTTGCCTTCTTTGAGCAGGGTGTAGCAACTGTCCATGAGCATGATGGAGCGGTTGAGTTCGTCGGAACTTGATTCCACGCAGATGAGGATGTGTTCGCAGAGGTAATCGTCTCCCTTTCGTTCGATTAGTTTTACGATGTGATACCCGTAAGTCGTTTCAAAGATCTCGGAAACCTCTCCCGGTTTGAGCCTGAATACGGCTGCTTCGAAGGGAGCAACCATCATCCCACGGGAAGCCTGGATCTTACCACCTTCGGAAGCACTTCCCGGGTCACAGGAATGGATACGTGCCTGGGTTTCGAAACTGCGGCCTCTGTCGACAATGTCGCTGCGGATCTTTGCGAGCTGATCGTAAGCATTTTGTTTGTCTTCCTTGGTAATTTCCGGGTAATGCACGATCTGCTGAAAACTGAGTTGCGAGTTGATGAAGGGAAGACTGTCCTTCGGCATGCTGTTGAAGAACTGTTCGACTTCTTTGGGGGTAACGGAAATGTTCTCGGTAATCTTACGTCGCATTTCATCTGCGAGGAGACGGTCCCGGATGGCTTCGCGGAACTCATTCTTGATCTGTCCGACGGTTTTCCCATAGAATTCTTCCAGTTTTTGGCGTCCGCCGATCTGGTTTTCGATAACGCGCAGACGTTGTTCCATTTCGGCATCTACCTGGGCATCGCTGATCACGAGGCTGTCGATCTTTGCCTGGGTAATGAGCAGTTGTCGGAACATGAGTTCTTCGAGCATACCGCAGTCCATTTCTTTTGTGACGGTGAGCCCTGCCTGGAGCGCCTGTACTTTTTGCCCCTGGATATCGCTGAGCAGGATAATGTTATCTCCGACCTGGGCGACGATTTTGTCGATGGTAGCGGGTTGTGCAAAACCACCGAGAGCTGTTAAGAAGAACAGGTTAAGGAGTATTGATTTTAATTTCATGTTTTTGTTTAATTTGCCGTACGAGTTCCGACTGACGGTCAGCGCGCAGGTCATTCAATTTTTTTGCTAAGATAGTTTCTCTGATCCGATCTTTCAAGAAATCGAAGGGCGGAGTGTCTGTTTTGAGTTTGTAATCGAGGATGTTGATAAAATACACGAACTTCTCGTCTTTGAACCAGGTTTTTGTCCTGTTGATAACGAAGGTTTGCTTGTTAAATTGTTCCATCGGGGCATCTTCGAATACTTCGTTGAAATAGGCCCATTCCTGGTCATTGAAATAGAAGTTCTCGGCATTGAGTTTCGCGATGGCTTCTACCTGGCGAATGTCTTTTGACTTACTGAGCCTGTATTTTTCGCGTAGTTTTTCTTCGATCTTTTCCTGCCCGACAGGAATCTTGATATAAAGTGCCTTCACGAGGAAGTCCTGCAATTCGTATTCTTTCTTATTTGCCTCGTAATACCGGCGAATCGTACTGTCTGCGACTTCCTGGCTGGTCTGCGCCTTAAACTTCTGTTCTTCGAGGTAATAGAGTGCCATTTCACCCTGGTAGAAAACGCTCTGGGTATTCAGCGATGCATATTTTTCAGGATAACTGGCTTTCAGTTCGAGCAGCATGGCCTGGTACGTGCACCAGTCTTTCACAAGCCGGCGCAGTGCGAGTGTATCCGACAGGTCAGTCCGGTTCATGTGCAACCAGGCCGCGGCATCGCTTTCGGTGAGTTGCACATCGTCCACGCTGGCCAGTACTTTTTCTTTTTTTCCGCAGGAAAACAGCAGTATTGGAAAAACAAAAAACAGGCAACTTTTTAAAATTGCCTGTTCGAAGGGGTCATATCTTTTCTTATTTACCAAGTGAATAGAGTACGTCTTCGTTCACCTTCACGGTATGTTTCTTACGCAGTTCCTCTAACCACTGCTGCTCGAGTTCGGCCTGGTAATCCGAAGTAACGGCTCCTTTGGTCTCACTGAGTTCCTTGCGCGTCGGCGGGATCTTTTCGTTTACTTTCACAACGTAGTATTTGCCTTCGTACATGAAGGGTTTGTTAACGCCTTTCTGCAGGTTCGTTCCTTTGAGGAAAGGAGTGGATTCGATCTCGAACTTATTGGTGCGCACCGTGAGGTTCAGTTCGCTGTCTTTATTGATCTCATCGAGCACGTGGCGCGAGTTGATCGTATCGTTCTGGATCATTTTAAAGACTTCCTGCGCTGTCGAATCGTTGTACACTTCGTAAACGACTGCATCGTAGCGATCGCCGAACATGTAGTTGTCACGGTGTGCCTCGAAGTAATTTTTCAGCCCTGTTGTGTCTTCGATCGCTTTGTTCCAGATCTTATCGGTCATCACCTCGTAGAGCAGGATCCCGTCGTGGTATTCCTGCATGAGTGCTTTGAACTCCGGGTATTTGCGATCGAGTTGCGACTCTTCGTACTCCAGAATCTTTTCTTTCTGGAAGTTACGGTACTGCGCTTTAACCACTTCGTCGATGTCATTCTTCGGTACACTGCGGAAATTCGCCTTAAGGTATTCGGCAAAATCCTTTTGTCCGTATGCCTGGTTCTCGATAGAGAAGAGGAATTTATCGGAAGGGAGGGTCTTATCCCATTTTCCCATGAAATATGTGGAGTCGAGGTTTTCCTCGAACCACTTCAGGCCTTTTTTGCTTTTGTCTTTGAACTTGTATTCTTTTTTGAGTTTCTCAACGAACGAATCCTGTGTCTTTTTAGAACGCTCGTCGCGGTTAACCTTGTTCTGCAGTTCTTTTTTCAGGTCTTCGAAGGACTTTACATCGTATTTCTCAACGCGTTTGATGATGTGGAAACCGTACTCCGTCTGGATCGGTTTGCTGATGTCTCCGTCGTTCTTCAACGCAAATGCAGCGCTTTCGAATTCGGGCACCATGCGGGTGTTGGTACCTGTACCGAATACGGGAAGGAGTCCGCCGCGCGACATGGATCCGGGATCGTCCGAGTATTTTTTGACCATGTCGTTCCAGTCGGCACCGTTTTGCAGTTCTGCGTAGATCTCGTCTGCCTTTTTACGCGCAGCTTCGAGTTCTTCTTTCGGTGCGGTGCTTCGAATGGCGATCATGATGTGCGCCGTCTGAATGGAACCGCGGGAAGCGCGTTTGTCGGTCACTTTGATGATGTGATACCCGAAACGTGTACGGATCGGTTTTGAGACCGTCCCGACAGGCGTATTGTAAGCAGCATCTTCGAAAGGGTAAACCATCTGGAAGGCATTGAAGTAGCCGAGGTCTCCACCATTTTGGGCAACAGACGGATCTTCGGAGCCTCCTTTTTCGCGGGCCACGGTTGCAAAGTCCTCGCCGTTCTCGATGCGCTTTTTCAAAGCCATGATGCGATTCCAGGCTTTGAGCGTATCCGCCGGGGAGGCGTTCGGTTCGAGACGAATCAGGATGTGGGAGGCGCGCACTTCGTTTTTCGTGCGATCGTATGCTTCGCGTACGAGTTGCTGGTTTTTTGCCGAATCGATCAGGTAGGGAACGGACAGTTGCTTGCGATAACCGTCGAGTTCTTTTTTGAGTTTCGGAATGGTATCGTACCCGAGTGCTTCGGCTTCAGCTACTTTGAGTTTGAACTTTTTAAAGAGTTCCATATACTCATCGAGGCTCGCCTTATCGTATTTCGGATCGTTGTTGTTCTTTAAGTAGATCTGGAGGAACTCCGACTTAAGTACCGGTGCACCATCCACATACATGAGGACCGGGTCCTCCTTTTGAGCGTAATAGTTTGAAAATACGAATGCCCCTGCCAGGAGCAGCAAATATTTTTTCATGGTTTGAGATTACAAAAATTTATGTCCAAAAATAACAGTTCCGTTTAGATAACTGTGAAACAGTCGGTTTATTTTATGCTGTAATTCGGTGCTTCGCGGGTAATGCTGACGTCGTGCGGATGCGATTCGCGTACACCGGCATTGGTAATACGGATGAATTCCGATCCTTTCAGGTGCTCTACATCCGGAGCGCCGCAGTATCCCATCCCGGCACGGAGTCCTCCGATGATCTGGTACATGACTTCCACGAGATTTCCTTTGTAAGGCACACGGCCGGAAATCCCTTCCGGTACGAGTTTTTTGATGTCGTCTTCGGCGTCCTGGAAGTAGCGGTCTTTCGAACCTTTCTGCATTGCTTCCAGCGAGCCCATTCCGCGGTAAGACTTAAACTTTCGTCCTTCGTAAATGATGGTCTCACCCGGGCTTTCCTCGACGCCGGCAAACATGGAACCGACCATAATGGTATCGGCACCTGCGGCGATTGCTTTTACGATGTCACCCGTGTAACGGATACCGCCGTCGGCAATCACCGGCACACCCGTTCCTTCGAGTTCGCGTGCCACGTCGTTGACCGCTGTTAATTGCGGTACGCCCACACCGGCTATCACGCGCGTCGTACAGATCGATCCGGGACCGATCCCGACTTTCACCGCATCTGCCCCGGCATTCACGAGGAAGCGGGCAGCGGCAGCTGTTGCAATATTCCCGACGATCACATCGAGTTGCGGGTATTTGTTCTTGACGTCCTGCAATTTTTTAACGACTCCTTCCGTATGTCCGTGTGCCGTATCGATCACGATGGCATCCACGCCGGCTTCTACAAGTGCGTCTACCCGTTCGAGTGTATCCTGGGTAACGCCTACTGCAGCCGCCACGCGCAGTCGTCCGTAAGAATCTTTGCAGGAGTTGGGATGCGTTTTTACTTTAATAATGTCGCGGTAGGTAATGAGCCCGATGAGTTTGTACGAATCATCGACTACCGGTAATTTTTCGATCTTATTTTCCTGGAGAATGTCTTCTGCGATGGTCAGGTCCGTTCCGTCCGAAGTAGTTACGATGTTCTCGGAGGTCATTACTTCGCGAATGGGTCTTTCGGCATTCTTTTCAAAGCGGAGGTCGCGGTTGGTCACAATTCCTTTGAGTTTTCCGTCCGTGTCGACCACCGGAATTCCGCCGATGCTGTTCTCTCGCATGAGGTTGAGTGCGTCGCGCACCACGGCCGTTTCGGGCAAGGTCACCGGGTCGAGGATCATACCGCTTTCGGAGCGTTTTACTTTGCGAACCTCCAGTGCCTGTTCGGCGATCGTCATGTTCTTGTGGATCACCCCGATTCCTCCCTGTTGTGCAATGGCAATGGCGAGGCGGGCCTCGGTAACCGTATCCATGGCAGCGGAAACGATGGGCGTATTGACCTCGATATTGCGCGTAAGTTTACTTTTTAATTGAACATCCCGTGGAAGAACCTGAGAGTGGGCCGGGAGAAGCAGTACGTCATCGTACGTTAAACCTTCTCGAACCTGGCTGATGTTTGTGAGAGACATGCGAACCTATTTTTGAAATAAATTCCTGCAAATTTAACATGAAAATTTCATTTTACAGCAGGCCTCCGGCAGAATTAAGAAAAATCTAACTTTTTAAAAATATGTTAACGGAGGCGTCTGCTCACTGCGGAATTCAATAATTCTTGTTATTATTACATTGTGAAAAGAACCTTACGCATCCCGATCCTTACGTTCCTGTTTATTTTAAACGGGTTCGCATTTGTTTACGCACAGAAAGACACGACTTACATCCGCGTTCCGGACAGTGTACGGCTGATCCAGCTTTCGGGTGTGGCGGTTTCGGAGGACAGTCTCGAGCAGCTTTCGTATACAACGGTTTACAACCGGACGCAGCGCCGCGGTGTATTCGCCGATTACTACGGTTTCTTTTCAATGGTTACCTTTCCGGGGGATACGCTCGTGTTTTCGGCTTATGGGCACGTTAATTCGGCGTTTGTTGTTCCGGATACGCTCAAAGAAAGCCGTTATTCGATCATTCACCTGATGCGAAAAGATACGGTTGAACTGCCTGCTGTGGATGTGTATCCATGGCCTTCCCGGGAAGAGTTTGCCCGCTATTTCGTGGAAATGCAACCGTATGATGATGCCCTGCGCCGTGCCCAGAAACAACTATCCGGAGAAAGTCTTGCTTTTGCCGCTGCGCGCCTTGGTACGGATGCCTCGCTTTCTTACGGAACGTGGACAAACCAGCTTCAGACGAAAATCTACACCCAGGGGCAGCTACCTGCCAATAACCTGTTGAACCCGTATTCCTGGGCAAAACTGATCCAAAACTGGAAAGAGGGTAAACTGGCGCGTGAATAGATTCAGGCCGGGTAACAGAGAAAGTATTTTTCGACCGGTTTGGCAAGTGCGCTGATGTTCAGGTTGTCCGAAGCCTTGGACACATCGATGATCTCCCCGTTCTTTAATAAAAGATTGATATTTTGCTTGACGGCCGTGTACGCATTATTGGTGAGCAGGTCCGAATAAATGAAGTATTCGAGTTCGTGTTCATCGAGGTCGTATTTTTTACGAATCACTTCTTTTTCCAACTGCAGCCTGTCCGGGCTGAACGGTTCTTTCGATACTTTGATCTTAAATAGCTGTCGGTTCACAATTCCCCTGGAGAGGAGTGAAAGCACTTTATCCGGATGCGACTGCCAGACTTTCACGGCTCCCATGATGTCGTAATCATCCAGCAGGGCGAACTGGTCCAGTACGTTCGGGTCCGAGGTGAAATCCGAGCCGTTGATCGAGTTTTCCAGGAAGAAGCGCAGGGCCGGGCTACAGAAAACGTCCTGTCCGTCGCGCACGAGTTCCTTGGCCCGCCGGAGGGCATGGATCAGCATGTATTCCGCCGCAACCACTGTTTTATGCAGGTATACCTGCCAGTACATGAGCCGTCTGGCCACGATAAACTTTTCGATCGAGTAGATCCCTTTTTCTTCGACAACGAGGTTCCCGTTTCGCACGTTGAGCATCTCAATGATCCGTTCGCTACCGATCACGCCTTCACTGACGCCGGTATAGAAACTGTCGCGATTCAGGTAATCCATGCGGTCCATATCCAGCTGACTCGAAACGAGTTGATGCAGAAAAGCCTTTCCGTATTTGTTCTTGAAAACGAGGTGGGCGCGTCGGAGGTCGTCCCCGTATTCGTCTGCCAGCCGATTCAGGAAATGCGATGAAATTTCTTCGTGCGAAACGCCGTTCACGATGTCGAATTCGAGCGCGTGGCTGAAAGGGCCGTGACCGATATCGTGCAGAAGGATCGCGATGAGTACGGCGCGCTCCTCTTCGGGAGTGATCTCGTGTCCTTTCCGGCGAATGACCGCGATGGCCTGCGACATGAGGTGCATGGCTCCGAGCACATGATGAAAACGCGTATGCAGGGCGCCGGGGTAGACCAGGTGCGTGAGCCCCAGTTGCTTGATCCGTCGCAGGCGCTGCACGTACGGATGTTCGATCAGGTCGAATATGAATTCGTCCGGGATGCTGATAAAACCGTAAACCGGGTCGTTAAAGATCTTTTTCTTATTGTTTCCTGGAGAGCCGAGCAAAACGTGTAAATTAGGTTTCAAAACTACGGATAAAATCCCGAAAATGTATGGGGTACGCAGTCCGTGGACCGATTCAAAAACAAATAAATCTTAAAAATGACATGCAGCATGCAATACTATGGCTGAAAAAGCGCTATGTTAAAAAGGAATGCCTACTTTTAGGTATCCATTCATCAAACTCTAAATACGATATATGCAAGCAAAGATCCTTTGGGCCGACGATGAGATCGAATTACTGAAACCACATATCCTGTTCCTTGAATCGAAGGGATATACCGTGGACTCTGTCAATAACGGTTCCGATGCCGTTGAAAAGAGTCGCGAATCCAATTACGATATTATCTTCCTGGATGAGAACATGCCGGGAATCAGCGGGCTCGAAGCCTTAAGTCGCATAAAGGAAGAAAAACCGTACGTTCCGGTGGTGATGATCACCAAGAGTGAAGAGGAATCGATCATGGAAGATGCCATCGGCAGTAAGATCTCCGATTACCTGATCAAGCCGGTTAATCCGAACCAGATCCTGCTGAGCCTGAAAAAGAACCTGGATCATTCGAAACTGATTTCTCAGAAGACCAATTCGAATTACCAGCAGGAATTCCGCCAGCTCGGTATGCAACTCAACGGTAGGCTGGATGCCGAAGAATGGGTTGACCTGTACAAAAAACTCGTTTACTGGGAGCTCGAACTCGAGAACATCGAGGATTCGGGTATGCGCGAGATCCTGACCATGCAAAAGAAAGAGGCCAATACCGTGTTTTCCAACTTCATTGAGGACAATTACCTCGACTGGCTGAACGGCACGGAAGACTCGCCGCAAATGGTCCACACGCTCATTAAAGACCGCGTTGCGCAATACCTCGATCACGAAAAAGTGTTCTTCCTTGTAATCGACAACCTGCGCTATGACCAGTGGATGGTCCTGAAACCGATCATTTCGCGCTATTTTTCCATCGCTTCCGAAGACATTATCTATTCCATTCTCCCGACTGCCACGCATTACGCCCGCAACGCTTTGTTTGCCGGACTGATGCCGACCGAGATCGAGAAACGTTACCCGAAACTGTGGCTGAACGAAGAAGACGAGGGCGGAAAGAACATGCATGAAAAAGAGTTCCTGGAAGCCAACCTCAAGCGACTCGGGAAGAATGTGAAGTGGTCTTACACCAAGATCACCAACCTCGATGCAGGTAAGAAATTCATGGATAATTTCAGTCAGTTGAAGGAAAACCAGTTGAATGTACTCGTTTACAACTTCGTGGATATGCTCTCGCATGCACGCACCGAAATGGAGGTGATCCGCGAACTGGCGGACGATGAGGCGGCTTATCGATCCCTGACCCTGAGTTGGTTCGAACATTCGCCACTGCAGGAAATCCTGAAAAAAGTTTCCGACAACAAACTGAAACTGGTTATTTCCACTGATCACGGAACCGTGAAAGTGAGCAACCCGGTGAAGATCGTCGGAGACCGCAATACAAACACAAACCTGCGTTATAAGACCGGTAAGAACCTTTCGTATAAGGAAAAGGAAGTGTTTACGGTGAAGCATCCGCACGATGCGTTTCTGCCGCGTACTTCCGTAAGTGCCGAATTCGTGTTTGCCCGCGAAAACGATTTCTTCGTATATCCGAACAATTACAATCATTTCGTAAATTATTATTCGGATACCTTTCAGCACGGTGGTATTTCACTGGAAGAATTGCTCATCCCCTTTGTCGTTTTAGATCCGAAGTAAGATGGAATACAGAATCCAGGACCTGCACCAGTTACCCCTTGTTGCGCGCCTGTTCCGTGACGAGGTATTGCTTGCCGGCAAAGAAAAAACGAAACCAAAAAAGTTTGCTTTCGTAGGAGAGATGGGAATCGGAAAAACGACTTTCATCCTGGAACTCATTCGCCAGATGGGAGTAAGCGGGGTGGAAGGCTCTCCCACGTATTCGCTGGTGAATGAATATCACAGTGAAAAATTCGGGGAGATCTTTCATTTCGACCTGTATCGCATTGAGTCGGAAGAGGAAGCGTTCGATATCGGCATCGAAGAAATGATCTACGCGGATAACGCCTATTGTTTTATCGAATGGCCCGAGCGCATTCACAACTTATTGACCAGTGAGTTTGTCTGGGTTCATTTTACCCGGGATGAGGAAAGCGGTTTCAGAACATTAAATGTGAAGTCATGATCAGTGATCCGGAAATTATCAAATCCCTGATGCAAAAGGGATCCCTGCTTCCAAAGGAAGAGATGCTCGAAATAGCGCGCAAAAAAGGTGCATTATACATTGGAATTCCCAAAGAAATTGCCTTCCAGGAACGCCGCGTGGCACTCGTACCCGAGGCCGTTTCACTGCTTGTTTCGAACGGACACCGCGTACGTGTGGAGACCAGGAGCGGGGAGATGTCCTCCTTTTCGGATCACGAATACAGTGAAGCCGGCGCAGAGATCTGTTACGATCCGAAGGACATCTACGAGTGCGATATTATCTTCAAGGTCGCGCCACCGGTGGAAGAAGAAGTGGATATGATGCGCGGGAACCAGACGCTGATCTCGGCACTTCAGATTTCGATCCAGCCGAAAGTAATTCTTCAGAAACTCATGCAGAAAAAGGTGACGGCTATTGCGTGGGATTATATTCGCGACGAGGAAGGTGTTTTCCCGGTCGTACGCACGATGGGAGAGATCGCCGGAACGACGTCCATGCTGATTGCGGGAGAATTGCTGAGTTCTTTTAATTCCGGTAAGGGCATCATGCTCGGCGGAATCGCGGGCGTACAGCCTTCTGAAGTAGTTGTGATCGGTGCCGGCACGGTTGGGGAATATGCTTCGCGTGCGGCACTCGGACTGGGCGCTTCGGTTAAGATCTTCGACAGTTCGCTGAGTCGTCTGCGCCGCATCCAGAATGATCTCGGAACACGTGTTTATACGTCCGTACTTCAACCCAAAGTACTTGCAAAGTCGCTCATGCGTGCGGATGTGGTCATCGGGGCGCTGCGCGCTTCACTCGGCCGTACACCCTGCGTGGTTACGGAAGAAATGGTCCGCAACATGAAGAAGGGAAGCGTGGTGGTAGATGTGAGCATCGACCAGGGTGGCTGTTTTGAAACTTCGCACGTAACGAATCACAAAACCCCGACCTTTGTAAAGCACGATGTCATTCATTACTGTGTACCGAACATTGCTTCGCGTGTTTCGCGGACGGCTTCTTTCGCGTTATCAAATATCTTTTCCCCGATCCTGCTCGATATGGGGGATCACGGCGGATGTACGGATTTGATCGTAAGCGACATCGGTTTTCGCGGTGGCGTTTATATCTACAAGGGAATTCTGACCAGCGAAGTGCTCGGTAAAGTATTTGACCTCAAATACAAGGATATCGAATTGTTAATCATGGGTATGTAATGGATTTTACGCCCCTGAATCTGCCCAGGGCCCCGTTGCGTTTAACGCGTCGCGAAGGCATCGTTTACGTTTGGTGCGGACTACGCAGGCGCGAACTCGTACTCACACCGGAAGAATGGGTTCGTCAGCATGTCATTCACTGGTTAATGGAGACGTATTCCATTCCGTCGGGCTATCTGTTTTCGGAGCAGCCCGTCAAATACCACGCTTTGAAACATCGCGCCGACATCGTGGCTTATGATCCGAATCGTTCCCCACGATTGATTGTCGAATGCAAAGCACCTGAAATTCCACTGACCGAAGCTGTTTTCCTGCAGGCTGCGCGCTACAATCATCAACTCCAGGTTGATTACCTGCTTCTCACCAACGGACTGCAACACATCTTTGCGACAATTGATCGCGCAACCGGTGAAGTGCACTACCAAAAGGACCTTGTCAACGAACTTTCGGCAATGTATTCCTGATGTTTTTTGCTTTTCTTCAGTAGAAAGTCCGAAATAAACCGATTTTCCGGGTTTTATTCAACAGACCGGAAAGGAATTATTTGCCCACCCGTTCCAACTTGAACTCACTCGTTTTATGAAAAGTCAGATCCGGGTAATCCTGCTCCGCCATGGTTAGCAAAAACGGCGTTTCAGCCAGGAAAACCAGGTTGTCATCCTTATCTACGGCGAGCGAAGAAGCCTTGGCACGTTTAAATGATTCGAGTTGGTCGATATTATCTCCGGTTACCCAAACGGCTTTGACGTAACTTTTCGGAACAAAACGGCAATTGGCTCCATATTCGTGCTCCAGGCGGTGTGCAATTACTTCGAACTGCAGTTGCCCGACCGTGCCGACAATCTTCCGGTTACCCGGTTGCTGGATGAAAAGCTGGGCAACCCCTTCGTCCATCAGCTGGCGAATACCTTTATCGAGTTGCTTGGATTTCATCGGGTCGAGGTTCTCCAGTTCCTGGAAAATTTCGGGTGAGAAACTCGGAATTCCTTTGAACATGAAATCTTCCCCCTCATTGAGGGTGTCACCGATCTTAAAGTTTCCGGTATCGTACAAACCGACCACATCTCCCGGAAAAGCTTCGTCAATGACACTTTTATCCTGCGCCATAAAAGAGGTGGGGTTCGGGAACTTCAGTTTTTTATTCAGGCGTACGTGATTGTAAAAGGTATTGCGTTCGAATTTCCCGGAAACAATGCGCATGAATGCGATGCGGTCGCGGTGTTTCGGATCGAGGTTTGCGTGAATTTTGAATACGAAACCCGAGAATTTACTGTCGTTCGGTTCAATGAATTTCACGTCTGTTTCGCGACCACGCGGAAAGGGAGAAATGTTACAAAAAGTGTCGAGTAGTTCCTTAACACCGAAGTTGTTGACAGCCGAACCGAAGAACACGGGTGCAAGGTCTCCGGCGAGGTATGCTTCGCGGTCAAAGGAGTCGTACACGCCTTCAATGATCTCGAGTTCTTCCCGCAATTCGTCGGCTGCCTCGGATCCGACCAGGTCATCCATTTCCGGCGACTGAATATCGGAAATAGAAACAATGTCCGTCGAGATCTTCGTTTTATTCGCCTGGAACAGGTTAATGTTCTTTTCGTAAAGGTTGTAAACACCTTTGAAGCGATCGCCCATTCCGATGGGCCAGGTGAGTGGACGCACCTTGATGTCGAGTGTATTTTCGAGTTCGTCGAGCAGGTCGAAGGTGTATTTTCCGTCGCGGTCCAGTTTGTTTACGAAAATGATCACCGGTGTTTTGCGCATCCGGCAGACTTCCATGAGTCGTTCGGTTTGGGCTTCCACACCGTTTGCGGCATCAATAACAAGGATGACGCTGTCCACGGCGGTAAGCGTTCGAAAAGTGTCCTCCGCAAAGTCCTTGTGACCCGGTGTATCGAGAATATTGATTTGTTTGTCAGCGTATTCAAAGGCCATTACGGAAGTAGCAACGGAGATTCCGCGTTGCTTCTCAATTTCCATAAAATCCGAAGTTGCCGTTTTCTTGATCTTGTTATTCTTAACGGCGCCGGCTGTCTGGATCGCTCCTCCGAAAAGGAGTAGTTTTTCGGTGAGTGTGGTTTTACCGGCATCCGGGTGAGAAATGATCCCGAACGTTCTTCTTTTTTCGATTGCTTCTTGATGCTTCATATTGAATTGGAAATCCGGCCGCAAAGATACAAAACTAATGGCGTAAGCCAATGGGGAAGGACAGATTCGCCTGTGGGAGACACAATTTACCCGAAATGTCGCATTTCACCTCGCAAATTGTCGGATCGGTAATGTTTCGGATATTCGATTTTAGTTTTTCTTTGTCTTTAAATATTCAAACTATTCTTATGAACGCCAAAACAATTAAAATCACATACTGGATCCTCGTATCGGTCTTTTCCGCATTTATGATCATGGATGGGATCGGCGGACTGATGATGGGCGCCGAGGGAAAAGAAGCTATGAAAGCACTCGGTTATCCCGATTACATCATGCTTATTCTGGGGACGGCTAAAATACTGGGTGCGATCGGACTGCTACAAACACGGTCGGTTCTTTTAAAAGAATGGGCCTGTGCCGGATTCGCCTTTAATTTTATCGGGGCATCGCTTTCCTGGAGCCTGGCCGGCGGACCTGCACTCTTTGCGATCATTCCACTCATTCCTTTGCTGTTCCTGTTCGTTGTTTATTATTTCCGCAGGAAATATGACAAAATAGTGCGTTTAACGAGCGCAACAGTTTGATAGTAATTAAATTATAGTAAAATGATAGCCATTAATCCGTATATTAATTTCAGCGGGAACTGCGAGGAAGCTTTCCGCTTTTACCAGGGGATTTTCGGAGGAGAACTCGTAAATCTGATGTATTTCGAGCAACTCGAGGGTCACAAAGTTGCCCCCGAAGATGCTAAACGGGTCGTACACGTCGCACTTCCGGTAGGCAAACAACTGCTTATGGGGAGTGACATGCCGACGGCCTTCGGTGCGGCCGAGCGCGGTAATGCGATGAGTATTTCGATCCATGTGTCGCAGGAAGATGAGGCCAGGCGCTTTTTTGACGGTCTGAAAGTTGAAGGAAACGTCATCATGCCGCTGGAAAAAACATTTTGGAGCCCGCTTTTTGGCATGGTAACAGACCGTTTCGGAGTACACTGGATGATAAGCTACGATCCGGATTATCTGAACGAAAAATAGGTTGGACTTTCCTTAGCGAATGCAGTGAATTTAAATAAAAACAGCCGGGGCAAACCCGGCTGTTTTTCGTATCAGGACTTCAGATTGTTCTGCAGTTCGATTTCCGAGAGATCGATCAGTTTATTGGCGATCGCCCAGATCACGAGTCCGGCGGTATTGCGAACGCCCGTTTTCTCAATGATCCGGTTGCGGTGCCCCTCCACGGTGCGTTGGCTGAGAAACAGCTTTTCGGCGATCTCGGCATTCGTATATTGTTTACAGACAAGGCTTAACACTTCGTTCTCACGTTCGCTGAGCGGTGTTCTTGTTTCGAAGTCAGCACGGGTATCGGAAGCCGGATCCATCAGGAATTCCTGTAGTTTTAGCAGGTCTTCGGGCCGTATGTAAGAACCCGTTTCATGCACTTTTTCGATCGCGCTGAACAGTTCGTCGGAAGAACTGTGTTTGGATACGAAAGCCGAAAATCCGTGCCGGATCACTGCTGCGAGGTAAACAGGTTTGTAATACGATGACAGGGCGACAATGCGAAGTTCCGGAAAGCTTTCATGCAGCAGGTTTCCCACGTCCAGTCCGCTTATCTCGCCGAGTTTGAGGTCGAGAAGCAAGACATCCGGTTTGCCTTTTTCAAGGAGAAGTTCTTTAAGGGAAGCCGGCGCTGCCGAGCGAAAAACTACTTCGAAGCGTTCATCCTGGTCAAACAGCGAGGCCAGTGCTTCTGTAAACAAGAGGTCGTCATCGACGATTCCGAGTTTAATGATCTTTTTCATAACCGTTCTTTTATAAGGAGATAAGATGTTCCGTAACCGATCCGCGAACGCATTTTCATGCGGGCGCCAATAGCCTGACCGCGGGATTTCATGTTTTTCAGCCCCAGGCCGCCGGCTTTTTCACCGTGCTGGTCAAAACCGACTCCAAAATCCCGGATATACATAACAAAGCCGGTTTCACTGTTCCGAAACCGGATCTCGACCTGGTCGGACTGGCTGTACTTAAGACTGTTCTGGATGAATTCCTGGCAAATCCGGAATAGCTGCAGGTCGATCCAGTCACCCGTTTGAGGCATAGGACGTGCCGGGATGATCAGGATGTCTATTTTTCCGGCAAGGTCGTTGGCGAGTTCTTTTAAGGCAGTGTACAGGCCCAGTTCACGTAAAAGAGGCGGATATATCTGGTGTGAAAGGTCGCGCACCGATTCGATGTTCTGATCGATCAGCGAATTAACCTTCTCTAAAACGGCGCGTTGTTCTTCATTTTTTGGAATCCGGCCGATCCACAGTTTCAGTGTACTGAGATTCACCCCAAAATGATCGTGGAGTTCGGCGGCAATGCGTTTTTTCTCGCGTTCTTCCACCTTATGACTTGTAACGAGCAATTCCTGCTGATGTTCCTCCCGGAGGCGCGCTTCTTCCTGTTTTGTACGAATGATCCGTTTAAAGGTAGAACGGACCAGCCTTATGATGTACAACACAAGGATGAATATGAAAACGAGTACGATCAGGAGCCATAGCGCAAGCGTTCCCGGGTCTTGCCATTTTTCCATATCGAACGGATTAAAAATGCATAGAATACAATGGTGACGAACAGGGTTCCGAGCCAAAAGAAATAAATCAGTCCTGTAGGGCCGTTAACCAAAAAGTTCAGTGGCAGAAACAGTACAAAACTCAGTGAAAAGTAAATGAAAAAGGCCGTATTAATTGAAAATCGGTTTGCCGGCAGGAATTCCTCCCTTTCGATCTTATCAAAAAAGTAAGTGATGCTCATCAAAACAATGGCAAACGTACCCGCCGGCCTGGCATACGACTGGAACTGAGAAGCTCCCGTGGCGAGTAAGCGCACGATTTCCGCTCCCATATACGCAGCCGCAATAGCGGTAATAACCCTCAGTAACACATATTTTTCCTCAAAGAGATAGCGGAAATACATGCGGGCAAACACAGCCAGTTCCAGTAATGACATCAAAGGGATGAATATCAGGTTGTTTTTGAAATAATACCCGGAGATGCGGCTTGAAATATCAATACCGAGACAGATCGCAAAATAAATAACAAGCAATCGGTGCACCGGATCGAGCGTGCTGTATTTTGAAAAGCCAATGATCAGACCACTAATCAGTAATACGGGGGACAGAACGGTGAAAACTTCCAGTATCTCCGTAAACGTCATTTACCGATCGAACTGTTCAGGAGGTAAAACGCTTCTCTTTTGGTTCCCTCTCCGCCATACGGTGGCACGGGACGCACCATGTCGTAATAGAGCGGAGAAATCGATTGCGGATATACGATCTGCATGGTAGACTGGTTGTAAATGATCAGATCTGCCGCAAATCCCCCGGTTGCCGCCGGTTGTGTTTTCAATGCGAAGAACGCCCAGTGAACGTCCCCGGTGATAATATCATCTGCCGGAATCACAAGTGCTTCGTAAATGCCGTTCGGCGTCGCTACATTTTCGCTGATCCAAGGAACGTGTTCATTATCCCAGTCCTCCATGCGCTTAATCGCTACTTCTTCGGGAAGCGGTCCTCCGAGACCATGGCTGAACGGGTGAACCTGCACGTTACACTGTGTGGCATGAGAAAAAGCACCGTCCGGAGCATTTTTTACGTCATACTGCGAAGGAATCACAATAAACTGGAGGTTCCCGCTTTCCGTAATGGACGGGTAGGCGTGAAGGTACGAATCTGCCGGAAGTTCATCTTCCAGTTCAAAGCAAAATGCATTGCCGATCGCAAAAAGGCGTTCGAGTACGGATTTGTTATCGCGGTTATCCATCCAGTTGCGGATAGCCTGTTGCATTTCTTCCTTTTGCACGGGGTTGTCAGTAATTTTCATGGCCAGTAATTTTTATTTGCAAAATGCCTTTTCAGAAGGATATTTGCATTCAGTTTCGGGGTAAAAATAGGGCTTTCGGGGAAAACTAACAAAAGAAAATAAGCAGATCATTTAAATTTCACGAGGACTTAAAAAAGGCTGAGCTGACCATTGTCCGGTTTCGGTGGCTTTTCACTGCCGAAAATGGTTCGTCCGCCGTATTTCCAGGAATCGCGACGTTCGCGCGACACGGCTTTTTCGAACAGTCCTTCTCCGGGTTCGAAGTTTTTTTCAAGCATGACAGACGCATGGGAAAGATTCCGGATCGCTTCGTTTTTTTCGGTAGCCCCGATTCGCGCTTTTTCAACGGAGTCGCGCAGGATTTCAATGGTCTCGTCGTAAACATGGGTGGGAACCGGAAAGGGATGTCCGTCTTTACCGCCATGGGCAAACGAAAAACGTCCGGGATCGGAGAAGCGGGAAGGAGCACCGTGTATCACTTCGCTCACCAGTGCCAGCGACTGAATCGTACGCGGACCCGTACCTTCGAGCATCAGTAATTCTTCAAAATCGGTGAGTTCGCGTTCGTGCGCAAGCGTGAGCACGGCACCGAGGCGTTTAAGATTCACATCCCCGGCGCGCAGATCGTGATGCGCAGGCAATCGCAAACGCGCCAGTTCGGGAAGCAGGTGCGCCGGTTTTTCCTTCGTCAGCGACAACATCGCATTCTTTGCCGGGTTTGCGAGTTTATCCGTCAGATTGAGGATCTCTCCCTGGTTTTTGCCGTAAATAAAGGTATGCGGTTCCTCGGTGAATGCTTTTACCTGTTCCGAATGCCAGTGATAGCGTCGTGCCATGCCTGAGTTATCGTTCATTCCCTGCTGGATCACCACCCAATGACCTTCATCGGAAAGAATAAACGAATGCGTGTATAACTGGAAGCCGTCCTGGATGATCGTATTGTCCACTTTCGCGGTTAGTTTACTGAAATGAGCCAGTTCCTTGCCGTTCAGGCCTGTTTTGTCTCCGACGCGCATTAATTCTTCGGGCGTTTGACGGGATTGTTTTCCTTTTCCTCCGCAGATATAGATCCCGAGTTCGTGCGCGCGCGGATTCAGTGCAAATTTTAAGGAGCCCATCACGGAGGTCGTAATCCCGGATGAATGCCAGTCCATGCCCAGCGCACAACCAAAGGCCTGGAACCAGAACGGGTCGCTCATGCGCGTAAGAAATGCGGATTTGCCGTAGTTCAACACGATGGATTCGGTGATCGCAGCCCCGAGTGCAGACATGCGTTGTGCAAGCCAGGGCGGAACTTTTCCGTGATGCAGCGGAAGATCGGCCTGCCGGCCACCGTGAAAATAAAGTTCGGGCATACTGCAAAGTTACGCATTTTCAGCGTAATTACAGGTTCGTTACACCTTGTGAAAATCGTTTACCGGTCTTTCTTCCGGCGCAGGATCTCATAGTCCAGGAGCCGGAGTTCCCGGTTGGTCTGTCCTGCTACGGAGGTGTTCTCATCAGCACGGCGAAACAGGTAGGGCATGACCTCACGAATCGGTCCGTAAGGTACGTATTTGGCCACGTTGAAATGCTCGTGAGCAAGGTTGTAAGAAATATGGTCGCTCATCCCGAGCAACTGTGCGAAATAAATATGCGGATGGTCTTTGTCGATGTTCTGCTCTGTCATGAACTCCGCAAGCAAGGCGGAACTGTGTTCGTTGTGCGTCCCTGCGACCAGGGCCGTATGGTCGAGGTGTTCCAGGCAGAATGCCAGTGCGTCGTTGTAATCGGAGTCCGTTGACGCTTTGTCTTTTTGGATCGGGGAGGGGTAACCGAGTTCTTCGGCACGTTTGCGTTCTTTCTCCATATAAGCGCCGCGTACGAGTTTTACACCGTAGATCCAGCCTTGCTGCTTCGCGCGGGTCACCTGTTCGCGGAGAAATTCGAAGCGGTCGTGACGATACATCTGAACCGTATTGTATACCAGTGCTTTTTTACGGTTAAAGCGCATCATCATTTCGTGGGCCAGGTTGTCGATTGCATGCTGGATCCAGGATTCTTCCGCGTCTACAAATACCGGGACTTCACATTCGAAGGCTGCCTGGCAAATGCGCAACACGCGATCCCGGAAAAGCGCGTACTCCGCCTGTTCACTTTCACTGAGATTTTCAGTGCCGTCATTTGCTTTATGCAATAACTCGAAACGCGTGATCCCGGTCATTTTGAAAACAGCGAAAGGAATGTCCCGGTTTTGTTTGCCGGCGTGAATGGTCGCAATGATCTCCTGCACGGTATGTTCAAAATCGGCATCGGATGTTTTACCTTCCACCGAATAATCGAGGATCGTACCGATTCCGTACTTTCCGAGTCTTTCAACCGTTGGCCTGCAATCTTCAATGGTTTCGCCGCCGCAAAATTGCCTGAAGATCGTCTTACGGATGATCCCCTTGACGGGCAGACCGATATGCAGCGCCAGGTTCGTGGCCCATTTTCCTGCTTTCGTAAGCGCAGGACTGGAAATAAGTTTGAACAGGCGTCGTGCCCGTTTCAAATCCGCATCGGACTTACTACCGAATGCGATCTCCGTATTGTCAAACGATAACATGGCTGCAAAATTAATCCGATTTTGAACAAGTAAAACCGCCTGAAACTTTTCTTTAAGTATTTTTGCTGAAAGTATTGTTTACCTATGACAGAAATTGCAGCTTCAGGTTATCCCGTATTCATTGGAAACATTGAAGAAACAAGCTTTTCGGACTTGCTCGATACGGCCTATCCCAATGCCAAAAAAGTGGTGATCGTGGACGAAAACACACACGACGAATGCCTCGAATACCTGATCACGACGTTTAAGCAACTTGAGGATTGCGAAGTAGTGATGATTCCTGCGGGTGAGGAGAACAAAGTACTCGAGATCTGTTTCCAGGTCTGGGAAGCACTTTCCGAATACCGGATCGGGCGGCGTGACCTGGTGATCAACCTCGGTGGCGGACTGGTGAGCGATATCGGCGGATTCATTGCATCGGTTTATAAACGCGGAGTTGACTTTATCAATATCCCGACTTCACTGCTTGCCATGGTGGATGCATCTGTCGGCGGAAAGACCGGGATCGACCTCGGCCCGTATAAAAATCAGCTCGGGACTTTTTCGAATCCGAAAGCCGTTTTTATCGATACGCGTTTTCTGAGCACACTTCCGGGAATGGAATTATTGAACGGCTACGCCGAAATGCTGAAGCATGCGCTTATTGCCGACAAAGAACACTGGGCAGAACTTTGTAAAGTAGAAATGCTGGATACACTCGGGCAGGAAGCGTTGATCGCGCGCTCGGTGGGTATTAAGAATGACATTGTAAAACAGGATCCGCTCGAAAAGGATCTTCGTAAAAAACTCAATTTCGGGCATACGGCCGGACATGCACTCGAAGGTTTTTTCCTGCAACGAAAGAAGATTGCACACGGACATGCCGTAGCTCTTGGGATGCTCGTGGAATCCTTTATTTCCTACCGGCGCCAGATGCTCACAGATGTCGAATGGGCGGAAATCGAAAATACGATCCTTTCTTCGTTTCCGCTGCTGTATTTTACCGAAGAAAACATCGAAGATTTTATTCGCCTGATCCATAACGATAAGAAAAATTACGGCGGACAAATTCATACCTGCCTGCTGGAAGGTATCGGAAAAGCGAAAGAAGATGTGGTTGTGGAAGAACACGAATTCGTGGAAGCTTTCATTTACCTGAATATCAACCTCAATTAAAAGGATTTGTTCAGTCCTTCAGTGCGATGAGCCTGTCGCGGATCGCGTAAAGTCTTTCAAGCAGATCGTCGCTGTTGTCCGGTGACGGAAGGGGCGACTTTCCTTTTAATTCGTTCTTTGCACCTTCGAGCGTGTAACCTTTTACCTTGACGAGTTGATAAATTTTGTTAAAATTGGCGATGTCGCGAACCGTAAACAGACGGTTTCCCTTTTTATTCTTTTTGGGCTGGATCAGGTCGAATTCCTTTTCCCAAAAACGGATGAGTGAAGCATTGACGTCGAACATGGATGCCACTTCGCCGATCGAATAATACAATTTTTGCAGATTATGGGTGTCGACTGTCCTCAAAGGCTTGCAAATTTTATCGAAAATAGTCATAATTTTGCAACTTCTCCAGGCAAGATGCAGGTAAAAATTATTTTCGGGTTATTTCTGACGTTGTTCGTTTCATACGGCTTCGCGCAGGATCAGGTGGACAGTCTGCAGATAAGACCGGCAGATACCATAACACTGTCTGACAGTCTACAGCGCAATAACCCGGAAAAGATCGACGAGATCATCCTGTTTGCGAAGAAATTTTTGGGTGTTCCATACCGGTATGCGGGTACGAGTCCCGCCGGATTCGATTGTTCCGGGTTCATATATTACATCATGGGGAATTCCGGTTTTGAACTGACACGAACTTCTTATGGGATGGCCGAACTCGGGGAAACGGTGAAGTTGAGTGAGGTACAGCCTGGCGACCTCTTATTTTTCAAAGGCCGAAATCTGAACTCTACGAAAGTAGGTCACGTGGCTATGGTGATCGAGGTGACTCCGGATGCGATCAATTTCATCCATGCTTCCACTTCCAAAGGAATCACGATCGATAATTTTAAGACAAGCAAATATTATATTGCGCGCTTTCTAAAAGCAAAACGGATGAATCTGGGCACGGATTCCGAATTTCTGATTCGTTGAAAATCAATAAAAAAACCGCCGGTATTTAAACCGACGGTTCCATTTAATCAGTTAGAAAGCGATTACATGTTTTCCATGTTCTCTTTCATATTGTCCATACGATCATCCATGTTATCTTCCATGTCGTCGCGTTGATCTTCGGCTTCCTTAACACGGTCTTCAGCATCTTTGGCCATTTCCAGGTGATGTTCGAGTTTCGGTTTTGTGTTCATCGCGAACTTCGTCAGGTCGCTGTCTTCTCCGTGATCGATCTCTTTCTCAAACATGGAGATAACATCCTTGTGCCCGGAAACCATCGCATCTGCATACGCCTTGTCGAATTCAATACCGTTTTTGGATGCCATATCGTCATATTTACGCTGATGTTCGGCACTGATATGTTGGGGAAGTGTCATTCCTTTATCAGATGCAATTTGCTTGAGTTTGTCATTGGCATCTTTGTGATCAGACACAATTTGATCGGCCAGGTTGCGTACTGCTTCTGTGGTCGCCTTATCGCGAGCGAGTTCACCGAGTTTCACTTCGAACATACCGGCATCGGCCGCTTTGTTGGCGAAATCCGAATCGCGTTCGGACCAGGTTCCGTCTGTATTTTCTGACTGGCATGCCGTCAACGCCGTGAAGGCAAGCAGCGTATAAAATAATTTTTTCATAACGTTTATTTTAAGGTTCTCTAAATGGAGGCAGGCTGTGCCCGCCTTTTCGTGTAATGTGTTCTTTTAAAGTATAGGATTACGTGCGGTAATAGCACGCGGACAAGTTTATTTGGCAGGCGGACGCGTATGTGTTTTTACACCTTCCACACCATCTTGCTGAAATTTGTCCGGGTTGCCTTTAAATGAACCTGACGATTCATTATCTTTTCGCTGTTCCGGATCGAAAGAGCCCGGGGTATTTCCGGAAGCGTATCCTTTCGGTCCTTCACCGGCATGACCTTCCTTAAAAGTTCCCTGTTTGTAGAGTTCTTCCTCGTCCTCTTTCAGTTTGCGGGCATCGTTCCCAAATCCGCTAACTCCACTTTGCTTTTTTCCTTCATCGATCGGGTAACCGTGTACCGGTCCGTCGTCGTCCTTTTTGCGTTTGTCTTCTTCTGTGCTCATAGCGTTGTATGTTTTATTGGTTCGTTCAGAAGGGGGCAAAGGCAGTGCCACGGCAGGTTTTTAGGCCTTTAGGTGGTTTTGAGGCTGAATTTGTCAGTGCCAGTGCGGAATTTTCACGCGATAAGGGGATTTTTTTCCATTCTTCCGATGGAGTCCTCCTGATGGAAAAGCAGTAATTGCGAGTCGGGTATGCTTGTTGTAACGGAGAAATTAGGAACACTAAAAAAAATACAGTTATGTCAGATGATCTCACACAAAAAGGCTCTCCGGATTCAAAACTCATCAGCACTTCCGAACGCTGGGAACTGGATTACTGGACCAAAGCACTGGGTTGTTCGGAAACGGAACTTCTCCAGGCCGTTGATAAAGTCGGGAATTCGGCGGAGGCCGTTCGAAAATACCTGCGCGCTTAAGTTAGGAATCAGTGTTTAATTGGCGTACGCTTGCCCGGTCGCTCTCAAATTGCAGGCTAAATCGTCCATTGGCGGTTTCAATAATGGCCTGAAAAGAGGATGGAAATGCTTTGTCATCCGACGGAAACCAACGTTTCTTCGTGCGGTCCACGCAAATAAGAAGCCCCTGTTCATTACCGAGCGGACGGAAAACAGACGGATCGCCCCCAAAGGATTGGATGCCTGTGCTGTGGATGATCTCTTCAGTAACAGTTGCTAACTGGTTTGTTGCCAGTCCGATCTCGGTTACCGCGATGAGCGCGTTTGCATTGAAATCAGTTTCGGAGTTCTCCTGTAAGTTTCGGTGCGCGATAAATTCGAGGATATTGCCGTCCGGATCTTTGAAATACATCGATTTCGCATTCCAGTTTTTAAAATCGATCAGTTCCGAACCTTCGTGGGCTAACAGTGAGACGCGTTCGCGAAGCCATTCCAGTGCCTGTTGGTCCCGGTTGGACGGAATCCGGAAGGCGAGGTGATAAGGTGTAAATTGAGCGGATTTTTCAAAGGTCAGGCGCGAGTACCCGATCTGCAGTGAAAAAGCCTGATCATCCTGCTCCGTGCAGTTTAAGCCAAGCGCTTGCGTGAAAAACTGTCGTTGTTCTTCCGGTTTGTTACAGGATATTTTCAGATCCAGGATACGCATGAAAGCTGCTATTGACGAGATTGAATTTTGGGAATGATCTCCGATACTTTGCCTGTTTCACCCATTCGCGGAAAGATGCGCGTAATACTGTTTTCGTGGGCGTCGGCATGCGAATCGGTCATCGCGTCCGTAGCGAAACAAATATTGTAACCGAGTTCACTTGCTGCGCGGGCTGTTCCCTCCACACCGATGCTCGTCGAAACTCCGCCGATCACTAATTGCGTAATGCCGCGTTTTTGAAGTTGCTCGTGCAAGGCGGTGTTGTAGAATGCGTTCCATCCCGGTTTACTGATAAACAGGTTGCCTGCTTCCGTGTGCAGTTCGTCTGCGATCTTAGTAAAATCTTCCGGCAGATCACCTCCCGGCCCGGCAGCTTCCTTGCGCGATTTTAACCAGGGCCCGGACGGCTCCACGTGCACGATCACGATCGTTTGTCCTTTTTCGCGAAAAACGCGCATGAGTTCAGAAGCTTTATCCAGTATTTGTTCCACCGGATGAGCCTTCGGAGTTTTCAAAATTCCTTTCTGAAGATCGATGAGGAGGAGTGCTGCCTGTTTATCAAGTGCCGTTACCACGTTGTTTGGTTTAAAAATAATGTTTCTTAAAAGTAAGCATTTAAACGCGATCGGTAAAGCGTACATTTTTTAGGCTGTCGGAGCGTTTATCAGCGCTGCCAATCACAGTGATTTGTCCGGTTGTTTCGAAGATCATCGCATCGATCTCGGAAAGGTTGGCGTATCCGTGCCTGCGCGCTGCGCTGTACAATTCGTCCATGGTAATGCGTTCCCGGCGCAGAACCCTGTGCAGCACCTTTCCCTGAAAGAGTAAAAGCGCCGGTTCACTGGTCACGAGTTTGCGGAACGGAGGAAATTTAACAGATAACTTCGTGATAAGTAATTGCAACAGGATAAGCACCAGAAAGACGAGTGCACCGTCGGCTAATGTAACCGATTTATTGAGTGCTACGGTCGCCATGCTGGAACCCAGTGCAAATGTAACCACCATATCGAAGGCGTTCATTTTTGAGAGTGTGCGTTTGCCGGACAGGCGCAACATGATGATCAGAGCACAGTAAGCCATGACCGTAATTGCGAGCGTACGCAGGATACTTTCCCAGTTATCGAAAAAAAGTTTTTCCATCTCTCTTTTTGTAACAAGAAAGCCGGGGAAAGGTTTGATTATTTTTAGGTGTAACCGGCAGCACCGCGATACCCGTTTATGAATCGCGCGTAAATCGTGGTCCGGCAGATCGCTCTTAACGGACGTACTCTACTAATACATTTTGTAAAAATCCACTTAGTTCTTGATCACCCGGAACGTATGACTTCCTTTTTCCGTTACCGCTTTTACGAGGTAGATGCCCGCCTCCCAGTGGCCGAAGGAGAACGTGTTTCCGGGGTTCACGGCACGGTAGATTAATTGGCCGCCGACAGTGGTGATCTCCACGGCGAGTAAGGATGTGCCGCCGTCAGCGCTAATTGTGAACTGATCAGTTAAAGGATTCGGATACAGGCGCAGGACGCCGGGGTTTATTTCATCCAGTCCCACAAATGTAAAGGAAATGCACGGCGACTGTCCTGAACAGGTCGCACCGGTAACGATCAGCGCATAGTCGGAAGTTTGTAAAGGTGTAAAAGTGGCTTCCGTGGCGCCGTCTATCATGGTGTTATCACTGCAATCTATCCATTGATACGTATCACCGACTTGCGGATTCGCGTAACTCAGTGTTCCGTCTGTGTTTTCGACAACCACCTCGAGCACCGGGATTTCGAGGTCGAGCGTACGAATGGAATCACAACCGGCCGCGTTTTCGAGTACGTAATGGTAAACTCCGGACATTGTGTACAATTGATTGTTGGCATCCCAGGTGTACTCTTCATTGCAATTAAGTGCGACCGTTTCCAGGTTTTGCGTCGGCAGGCAATCGCTGAACTTGGCGAGGTAAACGTCGTAGGTTTCAGCATCCGGATTGTCTTCCGTCAGGTTCCAGTCGCTGCTTCCCGGATCGAAGTCCACGGTTCCTTCGAAAATGCCGAGGATGTAAAGGTTCGTTTCTGCATCGAGGGTAAGGTCGCTCAGGATGTCGTGACTTTCGGAACCGAAGGTTTCAGCCCAAAGAAGATTTCCGGAATTGTCGAGGCGGGCAACAAAAAAGTCACCGTAAGCCGGCGTTCCGGTGGTTGTCACGATTTCCTCGCCGGCGCCCGGATCCAGGTCGACTGTTCTGTTAAAATAGCCCCCCGGTATAGATCTCGCCGGCACTGTTGAGTTCCACTTTCATGCCGATGATGTCGCCGGTTCCGAGCATTCCTTTTGTCCACGCAAAATTCCCGTCCGTATCGAATTTACTGAGGTACAGGTTCTCAACATAATAACTACTATCGGGCCAGTTGTAAGTACCGGAGGTCAGTGTGGAAGTTCCTGCTCCCGGATCGAGGTCAACGACACCGGCAAAGGAGCTGACGGTGTAGATGTTGGCGTCTGAGTCCAGCGCCAGCGAAATGCCGCGGTCGTAGTTTGCGGAGCCAAATTGCTTCGCCCAGACAAAGTTTCCGTTTACATCGAGTTTGCTGAGAAAGGCGTCCATTCCCTGAGGAAACAATTCATGAACGCCGGTTCTTGGATCGAAATCGATCGTATCGGAAAACCCACCGGTCGTGTAAACATTCCCCGCGATATCCACAGCCACACTATAGATGTCCGACAGGATCGTGTCGGAACCGTTTTGCGCGAAATGTCTGGCCCATACAAAATTTCCGTTTTCATCAAGTTTACTGACAAACATGGACAATGCTCCGCCATTCAGCATGTATTGTCCGCTGCCCGGATCAAAATCAGTCATTCCGGAGAAATTTCCGACGGTCAGCACATTGTTGTCGTTATCGACCGCCATGGCTCCGGTATAAGCCGTTCCGCCGAATTGTTTTGCCCAACGAAATCACCGTCCGCAGTGAGCCTGACGACATAGGACCTTCCGTTCGCTGCATCCAGGAAAAACGTGGCTGAACCGGGGTTAAAGTCCGCAATGCCCAGGAAGTTTCCAGTGATGAAAATGTCTCCTGCATCGGAAATCACGACGCCGCCTGCACTTTGCTCCGCGATTCCGCTAAATTGCCTGACCCAGACCAGGTTTCCAAAGCGATCTGTCTTTTTGATGAATACGTCATCGTCGTTCGAAGTGAGGTTCACAATGTCCTGTCCTGCATCGAAATCCACTGTTCCGTGAAAAGTTCCGGTTGTATAAACGTTTCCGGAAGGATCCGTATCAACGGCGGTTCCGCGATCATAGTTGTCGGAACCCCAACTTTGAGCCCAGGAAAAGTTCTGGGAAAGTAAACTTGTCGAACACAAAGTGATAAAGAGCAGCGAAATGACGGTTTTCATGGGCAAAGGAAATGGTTAACATTTATATTTTACACGAAAATAACGCATTTAGCAAGTGTCTACTTCTTTAAATACGCATTTAACGCTGAATTTAACAGATGGAACGATTCCAGTGGGAGTGTGGAGTGTGAGAGAAGAGGGGTAGAGAGCAGTTTACTCATATTCGCAGCGGTGAACGTTCGCTATAGCCTTCAGGAACCCAGGCCCGAGTTTTCAACGAGCTGACATTAGCCATGCGCGATGCGGTTTAATGAAGACATCGATTTATTAAAACTTGTCAGATCAATGTCTATATTGCCGGATTGCGTCTCCTGTATTTGTTTATCCAGTTCCTGACAATTATCCGGAAACATTCTTTTTAAATTAGTTAAATTTTCAATTTGTTTTTGGTTACGCCGGAGCACGAAATTTTCCCAGTTTTTCAGATGTTTTTCAATATGGTTCGTCTGGTTGATCCCGTCGAGGTATTTGAGAGCATAAATTACATCATCCTGGTCAAAATACAGTTCAGGTTTCGTTAAATAGTAATCCAGGTATAAATTAAAGCAACTGACAGCGTACTCTGTATTAAACAAAGCGAGCGTTTTTGCATATTGAGAGCCTGCGAAACAAACTTCACTTTTCAATAAATGCGTTCCGATGATTTTGTCCAGGTGAACAGCCATTTTGATACCGGCAAAATAACTTCCGGTGGAACGTGTTCTCCAGTCAAAATCACCCAGATTCTGAAGAATAACATCTTCATTTATCTGAGATTTCAATGCAATCATTTTTGTGGTCCATTCATCGGATTGATCATGAAGTTTGAAGTAAAACGGAATTACCCATTCATTTCTGAATGTTTGTGTAATTTCAATTTCGTTTACATGAGAAGTGAGGCGCTCGAACGGACTTTTATGTTCTACGGTCGCACCGGCTGAATGGCGTTGTATGTCGGTTAAGTTTTCTTTTTCATTCAATGTCCTGCATCTTTATAATACTCTGCTAAATTATCTTTATCTAACACTTCTAAATTATATTTTTTTTCAAAATGACTCAAGCAATCAATTATAACAGAATATGAGTAAAATATAATTTCCGCAAACTCTGTATATGTGTGATCTTTATCAGGATCGATTGTTTGTATTTCTTCAAATGAAAAATTCGAATAATGAACATGGTCTGATAATTTTCTCCATATGAAATATGCCCTTCTTAATGAATGAGAATAAGCATTATCGACCAAATCCCGAATTAAGTTACCAGTTGATTTAAACGTTTTAAATTTGAAATTGTCTTTATCACTAAAATATTGTTGTCTTTTAGGAGATTGTTTAATTTGTTCTTTTAACTCTTCGAGAAGTTGATTAGTTGGATACATTGGGTAACTTCCTCCTAATTTTTCTTCATTCAGTTTCGCTAATTCACTTAATTTATTAAAATTTTTGTTTATCGCGTCTGCATTAAATTTCGTTATTTCTTCTTCGGAGTTTTCTTGATTGACTAAAAACTTGATATGTATAAAATCGTCAACAATACATCTAAACAAAATTAGTTCTGAGGTTAGATATCCACTTTTTTTTGCGGAGAATAGTATTTTAATATCATTAATGATCGAGTACTGACGAATAATCATTCCTGTGTAGAAACTATTATATTCGTTATTAATGTCAATACTCAAATGTTTAATTGCATTCAAGTTGCTCTCTGAAAAAGTTACAATCCTTTCAAGAAGCATTATGATTTGCTGTTTGGTAAAGTTCATACCGAGTTTTAGAGGTAATTGTTAATATCGGTCAATACTACCAAAAAAATCTGAAATACAATACCTTTCGAGCAAAAGGGGATCGAACCGCTATGAATTTTGGGAAACTGAATAACATCAATGCTTTCGGAAAATTTTGGTTCGTCCTCTCCCTTAATCCCTTCCGCCCATGACGCAGTGAGGCTTAGATCGGTCTTCGAACCGGAATTCCAAACTCAGTCCTCACGCTCACACTGAAAAGAAAAAAGCCCGAATAGTGTGAGTTTGAGCAAGAGTATTGAGGGACAAAAAGAAAAAAGCATCACTCTCGTGAAGGATGAACGGAAATTGAACCGGTATTAACCCTGGAAAGATGAAATCAATACTTATAAAAACCGCTTATTCGAAAATGCCTTTCCCGAACCTGACTTGAGGTATTTCTCAAAATGGAAAGCTTTGTATTTATCTGTAAAAGCGATGTAAGTAATGAGTTCTAGTGGAAGTCGGGTTGAAGTATAATGGATCTCGCCTTTATTGTGTCGTTTTAATCGCTCTTCGATGTTTTGAGTACATCCCGTGTAAGTTGTTCCATCGGAACATTTAAGTAGGTAAACGTATTGCATTTGTGCCAGTGTTTAGAAATAATATGCGTTGTTCTCTATTTAAGATAGTGAAAATTATTCTTCTTCGCTCTTCTAGCTACGAAGAATTAAATCTTTCGTCTTACTTTGGGTAATGACCAGACGTAGGGTTGGTGGACTGAGTCCGCCGAAGCCCGGTTAGGAATATTGTTTAATTGGAAGAATAGTAATTATCCTTCGCCGCTCTTTCGAGCTATGAAGGATAAAAAAGCCCTACTTCGCTCTCGCTTGCGTTCGAGCTATGTAGGGCGAAGGTGGAGTCGGAGGGGTTCGAACCCTCGTCCAAACGATGAACATTTAAGGCTTCTACATGCTTAGTTTGTGATTCATTTTCGACCGCCGGGCCGGACACAAACACCCAATCCGTCGGCTTAGCTTCTAAAGTCTCGCGTTCTTACCGAAGCACAAAGAACGCCAGCCTGTTTTAATTGATCCTTACAAATCCGGTTCCGACAGGCACGGATCCGGTGAAGGAACTCGTTCCGCTTACTATTATTCGGCTGGAATTAAGCATAATTTGAATCTCAAATTACGCTGCGAGTGCGTATGACGTATTGTCAGTTATAGTTTGAGGCAAGAGATTTACGAGCTTCACCACAACGCTCGACATGCTTACACTTAACTGCCGCAATCGCTGTCAAATCAAAAAACGACCCCGGTTAAATTTACCTGCAAATTTACAAAAATTATTCCGTTTTAACGTCTTATCGGAAAACGATACGCAATACTCATCATCGAGGTACTTGCAAAGGGTGCGTTGTAATAACGGTAATTGGTAACTTTAAAGGCCATGGCACCGACCTGTACACTGAAATAAAAGCCGCCCAGGTAACCGAAGCCGACGTCGGTGGGGTTTTTGAATTTCTCGGCGACTTCTTCGGGATGGGAAGGCGTACCGGTATAGGTTTCCGTTACACCGGGATCATATTGCGCATTAAACGCATAGTGCATCCCGAAGTTGAATCCGGCTGTGGCGCTTAGAAAACTGGTGGCTTCGCCTTTGTCCATTGCAATTCCGAAAGGTATCAGAAATACCTGCGAAACGTCAATGCCAACATTGGTGTAAAGGTTTACCATGCCAGTTGATCCGACCGGGACGGATTTAGCGCGATCCAGTTTTTTGCGGTATGTATTGTCGGGTTTTCCTTCGATTGCACTGCCCAATCCTACGCGTCCGCCTTCCAGTGTGATGCCCAGGTCGAGCGGTCCGCCGCGGCCTTCGGCAACAACGCCCACGAGGTATCCGGGATTGGTAAAAGCTTTTTTTCGCGGACTCATAAAACTGACTTTCGGACCAATTCCCGCATACGGACCGATGTCCTGTACACCCATGTTGAAATTACTGACGTGGATGTCTGCAGTAGTTGTCGTCGTATAATATTCGGTACGTGACCCGTTGCTGTTGTAAGTTGTTCCGGTCCGGCGGGTCTCTGTCCGGATATTGGTTGCCGTAACCTGTGAAGCTGCTACGCTGACCATGGATGGGTTCAGCAGTCCTTTTAAAGCATCAAAGCGCAGGGTGAGGGACGGAACGATGCCGATGCCACGGTAATATTCGGGAATGGCCTGCGAGGTAATCCCGAAATAACTGTCCAGGTTAAATTCCAGGGAAGCGTAGGGGAGACGCAAGCGGTAGCCAAGGCCAAGGTCCATGAAATAAATATCGGATTTTTGAAGGCTGTTTCCGGATCCCAGGCGATACCAGCCAAAGGAGCCGCGCGCTGTCGGATGTCCGCGCAAAACCTTATTATACGTATGCTGCGCACCGAAATTGAGAATATTGAGCGGGACGTTTACACCAGCCGAAAACATGAATGAACGGTCCGTAACCACGGTGGGTGTGTAATAAGCGATATCGGCGGGGTCTTTGGGTCGGAACTTGTCTACTTCGCCGAATAAGAGTTTGATTTCGAGAATATCGGAAAGTATATTGACGCCGTACCAGGGGTAGCGCGACTGTACGCCCGGACCCAGTTTTGGAGTCGCTGCCTGCAGGCCGATGCCTCCGTGGTTTTTGTCTATTTCGTACTGGTTTCGTCGAAAGGCCTGAATTTGTTCGGCGGTAGGCTGAACGTCTTGCTGGGCACGGATCACGCTCAGAAGTAACAGGAATGCCGTGAGTAAAAAGCTACGCATTTTTTATTTACAAAGTAAATCGCAGCTTAACGAAGACGCAATACGTCATTTTCCGTATTTAAATCAACGGAAGCAGGTATTCAATAAATATAAGATAACGGATAATTAATCTTCTTCCTCGTCGTAATCTTCCTCGTCATCGTCGAGATCACGGCCGAACAGGTCGAATTCTTCTTCATCAAAATCATCGTCGTCTTCAAAAAAGCGATTGCTTTTTCCGCTCTTTTTGTACGCTTCCATTTTATGCGCCCGCTTTTTATCGCTTTTCTTCTCGGTGCGTTCCTTTTCACGACGTACTTTTGTTCCTTTGTCAGCCGGGAAAAGGTCCGATGCCGGTGGTGTAAAATCGGATTGCACGGGAACTTTCAGTTCTTTTTCGCCGCTGCGTTCGGGACGGTCGGTGCGCGGGGGACGATCTGTTCCGGATGCCGGTCCGCGTTGTGGGCGATCTCGTCCGGGTTCGCGCGGCGGCCGATTATCACGTTGCGGACGTTGATTGTTCGACGAGCGGTCTTCGGCTTGTTTTACGGCGACACGTCTGCCGTTGATCTCTGTTCCGTCGAGTTGCCGAATGGCTTCAGCCGCTTCATCATCATGGGGCATTTCCACAAAAGCGAAACCACGCGGTTTCCCGGTTTCCCGGTCGGTGGCTATTGTGGCTTTTGTAACGGTTCCAAATTGCCCGAAGATCTCTTTCAGTTCTTCATTGGATACGCCAAAATCGAGTTTGGCTACAAAAATGCTGGTCATAATGGTTTTTCGGTATTAATACCGTACTTTAAAGTTTTTGTACTACGTTCTGTATCTTAAATTTAAACCGAAAATAAATAAAAAATCAGGCAATTATAAAAAACACGCTCTTTTTTTTGGGAAAAAGAAAAGGAACCCGTTTTCCGAATTCCTTTTTGTAATCAATTATTTGTCTTTCAGTATATCGCGAATTTCGGTAAGCAGCACTTCTTCTTTGGAAGGTGCGGGCGGTGCACTTGGCTTTTCAGCTTCCTTGCGACGGAAACGGTTGTAAAACCGCACTACAATGAATACGGAGAAGGCCACGAGCAGGAACGTGATGATCGTATTGATAAAGTTTCCATAGCGAAAAGCGACCTCTGCCGTATCCACAGTACCGTCTGCTTTATAGGTTGCTTCCTGGATTACGACCTTCAAACGCGTGAAGTCCACTTTTCCGATCAATTGCCCGATCAACGGCATCAACAGGTCGTCTACCAGCGATTTTACGATCGCTCCGAAGTACGTTGCCATGATCAAACCGACAGCCAGTTCGATGACGTTTCCCTTGGCAATAAATGCTTTGAATTCTTTCAACATAACTTTTTCATTTGGTTTGGAACAAATATAGGGGAGAGCGAAATTCCAAAAGGTATAAATTCTGCAAATTTTTTATAAAATCCGTGCTGTTATTGTGCCTGGAAGATCTGTCGCTGCATGATCGAGCGCCCGAGTGTCAGTTCGTCTGCATAATGCAACTCTGAGCCGACGGCTACCCCGCGTGACAGTGATGTAATGAGGAGATCGAATTCGCGCAACTTCTTATAAAGGTAGTAATTTGTCGTATCGCCTTCCATGGTCGGGCTGAGTGCAAAGATCACCTCGCGGATCTCTCCCGAGCGCGCTTTATCGATCAGTGCCGGAATATTCAGTTCCGAAGGTCCGATACCGTCCATGGGAGAAATGATGCCTCCAAGTACGTGGTAAATGCCCTGGTAGCTGGATGTGGCTTCGATGGCCATGACATCCCGAATGTCCTCTACCACACAGATCACGTCGTGCTGGCGTTTTTCATTCGAACAGATCGCGCAAATCTCGCGATCGCTGATATTTCCGCAGGATTGACAGCTGCGCACGTTTTGTTTCATGTTCGTAAAACTTTCCGAAAAACGTTGGATTTCAGATGCGTCGCGCTTTAAAAGGTGAAGAACCAGTCGCAAAGCGGTTTTTTTTCCGATACCGGGAAGGCTTGCCAGTTGCTCTACGGCCTTTTCAATATGATCCGAAGGAATATTCACTGTGCAAAGGTATCAAAAAGCAATTTATTACCGATCTCATTCAGCCTGTTTGCAGGCATTTGGACGTAAATAGCTATTTTTGCAACCGTGGAAATAATTTACTTTGAAGAATTCGGACTAAAATTGCAGGAGCCAATGGCTTTTATAACCAACTGGCTCATCGCATTCTTTTGTTTCATTGCCTGGTTTTCACTCCGTCATGAAAAAGATCGCGAGATGGTACGCTGGTGGCGCCTGTTTTACCTTTGTCTCGGGCTATCAACCTTTTTTGGCGGGCTCGGACACCTCTTTTTCCAGTACACCGGGATTTACGGAAAAATTCCCTGTTGGTCACTCGGTGTGGTAGCCGGCTACGGTGCCGGACGCGCCATGCTCTGCTTCTGGAAACCGGGGCGGACGCGCAATATCCTCATAAAAGCGCTGCTCCTTAAAAGTCTCTTCTTTTGGGTTTTGACCATGCTCACGCTCAAATTCCTCTTCGTTTCCATCGATGCCATTGTGACCTACCTGGTTTTTTGCGGAGCCTTTGCGATAATCCTCTACGACGAGACACACCGGGCCATGCGTTTCTTTGTGATCGGCGTACTCGTGCTGTTACCATCGGCCTTTATTTTCCTCCTGAAACTGAACCCGCACCGCTGGTTCAATAAGGACGATCTCAGCCACATACTGATGCTTGCATGCATCATTTTCTTCTTCCGCGGCGTAAAAGGACTGGCACGTACGAAAATTGCAGCGCGGAATTAGTACCTTTGACCTACATGGCACAAAAGCAGCTGAACATACGGAATAAAAAAGCGCGCTTCGAGTATCACCTGCTCGATACCTTTACGGCGGGAATTCAACTCGGTGGAACTGAGATCAAGAGTATCCGAAACGGAAAAGCGAGCATCCTCGAAGCTTATTGCGTGGTGAACGACGGAGAGGTCTGGATCCGGAATATGCACGTTTCCGAATATGACAACGCCTCTTTTTATACGCACAAACCGCGTGCAGATCGTAAATTATTGCTGAACAGGCGCGAGATCGATAAGCTGGAAAAATTCATGAAGACCAAAGGAAATACGATCATCCCGCTGAAATTGTTCCTTTCGGACAAAGGCTGGGTGAAAGTTGAAATTGCCTGTGCGCAGGGTAAAAAGTTGCACGACAAACGTCAGGACCTGAAAGAAAAAGCGGATAAACGCGAAATGGAACGCGCCATTAAGCGTTAAACACTGCCAAAGGTAAGCAGGTGCAACCACCGGTAATCAATGATCAGGAAAGTTAAGAGTACGCTGCCTACAATGTAGGTATTGAAGTAGTAGAGGATTGAAAAACTCAACGTTCGCTTGCGGTAAAAATAAGTTCCCAGCGGAAGCAGGAAAAAAAGAATGGCACACCAGCGGATGTTGAAATAGCTGTAACTCGTTTCGTAAATGCGCCGATCGGTTTTCCCGACGGAAACAAGCGCCACGGGTTCATGGAAAATATAACTGCTGTACTTTTCAATATCCGGGTAAAGTGCAAAAAGACGCATGTCAATTCGCTGTAACCAAACGTAATCGCCTTTCTCAGTGACAGCAATGCGTGCAGCACGCGCACCGTCCGGGTAAGCACCGTTATTGTAAGCGATAACGCGGTCTTTGGTGATTCGGAAAGGTGCAAAACTCTCGATCAGAATGGCACTTGCGATCAGGATGCCTGTGACTACGATGCAGCGCGTTAGCACCATACGCCATCCACTGGTCAGCTTTCGAAAGAATAGCTCATTTTCAATGTGTTCACGCATTTGTTGCTTGCGGTAACGCAACATGGCTTCCTTCATCCGTTCTTCCTGGTTGATCGTACTGCGCGATTTTCCGTTTCCGGCCAGATCCGTCAGAGAAACGGGCGCCTGCCGCCGGCCGATCAGGATCTCGTATGCTTCGTTGATGGCAATAAATCGTTCCGCTGCACCCGGCGTGTTATTTTTGTCGGGGTGATACTGAACAACCAGTTTGCGGTATTGCCGGCGCACTTCCGCCTGTGACGCGTTTGGCTTCAGCCCCAGAACCAGGTAGTAGCGTGAATTCATTGGGAAACAAGAAGTTTAACAGTTTCCGGGCGGTTGATCTTTCCGCTAGCCGTGCGTACGAAGGAATTGAGGTAGAATACCTGCCGCGGTTTTTCATAGCGGTCCAGGTTTTCAAAGGTGAGTAAACGGTTGTTACGCGAAGCTCTCTCAATGAACAGAACCACCTGTTCGCCGAGTTGTTCGTCAGGCAGGCCAGTAATGAAAAAGGGTTCACTGATCTCGGGTTCCAGTTTTCGTTCAAGCAGTTCCGGGTGGATCTTAACGCCTCCACTGTTGATCACGAAATCCTTTCTCCCGAGAAATTCAAAGTGACGACTGCCAGTGATCCTTACCAGGTCGTTAGTTTCCAGCGATTCGATCTCCAGTTCGGGAGAATGAATGACCAGGCAACCGTCGCTTGTTTGTGAAACCCATCCTTTGCCAAGCATTTCAAAATTTATTTCGGAATTGATCCCGGTTTTGCGCAAGGCCACATGGGAGGTCGTTTCGGTCATCCCGAAGGTTTCGTAAACTCCGATGGATAATTCCTGCATTTTCGAACGAATGCTTCCCGAAATAACGCCCCCGCCCACGATTACGGCCGGTATTTTGCGAAGGATCGCCGGGTTTTCGGTAAGCACGGCATCCAGCTGGAGGGGAACGAGTGCCGTAAAATCCACCGGTTCGGATAAGTGCTGCAAGGGATTTCGCTCAGGTTCCGCCACATAAAGCTTCAGATCGAATAAAATGGCACGGACCAGCATCATTTTCCCGGCGATGGTTTGCGGATTCAGGCAGAGCAGGGCACTGTTCAGTTCGTGTAAGCCCAGTCTTGAATCTGTGAGTTTTGCCGAGGCTTCCATCCGTTTTTTGGGAATGCGGATCGTTTTCGGCATGCCTGTGGAGCCGCTTGTACGGGTTTCCACGTAGGTCCGCTCATCCTGCCAGCAATGCACGAAGTCCAGTACGGCATGTCGCGTTTCCGCCGCGGCGTTGATGAATTCGATTGAGAATGCTTTCACGGTTTACGTGGAATGATTGTTGATCTAAAGGTAATAACTTTGTGCTTCCTTCTGAAGGATTTTGATAAATTTAAAGCTTAACAAAACAGGATTTTTATGAAAAAAGGATTGTTTTTCCTGGCGATGGCCGCCTTATTCCTCGGGCTTACTTCTTCCGTAAGATCATCGAAGCAGGATTCGGAAACGGGAATTGTGTTTGAACATTTGAGTCTGCAACAGGCAAAAAGAAAGGCGAAAAAGACCGGAAAGCTAATCTTTATAGATGTCTATACAGTTTGGTGTGGCCCCTGCAAACAAATGAAACGGCATACGTTTACCGATCCGCGCGTGGCGAAATTGTTTAACGAGAAATTCATCAATATCGAGATTGAAGCCGAACGTGATGCAGACGGACCCGAAGTTTCACGCAGGTATCGTATTTCAGGTTATCCGACGCTTCTGTTCATCGACGCGGAAGGAAATGTAAAAAAATACCTTTCTGGTAAGCAAAGCCCCGAACAACTGCTCGCTTATGCGAAGAATTTATAAGTGAACTGTGAATCATAAAAAAAGGATCGTTTCCGGAGAAACGATCCTTTTTCATTTTTGGATATGCCGATTATCGTTTGAGAACGATCTTCTTCATAGCCTGTGTGCCGTTTACATCAAACTTCACGAAGTAAACACCTTCCGCCAGTCCGGACAGGTCCAGTTGCCAGTTCATGGCACCGGTCTGCTGACTTTCGAAAGAAACTTCTTTCCCTGTAAAGTCGAGTACCGTAAAGCTGATCGCCGCTGTAGAAGGAAGCGATAAGTTCAGTAAACCATTTGTCGGGTTCGGGTAGAGTTCAATGTTACTGAAGAAGTTCTCACTCACGGATCCGGTTGAACAGTCCACGATAAGTACTTCCACTGAATCCGTATTGTCACACGGTGCCGTTCCCACGCTGTACACGAGGTAATAAGAACCAGGTGTGCTGTTTGTCGGGTCAATCTCTCCGGTAGTTGCATCTACACTCAGTCCGGCAGTAGAGGAGAAGGTTCCTCCCGTTTCGCCGTCGATCACCGGTGTAACACTCATTCCGTCCGTGCAGAGTGAATCTTCTGCCAGTGTGAAAGAAGCGTCTGCCACCGAACTGTACTCTTCAATGTTCAGTTCATAATCTCCGGTGGCTGTTCCGTCGCCTTCCACAACCACGTAATAGCTGGTCATCGGGCTAACTGCAAAACCGGTGATCTGCCCGTTTGTTCCGCATCCGTCTCCGTTTGAGGCGAGCTCGGTACCGCTTGCATCGAGAATGCGTACGTACGAGTCGAATGTGGAATTACAAAGGTCCACGTCAATGGAATCGGCGCATTCGCCGGTTGTCAGCATGTAGTAAACATCTGCAGATGCTTCGCCACCCTGGTCTGTAAAACAGTCTCCTGTATTTCCGGTATTGGTATACGGGAATGCATTAACCGCAATGGCGTTGCTTTCCATGTCCCCGGATTGCACTTCGCAGATACCCACGTCGTCTACCGATATAAAGAACTGATCGGCATCGCTGTATCCATGGAAACCAATGTAATAAGAACCGTCAGCCGGTACTGTAAACATGATTTCCTCGTTGTTATACGTATCGTTCGTCAGGTTCGGCAAATCGATCATTTGCGTAGTCATTCCTGAAACGGATGCATCCGTACCAATGAACACTTCCAGGTTCTCCGGGAAGGTAGTTCCGGAACCAACGTAGCTGAATTTCAGAATGTAGTTTCCACTCGCAAGCATTTGAATTTCCGGCGTGTAAACCCAGTCATTCATGTCCTCATTCGCATTCCACTTCATGTAAAGCGCATTGATTCCTGAATTCGGCAGGTAGTCATCCGTCACCCAGGTGATGTCGTCGCCATTCACATCGTCGATGGTCCATCCGCAAGGCAGATCCGGCATCGTAACGCCTTCGAAATCTTCCATCCACGGGAACGCGGAGATTACCTGAGGTGTACACAATGTCGTAAATGTAAACGGTCCGACCCATTCGGAGGATTCAGAACCACAGTCAGCCTGTACATAAATGTCGTAGGTCGTTTCCGGTGTCAGTCCGCTGGCTTGGTAATCCGGTGTTCCACTGGCATTGTCTGCCGTTCCTGATCCCGGTGTAAACCCGGTAGGACCGTATTCAATGTTCCAGGCTGTTTCCGTGGCGCCAGCCGTCCACGAGAAGTCCGCGGTCATATTTGTAATGTCATCAAGCGTAATGGCTGATACATCCGGACAGCTCGGTGCATAATCCACGCCGATATCGTCTATCACCATGTAATACTGGTTGGCAATACTGAATCCATGGAAACCGATATAGTAAGAACCGTTTGATGGTACCGTAAACGTCGTTGTGGAAGTCATGTACGTATCATTGGTAATTCCGGTCAGGTCCACGAGTTGCGTGTTCATGGAACCGTCATTTTGCATGGTCCCGATATACACCTGCAGGTCCTCGTCATATCCTCCACCGGTGTTGTAATTGAAGGTTAATTCATAGGTACTGTCGCTTTCGAGTACGAGTTCCGGTGTATAGATCCAGTCGTTCATTGCCTGGCTACCGTTCCACCGAATGTAAAGTGAGTTGGGGGAAGTGGAGGGATCAGTGTCATCCGTAACCCAGGTATAGGGATCATTATTCAGGTTGGCAACAACCCATCCGCACGGAATTTCCGGGATTGTCTCCGCATCAAAGTTCTCTAACCACGGATAGCTTGTAACGGCTACCGGCGTACAGTCGGTGGTCGTGAAATTGAACGGTCCTACCCAGCTTCCCTGGTCGCCACCGCCACAGTCAGACTGTACGTAAACGTCGTACCCGGTAAGCGGAGTAAGCGGTGACATCTGAAAGGTCGGAGTTCCGCTCGCTGTACCGGTGATTCCTGTTCCGGGAGTGAAGCCGGTCGGGCCGTATTCGATATTCCAGGCTGTTTCATTAAATCCGGGAGTCCACGAAATAGTAGCTTCAGTTGCGAAAGCACTGTTCAGCATAATATTCGAAACGTCCACACAGGCCGGCGCGTAATCAAGCATTACGTCGTCTACGGAAATAAAGAATTCATTGGCATCACTGTATCCATGGAAACCGATGTAATAGGATCCGTCTGTCGGAATGGTGAAGTAGATCGTTTCCGTGTTATATGAATCATTCGTAATGTTCGGAAGATCGATCAACTGCGTGGTCATGCCGGTAGCAGAAGCCGTGGAACCGATGTATACTTCCATTTTTTCCGGGAATGTAGTTCCGGATCCGATGTAAGAGAATGTAAAGGCGTATGAATCGCTTGCAAGCAATTGCAGTTCCGGAGTGTAAACCCAGTCGTTCATAGCTTCGGAGGAGTTGTACTCCATGTAAAGGGCGTTCGTACCGGAGTTCGGTGCGTAATCATACGTGATCCATTCGATCCCGTCGCCATTCACATCCTCGGCAGTCCAACCGCAGGGTAGGGCGGGAGAAACCGCATTTTCCATATCTTCTGTCCAGGGAAATGCCGAAACAGGCGTTGGTACACAGGCCGTTATTACATTATACGGACCTGCCTGGATGGAAGAATCTGATGCACTGCAGTTTGCCTGTACATAGAAATCATACGAAGTATTGGAATTGAGCGGACTTACTGTATACGTACTGCTCGTCACGTCGACCGTTGTTCCGGATCCCGGCGTAAATCCGGCCGGCCCGTACTCGATCGTCCATTCGGTTTCCGATCCTCCGGGCGTCCAGGAAAGATCCACGGAAGAACCGGTAACGTTGGAGGAAGTCAGCGCACTTGGTGCTGCACAGTTTGCTCCCGTTACGGTAACGTTGTCCACGATCCAGTAATAATCCCAGGTACCGGTCCAGTGAAAACGCACCTGCGCGTTTGCAGAACCGTTCGCAGCTGTTGTAATATTGATCTGCTGATGGTCCGGGTCGGGTGTATTCGTGGTAGATGAATACACCTGGTTCCAGCTTGTACCGTCATAAACCTCTACCGAAATAGTTGCATCTGCAAAACTCTGGTAGAAATACTGATCGAATTCGAGGTAAACCGCACTGAATCCAGATACGTCGAATGTGGGGGATTCCAGCGCGCAGTCTTCCGCCGCTGAATTATCGCTCGTATTGTCGCTGTCAAAAATAGCTGCCGGATCGGTGATCGGGCTGTTGAGCGTTTGTCCTCCGGGATTGTTAAATACCCAGGAATCGCCTGCTGCGGCGATGTCATTGTTTGTCCATCCAGTTGGTGGCGTGGTGCCGGTGGCCGTCGAAAAGTCCTCATCCAGGAGTACTTGCGATCTTGCACCTAATGCCAATAGCAAAAAGATAGAAGTAACTGTTTTCTTCATAATAAAAATCAATTAAGTTCTTAAACTTACGAAGTTTAATAGTCCTAAACAATTTTTTTGCAATAAATCGGTCTTTTTGTTGAAAAAATAACAGTGATTGTTAATTATTCATTTTCAGTAAAATACCATTCTTCCAGGAACTGCTCCAGGTAGTCTACCAGGATAAGGTGACGCTTTAACGCCAGTTTTCGCGCACTTTTGGTGTGCATGCGGTCTTTCAGTAAAAGTAGTTTTTCATGGAAGTGATTCACTGTATGACTTTGCGAACGTTTATAATCCGCGAAGCTGTCATGCAGTTCCGGAGCGATTTCAGGTTCGTAAATGGCCCGCCCGCGATTTCCTCCGTAAGCAAAGGCCCGCGCAATACCGATCGCACCGAGGGCGTCCAGTCGGTCCGCATCCTGCACGATCTTTCCTTCGATACTGTCCGGAACTGTTGCAACGCCCGCGCCTTTGTAAGACACGCTATCCACGATCGCTACGATTTTCAGGGCCTGTTCTTCGAAAACACCGAGTTCCCGTAAGAGTTCCAGCGATATTCTGCCTCCTGCATGTTCATCGCCACCGTTGAATTTATGATCGGAAATATCGTGTAAGAGTGCCGCTGCATGAATCACAAAGCGATCGCCACCTTCTGCTTTTTGTAAATGTAGCGCCATGTTTCGGACACGCGCAATGTGATGCCAGTCATGCCCGGTACTTTCCCCTGTAAAATGCGTTTTGATATGTTCCGTAAGTGCTTCGATCGTTTTTTGCTCTTCCATAATAACAAAAATAGGTCTTCCGGGTCGGAACGTGCTAATTTGAAAGCGCATTTCGTTCAATGCGGCCATGAGTTGGTTCAATAAATCACCATTTAAGCGTGTTAGCTTCCTGTATTTGAATGAAGTACTGACTTTTGAATCGAAAATTAAACTATGTTTATGCCACTTAAAAACTACATTCTTATGAAACGAAGTCTACTACTGGTGTCCTTATTCTGGACACTGACCTTTGTGGCCGCGGCGCAGCAAAGAGAATCCTTTACGCCGAATGCTGAACTTGCAAAACTTGCTGTTCTTAAAACGGATGTATCCGAAATCGAACGTGCCGAAAATCAATGGGCCACCGCAGTAAAATCATCGCGCGGATCGTATGATACGGCAATTGCCGGCTTGCGCGAGGTGTATGAAAATTACCTGCTTTCCTTGTCCGGGCAACTGGAAGTATTCCGCGAAGATGCGATTATGACTGAAAAACTCCGTCTTGAGATTTCGCGGGTTGAACAGGTACTTACACAATTAAACTAAAACCACGAATTATGAAAAGTAAATTGTTATCCGCAGCCCTCGTTTCCGGGGCGCTCACTGCGGGTGTCTTCCACGCGCAGGCACAGGGATTCACACAAAATTTCGATGATATAACCACGCTCAGCGGAAATGGCTGGTTTATGCAAAACAACAGTTCCCCGCTCGGTGTGACCTCCTGGTTTCAGGGGACGAGCGTGGCGGGAGGAGGGCCGTTCGATGCATACAATGGTGCCGCCGCCGCTTATATTGGTGCAAACTTTAACAATACAGGTAGTGCCGGTACGATCAGTAACTGGTTACTAACACCGGTAGCAACCATTAAAAACGGTGACGTAATCTCCTTTTATACACGCAGTACAGGAGATAATTATCCGGATCGCCTGCAACTGAGACTGAGTACGAACGGTGCAAGTTCAAATGTCGGGAGCACAGCAACCGATGTCGGCGATTTTACAACGGTACTTACCGAAGTGAATCCGACCCTGGTTGTAGGTGGTTATCCGGCCACCTGGACGCAATATACTGTTACAGTTTCCGGACTTTCAGCGCCTGTGAGCGGACGTTTTGCTTTCCGTTACTTCGTAACGAGCGCCGGGTCTTCCGGTTCGAACTCGGATTATATCGGGATCGATAACGTGATCTACACACCGTATGTATGTCCCACATTTGCCTTGACTGCCGACGGTGCCTTAACGGGCGGGAATGCAGGAATAGCCTATACGTACGGACTTACGCAAAGCGGAGCTTTGGGAACACCGGCCTTTGCCGTGACCTCCGGAGCGCTGCCTCCGGGAGTTACGCTCGCTGCTAATGGCACGATCAGCGGAACACCGACGGCAACTGGAAATTTCACATTCTCCGTGACCGTTTCGGATGCCAGCGGATGCTCGGGTTCTGGAAATTATTCCATACAGGTAGACTGTGCAGCGAATCCGATCGCCTTCAGCGATTTTTCAGGCTGTTCCAATGACGGTTTGATCACACTGGCAGCATCACCGGCCGGTGGTACGTATTCCGGGACCGGTGTAACGGCCGGTCAGTTTGATCCGTCTTCCGGTTCACAAATGCTGACTTACGATTATACAGATCCGTATGGCTGTGCGTATAGCCAAACTGCAACTGTTACCGTGAATCCGGCGCCGGTTGCCGATCTCGGGGCCGATGTCAGCGAATGTGCTGATGCATACGTACTCACTACAATGTCCGATCCGGACTATGGTTATACCTGGAACGTGCCGGGAACGGCCGATACACTGTCCGTAATGACTTCCGGAACATATAGCGTAACGGTTACCAGTAATACGACAGGCTGTTCGAACTCGGACACGGTGGAAATTATGCTCCATCCGGATCCGTCTGTCACTATGAATCTGCCTGACATGATCTGCGAATACAATATAGCGCTGATTATGAATGGAACACCGGCAGGAGGCACTTATTTCGGATCGACAGCTATTAGCGGAAATATGTTCGATCCGGCTTTAAGTGGTTCGGGGACCTTTACAATCGAGTACATGTATACTGATGTGAACGGATGTTCTGCAATAGCTATAGATACGATCGCGGTTTCGGAATGCCTGGGAATCCAGGAACAGTTGTTCGAAACAGGTTTCGCGCTTTATCCGAACCCGGCAGATGCTTTGGTGAACATCAGTATTTCCAATACTTACGAGCATGTCCTGCTGGAACTGATAAGCGCTACCGGGAAGGTTTTATTTTCGAAAGAAGTCACGGTTTCGGGAGAGTTGGTTGAAACACTGGATATCAGTGATTATTCCAATGGAATTTACTACCTGCGACTCACAAATTCGGGAGGAAGCGCAATCGAGAAACTGGTCAAAAACTAAGGTTTTTTGAATAGAATTAAATCCGTTTGCGATCAGGCGAACGGATTTTTTTATTTTCACAACTTATAAACACATAAATCAGTTACTATGAACCTCTTTCTACTTGGAGTTTTCGGCCCTTGGCAGTTACTTGTTTTGCTTTTCATCGGATGCCTGGTGGTCTTACCGATTGTACTGCTCACCCGGAATGCCCGTCACAAGTCACGCGCAGAGTTACTCGATCAGCAGTTACGCGAAGCACAGGCACAGCATCGAAAGGTTCCGGAAGGTGAACGCTACGATCGGCTGGAGCGACTCAACGAGCTGAGGAAGTCGGGTGTGCTCTCGGAAGAAGAATTTGAACGTGAAAAGCGCCGCGTGCTGGGCTAATTGAAACTTAAAGAACAGGAGAAACGCATGTTGACTGTCATCTGCGGGATTATTAGAAACGAGCGGGGCGAACTGTTCATCGCACGACGACGTCCCGGAAAATCCTTTGCGGGTAAATGGGAGTTTCCCGGTGGAAAACTTGAAGCGGGGGAATCCCCGGAATCCTGTCTGAAACGCGAACTACTGGAAGAATTCGGAATGTCTGTTGAAACGGGAGTGCTTTTCGGCGAGCAGGTGCATCATTATCCCGACTTCGCAATCCGTTTGATTGCACTGGAATGCACGTTTCACAAAGCAGACTTCGTTCTTTCGGATCACGATCGCTTCGAATGGGTGAGGGCAGTTGATCTGCCACAATTTGAGTTTACCGAAGCAGACCATTTTCTGGTCGAAAGACTTTCGGCAGGAGCATAAAAAAACCGCCGGCCAGATGACCGACGGTTCTCCCGGTGTTACCCGTATTTCTTAATTCAGTGACTCGAGTGCTGCTTTGTAATCCGGTTCTTCCGTAATTTCAGGCACCTGCTCGGTGTAAATGACCTTTCCGTTCTCATCCAAAACGATGACTGCACGGGAGTGCAGGTGCGCCATGGGTCCGTTCTCTATTTCGAGGCCGTAATCTTGCCCGAAAGATCCTGTTGCGAAATCGGATAGGGGAATCACGTTCTCAAGTCCCTCGGCTGCACAAAAACGCGCATGCGCGAAGGGCAGATCCCGTGAAATGCAAAGCACTTTCGTATTGTCCAGTCCGGAAGCCTCTTCATTGAATTTGCGAACGGAAGCGGCGCACACGCCTGTGTCAATGCTCGGAAAAATGTTCAGAACGACTTTCGATCCTTTGAAATCGGACAGACTTGCCTGAGAAAGATCCGTCTTCGTCAGTGTGAAATCTTTGGCCGTTTCCCCGACCTTCGGGAGGTTGCCGCTTGTTTTAATGGAATTGCCTTTTAGTTTGATATCTGCCATGGTATATTGTTTTTTTGCTTAACAGTTTAGCGGTGGAGTTGTTCAAGTTCTTCACCCACAAAAGTGGCGAGCGTCTTCAGGTGTGCCGAATCGAATTTAAAATCGACGCCTGCCGTGTTGTAGATTTCGGGGATACTGCGCGTATACCCCAGTTTGAGTGCATTTTTGTATGCTTCAATCGCTTTGTGCTGATCGTCTTTACTATTCTTCCACACTCCCAGTGCACCGAGTTGTGCGATTCCGTATTCAATGTAGTAAAACGGAACTTCGAAGAGGTGCATCTGGCGCTGCCAGGAGGTTTTGCGTACGTCTTCATAGCCGCTCCAGTCCGTGAGTCCCGAACCATATTCCCGGTTCAGTTTTTCCCATTGTGCATAGCGCTCTTCGGGACTGTGATCGTAATTTTCGTAGACCCAGTGCTGGAATTCGTCGATTTGTGCGATCCACGGAAGTATCTTCAGAATGCTTTCGAGTTGTTCGCGTTTGGCACGTTGCAGGTTGTCGGCATCGTCGTAAAATTCGTCCCAGTAGTCCATCGTCAGTAATTCCATGGACATCGAAGCCAGTTCGGCCACTTCAGACGGAAGGCTTTTAAAGGACGTGATTGCCAGGTCGCGACTCAGAAAGCTGTGGATCGCGTGTCCGCCCTCGTGTACCATCGTTGTCAGGTCGCGCTGCGCACCCACGGCATTCATAAAAATGAAAGGCACGCCGATCTCGTAAAGCGGGTAGTTGTAACCACCGGGAGCTTTACCGTCTTTCGATTCGAGGTCGAGGTGCTCCATTTCATCCATCGTTTGCAGGCAATCGGCAAAATACGGATCGAGCTTTTTGAAAATGTGTACGGTTCCGTCGATGAGTTCACGCGCTGTATCAAAGGGCTGCAAGGGCTTTTTGCCTTCCGGGTCCACTTCGCCGTCCCAGGGTTTAAACTTTTCCTTACCGAATTTTTTCAGGCGTTCCTGCTGAATCGTGCGTACGAGCGGCACGATCTCTTTTTTGACAGCACGGTGGAAGTCAAAACAATCTTCTTTGGTATAATCGAAGCGGCCGAGTGCATCGAATTTATAATCCCGGAAGTTTTCGTACCCGGCATTTTTGGCAATTTGCGTGCGTTTGGCGATCAGGTCACTATAGAGTTTGTCGAGTGCTTCCACGTCCTGCGTTCGTCGTTCTGCCATTTTCTCAAATACTTCTTTGCGCAGGGACTCGTCGGTTTCACGCAGAAAGGTAGATGCTTTTTGCATCGTGATCTGCTTGCCGTCGTGTTCAATACTCTGCGCGCCTGTAATGGCACCGAATTTCTGACTCAGTTCGCCGATCTCGGATTCGATTGCCACGTTCTCTTCTCGATACAGTTTGAGTGCGGTCTTAACCGACCGGAAATAAATGTGATAAGCTTCGTCGCGATCCAGTTCGGCGAACCACGGCGATTCGACCAGTTTTTTATTGAGTTTGTCCTCGTAAGGCGCAAGTTTCGGCTGTATCTGGGTCACAAAAAAAGTATAGTGTTCCGTGAGCGACTGATCTTTGGTATTGATGGTCATCCGGATATAGCGCCAGGCTGCATCTTCTTCGAGTACAGCGTCAAGTTCGCTTTTATCGGCAAGCCACTTTTCGTAGGCCGCTTTTTCGTCGATATTTCGCGTCAGCAGATCTTCGCAATAGCGCTCGATATCTTCCCACTTCTCAATGATGAGTTTTTCGGGGAGGAATGTACGTGTGGGTCGTGTTATTTTCATGGGTATTAAAAAAGGGTCATCCGGATTATTAACTCCAAACGACCCTGTATTGTTTTCGGTAAATTCGAAATAGTTATTTTCCGCGGGAGGTTCCTCCTTTAACGGCCGGTTTTTTAGCGGCAGCAGATTTTGGAGCAGCTGTTTTAGCGCTTTTGGTATCTGCTTTCGGCTTGGCCGTTCCGGCTGCTTTTTTCGCGGCCGGTTTTTTGGTTTCTTTTTTAACCTCTGACTTGGTATCGCTGCTTTTCTTTGCAGTCGTTTTCTTTTCAGTTGCTTCTTCCTCGTTGGTTTCGGAAGCTTCTTCACCTGACTGGCCGTTTTCTTCTTCTTCGGCAGCAGCTTCGAGCAATCCGGCTGCATGCAACAGGTTGTACCACTGGAATAATTTCTTAATATCGGAATTGTAAACGCGTTCCTGGTCGAAGTCGGGGAGGATCTCCATCAGGTAAGCCTGCAGCTTTGCGGGTTCTTCCTTGTGCGAAATACAGGCACCGCCGTTTTCTTTTTTGTAAATGTCGGAATAGATCTCACGCAGCGGTTTGTCCTCTTCATACGTGTAGATGCTGATGTCCTCGAGTGCCGAGATACGATCGGAAGCATAGGCCGGAAAACGTTTCTGATCTTCCAGTGCTTCTACGATGATGTTATTTTTTCCCTGGGCTACTACTTTGTAAAGTCCCGGTCGTCCCGAAATGGCAATGATTCCTGTTAAATTCATGCATTAATTATTTTCAGTGGCAAAAATAGCAAACTTTAGCACTTATGCTACATGCGCACCACTTTTGCAACGCTTACGGCTTTTTCTGTTTGGATCTCAATCAGGTAACTTCCCGCCGGAAGTTTCGAAATGTCGTAATTTCCGTTACCGGATGGCGAGAGGGGAATGTGTTTGCCCCGCATGTCGATGAGTGCCACCGAGACAATTTGGGTTTCACTCTCAAGACGGAATGCTCCGCTAGTGGGATTCGGAGAGAGCAGGATCCCGGCTTCGGAAAGTGTCTCGAGCCCGAGAAATACACCGGTTGTTTCTGAACTACTTACGCAACCGTCTTCGGAAACGGTGTATACGCCGATCTCTCCGTAGGGCGGACCGATCTCCAGGCTTTGACCGGTAGCTCCCGGAATATCGGCGCCGTCGAGCGTCCACTGGTAATTGGGTGCGCTGCTTGAAATGAGTTGTGTCCCGACACTGGTGATGGTCGGATCGGGTTCGTTCTGTTGCGCAACAAGTAGGTCGAGTGCGTGTATTTTACCGTGTCCGTAACCGAAGTTAGGCAATGTTCCGGTGTACATGTCCGAAAAAGCCGTGGCGATCACGTCTTCTTTAAAATCGAGGTAGTTGGCGTAGCGGCACCGTTCGAAATACAATGCGGCAATACCGGCCACGACCGGCGAAGCCATGGAAGTCCCGCCATTGCGCACGTGCCAGCCACCCGAATCAATGGAAGCATTGGCCGCCGAGTTCTGAAGCAGGGCAAGCGGGCCGGCGGAAAGTGTGATGTCGCCCGATGCCGTAATGTCCGGTTTTTGCACGTTCAGGCGCGACGGACCTTTGCTGGAGTTGGGACTGAGCTTCCCGGTCGGTGTGGTATCCGGATTCACATAGACGTTGTAATTGCGGTCGATGTGGCTGATGCGGTTGTGGCTGTTGGCCACCGTGATTACTTTTTCAGAACAGGCCCAGTATGAAACGATCGTTTGCAGTGTATCGGGCTGCTGGTAGTGGATGATCGCAGGCATTTGTGCGGCGGAAGGTACATTGGTGACCATGCTGTTCAGTCCCTGGAAAGCGCCGCTCCACAAATCGTACTCACCGCTTCCCGCAGTCATAAAACGGAAGAGATAAGCGGTTGAATCGATATTGGTGACAAGCGTTTCGAGGTGATATGCCCCGCCGCTGATCGAAGTGTAATATTCGACGGTCGCGATCCGGTTGTTGTCCGGGGAATAAATGGTATCGTAGATCGTATTGTTGACTGTTGCGAGCGCATTGTAAAAGGCTGTTCGCCCACGTTGCTCGTAACTGGTTGGCAGGTCGGCGCCGTAAGCAAAGGAGAGATTGCCGATCTCGGAAACTTCTGTCCAAAGGTCGAAATAAATGGAGTTCGCCGCGATCTGGTTGTTGGGGTTATTGAGAAACCACACGAAGGAAGTGTCGGCAGATGCTTCTCCGTGCAGGTGGTATTTCCCCTGAGCTCCGGAATTTCCGGCTGCACATACAATGAGTCGCCCGGGCTTTTCGTCGAGCAGACTTTCCATGTATTCGCTTGCAGGATCGTTCCCGTCGTGACTGCCGATGTATGAACCGAGACTGAGATTTACAATCGCAGGCATGTCCAGTGAGTCGGCAACCTTGAAGATATAATCGCACGCATCGGCAATGGTCAGGTCCCAGTTAGCCAGTGAAAAATCACTTTCCACGATGATGATGTTGGAGTTGGGAGCCATGCCCATATTCGTTCCGTTGGCGCGCGCATTCCCCGAGCCGGATCCGGCCACGGTGGTTCCGTGGTTCTGCTGATCGAGGCTTGTGCAGAGCCCGGCGTTGATCTCGGAACTGTCCCAGACCTGTCCGTAATTATAAGGTTGCGGCGGATTCGGACCGTTCATGGAATGATCCCAGTAGCGCAATACGCGAGTTTTCCCGTTTTCATCGATAAAATCGGGGTGGTTGAAATCTATGCCGGTGTCCACGTAGCCGATAATTACATTTTTGCCCGTGTAGCCCTGCGGAAGTCCGGTTCCGGCGTTAACTTCGTTGACATAGTGCAGCGCGCGGGACGTATCGTTCATCAACTGAGGGTGTGAGAAGTGGTAATACGGCCTCACAAAGTGATGTTCGCTGAATGCTTTCAGCTGTGCCGGGCTCGCCTGGATGTAAACCTGCTCCGGCGTAATGTACTTGATCCGGATACCCGCCTGAACCAGGTCTCCGATCAGCGTGCTCCCGGTATTTTCCAGGCAAAATGCAGCTTCGCGATCGGGTTGCTGTGCAAGTAGTTGTTCGAAGTCCAGTGCCGGTTTCTGAGAGTATAAAAAGGAGCAAAAGAGTAAGAAAACAAGGAGTAGCGTATTCTTAGGCATACCGTTAACATTAAAAATTTACCATAAAGACGTAAATATAGACCATATAGTTAAAAGTTTTTTACTTTTAGCCGAAAGTATCGCATTTTTGCAATAGTTATTATTAATCAGATATGAAGAAAAGAATTATAACCTTGTCTTTTGCACTTTTCGCTGTCGGTATCTTCAACGTACTTCACGCCCAGGATGCTGAAAAAGGAGAGAAGAAGGTCGACAAAAAAGTCCTTAACTGGTATAACGGGAAAGGAGCCGGAATGTACACGGACAAAGCCTATAAAAAACTGAAGAAAAAAGAGTCTACCACGGTCATTGTGGCTGTGATCGATTCAGGGATCGATATCGAACACGAAGATCTGAAAGGAAAGATCTGGGTGAACGAGGACGAGATCCCGAACAATGGTATCGACGACGATAACAACGGGTATGTGGACGATGTGCACGGCTGGAACTTCCTCGGGAATTCTTCCGGTGAGAACGTGGACGGCGCTAACCTCGAAAAAACACGTATCCTGCGTCGTCTTTCTGATCGTTTCGAAGGAGTGGACGAAGCTTCTGTTTCGGCTGCGGATAAGAGTGATTACATGCTTTACAAGCAGGTGAAAAAAGAAGTGGAGGAAGAACGTGCCAATGCGGAAGCGGTGATCGCGCAATGTGAACAACTCATGCCGATGCTCGACAATATCCCGCCGATGGTAGCTTCTGCGATCGGTAAGGACGATTACACACTTAAGGATCTCGAAAAATGGGAACCGGAAGGGGATATGGTCCAGTTGAAGAACATCGCGATCAGCATGAAAAAAGGAAACCTCTCAAAGAAAAACCTGGAGGAAGCCATCAAGCATTTCCGCGATCAACTCGATTACCAGCTCAATACCGAATTTAACGAACGCGACATCATCGGTGATAATCCGGATGATTTCTCCGATACGAATTACGGAAATAACGATGTGGAAGGACCGGATGCGCTTCACGGAACGCACGTGGGCGGTATCATTGGCGCCATTCGCGGAAACGACCTCGGTGGTGACGGAGTCGCTTCGAATGTAAAACTGATGTCTTTACGTGCCGTGCCGAACGGTGACGAGGCCGATAAGGATATTGCACTGGCGATTCGCTATGCCGTGGACAACGGTGCTTCAGTGATCAATATGTCTTTCGGGAAATCCTATTCGATCCACAAGAAAGAAGTGTATGAAGCGCTGCAATACGCGAGCTCCAAAGGCGTACTACTTGTTCATGCGGCCGGTAATGACGCGGCGGACGTGGATGTGGAACCGAACTTCCCGACTTACATGTATTCGTTCCAGAAAGAACGTTTACCGCTCTACCTCACGATCGGTGCCTCCACGCGTGATCTGAAAGAACACCTGGCTGCCGGTTTTTCCAATTACGGGGATCAGTCAGTGGACGTGTTCGCGCCGGGCTTCGAGATCTGGAATTCCGTGCCGCAGAGCGATTACAAACTGCTCCAGGGAACGTCCATGGCAGCGCCGATGGTAACAGGGGTGGCTGCGATGCTTAAATCCTATTTCCCGTCGCTGAGCATGGAGGAGATTAAAGACATCATGCTGAAGTCTGCCAAATCGTACACTGGAACGATGCAGGTTAAACCTGGAACGGAAGAAGAAGTGGATTTTGCCACGCTTTCGCAAACAGGTGCAGTGATCGATGTGCTCGCCGCTGTAAAAATGTGCATGGAGCTCGAAAAACAAAAAGCGGGATAAACCAATTTACAATAGTCTCTATAATAAGCCGTTCGCATTTGTGTGAGCGGCTTTTTTTGTTTTTAAAGAAATAGTGGAACATCTTAAAATTCGTTAAAATTAATTTTTTGGTTGCATAGTTGAACTTAAAAAAGTAATTTTGACTCATAGGTGGTTAGGTTAGGTTGATTAGTAGGATGGAGTGGGAAACGCCTGTTTTCCGCTCCATTTTTTTTGTACCTGTTCAGATCAACCTGGTTAGCTATAATCACGGCTCCATTAAATAGAATATCCGCTGCTTAAAATGTCCTCGCGGCGAACACCGCTTTTGACCGGAAAAATGAACGGGCGGGCAGGAGAGAACAGCGTAAGTGTCTACAGGTAATCATTAATCAGGAATAATTCACGGAAACTTTCCGAACGAGCATATCCGGGAAGAATATGCCGGTGAAAAGGAAATACCGTTTAATCCGGCCTTCGGGTGGAGGTTTTAGTCCAGCTGCCTGCTAAACAGTGCCGAACGCCCGACAATGCCGAATAACTTATCGCAAAATCGTTCGCGACTCTCCGGTGAACGATTCCTGGAATATGCTTCGATGGCGGTGTCGATATCCTGAAATAAAGCCCGCTGCTGGTTCTGACTGATCGTGAATGGCAACCCGCTCAATTCACTCAACAACTCTCCTCCAAGGCGCGAAATATCGGCCGGTCCACTCGCTGAAAGCAATTGTTCTTTCAATATCGCAATTCGTTTTACCCTTTCCATACGCATCAGTTTTTCATGCGATCCGGGTGTGTTTTTGGTTACGGGAAATAAGGGAACTTACGTAAATATAAATTATTTCAGGTTATCTTTGACTGAAGAATCGACTAATTATTTTAAAATTAGTTAAAAAGTCATGACAATGAAGAACAGTTACTTATGGTCCTGCTGCTCCTGGATATTACTTGTTTTACCCTTACTTGCCGGTCGGAGTGACAGTTCAGTCGGACGGATGAAACAACTCGATGAACTGGTTGATGCCTGGCACCTCGCTGCGACCAATGCTGACCTCGAAGCTTATTTTGATCCGCTCACGGATGATTTTGTATTCCTCGGAACAGCACCCGGAGAACGCTGGACTAAAGAAGCGTTTTACGAGTTTTCAAAACCCTACTTTGATAAAGGAACAGCCTGGGATTTTAAACCGCACGACCGCCACTGGGTGATCGATGAAAAGCGCGGGATCGCCTGGTTCGATGAAGACCTCGATACCTGGATGGAAGGCTGTCGCGGAAGCGGAATCGTGCGCCGTGAAAAGAAATCCTGGAAACTCGCGTACTACAACCTAACTGTCCTCATAGAGAATGAAAAGGTGCAGGAATTTATCGAATTGCGTAAAAAATAAAAACCGGGAACTTAATTGTCCCCGGTTCAAAAACTATCGTTCAAACTTTGCGGTTTGGAATGCGAATTAATTGTTTCCTTTCGCGTAATCTGCCAGGAATTTCTCCAGTCCGCTGTCCGTAAGCGGGTGTTTGGCGAGCGCTTTGATCGCGCTTAGCGGTCCTGTCATAACGTCTGCTCCGATTTCCGCACAGTTGATGATGTGCATTGGGTGACGTACGGACGCGGCCAGGATCTCCGTGTCGAAGGCATAGTTATCGAAGATCAGGCGAATTTGCGCGATCAGCTCGATCCCGTTTACGGAAATATCGTCCAGGCGTCCGATGAAAGGTGAAATGTAAGTGGCTCCGGCTTTCGCTGCCAGGAGTGCCTGTCCCGCAGAGAAGATCAGCGTGCAGTTGGTTTTGATTCCCTTTTGGCTGAAATGTTTGATCGCTTTGATACCTTCCGGGATCATCGGCACTTTCACCACGATGTTTTTGTGCAGGCTTGCCAGGTGTTCACCTTCTTTTACAATCCCGTCGAAATCGGTGGAGATCACTTCGGCACTCACGTCACCGTCCACGATCTCGCAAATGTCTTTGTAATGTTTCAGGATGTTCTCACTTCCCGTAATTCCTTCTTTGGCCATCAGGGACGGGTTGGTGGTTACTCCGTCGAGAATTCCCAACGCATTCGCCTCGCGGATCTCGTCGAGGTTGGCTGTATCAATAAAAAATTTCATGTGTTTCAGTTTGTGCAAAAGTAAGTCATTCGTCCCAATTACCTGTGCCTGCCGGCCGATTTCCTGCCTTGAACAATACTTCGGGCCGGAAGCGTACCTTTGGGAGGCGAAAATAGCGAAGGATATGAAAGGTCATGAGGAAATAGCGGATTCAGCTTTTTTGTTATTGATTAACAGGTGCTTAAGCGAGAAATAGGAATAGACAGGAAACGGTTTGTCAACCTTTTTATGATTGATTTTCAGGTTTTTATGTTTCCGGTAAGCAAGAACACGCGTCTCTGTGGGACCAACACCGGAAAAAAAGAGAGAAAAAAAAGAGGGGTAAGCTACTCGCATCGCACCGCTACAACCTCTTACCTTTGCTACGTTCCCGTCCTGGAGGAATTAGAGGGAGCTGGTCGTACAAGACTTACCCCGCTGCAAAGTTAATCAGAATTTAATCTCCTGCAAGCATCTGTAACGGATAATCACGCATTCTAAACAAAAAAAATGCGAACCGATACGATCCGCATTCATATACTTCGTTCACGACACGATCAGGAAGCGTGCATGAAATCTTTTTTAGCCAGTAATTCTTCTTCCGATTCGCGGTAATCCGGATCGTCCACACAACAGTCTACCGGGCATACCGCAGCACACTGGGGTTCGTCGTGAAAACCGACACATTCGGTACATTTGTCAGTAACGATGTAATATACGTCCATGTCTTTCGGCTCAAACTCTTTCTCGGCGTTAACTTCTTCGCCGTCAAGCGTCGTGATCATACCGGCCAAGGTTGTTCCGTCAGAATAGCGCCACTCGGCTCCGCCCTCGTAAATAGCCGTGTTCGGGCATTCGGGTTCGCAGGCTCCGCAGTTGATGCATTCGTCCGTAATCATTATTGCCATGTCAACGTGTGTTTTTTGGATTGAAAGTGCAAATATAAACAGCTTCCGGGACTATTCCCGGTTCTTTCTATGAAAAAAAGTTAAGAGGCTTTCTGAAATTCACAGGTATATTCGCAGCGGAAATCCCGGAAAAGCGGTTAATTGATTATATTAGCGGCCAAATGGCTAACTACCAAAGACGATCATATCAGGACCGCGTGCGTCACCGGAAGGAGTTCTATAAAAAGCATCCGCGGCTGCGCGAAGACTCAGGCGAAGCGCGTTTCGGAAACTGGTACCGCCGGCGTTTGGCCCCTTTTGTGGTACTTATCTTTATTGGTATCGGTCTGTTCGGACTCACATACCTCGTCGCCGGTCGCAAAACAGAAGTGGAATACCTCGTGATCCGGCCAACCAGCCAGGTCGGACTTACCGAAATTCACATCCCGGCTTCAAATACACTCTACACCTTTCAACTCCACCAGGCGCTCGAGTCGGCTCCCGCTTATTCGGAATTACAACTGGAGATCCTCGACGAACACATGGCGCACGTCTATTCCGTCTACAAAGACCTGTGGAGAGAAGTGCATCCGAACGGGGAGGGCGGTACTTCAGTCTACCAGGATAACGAGGTGGAGTTTACGATCGAACTTGAAAAGGCCGGGACTTACTTCCTGCGAACAACCTCTTTCAATGACGCAAACGGTGAAATCCGCGGCTTTCTTTATAAAAAACACGGGGGCCGCCTTTACTTCCTCTTTTATACGATCATTTTCGGAGTACTGGCACTGGTGATTATTCTTGGCTCCGGCTACTGGGGATCCGTCGGCGAGATTATCGGTGAACTGTCGAACATACGTAGCATCAGGCACAATCACCTCTTTCTGGCGTCAGCCGGATTGGTCGGAATTATTTACCTTTCCTGCATCGTCATTTCCTTTACCCATTATGGATATGCAAAAGCAGGGGAGGAAGCCGTGCGCCCGACGCGCTTTTATAAAACAGATAACGTAATTTATATCGGATAATGTCATTTTTCAAAAGACTCTTTGGCTTAGCTAAAAATGCCCGCCCGGAACAGGAAGTTCAGATCGACTTCGCTGTGAAGGACCTGCAGATCGGTTTCATCCTGGAATACCAACTTCGAAACTGGGAAGTGACCGACCGTACGACCTACCTGTGGGATAACGGCGTAAAAGACCTTGAATTTACCATTTCAGACGGCCGCGAAAAACAATACCTCAACTATGCCGCTACCGACGAGGGCCTCAGTATTTACTGGAAAGAACCACTCAACGAGGTGTGGCCACAAGCGGCGGAAAAGATGCGGAGAGGTACAGGTATGGATACGCAAAAGATCGTGTTCAATGGAAAAACCTATACATACGCGGCAGAAGGCTACGCGATCGTTCAAAATTCGGTCGAAAAGTTTGAAATGAGGAACTGGCTCTTTGAAAGCGAGGACCAGGAATTTCTGCTCTCATTCAATAAATACGAGGACAATTCCTGTGAAGTTTACGCCGGGAAATACATCGGGCGACACACAATCACCAATATCCTTCCGCGAAAATGAAAATAAGTACAGCCTGGTTTTGCCTGTTACTCGTACTGCTCTCCTGCGGAGGCGAAGTGATCCCGGACAACCCTGTACGCAAGATGCAGCGGAAGTTTGAGCCGGGAAAAGCATACACGGTGATCTTGTCGGACATGGACCTGCAGGGTTCGACATATAAACACCGCTACAAACGCTTCGAGATCGGGAAGAACGGGAAAGTGACCGTTAAGAAAACGGGCTGGCAAACAGTGGACGATGCATTCTTTGCACTGCATGAGAACGACCTCGGAATGGAAGTACTGTCGCAGAATCGCAAAGGCCGGGTCAATAACCTCGTCACCCCGCCGGGCTTTTCAAACTTTATAGGTGACACGACCTACGGGAACTGGGTGCCGATACAGCCCGATTCGCTGAGCGGTGTGCAGGAGCTCGCAGACAATGAGTGGCGTTTTAAAAAAGAATATGCCTGGCTTCCGTCGGCACTGGGAGTTGAAAACACCCGGGTCAGCTGGGGCGAATACAGTACCTACGATCAGTTGTACCGCTACAACCGTCCTTTTTACGGGGAAGTGACTGCCGACTCGGTCCACTATGGTACGCACAGCCCGTATATGCATTATTACTACCCGGGATTCTACACCCGCATGCGCTATAAAAACAATTTTGTCAAACCACACGGAGTCTCTTACCACGGCACGGGCCGCGGTGGCGGAGGTTTCGGTAAATGATACGCTGTACAAATGAAAATCGCTCTCTTTGACAACCTCTGGCAACCGGCGCTCTTCCTGCTCGTTTGCCTCTTTCTATTTATCCCTGCGATCCTTAGCTTTCGACTGGTCAATAAAGGCATTAACATCGGTCGGGAATTGACTGAGACCGACAACCGCGCATTCTATTTCGCGTACATCGGTTACTTCCTGGGGTTGCTGACCATGATGAGTGGCGTGCTGAACAGTGAGGGAACCGGCCGTTTTTGGCAGGAACTGTTGCTGACATTCATTTACGGACTCATCGGCATCGCTTGTCTGCACCTTGTTTCCTGGATGACCAACCGGCTCTTTCACAGGAGCATCGATACCTGGAAGGCTATCGCTGATGAAAAGAACATGGCCGTCGGCATTATGAAAGGAGCTGGTTACCTGAGTCTCGGGATTATCATCGCCGGCGTGTTGCTTACGGAGGTCAACAAACCACTGGAGGCCTTTGCATTTCTGCTCTTCGCCCTTGCTTTCGCCTCGATCGGTTTCTGGTATTACAACCTCATAACACCCTTTCGCGTTTCACAGGAAATCTACAAGGGAAATGCAGCCGTGGCATGCGCTTCAGCCGGTGCCCAGATCGGTTTCGCGATCCTTATTTATTCAGGCTTCCAGATCGATCACGTGAACTGGGTCCAGTCACTTGAACGAATCAGTATAGATGTACTGGCCGGCCTGATCTTCCTGCCACTGGTACGCATCGTGGTGGATAAACTCTTTATTTTCAGTAATAACCTGAACGACGAACTCGTCAACCAGGAAGAACCGAATATCGGGGCGGGACTCTTCGAAGCGGCGGCCTACATCGGTGCAGCATTACTTTTTGTATGGTGCTGGAATATTTAATGATAAAACGCTCGCTGACGTGCAGAAAAGAACTTTTACGCGCTTACTGAAGATATCGATCTTCGCCACCGGCCTCTCCGGGATCGTGGCGGAATACATCCTGGCAACATCCGCTTCATATTTTCTCGGGGATTCGGTCTTCCAGTGGACGATCATCCTATCACTCATGCTCTTCGCAATGGGACTCGGTAGCCGGCTTAGCAGGCGGATTGAAAAAAGACTTGTGGAAGCGTACATCACGCTCGAATTCACGCTTTCGATGATCACCTCATTCGCCATTCTGCTCACCTATGCGATCATGCCATTTACGCAAAGCCTGGATGTGATCGTGTACCTGCTGAGTATCACGGTCGGGTTGCTCATCGGGATGGAGATTCCGCTCGTAACGCGTATCAATGGAAAGTACGAGGAACTCCGATCCAATATTTCCGGGATGCTGGAAAACGATTATTACGGAAGCCTTGCCGGCGGACTTTTCTTCGCATTCATCGGGATCCGCTTTCTGGGCTTAACCTACACGCCCTTCGTGGTCGGAGGGATCAACCTCGCCGTGGCGCTCGTATTGCTTTTTTCCTTCCGGAAGATCCTCGCACGGAAGAGTTTTGTACGTCTTCGCGTGGCCGGGATACTGCTCTCACTGGTCTTTGTACTCGGGATGGTCTTTTCGAAGCCGGTCGTTCAGTTCGGGAATCAAAGCCGGTTTAACGAGAAAGTGGTCTTTACGCGACAAACGCCCTACCAGGAAATTACCGTAACCCGCTGGCGCGATGATTATCAGCTCTACCTGAATCAGGGAAAGCAACTCAGCACCTTCGACGAATGGCTTTACCACGAGCCGCTCGTTCATCCGGTAATGGCGCTCACGCAGGGTGAGGTGGACGTCCTCGTTATGGGAGCCGGCGACGGCTGCGCAATCCGCGAATTGCTCAAATACAAACGCGTGCGCTCGGTTACGCTGGTAGACCTCGATTCGGTCATGACGACCATCGCATCGGAACACCCGATCTTTCGGAAGTTGAATAAGGACGCCTTTTCTTCGGCAAAAGTACACCTCGTGCACGCGGACGCCTTCCAGTTCCTGGAACATACGGACAGGCACTTTGATGTCATGATCGCCGATTTTCCCGATCCGCGCACGATTGAGGTTAACAAACTCTATTCCTACGAGTTTTATAAGTTGTGTCTGCAACACCTTACCCCGCACGGGGCATTTATTACGCAGTCCACGAGCCCGTATTATACGACGCAAACCTTTCGCTGTATCGAAAAGACAATGGCACGGGCAGGTTTCCGGACGCTCCCGATGCACAACCACGTATATACCTTCGGAGAATGGAGTTGGGTGATCGGTTCCGCAAGCCTGGATGCCGAACGCATGAAGGAGATCATTCACGGACTGGATCCCACACGGATTGAAGGCCTGCGCTGGATGAACCGGGAATCGCTGCTCTTGCTGACCTCGTTCGGACAGGACCTCGTTCGGGTAGATACGGCAAAAACCGAACTCAACACGATCCACAACCCCGTCATTTACAAATACTACGAAAACGGAGACTGGTCCTATGAATTCTGAGCATAAACACTGGCTTTTCTCAAGGGGGATGGACATACTCATCCTGTTCATGCCGGTTTGGTTGCTCTGGGTGTTTTTCTTTGTATTTGCAGACCAACTCGAAGGACTCAATTTCCCGCTCTGGATGTGGGTGGTGTTCATTCTCGGCATCGACGTGAGCCACGTATGGAGTTCGCTGTTTCGCTCGTACGGTGATCGGGAAGAGTTCCGGGCTCAAAGGAAAATGCTCATCTTCGCACCGATCCTCGCTTTTGCGATCAGCCTGGCCCTGCTTTCATACTCACACCTGCTTTTTTGGCGAATCATGGCTTACCTGGCCGTGTTCCACTTTATCAAACAACAATACGGCTTTGTCGCACTTTACAAATACCGCTGCGGCGAGAGGCGCTCGCAGCGAATTAAGGACAAATGGGTGATCTATCTCGCTACAATCTATCCGGTGATTTACTGGCATTTCCATGCCGGTGCACGCTTCAACTGGTTCGTAGAGAATGACTTTTTACCACTGCACAGCCTGCTGGGATCTGCCACATGGATACCGTTGGTTTTTCAGGTATTGAATGTCGTTTACTGGCTATTTATAGCTGCATGGCTCTTCCTCGAACTGAAAGCCCGCGCAGGGGGAGCGGTCGTACCGACCGGGAAAATACTCTGGGTGCTCACAACCGCCTTTAACTGGTGGTTCGGCATCGTTTACTTCAACTCGGACATTGTGTTCAGCGTGTCGAATGTCGTGGCACACGGAATTCCTTACCTTGCACTTATTTATTATTACCGGGTACGGAAACAGGGCATCAGCCGGCAGGAGTTGCCCTCGCTTTTTTTTCGCCTGCGCTGGATATTTATACTGCTCGGAACGGTGTTGTTTGCGGCACTCGTGGAAGAATATTTCTGGGATATGCTGATCTACCGTGAACGGGGCTCGTTCTTTGAAACAGTCTTCCCGTATCACTGGCAACAACTAAAAGACAACGTGGCGGTTATCATCGCGATCGCCTTACTGGCATTGCCACAGCAGGTGCACTACGTCATGGATGGCTTTATCTGGAAAATGAACGGACGCAATCCCTATGTAAAATCGGTTTTCGGCAAACATGAATCGTAGAGGGTTTATACAAATATCGGCTACGGCACTGCTGCCACTGTTATTGGGCGCTTTCCCGCGTGGAGACGATCGCAAACGGAAGTTTTCGCACACGGTGGTCTCTGGACGAAAGTTCGGCCACCTCCTGCGCGCCGCGGCAAATACAACGCCTTCAAAAACGCTCGAAACCGAAATTATCATTGTCGGAGGCGGAATTGCAGGATTGAGCGCCGCTGCAAAACTGCGCGACCGCGATTTTCAGCTCTTTGAAACTTCCGATCGACTCGGGGGATCTTCAGCCTCCGGTCACTGGAAAGGAACACACTTTGCCATGGGAGCGCATTACGATCTGGCTTACCCGGAATATTACGGGAAAGACGTGATCGACTTCCTGCTCGAACTCGGGATCGTCACCTGGAATCCCCGCAGCAGATTCTATGAATTTACGGAAAGTAAATACTGTATCCGCGAAAAAGACATGGAACAGTGTTTTCTGGGAGACCAGGTACTTGGAGATGTGTTGGAAGATGCACCCGGACTGGAGGAGTTCAGGCAGATCCTGTTGCCTTACGATGGAAAAATGCCGATGCCACTGCATCACGTGGATCCGGACCTGCAATACCTCGATCAGCTAACTTTCAAAGATTTTCTGGAACAAAAAATGACCGTTCCTGCTGAACTCGCCCGCCGGATCAGTTACCAGATGCTCGACGACTGGGGCGGGACCTGGGATGAAGTGTCGGCCCTGGCCGGCATTCATTACTACATGTGCCGGCCGTACCACCGCAAGGATATTCCCCTGTTTTCTCCGCCGGAAGGAAATGCGTATTTCGCACAACGCATGATCGGCCATACCGATCGTCCGGAACGCCTGCATGTGAATACACTTGTACGGGCCATCCGTGAGACTCCGCAGGGAGTAGTGGCAGAGGTTTTGCATCCGGACGGAACCGTATCACTTGTTCGTGGAAAAAAACTGATCTATGCTGGACAAAAACAGGCTTTGCCGTACCTTATGCCAGAGGCAGCGGGAACTTTTAAAAATACCTGTGCTCCGTGGGCGGTCGTAAACATCGTGTGTCGCAAAGGACTTGATGTTGCGAAATGGCAAAATGACGTGATCTCCGATGAACCCGCTTTCATGGGCTTTGTAAACTCCGGGAAACAGCATACGCGCAGCGAAACGCACGAGGTACTTTCGGCCTATTATTGTTTTCGTCCGGAAGAACGGAAGTTTCTGGAAACCATTGAGGCAGATCCCGAAAAGTTCATAGCGGCCACACTTTCACTCCTGGAAGAGCAAACAACATTGCCCGTTGCAGACTTTACGGAACACGTAAACATACACCTGATGGGCCATGCTATGCCCGTTCCTGTTCCGGGTTACCTGTCTTTTGACCGCGTCTCCCGCTTTTCGGACAAAATCGTTTTTGCCGGTGTGGATACCGGACGCCTGCCAATTTTCTTTGAAGCCTGCGACTCAGGTATACAGGCCGCTGCCGAAATACAAAGACGTCTCTTAAGTTCGGGAAATACGGTTATATAAATTCAACCCACCAGGCTGAGTGTACCACGAGCTTTCAAGAATGTTTTTAGGGTTCGGACCGGTCAGGCCGTTTCAGTAACGAGGAGCGTACACTTTACGATCCCGTCGCGGTCAATGCTGTCCAGCCTCACGGTTTGGAAAGTATTGGCGAGTGCCTCGTCGTAGGGGATTTTCACCTTTACGTAGTTTTCCGTAAAGCCGTACATCATTCCCAGGTCTGCTTCCTGCTCGAAAAGTACCTGGCGCACCGAACCGATGTTTTCCTCATAGAAACGGCGCTTTTTCTTGTCGGAAAGGATGTGCAGTTGTTTACTGCGTTCTTTGCGCACGTGCATCGGCACGGCGTCGCCGAGTTTCACGGCAGTGGTATTTGCCCTTTCGGAGTAAGTAAATACATGCAAATAGGAAATGTCAAGATCTTTTAGAAAGTCAACGGTATCTGCGAACGCTTCGTCACTCTCTCCCGGGAAACCGACGATTACGTCCACGCCAATGCAACAGTCCGGACGTAAGGCTTTAATGGCCGCGACACGTTCGGCGTACAACTGACGGTCGTATTTGCGCCGCATGGCTTTTAAAAGCTGGTCGTTGCCGGATTGGAGCGGAATGTGGAAATGCGGTACAAAACGGGTCGCTTCCTGCAGGGTGAATTCAATGATCTCGTTGGAAAGCAGGTTCGGCTCGATGGAACTGATCCGGAAGCGGTCAATGCCGTCCACGGCATCCAGTGCGCGCACGAGTCCGAAGAAGTTTTCGGAACCTCCCTGGCCGAAGTCACCGATGTTCACGCCGGTCAACACGACTTCTTTCACTTCGGTTTCAGCAACCTTGCGTGCTTCCTGTACGGTACTTTCAATGCTGGCATTGCGACTTTTCCCGCGGGCGAGGGGAATCGTACAGAAAGTACAGAAATAATCGCAGCCGTCCTGAACTTTAAGGAAAGAGCGTGTGCGGTCGCCGTATGAGAATGCAGGGACGAATTCCTGCGTACGTTTGATATTCTCAAAGGCCAGTTTGGCGGCTTCCTGCTTGTGTTCGAGTTGTTCGAGGTGCTCGAGTAGGTTGAATTTCTCATTGGCCCCGAGTACGAGGTCCACGCCCGGTATATTCCCGATCTCTTCAGGTTTGAGTTGGGCGTAACAACCGATGATCGCTACAAAGGCGTTCGGGTTATGGCTCATCGCCTTACGTACGAGCTGCCTGCATTTCTTATCCGCGTTCTCCGTGACAGAGCAGGTGTTGATGATGTAAATGTCCGGGGAGTCTTCAAAGTTCACACGTGCATAGCCCTGGTCTTCGAAAAGACGGGATATCGTGGATGTTTCTGAGAAATTCAGCTTGCATCCGAGGGTGTAAAATGCGACTTTCTTAAACTGGTTCACGGACAATTCATTTTAAAACTGCAAAATTACACGAAATATGTGGCCTGTCCAAACGGGCTTCGCACCCTGCGACTCAAAATTATTCGTTAACTTCGGGACACGGTTGCAAACGCGCTGCTGCAGCCCTTAAACCCATACATATGGCAAGCCGAGAAATAACGATTAAATACGAGGTGCTGGAACACTACCGGGAACTGGATATCCGCGACCGTGAACTGGTGCGTCAGGCCTTTGAAGTATGCGAAAATGCATATGCTCCGTACAGTGAATTTAAGGTCGGAGCGGCGCTCTTACTGTCTGATGGCACCATTGTACGCGGAAGTAACCAGGAAAACATCGCTTATCCCTCCGGACTTTGTGCCGAAAGAACGGCCCTGTTTTATGCCGGTGCTAATTATCCGGATCTTGCGGTCGAGACGCTCTGTATTGTTGCAAAAGGCAATCTCATCGATAAGGACAAATTGTTGTCACCCTGTGGTGCCTGTCGCCAGGTAATGGCTGAAACGGAAGCACGGCAGCGAAAACCGTATAGGATCATACTGGTTTGTCAGAATGATCAGACTTTAATTTTTGATTCGGCAAGCGAATTATTACCCCTAACCTTTGGTAAATGAATTTAAAAGTATTTGTTTTAATAACAGCTGTTAGTTATTTGTTAGTCAGTTGTTCAGGAAATGATAAAAACGTCAACGGTAAAGAAGATCCCGGGACAGAAAATCCGGAAGAAGAGGTGAATCCCCCGCGTGAACCGCTCACGCTGATCGCTGATTCCGCGTCACTCGAACTGAAGGATTTTGCGACTGACAAACCGGAACTGATTACGGCCTCGGCTCAATACTACAAACCGCTTCGCTTTCCATACCAGGATTCGGTCAATCGCCGGGTGTTTGCATTCATTACTTCCTTTGAAAGTGAATACGGCTACAGCGCTGCCCCTTACACGGAGATGTCGCACAGTGTCCTGCAGAATTGCCTCGAAAGTTTCCGCAATGACTACCGGTCCGAGGTAGATGCCTTTGACTTCCCGGTGATGTACTCGATGGAACTGAAAGCAAACGTCGACACAAATTACCGCGACTTTGACATCGTGCACACGTATTACAACGTCTATTCGGGCGGAGCGCATGGTAATTCCGGAAATTTTTATACCTGGATCGATCATGAAACGGGCAAAACCATTCGCTTCAGCGACCTGGTGTCGGATACCATGGCATTCAATCGTATTGCCAAACCGTATTTTGTAAAGGCAGTCGGGCTAAAGCCGGGTGCGAATCTCGCAGAAGCCGGGTTCTGGTTCCCCAACGATCGCTTTTCGTGCAACAGTAATTTTTATCCGGACGGAGACCAGATCGCTTTCCTATTCAATGCCTACGAAGTGAACGCCTACGCCATGGGTCCCATCAGTTTCAGGGTGCCGCTCGCAGATGTACGTCACCTGCTTCGCGTCGACCTGTCCAAATAGTAGTGACACCTTGTCTTATTCTTCCCGGATCGAAAGAAACAGCACGAGGTCATACGCGAAATGAGCCCCGATAGAAAACCACAGTCCGAAGGTGTAATATCCGAAAGAGATCAGGAAAATAAAGGGAAGCAGCAACAGGCCGTAAAGCGACATCCGCCAGTTCATCGGATTGAGATACCCGTGAATCGCGACGAAGACCACGGAAGTGATCCACGGCCCCAGGTAAAACTGGATTCCGGCCCGGAAAAGCAATTCTTCCCCGATACCCGCGCAGAGGGACAGGAACACCGCATCGGCTAAATTGAGCTTCATGGCCGCAATGATGCGCTCGACACGTGCCGGCAGTTTCTCGAATACCGGTGCCCGCATCATCAGCAGGATAAAAAAAGCATAGGCCACACCGAGTTCAATGCCGAGCCCAGTGCCAATGCTCAGTACCTGGTCCGGGCGCAGGAAATCCGACAAGGACCGTCCTTCGGCATAATGCAGCCACAAAAAGGCAGGAAGAGGGAATACCAGCAAGGTTATCCATCCGAAAATATGTAATTTTGCCTTGTTCACAGCTCAAATTGGCTTACAAACGTACTAAAATATGAAGGAAAGCATCATTCATTGGATCAGACATTTTTACTGTGATTACGTAAACGGCAAATGCATGGAGTTTCACCAGGAAGCTTTTGACAAACATTTGCCTTACTGGACGCTCGCGATGTTTATCGGGCTGTTACTCGTTTCTTACCTGATCTGGATCGCTTCCCGTTTTATCATTGTACGTGTACTCGGAGTTGTGGTAGACCGTACAAAGGTCAGCTGGGACGATCACTTCGTTCACAATCGCGTGTTTCGCGCGCTGGCGCAATTGGTTCCGCTGCTGTGTATGGAGTACCTGCTGTCCATTGTTTTTTATTATTATCCCGACTTCAAAGCCTTTTTCTCCAAGGTTACTGTCGTATTGATCATTTACGCGATCATTGTAACCGTAAACCGCAGTCTCAACGCTTTTCGGGATATTATTACCACCCTCGAACGGTATCGTGATAAACCCGTTCAGTCTTATTTCCAGGTTGTAAAGATCGTTTCTACCGGCATCCTGCTGATCCTGATGCTTTCGGTGGTTACCGAACGTTCGCCGCTCTTTTTCCTCACCTCGCTGGGGGCCATGACAGCCATCCTCCTGTTGATCTTTAAAGACACCATTCTCGGGTTTGTCGGGTCCATCCAGTTGGCTACCAATGATATGATTCGCATTGGGGACTGGGTTACGATGGACAAATACGGTGCAGACGGAGATGTGGAGGAAATTACGCTCACTACCGTGAAAGTCCGCAACTTCGATAAAACCATTACGACAATTCCGACCTACAGTTTTATCAGTGATTCCTTCCGCAACTGGCGCGGTATGCAGGAATCGGACGGTCGAAGGGTGAAAAGAGCGGTGAATATCCAGATCGATTCCGTGCGTTTTGCCTCCGGCGAACTCATCGAACGACTCAGCAAAGTCAAGGTACTCGCTGATTTTATCCGCGAACGTCAGGAAGAGATCGACCGGTACAACCGCGAGAACGGCTATGTGAACGATGATCCGCTCAACGCCCGCAAGCAGACCAATATCGGTCTTTTCCGCCGCTACATAGAGTATTACCTGCGTCATAATGTTCACATCAATAAAAACATGACGCTAATGGTCCGCCAACTGGCACCTACCGAAAAAGGTGTGCCCATGGAGATCTACTGCTTTACGATTACGAAAGAGTGGGAAAACTACGAAGTTGTTATGGCTGATCTTTTCGATCACATTTTTGCCGTGATACCTAACTTCGGCTTGCGTATCTTTGAAAGTCCGACCGGGAATGACCTCCGGGCACTGCGTCTGGGAGAAGGTGAGGGGCATGCGGATGTCCCGGCAGAATAAGAGCCTGTTAAAAAAGTGCAAATTTTGAAGTTCTGCTGGCAAAGTGGCATTGCTTCCTTTAAATTTGAAAGAATCCATTGATAAAATCCATGAAAAAGATCTTAAGCCTGTTTTTCTTCGCGAGCATCCTGCTTCACGCATCTGCACAGCAGGAATTCCATTCGGACATCCGCCTGTCGAACTATGAGTATCCCTTTGAAGTGCACTTTCTGAAACTTGAGATTCAACGTGAAAGCTACGAAATGGCATATATGGATGCGCAGCCGGAAAAATCCAACGGTAAGTGCGTTTTGCTTTTCCACGGGAAGAATTTTAATGGCGCCTACTGGGAAAAGACAGCCAGAGCGCTGCTCGAAGAAGGTTACCGCGTGATCATGCCGGATCAGATCGGTTTCGGGAAATCCTCCAAACCGGAACACTTGCAATATTCATTTGCCCAACTCGCCCTGAATACCAAACAACTGCTGGACAGCCTGAAGATCAGTAAAACCGCCGTTCTTGGCCATTCGATGGGAGGGATGCTGGCTACACGCTTTGCTCTGGATTACCCGGATTATACTGAAAAACTGATCCTCGAAAACCCGATCGGGCTCGAAGATTATGCGTCGTTCTACCCGTATGTCCCGGTTGATTACTGGTATCGCAAGGAGTTGAAAACGAGTTATGCTTCCATCAAAAAATACCAGCTCGAAAGTTATTACGATGGCAATTGGAAACCGGAGTATGATGAATGGGCACAACTTTTAGCTTCCTGGACAGATGCGAAAGATTATTCGCGTGTTGCCTGGAACAATGCGCTCACGTATGACATGATCCTTACGCAACCGGTATGTTATGAGTTTGATCAGTTGAAAGTCCCGGTGTTGCTAATCATCGGAACACGTGACCGAACGTTTCTGGGTAAAAATTTTCTTACCGAAGAGCAGAAAGGGCGTGTAGGACGCTACGACAAACTTGGCAAAGCGACACAAAGCAAAATCAAGGGAGCCCAACTCGTGGAAATTCCCGATACCGGGCATCTTCCGCACATTGAAAGTTTCGACAGTTTTATCAAAGCATTACTCGATTTCCTGTAATTAAAGAGTCGCAGGGATATGGCTTATTTTTGTGCGAGTGGCTAGCGGTGCAGTTAACGTGGAAATCTTGTTGATTTCTTTCAGAGACTCCCGGTCGTAAACGCTTTTTAAATCCCTACCTTTAACAGTTCAAATTTCCGCGCGATGTATATCATTTTCGATACCGAAACAACCGGACTTCCCCGTAATTTTAATGCCCCGGTCAGCGATACCGAAAACTGGCCGCGTGCCGTGCAGATCGCCTGGCAATTACACAACGATATGGGGGAGATTATCGAACATCGCGACTTCCTCATTCGCCCGGATGGCTTCGATATTCCCTATGATTCTGAAAAGATTCATGGTATTTCAACCCTGCTGGCCGAAGAAAAAGGAGAAGACCTCGACTTTGTACTCGAAGAATTCGTGAAAGTTCTGGGGAAAGCCAACTTCATCGTCGGACAGAACATTGGTTTTGACATCTCGATCATGGGATGTGAATTTTTTCGTCGAAAAGTAGACCTGGACCTCGCGTCGTTCCCGATCCTCGATACCTGTACCGAGATAACAGCCGAACTTTGTAAGATTCCGGGAGGACGTGGTGGAAAATTCAAATTGCCCACGCTGACCGAGTTGCACCAGAAACTTTTTGGCGAACCCTTTAACGAAGCACACAATGCTACCGCCGACGTGGAAGCGACCACGCGTTGCTTCTTTGAACTCGTTCGAACCGGGATCTATTCCCCGGAAGCGCTTCAACGAGACTCACACTATATTTCCGATTTTCAGGCTTTTAACCCGGCTCCGATTGGGTTTTATGGGCTGAAACACCTGAATTTACGGGAGGAAAGCGAAAAACTGCATAAAAAATACGAGCCGGAAACAGAGGTACCTGCTGTGGACCGCGAAGATGCGATTGAGCAGCTTTCCGATGTCGAATTCGCGCACTTACACAATCACACACAGTTTTCGATCCTGCAATCGACTATTTCGGTCAATGCGCTTGTGCAAAAAGCGATTGAAAACCGCATGCCCGCCGTGGCGCTTACCGATACGGGAAACATGATGGCGGCTTTTCACTTTGAGCGGGCTGTTTCAACGCACAATAAAAAGGTGGCTGCCGAACGCAGGGAGGCCGAAAAGAAGGGAGAGCCATACCACGGAAAGGAACTGAAGCCGATTATCGGCTGCGAATTCAATGTTTGCCGCGACCTGCATGACAAATCCGTCAAAGACAACGGATACCAGGTTGTTTTCCTCGCCAGGAACAAACGGGGCTATCAAAACCTGATCAAACTGGCGTCGATCGCTTATACCCAGGGATTTTATTACGTTCCGCGCATTGATAAAAAGGCTGTTGAACAATATTCGGAGGACCTCATTGTGCTTTCGGGAAATCTCTACGGTGAAATTCCGTCCATGATCCTCAATGTCGGGGAAAAACAGGCGGAGGAAGCTTTGCTGTGGTGGAAATCGGTTTTTGGAGCAGATTTTTACCTCGAAGTGATGCGCCACGGGCAGGAAGATGAAAACCGCGTGAATGCAACGCTGGTCGCCTTTTCAGAGAAACACCATGTTAAACTCGTTGCGACCAACAATACATTTTACCTCGAGCGTAAAGATTCGGAAGCACACGATGTATTGCTGTGTATCAAAGATAACGAACTTGTTTCCACACCCAAGGGCAGGGGACGCGGATACCGGTACGGGCTGGACAATGAAGAATATTACTTTAAGTCCACCGCCGAAATGAAAGAACTGTTCCTGGACCTTCCGCAGGCTATTGAGTCGGTGCAGGAGATCGTCGATAAATGCGAACCTTACGGGCTGGCACGGGATGTACTCCTCCCGGCCTTCGAGATCCCGGAAGAGTTCAGGGATGAAAAAGACCTGGAGGACGGCGGGAAGCGCGGGGAAAATAACTACCTGCGTCACCTGACCTACGAGGGAGCCAAAAAGAGATACGGTGAAATTACACCGGAAATTTCCGAAAGACTGGACTTTGAACTCGCGACCATTGAACGCACGGGATACCCGGGTTACTTCCTGATCGTTCAGGATTTTTGCCAGGCAGCACGCGATATGGGTGTTTCCGTCGGGCCGGGCCGTGGTTCGGCAGCGGGGTCGGCAGTCGCTTATTGCACGGGAATTACCAACATTGATCCGATCGAGTATGACCTGCTCTTTGAGCGTTTCCTAAACCCTGAGCGTGTTTCCATGCCGGATATCGATATTGACTTCGACGATGAAGGTCGCGGACGTGTGATCGAATGGGTGATTGAAAAATACGGATCAAACCAGGTGGCACAGATCATCACTTACGGTACGATGGCCGCTAAATCATCTATTCGGGATGCAGCACGCGTCATGGACCTCCCATTGCCCGAAGCTGACCGGATCGCCAAACTGGTCCCGGACCTGTCGCTGAAAAAACTCTTCGGCATGACAGACGCGGAACTGGCCGAAAAGTTCCGGACTTCCCAGGATGACTTTGGGCGGGCCAAAGAACTGAAACAGATCGCCACCGAAAATAACCTTTCGGCAGAAGTTGTTACCCAGGCCCTGAAACTCGAAGGTTCTGTAAGAAACACCGGAATCCATGCCTGCGGGGTGATCATTACACCGGACGACATTACGAACTTCGTACCTGTGGCCACGGCAAAAGATTCGGCCATGTACTGCACACAGTATGATAACTCGGTTGCAGAATCGGCCGGGCTGTTGAAAATGGACTTCCTCGGGCTCAAAACGCTCACCTTGATCAAGGATGCGGTTCGAAATGTGAAGGAACGCCACGACATTGACCTTGATCCGGATCATTTTCCGATTGATGACGAAAAGACTTATGAACTTTTCCAGCGCGGTGAAACAATCGGGATTTTCCAGTACGAATCTCCCGGGATGCAAAAATACATGCGTGATCTCAAGCCGACCGTTTTTGCCGACCTCATTGCGATGAATGCCCTGTATCGTCCGGGGCCGCTTGAATATATTCCTTCCTTCATTCGTCGGAAACACGGGGAAGAGGATATCGTATATGACCTGGATGACTGTGAAGAATACCTGAAGGAAACCTACGGAATTACCGTTTACCAGGAGCAGGTAATGCTGCTTTCGCAGAAACTGGCCGACTTTACGAAAGGTGAAGCCGATACGCTGCGAAAAGCAATGGGTAAAAAGCAGCGCGACGTTCTGGATAAAATGAAACCGCTCTTTATCGGGAACGGGAAGAAAAAAGGCCACGACGAAGCCAAACTGGATAAGATCTGGAAAGACTGGGAAGCTTTCGCTTCTTATGCCTTTAATAAATCGCACTCAACCTGTTACGCGTGGATCGCTTATCAAACGGCCTACCTGAAAGCAAACTATCCGGCGGAATATATGGCTTCCGTGCTCTCGAACAACATGAACGACATCAAACAGGTTTCGTTTTTTATGGAAGAGTGCCGTCGGATGCAAATTCCCGTTCTGGGTCCCGATGTCAATGAATCGAACCTGCATTTCACCGTGAATAAAGAGGGAGCCGTGCGCTTCGGGCTCGGTGCGATCAAAGGCCTTGGTTCGGCACCGGTAGCCGAGATCATCCGGGAACGCAATGAAAGCGGAGCATTCACATCCATATTCGACCTTACAAAACGCATCAATCTGCGAATTTGTAATAAAAAAGCTTTTGAAAGCCTCGCGCTTGCCGGCGGCTTTGACTCATTTGCGGGGATTCACCGGGCCCAATATTTTCAGGAAGACAGCAACGGACGTACATTTCTTGAAAATGCCGTAAAGTTCGGCGCCGGTTTCCAGGAGAGTCTCAACTCTTCACAGGCTTCCCTGTTCGGGGAGAGTTCGGAGATCAAAATGCCGGAACCGGAAGTTCCGAAATCCGATGAATGGGGTAGTGTATACAAACTGAACCGCGAAAAAGAAGTGATCGGGATCTTTATTTCCGGTCACCCGCTTGATGATTACCGGGTTGAGATCGACGCTTTTTGCAACGGACAGGTCGCGATGCTAAATAATATGCAGGAGCACGTGAACAAAGAGGTGCTCATTGCTGCTACTATTTCAGAAGCGGAGCATCGGCTCACTCGCAACGGGGACCAGTTCGGAACACTGATGATCGAAGATTACACGGATAGCTTCAAGATTTTCCTGTGGCGCGAAAATTACCTGAAATTCAAGCATTTTATCACTCCGAATATTTTTGTGGCGATTCGCGGAAGAATAGAGATACCGCCCCGAAGAAAGGACCTCGAATTTACCATTTCATCGATCGAATTTTTATCTGAACTGCGTGATAAAAAAGCGAAAATGGTAGAAATTAAGATGTCTTCGAAAGCCGTAAACCAGGTTGTCATTTCCGATTTGTACCGCGTGTTCCAGGAGCATACCGGAACGCAGTGCGGCGTTAGTTTTACGATTTACGACCCTTTTGAAAACTACGAGGTGAAAATGCCATCATCGCGCCTGAAGGTACAACCGAATAATCAACTTTTCAAAAGCCTTGATCAGTTTGAACTGGAGTATAAGTTGAAATAATTCTGCGGCGGTAAAATACTTGCCTGATTTTAACATTCTTTTCCTTTCATTTCGAAACAAGGCCCCGGTTTTCCTGTTATTTCAGTAAAGCAAACTTAAAAACAGGAACTATGAAATTAGAAGGAAAAAAGGTGGCGATTCTCGCTACTGATGGTTTCGAACAAAGCGAATTGTTCAGCCCGAAAGAAGCACTGGAAAAAGAAGGTGCACAAGTCGATATTATCTCCGACAAAATGGGTACTATCAAATCCTGGCACGATGGTGACTGGGGAAAAGCAATTTCCGTTTCACGAACTGTGGATGAAGTAAAGTCAGACGACTACAATGCGCTGGTGGTACCCGGTGGTGTTATCAATCCCGATAAAATGCGTACGAATTCGAATGCGCTGCAATTTGTAAAAGGATTCTTTGATAAAAACAAACCGGTCGGAGCAATCTGTCACGGTCCGCAGGTACTGATCAACGCCGAAGTGGTGAAAGGTCGCAAAATGACCTCGTACAAATCCATTGAGCACGATATGAAAAACGCGGGCGCTGACTGGGTAGACCAGGAAGTTGTGGTGGACAACGGACTCGTAACAAGTAGAAACCCGAACGATCTTCCGGCGTTTAACCGGAAATTGGTGGAAGAAGTTGGTGAAGGTAAACACTGACTTTGTGTGTGAAGGAATGGTCGTGTGACTTCGGTTGCGCGGCCATTTTTAGTACCTCCCTTTTTCTACCAAATATTTCCAGTACCGCACAGGCATGTGCTGGCGGTGCAATCGCGCATTTTTTCGCGCTTCAATGTTCGTGCTTTTAAAATACTTTTTCCAAAGATCTGAAAACAAAACTTCTTCCGCGTCCCAGTTAGAGGAATTCCAAATGGCAGAAGCATCGAACTCCGTTGTGACCAGTTTAACTCCGACCTGATCATAAAAAATGGCATAGTGTCTTCGCGCATCGTAAATCAGCCAGTTTTGATCGGCGTAGCGGTCTTCGAAATGAGGAGCGATTAAGGGCAGGACGTTAAAATCGGGTTCCACGACTGCGGCATACAGTCCGTCCTTCATTTTCCGGAAGCGGACAAAAGCTTCCATCCGGTGTTTTTCCCTTCTGACCTTTTTCTCGAGTTCCCGTAAAAATAACACGGAGCGATCCGCCACATTAGAAAGTGCTTCCGGACCTTCCTTCAAAGCAAGTCGGATTCCGCATATAATGTGAAATTCTTTTCGGATCGATTCCGAGAGATAAACGTGATAGACCAGGCGCATATTGGCCCGTCCGAGTCGTTCGCACAAACGTTTCATGACGCGCTCAGCCAGTTTGGTGTCCGTTTCGATATCCTGCGTAATCGAAAACGCATCCGGTATGAATTCGTCAAAAGACGTAATCGCGAACAACTCATCGGGTTGTTTAAAATAGTGGTAGCTAACGCAAAGCAGCCCTTCAAAAGATCCGTCGTAAAGGTAGGTGATCATTATGTGAACAGAGACAGTTGCGTGTTGAACAACGCTTCGTATTTGCTGGAAGAAGAAGAAATGAGGTGATTGCGAAAATGAGGTTTCCACAGGGCGTCCGCATAATGCACGCGGCTATTGCAGGTAATGAAATAGCGCGCCCGGTTGAACGAGATCCCGATCTTTTTCAGATGATCCCAGTTAAGACGTGCGAAACGTCGCGACTGTACGATCTTTCGGGCCGATTTATGCCCGATTCCGGGTACGCGCAGGATGTCGGATAAATCCGCCTGGTTAATGTCGATCGGGAAAAAATGTAAATTTCGCAGGGCCCAGCTAAGTTTTGGGTCAATGTCCAGTTCGAGGTTCGGCTGCTCGGCAACGGTTAGCTCACTCACGTCGAAGCCATAGAAACGCAGGAGCCAGTCGGCCTGGTAAAGCCGGTGTTCACGAACGAGCGGAACTTTTGTGGTGAGGGCAGGCAGCCGCGAGTCCTTTAAAACCGGGATGTAACCCGAATAATAGACGCGCTTTAAGTGCATCTTGCGGTAGAAAAAATTGGTCATGGCCAGTATCTCCGAATCGCTTTCGCGCGTGGCGCCCACGATCATTTGCGTACTTTGACCGGCCGGAGCAAAAGCCGGCGTCTTCTTAAATTTCCTGCGGTCTTCATCATGTTCCCTGATCTCACTGCGAATGGAGCGCATCGGGTGCAACACCGTCTGCATCGATTTTTCAGGGGCAAGCAGTTTCAGGCTTTTTTCGGTCGGCATTTCGACATTTACGCTCAGGCGGTCGGCATACAATCCGGCTTCACGGATCAGTTCAGGTGATGCGCCCGGGATTGCTTTTAAATGAATATACCCGTTGAAACCAAGGCCTCGTAGTTTTTTACAAACAGCGGTAAGACGTTCCATGGTAAAATCTGCATTTTTAAAGATCCCGGAACTTAAGAATAAACCTTCGATGTAGTTGCGGCGGTAAAAGTTGATGGTGAGTGAAACAACTTCATCTACGGTAAATGCAGCCCTCTGAACATCGTTCGACTTTCGGCTTACACAATAAGCACAGTCAAAAATACAGTGATTGGTAAACAGAATTTTTAAAAGGGAAACACAGCGCCCGTCTTCTGTGTAGGCATGACAGATGCCCATTCCCGAAGAATTGCCGAGTTCTTTGCGGGTATTCTTTCGCTTTACACCGCTGGATGAACACGAGACATCGTATTTAGCGGCATCCGAAAGGATTGAAAGTTTTGTGAGGATACGTTCCGGGATCATTGATTAAAAATACATCTTTATATGATGTAAAATTAATCAAAAATATTAAACGAAAAAATTTCCGCCGAAATGAATGAGCCTGGAAAGTTGAAAAATAGAATAACGAAGCTGGTGTCCGAGTTCCCGATAATGTATCTGCTGTTTCATTTTGAAATTCACTTTTTTCAAAAGGCTTAGAAAAAGAAGTGCCACAAATAGCAGGAAAATGTAGTAGCTTGATTGTTAAAGTCTATTTAACTGATTTAAGAATTGAATTGCATGAACTAACGTGAAAGGAATGTGCAAATTTCACCTTGACGCGGGGAGAAAATCCGTCACTTCTCCAGGATGGATTTCAGCCGGAGTAATTCTTCAACCTTTTCGGAATTGCCAACTTGTTGGAAAGAAGCGATCAGATTCACGATCATACGTTTAATAATGGAAGTATTTGAGCAGGGTTCGAAATGTTCTTTACTGTGCGGGAATTTCAATCCGTCCAGGAAGGTTTTAATATCACTCTCGCGCAGGATCGTACCACGACTGAAAGCATTGATGTAAAAAAGCACGCCGTGCTCGTTTTCCGTTCCCGCGTAACGATTCGTTCCATGTTCGTCGAGGTAGGCGAGTATAAAGTGATTGGGCAGGTTTACGCCGAAAACAGGCATATCCAGAAGTTGAGCAACGATGCTGTATACGATGCACAAACTAAGCGGATTACCGCGATGCGTTTCGAGTACTACATTAATGTATGAATTGAGAGGCGAATGGAAATTTTTCGAGTTGCCGTGATAGTCATGTTTTCCGTAAAAGATGCGATTGAAGATCTTTACTTTCTCAAACGCCGTTTGCTTCGGATTGATTTCGAGCCAGATCTCACTGCGCAATGATTCGAGTTCCTTATAAACAGCTGCTTCTTCAAGTCCGGGATACTGGTAACGCGCAATGATCAGGCTGCCTTCCAGCAGGTCCTTTTCGCCGGATAGCGCCCAGTTTTCAAGCTGGCGACAAACATCTTCAAATTGAATTTCGTGAACGAGATCCTCGATGCGCGACTGGAAGATGAGCCCGTAGTTATTTTCTTCCCATGAACTTTCAAGGTAGGGAATTACTTCCGGACCGTAAGAGCGTAGTTTATCCCGCACCTGGCTGAAGATCGTTTCATCCGGATCATCAATCAGGCTGATCAGGGCCTTTATGGAAGGAAGTTTACTCATCATAGCAAATGTAAAGCAATAAAAATGCCTTCCGAAAGCCTGTTTCAATACTTTTAAAAGGTTGATTGTTAATTCTTGCAAAAAGTAAGTCTGTTTTTTAAGTAAAAATGCAGCTCTTTGTGAAACTTTTTTAAAGATTTCCCGTTCCACTAAGAAGGATCAATTATTAACAATTCTACAGGTTAGTAATTTTAAAGGGTTTCTTCGGAAACCCTTTTTTGTTTCACACTGAAAAATGAATTCCCAGGCATACGTTCCCGGGTGAAGTTTCACAAACAAATAATGTCGGATAAGTTATTTCGGACAAGGGGAGAAGCCGTCAACTCGCGCGCGAACTTCGGCAAACTTCCTGTGTGCTTCGGTAACACGCGCAAGTGACAGTTCCAAACTGTCGCTCAACGAGGAAAGGTGTGAATTAGTACTTTTCAGCAATAGTGTTTTGGTAGTCAACGAAAAACGATGTCTGTCGTAGTGCGTTGCGCCAGTTTATTGGTTACTTTGGTATGCCTAAACTACAACTTTTTTTTTAGTTTTTTGTGTTTTTCTGAGAAAAAAATGTAATTCCCGAAAATATGCCAGCATCTCCGGCAATTTTATAAGCTTCACACGGATGCTTTTAATGAAGTTTGTAAAACAAAATACGCAGGTTATTTTTTCTATAACAAACACACCAAAAATATGAACGCACACACACACCATCACGATTCTGCAACTCAGTCCGGACACGGCGGCAAACACGATCATCACGATCATCATGCACACATGATCACCGATTTTAAAAAACGCTTTTGGATTACACTGATACTAACCGTACCGATCGTTATCCTCGCACCGATGCTCCAGCAGCTTGCGGGTTACGAATGGCGATTCCGCGGTGATCGCTATGTTCAGTTCGGTATTGCCACCATCGCATTCTTTTATGGCGGATGGCCTTTCTTAAAAGGACTATCAGACGAAGTGAAGGCTGGTAAACCGGGAATGATGACGCTTATCGCTCTTGCCATTGCAGTTGCTTATTTTTACAGTTCGGCAGTCGTTTTCGGAGTCGCGGGTAAAATATTTTTCTGGGAACTCGTCAGCCTGATCGATATTATGCTGCTCGGTCACTGGATCGAAATGAAGTCGGTCATGGGAGCGTCGAATGCGCTGCAGGAACTGGCGCGACTAATGCCCTCAACCGCGCTGAAAATAAATGATTCGGGAGAAACCAAGGAAGTACGCATTGACGACCTTGCAAAGGGGGACCGGGTGCTGGTCAGACCCGGCGAAAAAATTCCGGCAGATGGCACAGTTCGGAAAGGAGAAAGTCATGTCAACGAATCGATGATCACAGGCGAATCTGTTCCGGTGCGTCGCACCACGGGAGATGAAGTAATAGGCGGATCGGTGAACGGAAACGGATCGCTTACAGTAGAAGTACGGCACACGGGTGCAGATGCCTATTTGTCGAAAGTGATCGGGATGGTTCAGGCTGCGCAGGAAAGTAAATCAAAGACGCAGGACCTGGCCAACCGGGCGGCGGGCTGGCTGTTTTATGTTTCCCTGGGAGCCGGTTTGATTACGTTGATTACCTGGTTGTCAGTGGGAAAAGATTTCGAATATGCGCTCGAACGCATGGTTACTGTTATGATTATTGCCTGTCCGCACGCACTCGGACTTGCGGTTCCGCTCGTAGTCGCTATATCCACGGCCGTATCGGCTAAAAACGGCTTGCTAATCCGAAATCGTACGGCTTTTGAAAATGCGCGTAAACTTACGGTTGTGCTTTTTGATAAAACGGGTACGCTGACGCGCGGTGCGTTCGGACTCACCCGTTTTGATACGCTCGAGGAAGCATTCACGAAAGAAGATGTGCTACAAATGGCTGCCGCTATCGAATCGGCTTCCGAACACCCGATCGGTGCAGGAATTGTGCGTAAAGCGGATGAAATGAAACTGGGGCGAATGGATGTTTCCGGTTTTGAAAATATCACGGGCCAGGGAGTTCGCGCGCAAATCGCCGACACCGAATATGTGATTGCAGGTCCGGGGTTCCTGAAGAAAAACAATCTCGAAATCCCTGCGAACCTGGAAAATAACGGTTCGGAAACCCTTGTATTTCTGCTCAGATCTGACGGTAAAACATGGAGCATACTCGGATACCTCGCCCTGGCGGATGAAGTGCGGAGCGAATCGTTTCATGCAGTAGAAGACCTGAAGAAACGCGGTATTCGTGTAATTATGCTTACCGGCGATAACGAACAGGTTGCCAGATCCGTTAGTGAGACACTTCAACTGGATGCGTATCACGCAGGTGTGCTTCCGGAGGACAAAGAGCGCATTATTCGCGATTTACAGGAAGAAGGGGAGTTTGTTGCCATGACAGGAGACGGCGTGAACGATGCTCCGGCACTTGCCCGCGCGGATGTCGGCATCGCGATCGGTTCGGGAACGGATGTGGCTGCTGAAACGGCAGACATCATTCTCGTCAACAGTGACCCACAGGATGTGGTACGCCTGATTGATTTTGGTGCGGCCACTTACCGCAAAGTCGTTCAGAACCTGTTTTGGGCCGCCGGCTATAACATCGTGGCTATTCCCCTTGCCGCCGGAGCCCTCTTTTTTGCCGGAATCATCCTCAGTCCGGCTGCCGGAGCCGTACTCATGAGTCTTAGCACGGTCATTGTGGCGATTAATGCGCGCCTGTTACGCCGTAAGATGCAGTAGTGTAAGCTTATTTGTAAAACTAAAAAGGGAGTTCTTTCGGAACTCCCTTCGATTTAAAATCACGTTTTTTATTCGAGAGAAGCGAGGTAGCGCTCTGCATCCAGTGCTGCCATACATCCGGTTCCGGCTGCTGTAATGGCCTGGCGATACGTTTTATCCGCTGCATCACCTGCCACGAATACACCGGGAATATTTGTTTTCGACGTTCCGGGTTGCTCGTATTTGATGTAACCGGTTTCGTCCATGTTGATGTATCCTTTGAAAATATCCGTGTTCGGCTTGTGACCGATGGCAACGAAAAAGCCAGTGCACGGAATTTCTTTTTCTTCCCCGCTTACGCTGTTCTTAACGCGTACGCCGGTCACACCTTCGTCTCCGAGTACTTCAACGGTTTCCGTGTTATACAGAATTTCAATGTTCTTCGTGTTTTTTACACGCTCCGCCATGATTCGCGACGCCCGAAATTCATCCCGTCGAACGAGCATGGTCACTTTCGTACAAAGCTTGGAAAGGTAATGCGCTTCTTCGCAGGCAGAATCTCCCGCACCGACAATCACTGTTTCCTGTCCGCGGTAAAAGAATCCGTCGCACACCGCGCAGGCAGATACACCGCCTCCGTTTTGAAGGAATTTCTGTTCGCTTGGCAAACCGAGGTATTTGGCAGATGCTCCGGTCGAAATGATCACCGTTTCCGCGTGTATTTCTTTTCCGCTTTCCGTCCAGAGTTTCAGTTCTTTACCGGAAAAATCCACCTGGTCAATGAATCCGAAGCGGATATCTGTTTCAAAACGCTTGGCCTGCGCCTCGAGTTCCTGCATCATCGCAGGACCGGTAATTCCTTCCGGATAACCCGGGAAATTTTCAACCTCGTTGGTGGTCGTTAACTGTCCGCCTGGCTGCATTCCCTGGTACATTACCGGGTGCATTTCAGCCCGTGCAGCATAAATGGCCGCCGTATAACCAGCAGGACCTGAGCCAATTATCAGGCATTTTATTTTTTCAATATCACTCATGGTCGTATCGTGTAATTGTGTTTGATAAGTTCCTTAAATCAGGAGTACAAAAATAAACATTCTTTCGAGATGCCGGTTCAATGCAGCTAGTAGCTTTCCCGCAAATAGGATTTCAAGAATAAAGCTACCCGGGTGAATAGTCAAATCTTTGTAAAAAGGCCGAATAAAAGAGTTCAAAATTTTGTTTTTGCTTATAAAGAGAGTAATTTTGTACCCCATTTTTTACAGACGAATGAACGAATTAGAGCTGGTCGAAGCCAAAAAATTATATCCTTTTCAAACGAAAACCGTCCGGGATATCATGCAGGAGATTGAAGAGAACGGAAAAAACTTCAATCTTTTGTTCCAATTGCCCACCGGAGGCGGAAAAACGGTGATCTTTTCAGAAATTGCGCGGCATTACATCGAATTATACAAAGAGAAAGTGCTGATCCTGACACACCGGATCGAACTTTCGGTTCAAACCTCCCGACAGCTCTCAGCCATCGGCGTGGATAACAAGATCGTGAACAGCGACGTGAAAGCATTGCCGGATCAACATGAGTACAACTGCTTTATTGCAATGGTGGAAACACTGAACAACCGGCTCAACGAGGATGAGAATTTCATCGAAGGAGTAGGACTGGTCATTGTCGATGAAGCACATTACAACAGTTTCCGCAAGATCTTCCAGTTCTATGAAAATGTGAATATCCTTGGTTTTACGGCAACACCTTTGAGCAGTAACCGTGCTCTTCCGCTCAACGATAACTACAATAAATTACTCGTGGGCGAGAGTATTTCCTCTTTAATTGAGGGAGGTTATCTTTCCGATGCAGAAACATTTACGTACGATGTTAACCTCCATGGACTGAAGATCGGATCTAACGGGGATTTTACCGTAAGCAGTTCGGAAGTGGTTTACGGAAACTACTTCATGCAGGAAAAACTGCTTTTCGCATACGAGGAAGTCGCCATCGGCAATAAAACCCTGGTCTTCAATTCCGGGATCGAAACATCGCTGCGGGTAGAGGAAACCTTTAAAAAGCGCGGTTACAAGATCCGCCACCTCGATTCGACCTTCAGTGATCGCGACCGCAAAGACGTGCTCGAATGGTTCCGGGAAACACCCGATGCGATCCTGACATCCGTGGGAATTCTTACAACAGGTTTTGATGAACCGACCGTGCAGACGATCATCCTCAACCGCGCCACGCGCTCGCTTACCCTGTATCATCAGATGATCGGACGGGGATCACGCAGACTCCCGAACAAGAGCAACTTCAAACTGATCGACCTCGGAAACAATGTCCGGCGCTTTGGTTTGTGGCAGGATTATATCAACTGGCAGGATGCTTTCCGCTTTCCGGACCGCTTCCTGGAATCACGACTTTCCGAAGAAGATGACCTCGAATTTGAAGTGGAGTTTGAGTTCAATCGTGCCTTGAAAGAGCGGCTGGACACCGATTTTATGGAAGAATTCTCCATGCGGGACGTGTACTATGAATGCCTCGATAATGCTGAGAAAGGAAAAAAAGCCGTGGACCTGAGTCTTGAAAATCATTTCCAGGCCATTCATAAAGCTGCAACGGATTATTTTGACGGTCTCGATCTTTTGAACGCCTTACAGGATCACATCGAACATCGTTTGAAAATATATACCAAGTGTATATCCAAAAGCACAACGAACTATTTCAAATACCTCGTGGAAACCTATAACCGGCAGTTGCGTCAAAAACTGCGCGACAACCTCGAGGACGAATAGTGGCGAACGGTTAATATTGTTTTACAAGCTCAACGGTGTCGAACGGTACCGTTACGATGCTTTCCGTGCCCGATCCGGAACCACTGACATTGTAAGAGTAGGAATAGGTCGCGTTTCCGTCGTTAATACACACAAAGAAAGTGTCGACAACTCCCGTAAGTGTACGGGCCGCCGAAGTACAGCATTCCGCGCAACCTGTTTTCCCCTGCGACGGACTGAATATAATCTCATCCGACGGACCTGCCGGGGCTACATTTTGAAACACGAGCCTTACCCATGACTTTGCGGTCGTGGAATAGTTGCGAATGTTATCATCCTCCGTGGAAAGGGAAGAGAAGAGGATTTCGCCCCCTCCATCGAAATAATTATTCTTTTGTATTTCAACCCGGTAAGATTCCGACTGATCCCGTTTAAATGTAAAACTGTAAGCTCCCGAACCATCCGTGTTCGTAGTTTGAATGAGCGTTTCCGCCGAACTCGAGATCGTTTGTTTGTATAGCTTAACCGTGGCTCCGGACAATCCCTGTTGAAAAGTGGCGTCGGTAACCGTGCCCCTGATCGTGAACTCCAGTTCTTTTTTCTTGCAGGCTGTCAGTGAAAGTCCTGTGCAAATCACAGCCAAAAGAGATATTTTAATCCAGTGTTTCATAATTATAAAAATACGGTAGAAATTTTAATTACAGAATTTTCTAAAGACTTAAATAATGGAAAAAAATCAAGTACAATTATAAGAGTGTTTATGGTATTTTGCGGACAAATACTGAAAATTTCGCGTATCAAATTCACTTATATAATTCTGTCATTCAATTG
>CAYMEW010000012.1:0-91617 GCA_964389755.1 uncultured Flavobacteriales bacterium | reverse complement strand
CAGCCAGAAATTTTGACGGAACGGCGTACAGCGGGTACCCAATGGCTTTCACTGAAGCGCGGTGCAAAGTACACGCGGATTGCTTCGTATTGGAGGTTCTTTGGGTACGCAGTTTGTATACAAAAAAAAACCGCCGATCAGTAAATGATCGGCGGCTGCTCATATTTGTCGAAAAGACAGATTAGTTGGGGTTTTCAGATTCTTCTTCTTTTTTCTCTTTGCTCTTGTCGATGATCACCCCGGTAGCTGTTCCGGCTGCTGCACCGACCACACCACCAATGATGGCACCTTTTCCTTTTTTCTCTTTACTTACGGCAGCACCTGTGATTGCTCCCGCTCCTGCACCGATGATCGCGCCTTTGGCGGCATTGCTCATGCCTTTTTTCTCCTCTTCTTCGGTTGCTGTGGAAGATGAGGTACTTGTTGAAGAGGAAGCACTTGTGCTTGTACCGTCGGCCGGTGTTTCGCGGTATACGATCGTTGTCTGACGTTCTTCGGCCTGTGCCTGTTCAACCGAATCTATGGCCGACTGACGGGCCGCTTCAATTTCCGCTTCCGTTTCTGCTTGTCTGTTACAGGAGAAGAGCGCTGCGCAACATGCTCCTAAAATTATTAGCTTTTTCATTGTTTGTCGATTTAGAAAGAAAGGTAAGTAATTTAAAGAGGTACAGGTACTTCGCTTAGCGTTTGTTAACAGCGATCCGTTGCTTTTTAAGAGATTTTAATGGAAAGGCGTTGTTTTTAGATTTCGTTAACGCCGAAGCCCCTGGACCGGATGACCGAGTACCGGACAAAGAGATCTTCCCGGAACCAGTGTCCTTCGCGTGCGGCCTGCACGGCGGAACGGTGCGCTTCTCCTTCGTGTGCAAAATGGATCATGGATTCCTCATTTTCCCACATACTGAAGGTTATCGGGTGTGAAAAGGGCCATTCGCCCATTCCTGCGCTAAAAATTCTTCCTTTAACCGATGCCAGGCTTTTATTGGCGGCAGGAACCTTTTTCCAGAAAGCGCGCACTTTTCGGAGGCGTAACTTTGCCCGCGTCAGGATCACGATCAACTCTCCTTCTTTTTCGATCGTAAACGGATACGGATCCCGGCCATCCCAAACTCCACGTGAACGATGCGCCCTGAGAAAGAGTACTTTTTCACTTTTGGAAATGCGCCTGAGCCAGCGCAACAAACGGCTGTTTTGATAATAATCGGCAGCCTGCGTTTCGTTGTCGAAGACGGCCAGTACGGAATACTGTCTGAAATCCGGCGTCAGGCCGAAACCGATCCCCGAACCATTGCCGAGCATTTTCCCGAGGCGCATGCCGGGGTGCCGTGGACGAAAGAACTTAAGGATTCCCATGGTGCTGAAAGCGAGGTACATCCGAAAAAATCCCGGGAAACGGTAAAAGGTAACCAGTGTTACGCGCGGAACTGACTGTGTGGCCGGCATTAGTTTTGGTTGGGATCGATTGGAAAATTGCTGATAGCCCGGAATTTCGGGCCCATGCGTTGCAGGTATTCGCGCCAGAGGTCTTCGTTGAGCATTGTAAAGAGGTCACGGCGGTCGAAGTTGTCGATTACCACCCAGGAGTTGCCTGCGAGTTCTTCTTCGAGTTGTCCGGCCGACCAGCCCGAGTAGCCGAGGAAGAAACGCACTTGTTGTTCGGGATTCGCAGATTTATTAAGCGCCTCGATGAGCGTTTCGTAATTTCCACCGATATAAATGTCTTTTTCGACCGGTATGCTTTCTTCGACCTGATCTCCAAGTGTGTGAAGGAAGAAAAGGCTGCTTGTTTCCACCGGCCCGCCGATCCCGAAAAATGCTTCTTCAAAGGGAAATTGAAGATCGCTTTGGGTCATGTCGAATTGCATGAGGTTATTCAGCACGAAACCATAGCTTCCCTGTTCATTGTGTTCGCAGAGGTAAATGACGGATCTGCGGAAGTAATCATCATTGAGAAACGGGTCGGAAATCAGGAGGTTTCCTTTAGCCGGACGAATATCGGAATGAAATGATAAGTCAATCAAATCGTTTGTTTTTTGCTTAAATATACTTGTAATTGCCTTTTTTTGGTTTTGCAACGGGATAAAAAAACGTTAAAAGAAGATCGGTGGTTTGGTGAAATTGATCTTCGCGTTCTGGAAAAGGGCGGAGGTTGCGCGCAGGCGGAAGAGGAAGCTTTGGTTCCCGCCAAGGGGTGTCCAGGTGAAGTCGAGGGCCCAGCAGTGCATGTCTCGCGTCAGCGCAAAACGGGTATAAGTGAGCTTTGCGGTCCTGAAGTCGAAATTCATGGTAGCGACTACTTTCCAGCGTCGTGTAAAGCTCAGATCGCCATTGAGTGCCAATGTTTGCACGGAGTTATAACGGTTCGGATTCAGGTCGCTCCGATTGGTGTTTGCCGTAAATGAATAGACGTGCGAGAGGTTGATCTTCCAGGGAATGTCGAAGTCGATGGCTCGTTCGGGGTGCATGGCGAAGTACTGGTAATCGGAATCCCACACATTGGTGAAAATCTCTTTGTTCTCTTCGATCTTTTTCCGGCTTTCGGGCGAGGTAAGTGTAAGCGTGGTGGTGAGGTTGCTGTTGAGGAAACGTCCGAGCCGTCCTTCCTTGGTGAGTGCGTAATCGTTGAGAATGGCCCCGGTAGAGTCGTTGGTGGCATACGGGCTGAAGTTGGAAGTGGATACGAAGTTCAGGTATTTGACGGGGGAAATACGCAGGTTTACGAGGATATTCGAAAGCTGCATCGTGTCTTTCAGGAAGTCGTAGGACCCGGAAACACTGAACTGATCCACGAGTCTTGTTTTCTTAAACCCGCTGCTGTCCTTTTGCGAAATGCGTTTGAGTTCGAAGGTGTTGTTTACACCGAATGTGAGCAATGCCTGTTCGCGCGAAACGCCAAGGTTGTACGCACTTCGTTGGTATTGCGAGTATTCCACCACATCCATATTCGGCCCGACGCTGTCGCGCAGGTTGTTGGTGAGTTTCGGAACGTAGGTGAACCCCACGGTAGGAGTGGCAATGTGGCGGACAAGCGGTTTGCGTTTACCGATGTAACGGTAGTAATTGTAGAAAACGGTTGTGACATTCAGCGAGGCGCTCAGGTTTTGTGAAAATCCGGGTGTATAGAGCGTGTCGGCCACCGAGTTATTGATGGTGGGATCGTAGCGCAGGCGCGTTTGCTGGAAGTTGATGGCATTGGTATAGTTCAGTTGCGGGTTGATCTTCACGGTATTTCCGAAGATCCCGGCGGTGGTCTGGACCACACTGTTGTTTCGGAAGCCGTTGACAAACCGTTTCCCGATAGCATCGAATTGCCCGTTGCGGAGCAGGCTGTCGCCGAAGGTAGATGTATTCTTTCCTTCGAAATTGTAGGTGAAGGAGAACTGTCGCAGTATGGGCCAGCCGTCTTTTATGAGGTTTTTGAAAGGCTGTACGCGCGTCATGTTGAAGTTGATCGTGGGACTGTTAAGCGTCACGCTGTGAGCCTGTGAATTCTGGCGTACGGATAACTTGGCTCCCGCCGTAAAGGGCTTGCCCGGGAAATTGCGGCGTACGTTGACGTCGGAGTAGATCGTGTTGTTGAAATACTGCGGGTTAAGCGGATCCGTGCTGTTCTTCGGGTCACTGTCCGACTGAAAGTTCACGTTCGAGTTGAAAGTCCAGTAGGGCGAGGCCTTGGCATCCTGCCGGTGCGTCCAGTAAACCGAGAATTTGTTTAGGCTGAAAGTATCGGGAAAGCCCGGACGAAAACGTTCGTATTTGAGATCCAGGTCGCCACTGAAGCGGTAGCGGATCATGTATTCGGTCTTGTTGCGGATTCCGAAACTTCCGCGCGAGTAGAGCGTTCCGTAAAAAGTCGTTTGCAGCGAATCGTTGATCGGAACGTAATAGCCGAGGTCCTGGAACCCGAAACCGTAGGCGGAGAGCGGCACGACATTCGGGAAGATCAGTCCTTTGTTGCGTTCTTTTTGTTGCGGTATGAGTGCAAAGGGCAGCCCGATGGGCGTGGGAACTCCTTTGAGCCAGAGGTTCATCGGTCCGGAGGCGATGCGCTTTTCGGGAACGAGGACGGCTTTACTCAGCTGGAAATGATAGTGCGGTTCTTCGAGGTCGCAGGTTGTGAAACGTCCGTGCCGGAAATGGATCTCGTCATTGGCCTGTTTCTTGGCGGTTTCCATGTAGAGGTAGAACTCGTCCTGCCGCGTACGTACGTCGCGGATAAAAGCCTTTTCGGTTTTGAAGTTGTAGCTGATGGCCGAGGCTTTTACTTCTTCCTGATCGCTTGTGAATACGGGCATTTCGACCTTGTTACTGTCTTTGTCGTAGCGATAAGTTGCGAGTACTTCGTTCTTATCCAGGTCGATGAGGATGTAACCGGCTTTGAGATCGACGTTATCATAAGTAACATGAGCCTCTCCGTAGAGATGGACCTGGTTCTTCCTGAGGTCCGCAAAAATGGAATCCCGCGCACCATACACAATCGGTGCATCCAGGTTCTCGTCATTAACATACAGCGTGTCCTGCCCGAAAAGTGGTTGTCGGAAGGGGAACAGGCTACACATTATTAACAATGTACGGAAGAAAACTACTTGTATGGAACGTTTTTTGGACAACGACCGGGCGTAAATTTGTAATATGACTGATATACGGTTGCAAAGCTAAAAAATTACATTATGAATAAAGTCATGCGCAAAAAAATTCTGATGCCCGTAACGCGATTGCTTACGCTGATTGCAGTATTGCTCAGTTTTTCCTCCTCGATCCGACCCAAAGCGGATATCGACCTGGGTTCGATCCAGACGGTTGTGATCGATGCGGGTCACGGCGGAAAGGATCCGGGATGTCACGGTGATTTTGCGCATGAAAAGGACGTCTGTCTTGCCATGGCGCTGAAGCTGGGCGCTATGATCAAAAAGAAATATCCTGCGATCAAGGTGATTTACACGCGGGACAAAGATGTTTTCGTGGAACTCGATGAGCGCGCGCGCATTGCAAACCGGAATCACGCAGACCTGTTCATTTGTATTCACGCGAATGCGGCCGGCGCCACGGCTTACGGAACGGAGACCTATGTACTCGGGCTCCACCGCACCGAATCACAGCAACGCATCGCCGAGCGCGAGAACAGCACGATCTACCTGGAGGAAGACGGTGGTGAGAAGTACAAGGATTTCGACCTTTCCCCGGATGCGATCATTGCACGCCAGTTGCAGTTATCCGTATTTTTGGACCAGTCTATCAATTTCGCATCCAAGTTGCAGCATGAGTTTAGCGCGGCGGGTCGTTACGATCGAGGCGTAAAACAGGCGGGCTTCATCGTGCTTTATAAAACGACCATGCCGAGTGTGTTAATCGAAACCGGATTCCTGACCAACCCGAAGGAGGAAAAGTTCCTTGCCGGTGATGCTACACAGGCTAAAATGGCCGGGTGTATGTTTACGGCTTTCGAGAAGTACAAGAGTGAGATTGAAGGGGTGGGATACGACCCGGGAACGCTAAATATTGTTAATTCGGAAGAGGTCCCCGAAACGACTCCCGTAACCGTTCGTGCGACGGATGTCGTATTCCGCGTTCAAATCGAAACCTCTGAGAAGCAGATCCCGCTTACCTCCTCTAAATTCAAGGGCTTACAGGTGTTTGAATATTTCCAGGACAAACTTTACAAATACACGGTAGGTGAGTTTCCGAACGACCTGGACGCGGCCAATGTCTATAAAAATGAAATGCGTTCGTCGGGCTTTGAGCACGCTTTTGTGGTGGCCTTCCAAAACGGAGAGCGTATTAGTTTGGAAAAAGCTATTAAATTAGCAGAAAAATAAACCTACAACGGCGTGTCGAAAGAGATAAAAACAGCATTGATTGCCCTCGCGGCTATTGGACTCCTTGTTGCGGGAGTTAACTTTTTAAAAGGGAACAGTTTTTTCGGTGGAGATGATGTGTATTACGCCTATTTCCCCAACTCTGCAGGCGTTTCTCCGGCCAATTCCGTGATGATGAACGGTGTACCGGTGGGAAAAGTGATGTCTGTAGATCTCGTTCCGGAAAATGACTCCATGCACTCCGTTCTCATTAAATTCAACATCCAGCAGGATGATTTTCGCATTGCGCGAGACTGGGACGTTACCGTGGGTTCGGTCGACCTGTTTAATAAAGGAATGATCATCCAGACGAACGGAAAACCGGCTTCCGGTTATTACGAATCCGGCGATACGATCATCGGTGTTGTGGAATCCGATATTATTACCGAAGTAAAAGGTTATGTGGATCCTGTTCTGAAGAAAGTGCAGGGCATGATGAATTCCGTCGATAAAATGGTAAGTTCCGTGAATGCGTTCTGGGATACATCCGCAACCAGCGACATCGAATCAAGTATGAACGAAGTGAAACAGGCCATCAAACGTTTCGGAAACGTGGCGCGCGACATCGAAGAACTCGTTCATGATGAAAAAGAGAAATTCTCACGCATCATGTCTCACGTGGAAAGCATTACCGAAAACCTGCGCAAGAGCAATGAGCAGGTAACCGCGGTGCTCGGAAACGTGCAGAAGATCACGGATGACCTTGTAACGGCAGACTTCAAAGGTACGATCGAGCGTGCCAAGGAAACGATCAGCAAACTCAATAGCGTGCTGGCCGATGTGGAAAGCGGAAAAGGTACGCTCGGAAAACTGCTGAAAGACGAAGAGTTGTATCGCGAGATCGTCAATACCAACGCCGAACTGCAGAATCTCGTGAACGATATCCAGCTTCACCCGGAACGATATATCCACTTCTCGGTGATCGGAGCTAAAACAAAAGGTGTATCTTTGACAACAGAGGAGGAGAAAAAACTTCGCCGGATTCTTGACACAACGAAAATCAGTAATTAAGCATGGTATCGATCATTGTTTTTGCCATCCTTTTAATTGCAGGACTGGGATTTTTTACCTGGAACGTACTGCTGATCCGCTCCAATGTTCTGATGGGGCGCGAGATCAATCGCAGTGATAATAAAGCCGAACGCTTCCGCGTAATGCTGCTCGTGGCTTTCGGACAGCAAAAAATGTTCCGTCGCCCGATCCCTGCCTTGCTTCACTTTTGCATTTATGCGGCCTTCGTCATTACGCAGATCGAGTTGATCGAGATCTTTATCGACGGGCTGAGCGGGCATCACAGGCTCTTTCGCGATTCGTTGGGCGGATTTTACACCTTCGTGGTGAGTTTTATCGAAGTATTATCTGTTTTGGCACTAATCGCCACGGTGATCTTCCTGGCAAGACGAAACCTGCTGAAGATCCCGCGCCTTTCGATGAACGAGCTCAATGGCTGGCCCAAACTCGATGCGAACTTCATCCTGATTATGGAGTTGATGCTCGTGTGCTTTATCTTTATGATGAACGGCGCCGATGAAGTATTGTACAATCGCGGACTATCACACGGCACTACAGAAGCCGGTACTTATAGCTTTACGATCACTTCGTGGATCGGTCCGTGGTTATTCGGCGGACTTTCCGAACATTCCCTGCATATCGTGGAACGCATTGGCTGGTGGGGACACATCACGATGGTTTTCGCTTTCCTGAATTATTTACCTTATTCCAAGCATTTCCATATTTTGCTGGCTTTCCCGAACACCTATTATTCCAACCTGGAAGAAAAAGGGAAGTTCAACAACATGGATTCCGTGAAAAAGGAGGTTGCACTGATGATGGATCCGAATGCCGATCCCTTTGCGGCTCCGGCGGAAGGACAGGAAGAAGTACACCAGACTTTCGGTGCAAAAGACGTGACCGACCTGACCTGGAAAAACCTGCTCGATGCATATACCTGTACCGAGTGCGGGCGTTGTACGTCTGCCTGCCCGGCCAACATTACCGGGAAATTACTCTCACCGCGTAAGATCATGATGGATACACGCGACCGCATGGAGGAAGTGGGGCACAATCGTAGGAAGCACGGTGCCGATTACGACGACGGCAAGAAGCTCGTTCACGATTACATCACGCCGGAAGAATTGTGGGCATGTACGTCCTGCAATGCCTGCGTACAGGAGTGCCCGGTCAATATCGATCCGCTTTCGATCATTATCGACCTGCGCCGGTACCTCGTGATGGAGGAATCGAGCATGCCGACCGAACTTGCCGGGATGCTGACCAATATCGAAAACAATGGTGCTCCGTGGCAGTTTGCGCAGGCGAACAGGTTGAACTGGAAAGACGAACAGTAAAAAATCGACATATCCGAAAGGAATCAAAAACGAACTTATGAGTACGAACTTACATGTACCGACGATGGCCGAAAAAATGGCCAGTGGAGAAACAGCCGACATCCTCTTTTGGGTGGGTTGTTCCGGAAGTTTTGACGATCGTGCGAAAAAGATCACTAAAGCACTCGTGAAGATCCTTAACCACTGTAAGGTGAACTTTGCAGTGCTCGGAACCGAAGAGAGCTGTACGGGAGATCCGGCCAAGCGCGCCGGGAATGAGTTTACCTTCCAGATGCAGGCAATGATGAACATCCAGGTGCTGGACGGATACGAAGTAAAAAAGATCGTGACGGCCTGCCCGCACTGTTTCAATACATTGAAAAACGAATACCCGGGACTTGGAGGGAATTACGAGGTGATCCATCATACGCAACTTATCCAGGACCTGATCAATACCGGTAAACTGGCCATGGAAGGCGGTGAGGTGTTTAAGGGAAAAAAGATCACTTTTCACGATCCCTGTTACCTCGGGCGCGGAAACGATGTGTACGAGGCACCGCGTACGCTGATCGAGAAGCTTGATGCCGAACTGGTGGAAATGAAGCGTTGCAAGTCGAAAGGACTGTGTTGCGGAGCCGGTGGTGCCCAAATGTTCAAGGAAGCCGAACCCGGACGTAAAGAGATTAACATCGAGCGTACGGAAGATGCATTGGAAACGCACGCCGAATTCATTGCGACGGGCTGTCCTTTCTGCAACACGATGATGACCGACGGAGTTAAGAATTTTGAAAAAGAGGCAGAGATCAAAGTACTGGACGTTGCCGAACTGATCGCGACTGCCGCAGATTTGTAATCATGGAACTTTTTGAAGGATTTGAAGATCACAGCCGCGTATGGGTTTACCAGGCGGATCGTGAACTTTCAGCTGAAGATCAGCAATACATTAACCACGAACTCGAGCAGTTCGTATCCGGGTGGAATGCACACGGAAAACAGTTATTGGCGGACTATCGCATCCTAAGCAACCGCTTTGTGATTCTGACCGTCGACGAGCGTCAGGTAGGTGCTTCCGGCTGTTCGATCGATAGTTCGGTGCATGCGCTCAAAAAGATCGGTACCGAACGCCGGATCGACTTTTTTAATCGTTTGAAACTGATTGTCGAACGGGAAGGAGAGCAGCGCGAAATTCATTATGCCGATAAAGGTGAATATGCGGGTTGGAACATGTACGACAATACCATTACCAACCTCGGAAGTCTTCGTTCCGAATGGCTCAAAACCATCTGATTTAATTCCGGATCAGCGGGAAGATGCTAAAACTCCCGTTAGGAGTTGTAACGTAGAGTGACTGACCGTCCGAGGTCATCGCAAAACCGCGTTCGTCCGAAAAGGCTTTCCACGTTTTCCCGAGGTCCGTTGAATAATCAATACCGTTGGTACCGCAGGCATAGAGCACTTCATTGACGCAAATCACACAACTGCGATAACCATACATGCCACGTCCTTCCGTCCAGCTTTTTCCGCCGTCAGAAGAATAAAAAACGCATGTTGCGGTACTGTCCGGGTTGGTGTAATCACCACCTACAGCCACGAGGTATTGATCATCGACAAAGCATAGTGAAAAGGCTCCGCTTCCTTCTCCGGATCCGAAGGGAATGGCGTACGCTTCCCAGTTTTGTCCGAAATCTTCAGAGCGATACAGGCGGCTGCGTTTTCCTCCCGACACAAATACCAGCGTCGAATCTCCGCGCAGGTGTACGGTGGTTCCGCTCGCTGCAAACCCGGCCTCACCTTCGAGTGCTTCCGGTGCAGTAGCGGTATGTTTCCAGGTCTGACCGCCATCGCGGGAAACGAAGAGTGAGAAGCGTCCGTGCACAGGATCACCCATCATGAATCCGTTATTTTCATCAAAGTCGAAACCGTCGAGAAAGACGCCTTTCCAGAGGGAACTGTCCGTAATCGTATGAACCTGGCTACTTACTTCCGTGAGCAGACCGTTGTCGCCACTGTGCATGGCAAGCAGGCGCCCATCTGAAAAGCGCACGAGGTCCCGGAGTTCGCCGGTCCCGGATTTTGGGGTACTGCGTTTCGTGGAGATTGATGAACGCAGGTCATACTGCCAGATGCTGCCGTTGGAATTGGCCGTGTAGACTATTGAATCTGCTACGACAATCGCGCGTGAGTAACAGTCTTCCCGGGTATATTGCACATGTCCGGGTATGAGGAATTTGGGATTTACGGAAGAACCGTTTTTCAGTGATCCGCAGGAAATAAGCGAAACCGTGAATGATACATAAAGCAGGGATCTGATCATCGTGTTGATTTTGGAGTTCCGAAACGCGCTTCGAATTTAGCTTTTTGTTGTGCACGAAGCGTTTCGAGGTCTTCGGGAACTTCTCGTTTCCAGCGTTTGTGCGACCAGATCCAGTATTCCGGTTCCCGGAGGATGGCCTGTTCGAGCAGGCGGGTATGTGTTTCCGTAATTTCGCCCCAGTTGCATGTTTCCGGTTCCGTGACGATCGGGAATAGCGTCATTTCATAATGTCCGCGACTCACTTTTTCCGTTACGAAGCCAACGACTGCAAACTCGTACTGGTGCGCCATTTGTTCCGCTCCGAAGAGTACGGGCGTCTGCTGGTGCAGAAATTGCATCCAGTAGCTTTTGTGACTGTCTCCGGGCGACTGATCCGAAAGTACAAGTATGGCCAGGGGTTCGTCGTGGTTTGTTTCGATCGCTTCCCTGAAATTACCCGAGTGTACGATTTTCATTCCGAAGCGTGCGCGGCGCTCGTTGATCTTTTTGTCCCAGAACTTACTGGTCATCGGCATACCAATACCCATCGCCTGATGAGGAAAGAGGAAATTCTGTGCACTGATGAGCCATTCCCAGTTATTGTAGTGTCCCGAAACGAGCAGTACGCTTTTTTTATTCTTGTAAAGCAGGTCCATCAGTTCCGGGTTGCGCACGCGAAAGCGTTTACGCAGGTTCTTTTCGGAGATCGTGAGGTTCTTAACACCTTCGGCCAGGAGGTCCGTAAAATGGCGGTAGAAACGTCGTTCGATGCGTTTGCGTTCACTCAGCGAGAGGTTGGGAAATGAGCGTGCAATGTTCGCATGCACCACATTCTTACGATACGGAACAAAAGTAACGAGCAGCAGGTAAAAAAAGTCCGTAAACAGGTACAGCACCGGCAGGGGCAAATAGGAGAGTGGCCGAACCACGAGGTAATATGCTGCTTTTGCAAACATTACTGGTACTTTTTACCCCACAAGTTAGCAATAATCTGTGCAATTTCCTGTTCTTTTTTGCTGCTTCCCGCCGCGAAGAAATTGGTTCCCGAGAGTTCGTCGGGGAGGAATTCCTGTTCGGTGAAATTGCCCGGGAAATCGTGCGAATACTTATAGGATTTGCCGTATCCGAGTTCTTTCATGAGTTTGGTAGGAGCATTGCGCAGGTGCACAGGAACAGGCAGGTTTCCGCTGCGTTTCACTTCCTCCTGGGCTTTGTTGATCGCCATATAGGCGCCGTTTCCTTTTGGTGAGGTAGCCAGGTAAATGGTGCACTGTGCCAGAATGATCCGGCTTTCGGGCCAACCCACCGTGGAAACCGCCTGGAAACAGTTATTTGCCATCAGCAGGGCATTCGGATTGGCGAGCCCGATGTCTTCCACGGAAGAGATCACGAGTCTGCGCGCAATGAATTTCGGGTCTTCGCCTCCTTCTACCATGCGTGCAAGCCAGTAAACGGCGCCGTTGGGGTCACTGCCCCGAATGGATTTGATGAAAGCCGAGATTATGTCATAATGCTGTTCACCGTCTTTGTCGTACATGGCGAGGCTCTGCTGTGCCGTCTGCTGAACCACTTCATTGGTGATGGTGATTTCGGTCTGGGCACCGAAGGTTCCGACAATGATCTCAAATACGTTCAGTAGTTTTCGGGCGTCACCACCGGAAATAGCTAACAGCGCAGCAGTTTCTTCGAGCCTGATCTCTTTCTTTTTGAGTACCGCATCTTCGTGTATCGCCCGGAAAAGCAATTTGAGCAGGTCTTCTTTCGAATGTGATTCGAGTACATAAACCTGGCAGCGTGAAAGCAGGGCCGAGATCACTTCGAAGGAAGGATTTTCGGTAGTGGCGCCAATGAGTGTGATGGTGCCGCGTTCGACTGCTCCCAGTAAGGAATCCTGCTGTGCTTTGGAGAAGCGGTGAATTTCATCGATGAAGAGGATCGTTCCTTTTTGCTGGAACATGCCGCTTTGTTCGACTTTATTGATGATCTCACGAACGTCCTTCACACCCGACGAAATGGCGGAAAGTGTGTGAAAAGGCCGATCGAGTTCTTTGGCAATGAGGTTGGCCAGGGTGGTTTTTCCCACCCCCGGAGGTCCCCAGAAGATCATGGAAGGTACTACGCCCGCGTCGAGTGCGCGTCGCAGTGAAGCTCCTTTTTTCAGTAAATGTTCCTGGCCGATGTATTCGTCGAGTTTTTTGGGACGCATGCGTTCGGCCAATGGTGCTCCGGTATTCATACCACGGGTTTTTTGTGTTTCCAGCGTTTGTGAGACCACAGCCAGTATTCCGGATGTTCGGAGATGAGTCCTTCAAGCAGGTGTGCATGCTGATCGATGATGGCTCCTTCGGACATTTGCTGCGGTGTATCGGTGATGTGGTAAAAGGTGACTTCGTAGAAACCGCGTTTTTTCTTACGAATGCAGCCGAAGAGTACCGGCTGATCGTAGCGTTGGGCAAGTTTTGCGGTGCCGGTCATCCAGCCTGTTTCCTGGTTCAGGAAGCAATTCCAGTAAGCCTGTTGCGGATTTGCGGGCGACTGATCGTTCACCATGATCGTCATGGTCGGGGTACCATTCATATTGGCATAAAAGCGCGGAATGTCCCGAATACTGACCATTTGTGTACCGAAGCGCTGGCGGCTGCGCAACATGGCATCGTTGAAAAAGCGATTCTTCAGTGGCTTGTAAGCGGCGATGGTTTTATGCTTCATTTGCTGCGCCAGGCCGACCGCATAATACTCCCAGTTATTGTAGTGACCGCAGAGCACAATGATATTCTGGCCCTTCTCATAATAGGAGTGCGGCAGTTCGGGGTTTACGATCGAGCAGCGTCTGCGGATCTGTTTATCCGAGATCGTGAGTGCCTTGGCAGATTCCACCAGGAAATCGGCAAAATGCCTGTAGAATCGTTTCCGGATCCGGAGCAGTTCACTCTCGTCAGTGTCCGGGAAGGCGCGTTTAAGGTTGTTCAGTACGACCTCCTTCCGGTAACCTGCAACGTAGAAGATCACGAAGTACAGGAAATCAGAGAACCAGTACAGAACACGGAAGGGTAGCCTTGAGATCGGCACGACGAGTCCGTAAAATAAGAGGCCGCTAAAGAACCTGGACATAGTGAAGTGAGAGCAATGGGAAAAAATGTCCCTGCACGCGAGGCAGGGACATACTAATTGGATATCATATAATTAAGCGATGTTCTCGATGATCACGGCCGAAGCGCCACCACCACCGTTGCAGATTCCAGCGCCACCGATCTTGCCGTTGTTTTGTTTCAGCACGTGGATCAGTGTCACGAGGATGCGCGATCCGGAGTTCCCGAGCGGATGCCCGAGTGCCACGGCACCGCCGTTCACATCTACTTTTTCAGGATCGAGGCCGAGCAGTTTGGTATTTGCCAGTCCGACCACGGAAAACGCCTGGTTGAGTTCCCAGAAATCGACATTGTCTTTTGTGATACCTGCTTTTGCAAGTGCTTTCGGAACTGCAAGTGACGGTGCTGTGGTGAACCATTCCGGTTCCTGTGCCGCGTCTGCGTAGCTCACGATCTTTGCGATCGGTTTGAGTCCGTACTTCTCTACAGCTTCCTTCGATGCGAGAATCAGTGCCGATGCCCCGTCGTTGAGCGTGGAGGCGTTGGCAGCAGTGATTGTTCCTTCTTTATCAAAAGCCGGTCGCAGGTTCGGGATTTTGTCGAGGAATACGTTCTTGTATTCTTCATCCTCGTTAACTTCGATCGGGTCTCCTTTTCGTTGCGGAACCGATACCGGAACCACTTCGTCTTTGAACTTTCCGTTTTTCCATGCTTCCGCAGCACGTTTATAGGAAGTGATCGCGAACTCATCCTGTTGTTCACGGGTAAAATTGTGTTCTTTCGCGCAGAGTTCGGCGCAATTTCCCATCGGAACTTTGTTGTATACGTCGAGGAGCCCGTCTTTGGTAATGCCGTCGAGCATCGTGATATTTCCGAACTTGGTTCCGGAACGTCCGTCGAGGTAATGCGGTGTCTGGGACATGTTTTCCATTCCTCCGGCCACAACGATCTCGTTATCGCCGGCTATAATTGTTTGTGCACCGAGCATAACGGCCTTCATTCCGGATGCGCACACCTTATTCACTGTCGTACAGGGAACGTTCTTACCGATACCGGCATTGAGCGCAGCCTGGCGTGCGGGAGCCTGTCCCACACCTGCCTGGAGTACATTTCCCATAAACACTTCGTCGATCAGTTCGGCCTTCACATTTCCTTTGGAGAGCGCACCGCGAATAGCTGTTGCACCCAGTTCAGGAGCGGGTACGGAAGAGAGTCCTCCCAAAAATGCACCCATCGGGGTTCTGACTGCAGCAACAATGTATATTTCTTTTGACATGTTTTGATGTTTCGATTAATTCAAAAATAAAATTTCACGAAAATACGAAATTTAGACTTCATTTGCACGTCTGCTTCTGCCTTTTACAAACTTCTTTTTAACGTCTTTTTGGAAATCGGTGCGGCACTAACTATCGTTAAAAAGGGTGAAAAATCCGATATTTGGCCAAAATTTAATCACGATGACTAAAAAAGTTACCCTTTCTCTACTGGCTGCCTGCCTCACGTTCATGTCGTTTGCACAGGATACGATCGTCGGTGCGGACGTACCGGATTCATTGAAATACTGGAAAGTTAAAACGATCTTCGGACTTAACGGAACGCAGTCCAGCTTTGTGAACTGGAATGCGGGGGGGCGCACGAATATCTCGGCGATCGGGCTGTTCAGTTTTACGGCAAATTATGAAAAAGATTCCTGGAAATGGAGCAATGACCTGACGCTCGCGCTCGGAGGAATTAAGTATACCGATCGATCCGGTATTCAGAAAACTGATGATAAGATCGAATACGCCACTTCGGCCGGTTATGAATTCAAAAAGCACTGGTTTTTTTCGCTCGTGGGTAACTTCCGGACGCAATTCCTCGATGGTTTCAGCTATCCGAACGATTCGATACGGACATCCACTTTTATGGCACCGGGCTACCTGAACCTCGCCCTGGGGGTTGAATATTCGCCAAACGACAATCTGAGCGTATTTCTCTCCCCGCTATCTACGAAACTTACGTTTGTGCAGGATGAAGTACTGGCAAATGCGGGTTCATTCGGCGTCGATGGAGCAACGTATGACGCACTGGGCAATGTAGTAACTCCCGGCAAGATGTTACGCCAGGAATACGGGGCTTATTTCCGGATGATGTACAGTCGCAACCTGATGGAGAACATCTCGATGAAGTCCAAACTGGAACTGTTTTCAAATTATGTCGAAAATCCGCAGAACATCGACGTCAATGCGGAATTGCTGATGAACTTCAAGATCAACAAATGGTTCTCTGCATCCTTGCAGTGGAACCTGATCTATGACGATGACATCGACATTACGGATGCCCAGGGACGCACCGGTCCGCGGACCCAGTTCAAATCCGTGCTCGGCCTCGGGATCTCATACAGCCTGCAGAATTTCAAGGACGAAGATTAAGCTTCTAAAAATCGGGCGTCATTCCGTTGGAATAAAAAGGAATGGTTAACTTCGTGTTCCATGAATCTCATTTCGGATATTTCCATCTGGTGGTTGCTTCCCTGGCTAATCGTATGTTTGCTGGCGGCCTGGTTTGTTTACCGGCGGATCGCCTGGCTTGAAGACCGCTCAAAAGGATGGAGGTACCTGCTCATCTCGCTGCGTACACTGAGCCTGACACTGCTCGGAATTTTGCTGATCGGAATCCTTTTCGAAGCCGTTAGTTACCGTACTGAAAAACCTGTTTTCATTAACCTGGTGGACAATTCATCTTCGATGCGGAACTATTCCGACAGTTCGCGTATCCGGGAAGATATTTCAGACTTCCGCAGGCAGTTGCAGGAGCGTTACGGAGAGCGTTTCGAAGTGATCGATTACTCCATCGGATCCGTTTTTCGACAAAGCGACAGTCTTGATTTTGAGGAGCAACGTTCGGCGCTGGCCGACGCTTTTACCTCGATTCGCGAACTGTATTATAACCGCAACATCGGCGGTATCAGTTTCTTTTCGGACGGAAATTACAATGAAGGCGTAAATCCCGTGTATACGGCTGAAAAGATCCAGTTGACACCCGTTTTTACGATCGGTACCGGTGATACAACGCCAAAACGCGACCAACTCATACGCAACGTTACGGCCAATGAGATCGCGTTTTACCGGAACAAATTCCCCGTTCAGGTAGACCTCGAGGCGCTTAAGATCGGGCAAGCGAACGTACAGGTTTCCATTGAACACAACGGGAAACGTGTCGCTTCCGAACAGGTTAACTATCAAAACGATTCCTACGAGTTTAAACAGGTCAGCTTCCTGCTGGATGCCGACCAGGTCGGTTATCAGCGTTATTCGGTGGTCCTTTCCCGCCTGGATAATGAATACAATTATGATAACAACCGCCGCGACTTTTACGTGGAGATCCTGGATTCGCGGAACAAAGTGTTGTTGCTTGCCGGCGCGCCTTCTCCGGACATCGCAGCCGTAAAAGGTGTGGCCGATCTCGATGAGAACATCGAAGTGCAGTCGAAACTCGTGGACGAGTGGGACCGTTCCCTGGAAAATACCGATTTAGTGATCTGGCACGAGCCGGGCATTCGTTTTTCGGCAGAAATTAACAACCTGATCTTAAAGTCCGGAGTGCCGGTGCTTTATTTCGTGGGACCGAACACGCCTTACCGGGTAATTCAACAACTTGACATCGGCTTACGGGGTGCCACGCGTGACCAGGCAGATGAAGTACAGGTTGTTTTCAACAGTACCTTTCGCGAGTTCGAGATCTCCGACGAACTGAAATCCGCTTTGCGTTCCTATCCTCCCGTTCGCTCCCGCTTTGGAAACGTCAGCCTTTCACCGGGAAATACTGTTTTCCTCAACCAGCAGGTTGGCGGGATCACCAAGCAGGAACCACTTATTTATTTCGGCTCGCACGGCGACACGCGTTACGGGGTTATCTATGGAACCGGTATCTGGCGCTGGAAACTTTCCGAATATGCGCATTCTTCCGATTCCAAAGGGTTTACCGAACTGATCCGCAAGATCAACCAGTACCTGGTTGTGAAGCAAAATACTTCGAACCTGCGCATTAGTCTTCCGCGGCGTTTTACAAGTGATGAAGACGTTTCCGTAAAAGCGGAATTTTACAACGAGGCACTGGAGCCTGTTACGACTCCCGATATTGATTTTGTGCTGACCGACGAACAGGGAAAGGTATTTCGAAATCGCTTTGCACGTGCCGGCAATTATTACAAACTGTCGCTCGGAACATTAAGGTCCGGACGCTACACCTGGCACGCTGAAACGAAGTTCAACGGGAAGAGTTACGAGAAGAACGGTGTGTTTGTGGTGGAAGATCTGCGTTTAGAAGATCTTTCGACGCATGCCTCACACGGGATATTGAAAGCGATTGCGACCGGTTCAGGCGGAAAATTTTACACATTGGGACAAACCGCACAATTACTCGATGAGATCGGGAAGCGTGAGGACATTGCATCGGTAGCGTATAAAGAATCGACCTTTAACGACCTGATCGACTACAAGTGGCTTTTATTTCTGCTCGTACTGTTGTTGACCGCCGAATGGTTTATTCGCCGCTGGCTCGGTGCTTATTAAATTGATACAAAATGCAATTACACGTACATGTTTACCTTTTGAACGATCATTTTTCCCAGGAACACGCGGATGCGCAGCACGGCGGAGAAGAATCCGAAAACAACCGCCTGCACGACTGGGAAGATGAGTTCATGCTGACCAACCCGCTCAATTCCGTTGAGACCGAGCGTCATGGCAGCTATACCCTGAACGGAACAATGCCGGACGGAAATGCATTTTCACACACTGTACCTGACATGCTACTCTTCAATCTGCACGGTGAAGACGGTTCATTAACACAACTTGCGTTTTCAGAAAGTATTATTGATTCTTATACACTGGAAACGGAGGGAGATCTGCGCAAACTAGCCGTATTTATTCGTGATTTCGAACCCCATGCCAATCCCGTTCCGGGTGTGTACATCGCTTCCCGCGCATTTCCCGAGGAACTGATCGACTGATGGAGTTGCTGCGTACGGAAAACCTGTCGCACCGCGTTGCGAATCGCACGATTCTCGAAAGCATAAACCTGGTTTTACGACCGGGTGAAGTACTGGGGATTGTCGGACGAAGCGGTGCCGGGAAAAGTACCCTGCTTAAATTGTTTGCGGGCCTGCTCGACGTACAAACCGGAAACGTATTCTTTGATGGTAAAAAACTCATCGGTCCGTCTGAAAAACTCATTCCCGGTTATGAGGACATTCAGCTCGTCAACCAGGAGTTCGACCTTGATCCGTATCATACCGTAGCAGAGAACATCCGTATTAAACTCCTGCATTTTTCCCGCAATGAACGCGACGCATTCGTCGATGAACTACTTGAATTGACAGGACTTCAAGCCATTCGCGATTCCAAAGCGCACCTGATCAGCGGCGGAGAAAAGCAACGTCTGGCGCTGGCACGTGCCCTTGCCCACGAACCCCGCGTACTTTTACTGGACGAACCTTTCTCACACCTCGACAGTCACCTGCACGAGCGCATCAGTTCCTACCTGCAGGAGCTTCGTCGTGTGCGAGACACATCGATCGTACTGGTGGCACATGATTCACGGGATGTATTCGCCCTTTGTGACAAGGTCTGTTACCTCAAAAAGGGTAAAATTGTTCGCAAGGCAACTCCGGAAGTCTTTTACCGCAAACCAAAGAGCAGGGAAGAAGCCTTGTTTTTCGGCGAGGTCAACCAGATTCGTGCGGGCGGAAAAAGCTATTTGTTCCGACCGGATGCTTACCGCCTGAAAGCGTTTGAGAGTTCCGTTCCGCTGGATGTAGAATTTATCGGTGCACAGTTTCGTCCGCCCGTGTATCACAATTTTTTCAAATTGCCCGACGGGAAACAGATCATTTTATATAACTTCGAAAAACTAAATGGAACGCAAAAGATATTCATTGCTTCGGGGGATCAGGAAATTAACGTGGCGGGAGATCGGGGAGGTCATTAAGACCACCTTCAAAGAATTTTTCCAGGAACAGAGCTTTTTCCATGGTGCGGCACTGGCGTATTACGCGATATTCGCACTGATCCCGACCCTGTATCTTGCATTTGCGACTTTCGGGCAAATCGTGGGGCAGCGAACTATGCTACAGGTAATTAGCGAACTGCTTCGGGAGCAAGTAGGTATCAAGGATATTTCCGGGATCATGGACTTTTTGAGGGACGTGGATTTCGAGCGCGGGAACGCCCTGATGAACACCGTGGGGATTGTGGCACTTTTATTCTCCAGCACGGCGCTCCTGGCATCCCTGAAAGCGAGTATCAACCAGTTTTTCAACATCGAAGTAAATATCGAAGACAGGCGTAAACTGGTGCTGAACCATTTGCTTGCGCGGCTCATCGGCCTGGCTATACTTGCGATCTTCGGATTTACGCTTATCGTGGTCTATTTCGGGGAAACGATCCTGATCTCTTTCGGGAACCGGATCTTCTCAGAGGCGAATTTCGTGAACGTGGCGGTGGCGCAGATCGTTCAGCACGGGGCATCTGTTTTAACAAACATGATCATCTTCTTCATCATTTTCAAATACCTGCACGACGGAAAAGTACACTGGAAGCTCGCTCTGGGCGGTAGTTTTTTGACTTCGCTGCTACTGTACATGGGGCAGGTCCTGATCAAATTCTACCTCGGGAACTTCTTTTTTGCAGCGGACCTGGGCATCGCGGGGACGCTGCTTGTGATTCTTTTATGGATGTTTTACACCTCGCAGATCATTTTTTTCGGTGCCAAATTTACTGCTGTTTACGGCCGAAAAGTCGGCAAACCGATCCTTCCGAAATATGCCTGATCTGATTAAAAATACATCATTTATTGTTTATTAAGTAAGAATTTAGTAATTTGGGAGCCAAATAACGCTTTATGTTCATTGGCAACAACCTTAAAATGCTGCGTCGCAGGCTTAAAAAGTCACAGGAAGAGGTGGCGCAGGACCTCTCGATGACGCGCTCTACCTATTCCGGTTATGAGAACGGAGTCGCCCAGCCGAGCCTGGAAAGCCTGATGCTTTTTTCGGATTACTATAAAGTTCAGATCGACGACCTGATTCGCCGGGATTTTGAAAAATTCAGCGAGCAGGACTGGGTCAATATCGAAAAAGGCCTGTATGCTGATGTGCACGGTAAAAATCTGCGCGTATTAACAACCCTTGTAGATTCCGAAGACAACGAACTGATCGAACTGGTTCCTCTGAAAGCAAGTGCCGGGTATACGGCTGGATTTGCGGATCCGGACTATTTAAAGGTATTACCGACCTTTCACCTGCCGTTCCTCTCGCGCAATAAGAAATACCGGTCGTTCCCGATCAAAGGAGATTCTATGCCCCCGGTAACCGAAGGTTCTTTTGTGACGGGCGAATTCATTCAGAACTGGATGACGATCCGGAACGGAACACCCTGTATCGTGGTGACAAAAGATGACGGCATTGTCTTTAAGGTACTACACAACCTGCTTGAAACAAATCAGTCGTTTCAGTTGTGCTCCACGAATCCGTTTTACAAACCTTACATGGTGCATGCAAATGACATTTTGGAAGTCTGGAAATTTGTTAATTACATATCTCCCGACCTTCCGGAAGTGCGCATGGATGATAATGACCTTTCCCGTTCTTTAAAAGACCTGCAAAAGGAGGTGCACGACCTAAAGGCAAATCTTTCTACAAAACACTGATATTTAGAAATTCCTGTGACTGTTGCTTGACAATCGTCCGGAAACTTAATCGATAAAAAAAACCGTCGGCCTCGCAGGTACCGACGGTTTTCTTTTGTGTTTTTGGTCGAAGCTTATTAATTCTTTACAAAGCGGATCAGCTGAGTTCCCGCTTCGCTCTCAAGACGGATCAGGTAAACACCAGCTTCGAATGCGCTTGCATCGAAAGTGATCGTATTGTTTCCGTCTGTGATCTGAACCGTTTCAGATGAAAGTACTTTTCCGTTCACGTCGCAGATGCTCATTTCGGCACGTGTATTCACTGCAGAAGCAATAGCAAGCGTAGCCTTGTTGTTCACCGGGTTCGGGAAAAGCGTCATACTCATGTCAGTCGTGTTTTCGGCAAGTCCGAGGCACGGATCAACCGTTACGTTAATTGTATCCATGATTGAACAATTGTAATCGTCGATTGCTTCCACCACGTACATACCGCTTTCGGAAACCGGGAAGGCGTTGTAGTTGTTGTTCACGCCATTCCAGGAATAGGCATTGTATCCGAGTCCTGCAAACAATACGAACGGTGTATTGTATTCACACACGGTAGTGTCCATACCCAGATCGATCTGGTCCACGAATACTTCCACCTCTGTGTAACATCCGAGTTCGTTGTTCTGAATAACTATGCCGTTTGAACCTGCAGCTGCGTATCCCATTGTTTCAGTTGAACCACCGAAAGTGGTTGAGCCACCTTCATAATGGAAATACCAGCGGTCGTTCCAGGGGGATACCGTAAAAGAAGCGAGGTCACTGATACCGTTCGGGAAATTCACAACAGTCGTGATGTTGTCATTTGTCAGGTTGTGACGAACGATCATACTACCGCTATTGGATCGGTAAAGTGCGTAAAAATCAATCCCGTCATATTCCAGGACGCCCCAGTTAGACCAGTTTTCGGCGGTATAGTTATTAAATGAATGTACACCCAGGTCTTCAACGGCGAAATTGTCGAGGTCGATCACGTAAACATGATTGTCCACACCGCTTCTTACTGCTACAAATCCGTTTCCGGTCAGGATTGTTGAACCGTATTGAACCATGAAAGGCTGATCGATCATGTACGTTTCTGATCCGATCACGAGGTCGGCATCCATCGGGCGGATTGCATCCACCAGTACGTTTGGCGTGTTGTAATTAGGATCACTGTTCTCCACCGTGCTCCACAGCGTATACAGTTGTCCGTTTGCAAGGTCACTGAAGATCGCATCGCGAATGGGGAGTGATACCTGGCCGGTGAGGTCGGAAGCATTGGCACGCACGGTGTTATTGTCACCAACCACATAAATGTAATTCGGTGTAATGGCAATCCCACCACGGTCATCACCGGTTGTTGTGTTGTGATCCACGACCATCGAGTCGAGTACCGAGATACTGTCCACAGCAAAAGTAGCGGTTGTATTCAGGGACGCCACGTAGTAATTCGTTGTTTGTGAGATCGGGTTGGCGTTTACCACGTTTCCGCTGTCAATCACCTGTGTCAGCTGATCATCGTAGAACCATACATAAGTTCCGCCACCCGGTACAGTAAGTACGGCATCTGTTCCCGGACAGGTCAGTGTATCCATTGCCGAAGGAGCTCTGAGGATCTTAACCTTTTTCGAATAAGTCGTAGTACAGCCGATACCATCCGTGGCCGTATACAGGATCATATAGGCGCTTCCGGGAGTAAGTCCGATCGGGTTAAACACGTTATTGGTCACACCCGGTCCGCTGAACGTTCCGTTAGCAGGTGTTCCGGTAAGTGCCATAGCGCCGTCGTATGTACAAAATACGGAATCCGTGAGGTTAAAGCTGGCGAATTCCTGCGGTGTTCCCGCTGCACAGTAGTTATAGATCAGGCGACACTGAAGCATGGCGTTTCCGGTGCACACACCGAGGTCCACGTTTCCGGAAAGCGTCAGGGTAAAATCAACCTGCGAATCTGCAAGCCAGGTATCAATTTGCCCGGCGTTGAACGTCAGGTAAGCCGAATCGATCGGGCTACAGTCCGACTGTGATGCATAAGGTCCTGCCTGTCCGATTGCTGTACCATCTTCGTCTACAGCGGCTGCAAATTCACCCGTATCGCCGAAATCTCCCTGGAAATAAACAACGAGAGTTCCGTTGCCCCACCCACCGGCAGGAAGCCCGGTAAATGAAAATGTGAAGGATTGGTTGTAAGCGGACATATACTGTGCAGTAGTGGTGTCACTTACATACGTTTGAGCCTGTGCTCGCGATACCGCGAATAAGCACAAGGCTACGGTTAGTAGTTTGTAAACGTGCTTCATAAGTAATAATTTATATGTTGGAGCAAATGTATGTCATGTTTCAGATATTTGAACATTTTCCATGGTAAATTTTTTGAACAAATACATGTTCCGACTCTCCCTACAGGGAACAATATGCGGCGGAATTAACAAAGGGTGTTAAAAACAGCATTTTCTTTCGGGGGAACGTTCGCGACTTTTCTTTAAATTTGCACTCAATTTGTTGAATCCTTCATTCAGAATTGAATCTAAAAAAGAGCAGAAAATGCCAAAAGACACGTCCATTAAATCCATTTTGATCATCGGAAGCGGCCCCATAGTGATTGGCCAGGCCTGTGAGTTTGATTATTCCGGATCCCAGGCAGCGAGATCGTTGCGCGAAGAAGGGATCGAAGTAACACTGATTAACTCGAACCCGGCTACTATTATGACAGACAAAGTGGTTGCAGATAATATTTACCTGCTGCCGCTTGAGCCTGAAAGTATCGTGGAGATCCTGCAAAAGCACCAGATCGATGCCGTTCTTCCGACCATGGGAGGGCAGACAGCCCTGAACCTTTGTATCAAGTGCGATGAAATGGGAATATGGGAAGATCATGGTGTAAAGATCATCGGTGTGGACATCAATGCCATTGAGATCACCGAAAACCGCGAGGCCTTCCGCGGCCTGATGGAAAAGATCGGCGTACCGATGGCTCCGCAAAGCACTGCAAAGTCTTTCCTGGAAGGAAAGGAGATCGCACAGAAGTTCGGTTTCCCTCTGTGTATCCGCCCTTCTTATACGCTGGGTGGTTCCGGTGCATCGATCGTTTACGATCCCAAAGAATTCGATAACCTGCTGGAGCGCGGTCTGCAACTGTCGCCCATTCATGAGGTAATGATCGATAAAGCACTCATCGGCTGGAAAGAATACGAACTCGAGTTGCTGCGCGACGCGAACGACAACGTGGTGATCATCTGTTCGATCGAAAACTTCGACCCGATGGGAATTCACACGGGAGACTCGATCACGGTGGCTCCGGCCATGACACTTTCGGACACCACGTTCCAGAAAATGCGGGACATGGCGATCCTGATGATGCGTTCGATCGGTAATTTTGCCGGCGGATGTAACGTTCAGTTTGCAGTCTCGCCCGATGATAAAGAAGATATTATTACCATTGAGATCAACCCGCGCGTATCGCGTTCTTCGGCACTTGCTTCAAAAGCTACCGGTTACCCGATTGCGAAGATCGCTTCGAAACTCGCCATCGGTTACCACCTCAGTGAACTGAAAAACCAGATCACGAAAACGACATCGGCACTTTTCGAACCGACACTCGATTACGTGATCGTGAAAATTCCACGCTGGAACTTTAATAAATTCCCGGGCACAAACCGTAAACTCGGCCTGCAAATGAAGTCTGTAGGTGAGGTGATGGGCATCGGACGTTCGTTCCAGGAAGCCCTGCAGAAAGCCTGTCAGTCGCTCGAGATCAACCGGAACGGACTCGGCGCCGACGGGCGCGAAATGACCAATCAGGATGGGATCCTGTACAGCCTTGAAAACCCGAGCTGGAACCGTCTTTTTCACATTTACGACGCCATTAAACTCGGGATTCCATTTAAGACCATCGTCGAAAAGACAAGGATCGACATCTGGTTCCTCAAGCAGATCGAGGACCTGATCAAGCTGGAACGCCGTATTGAGAAATTTCACCTCGAGAACCTTCCGAAAGAACTCCTTTTCGAAGCCAAGCAAAAAGGATATGCCGATCGTCAGGTCGCACACCTGCTGCGCTGCCTCGAATCTGAGGTATATAACAAGCGCGAGGAATTCGGTATCCGCCGCGTCTACAAGCTCGTCGATACCTGTGCAGCCGAATTCGAAGCACAAACGCCTTATTATTACTCGACTTTCGAGGAAGAGAACGAAAGCATCGTTTCCGATCGCAAGAAGATCGTGGTACTCGGGTCCGGACCTAACCGGATCGGGCAGGGAATCGAATTTGATTATTCCTGTGTACACGGTGTGCTGGCCGCAAAAGAGTGCGGTTACGAAACCGTGATGATCAATTGCAACCCGGAAACCGTTTCAACCGATTTCGACACAGCTGATAAGTTGTATTTTGAACCAGTTTTCTGGGAGCATATCTACGACATCATTCGCCATGAGAAACCGGAAGGTGTGATCGTGCAGCTCGGCGGACAAACGGCGCTCAAGCTCGCAGAGAAACTCGAACGTTACGGCATTAAGATCATGGGGACCAGTTTTGAGGCACTCGACCTTGCAGAAGATCGCGGGCGTTTCTCGAAAATGCTCGAAGCGAATGGCATTCCGTTCCCGAAATACGGCGTTGTTGAAAGCGCCGAACAGGCACTCGAACTGGCCGACGAACTCGGATTCCCGCTTCTGGTGCGACCTTCTTATGTTTTGGGAGGACAAAAAATGAAGATCGTCATTAATAAAGAAGAGTTGGAACATCACGTGGTGGACATCATCAACGAGATGGGAAATAACCAGATCCTGCTGGATCACTTCCTCGGTGGCGCAATCGAAGCAGAAGCCGATGCCATCTGCGACGGGAAAGACGTGTACATTATCGGTGTAATGCAGCACATTGAACCTGCCGGAATTCACTCCGGCGATTCCTACGCTGTTCTTCCGCCGTACAACCTCGGAGACTTCGTAATGCAACAGATCGAAGACATTACCCGCAAAATTGCCGTGGAACTGCGAACCGTCGGACTGATCAACATTCAGTTTGCGATCAAAGACGATAAAGTTTACGTAATCGAGGCAAACCCGCGAGCTTCGCGTACGGTGCCGTTCATTGCGAAAGCATACGACGAACCGTATGTGAACTATGCGACAAAGATCATGCTCGGTGAGAAAAAGGTGAAAGACTTTAGCTTTAACCCGCGCAAAGAAGGTTACGCGATCAAGATACCCGTGTTTTCGTATGAAAAATTCCCGGATGTTAAGAAAGAGCTCGGACCTGAAATGAAATCGACCGGTGAGGCGATCCGTTTCATTAAGAACCTGAAAGACCCGTTCTTTACAAAGATCTATTCCGAACGTAATATGCACCTTTCCCGCTAATGATAGCTGAGGCGAGTATTACCGGACTTTTTCGCATGCTGCTGATGATCGTGGGGGCCGTGGTGCTCCTGCGTTTTATCGGCCGGCTTATGCAGGCCCGTCGCAATGCCGACGCCGAGCGTCAAATGATCGAACGCGAGAAAGAACTTGCGCGTTTAAAGCGTGAAAGTCAGGCCAACCGCGGAAAAATCCGAATCTCCAAACCCGACCCGTCCGAATCCTCAACCGCCTACACCGATTGGGAAGAAGTTTGACCGGGAATGATTAGAATGGACGGTATTTCGTTTGGAAAAACAAAATATGTATCTTCACCGCAATAAATCGAATATTTATAAAACTTTCTGATATGAATACTGGTAGCATCTTTAAAAAGTACTGGCCGCATCTGGCTATTCTTGTTGTATTTTTCATCATTGCTTACCTGTATTTTACGCCAGATTTCAACGGATATGACGTCCGGCAACACGATATTGAGCAATTTTCCGGTATGTCCAATGAAATTGCGATGTTTCGGGAAAAATACGGTGAAGAACCCTTGTGGACCAATTCCATGTTCGGAGGAATGCCTGCCGCACAGATTTCGGTGCTTCATGAAGGTAATATCTTTCAGAAGGGCATGATCGCGTTTTTAAATGCGGTCGGTGTAGCACCCGGAATTTTCCTGTTGCACCTCATAGGATTTTTCTTGCTGGGCCTTTGCCTACGTGTGCGCCCGTGGATCTCGGCGATCGGTGCGTTAGCCTTTGCATTTGCAAGTTATGAAATCGTAATTCTCCAGGCAGGTCATAATTCAAAGGCTATTGCGGTGGCCCTAATGGCGCCGGTAGTGGGCGCATTTATTCTGACGTATCGCAATAACTGGAGGTGGGGACTGGTTCTGTCTGCACTTTTTATGAGCTTTGAACTGGCAGCCAACCATTTGCAGGTAACCTATTACCTGGGATTTTTACTGTTGGCGCTCGGTATTTACGAAATAATCCGTGCTTTCCGGCAAAAGAACCTGGGCCATTTCCTAAAGATATCAGTCGGTTTGGTATTAGCTTACGGACTGGCGCTGGTGATTAATTACGGCAACTTCTCAATGACCTCCGATTATGCCCGGTATACAATTCGTGGAGAGAACGACGTAACCATCACACCGTCCGGCGACGCGCTGGCAAAGAGCGACGGACTTTCAGAGGATTATATCACCAACTGGAGTTATGGAATCGGAGAATCGTTCACCCTCATTTCACCGTATGTAAAGGGATCGGCATCTGTAGGAATAGCTGACTCCCGTTTCCTGGAATCGGTAGAGAATTCAGACCGTACATCCGAGGAGATGGAAAATGCGCTCAGGGCTCCGTTCGGTATGTACTGGGGAGAACAACCTATTACTTCCGGCCCGGTGTATGTTGGAATCGTGATGTTTCTATTAATGATCCTCGGGCTGATCTACGTTCCGGACCGTCGAAAATGGGCCCTGTTTACAGTAGGAATTTTGGCACTTTTACTTTCCTGGGGTCACAACTTTATGGGACTGACTGATTTCTTCATCAAACATATTCCCGGATATAATAAGTTTCGTACCGTTACCATCATTCTCGTGCTTATTGAACTGATCGTACCGATTATCGGCATACTCTTTTTGGAAAGACTTGTTGCTAACCGCGAGGCGATTACTCAGAATAAAAAACCGTTCTTCATCGCGGCCGCGTCGATTTTCGTGTTACTCGTAGGGATGCGTGTTTTTGGTCTGGGCGACGGTTTTTCGTCTGCCAGGGAACGGCAACAGGTTGATAATACAGCTCAAATGGTCATGGACCAGTTGTACAACATGCCACCCCAGCAATTACTTAAGCAGGGGATAGATATCAATAACCAGGAACAAATTGCTCAGATCATTCAGCAACAGGAGGAAATGGCGCGTGCACAGTTTTCGGAATTTAAGAAGGTGCGACAGGAAATTTTTAATTCCTCTGTAAACAGATCCCTGATCTTCCTTGTACTTGGTGCCGGATTTTTGGCTATTTTCTTTTATACTTCACTTCCTTCCGCAGTTCTCATGGCAGGAATTGCAGTTTTGGTGATGGGTGATATGATCCCGGTTGCACGAAACTATTTGAATTCCGATGAAAATCAGAAAGGGGAATTTAAAAACTGGATGGAGGAAGATGAAAAAGCTTATCCGTTTAGTCCTACCACTGCGGACAGGCGTATTCTCGAAATGGAGATGAGCGATCCGCGTGTAAAACAGGCCGTTGAAGCCGGTGCGAAGACAGGAAAGCAGAAGGCAGAACAACTTGGTTATTCCGGAATTGCAAAAATGCGCGTGATCGACGATTACCGTTTTTCGGCTCTGAACTTTGCAACAAATTACCGCGTTTTCACCTATAACAACCCCTGGGGAAGTTCGCGGGCATCTTATTTTCATAAGAACCTCGGAGGATACCACGGCGCAAAACTTCGCAATATCCAGAACATCTTTGACTTTCACCTTTCGCAAAGTAATAATAAGGTATTCGACATGTTAAATGTCAAATACTTCATACAGGGTGATCAGGTTCGTGTGAATCCAACCGCACTAGGAAATGCCTGGTTTGTTCAGAAACTGGTACCTGCAAAGGATGGGAATGCGGAAATTCGCGGACTCGGCAGTGAGTTTGAGATAGAAAACGTTGGAAAAGGAAATCTCCTCGTAAATGGCGAAACGGTAAAACAACAACTGGTGTACGGTAGCGAAGATATTCGGTATCTGATTCCGGGGCAGGATACTTTAAAAGTACAGTTGCAGAACGGAATGCAGGAAGGAAGCCAGGCATTTTTTGTACAGGATGTTAACGGGAATTCGGGAATGGTTCCGGCACAAACAATTGCCAGTGATACGAGTGCTTCTTTTTCGAGTATGGTCTCCATTCGCGTGAAGCAAACATTCGAACCCGCACAGGAAGCCATTGTGCCGACTTCCGCTGTTGAAAAGATCGGTACTAAAAGCTTTTCCGGCTCGGGAACGATCCGTATGACTTCGTACAAACCGAATGAAATCAAATACAGTATCCAGTGCGATAGTAAGCAATTCGCCGTCTTTTCCGAAATCTATTACCCTTCCGGCTGGAAAGCGCTTGTAGACGACAGGGAAACAGAGATTGTTAAAACGGACTACCTGCTTCGTGGCTTACCGGTTGAAGCGGGTACACATGAGGTCGTATTTCGCTTTGATATTCCGGCCTATCACACTGCGAAAGTAATGGCAATCGCAGGTACAATTCTTCTGATTCTGAGTATACCGGTGCTCCTGTTTTGGGAAAGAAAGAAAAAGGCTGAATAAGCTACCTTTCGTTGAAAAGTGCCGACAGTGTTTCTGTTAATTCCCGTTCTCTTCTCTGAACCGGATAGTTCTTGCTGATTTGGTTACGACTGTTTTCAGGAAGCTTTGGGGCTTCCATGGATTTCCGGATTAAGTCTATTAACAGCTGTGGATCACGTCGCTCAAGAATGAAACCGGTATTCCCGACAATAGAAGGCATTTCGCCCACATTTGAAACGATTGGGATGCACCCGGTCAACATGGCCTCACAAAGTGCGTTCGGAAATCCTTCACTGAGAGATAACTGAAGGTAAAATTGCTTAGTTCCCAGGAATGCGTGCAATTCTTTATTCGGAATAAATGACAGCAGTTCAACATTTTCCGGAACTTTTTCATTCAATTTATCACCACCGATTATGTAAAAACGGCAATCCGGCAGAAGCGGAGCAATTTCTAAGATCAGATCAATGCCTTTAAGCCGTTTTCCGAAACGCGTTCCGAGATCGGCGCCGACCGTCACGAAGGAACGTCCTTCCCGATGGGTCCCAAGCGGCCATTTGTCGGCATCGTATCCGTTGAAGATCACTTTGTAAGGAGTTTTAACGGACCGAATGTGTGCTTTATAACCCTGGTTCGGAAAATCATTGTTCGTGTAAGTATAGGAATAATGAACCAACGTTTCGGAGACAGGCAGGAGCAGGTGCGCTTTTTGAATACTGCGAGCCGTAAAGTAACGCATCGGTTGGTGACGCAGAGCGCCGTATTCTATTGAAGGAAAACTAACGCAATCGGTTCCGCCCAAAATAAGTACGACCTTTTTTCCAAGTGCGCGACCCAACATCACCGGAAGATAGGAATGATAGCCTGCAAACTGGCAAACCCAAACCGACGCGGAAAATCCTTTGTTCAAAAGAAAAAAAAACTGTTTGAGCAATACGATCGGCAGGCGTTTCTTGCGACGCACATCGAAATAAAAGGAGCGCACTTCAAACTGTTTTGCCAGGATTTCAAGATCCTTGGTCACAAAGGAAGAAAGTCCGGGATGAAAATAAAGAAGTCGTTCCTTCAACTTAGAGGTATTTGGCGCGCAAATTTTGAATTAACTGGCTGAATTTTCCTTTTACACGAATCGTTTGCAAGGTGTTTTTGCGGTTGAGCACAATACTGAGGTAATTCGGAGCATCCGTATGAATTGAATACGGTTCGATACTTTCCACACGGAACCCGGCAGAATAAGTATCATTCAACAAATCCTGCATGGATAACGACTGATCAATGATTTGCAGCACTTCAGGCTTATTTCTCCGGTAGTAATCCAGTGCCTTCGGTTCCGGAATATTTATCAGTACCTGGCTGTTTTCATGGCAAACAGACGCCACGTTCTTAAATAACCGTGCATGCTGATCTACCGGGATGTGTTCGAGGACATCCGGGAAAACCACAAAATCGTAGGTGGAAGAACGCTGAAAATCGGACATGTCAGTGACGATGAATTCGGCGTTTTTTTGCGGGTATCTTTCATTTGCAAAGCGGATACTTTCGGGTGATATATCGCAACCTAAAAAAGTACCCTGAGGGATTGCATCAATGATCAGTCCGCTGACAGTACCGATCCCGCATCCGATCTCGAGAACCGAAGAATTCTTTTTCAGACCAAGTTTGCGCAGTTTTTTAAATATAAGACGATGACGAATGGAAACACCTGTTTTTTGTTGCGCGCTTACGAAATCATCGTAAAAATCCTCTATATTTTTCTTGTCCACAATTCAAAAAAATTTATTCAAATGTACCTCTTTTCTTTTCGAAATGAGGTCTTTCGTTATTAATTAGTCTTTATTTAGAATGTCCTCAACCAGTTTACAATACCTCTTAGCCAGAGCTTCTGACGAAAATGCGTCAAGGTTTTTGGGTTCTGCACGAAGGGCTCCTTTAAGGTAAAGCGCATAATTTTCAAGAAGAATCTTCTCCAGTGAGCGGTCGTCAGAATATCCGGTAAACGTACCCGAATCAGTCTGACGAATCAGTTTTTCAAGATTTCCTCCCGAAGGACCGATGGCCAGGATAGGGCGACCGGAATTAAGGTATTCAAAAATTTTTCCCGTTAAAGTTCCCGCTGTATTCCCTGAATTATTTACTACCAGTAATAACTGTTGAGCCTTACCCTGAAGTTGCAGGCTTTGTGCGTGTGGTACCGTACTGTGTAATTGGACATAAGATGTCAGTTCTTCCTTTTCAATGCTCGTCAATACGCCCTGATCCACAGTTCCGTATAGTTTTATACAAAGCGATTTCGCAAAATCGGAGTTCTGTTTCACGAGTTTTCCCAAAGTACGCCAGAGCACTTCCGGGTTACGTGAAGTAGGGAGTGACCCGAAATGAGCAATGCTGAAGGTTTTGTCCGTGTCCGGATCATGCTGAATATCGAATATAAAACCGTTGGTGATCACATCGACTTCGCGCCCGGAGATTTCGCTTAGTTCTTTCGCACAATTTTCACTGACTGTTACCACGCGGTCCGCTTCCGTAAGAACCGAATGTTCAAGTTTTTTTTGCCGCTTATCGGCTAATTCTCCAATGTTCAGTTCCTTATAGAAATCTATTCCGGTCCATGGGTCCCGAAAGTCGGCTATCCAGGGAATGTTCAGCTTTCTTTTTAGATTTCGCGCAATGACGTGCATGCTATGGGGCGGACCGGTTGAAATAACTGCTTTTATCTCCGGATGTTCGCGCAAATAGTTTTTTAAAAAGCGCGTACTGGGGCGTATCCAGAACATCCGCGCATCCGGGATGAAAAAATTGCCGCGTAAGCTGATAATCAGTTTCTGTAAGAAACTTTGCTTTTTAGAATATGTGAAACCCGAACCTTTGTTGGGATTGATCTTACTGTTGAGAAACTTTGCAGGCTCGAAAATCGGCCTTCGTATAACTTCTATTTGTGCGGGTACCTGATCGTTTAATTCCGGATCGACGTGTGGCCAGGCAGCATCTTGAGGGCAGTAAATAACCGGTTCGTAACCGTTTTCTGCAAAAAAACGACTCATCCTAAGCCATCGGTGTACCCCGGCACCGGCTGCCGGAGGCCAGTAATATGTAATGATCAGTACTTTTTCCATTAACTCTCGGACCTGTTGCGCAACAAAGTTAATCTTATTCGCGTTTTGGGAGGTGCTTCCGGCAATTTTCAATGCTGCTTTCTGAAGAGGGCTTGCAGCGATTTACTACATTTGTTGCCGATTCCAAAATGTACCGAATGGGCATTGTCCAAAAAGATGCGATCCGTATGGCCGGTATTTCTTATGCCGGGCTTTTATTGGGCTACCTGAACAAAGGTCTGCTTTTTGCATGGTACATGACGACCGATCAGGTCGGGCTGACCAACCTGGTGGTAGGAGTGGGGCTGATGTTCGCCCAACTGGCAAATCTCGGAAGTATCAATACGGTCTGGAAGTTTTTTCCCTTTTTCAGGAATCGTGAACGGCAAAATAGCGGCTTTTTGCCCTTTTTATTGCTTATTGTGCTGGCCGGCGTGGTCGTATTCACGCTGATAGCCGTACTTTTCAGGGAGTACATCATTTCGTTTTACCAGGATCGTTCGGAAGAATTCGTCGATTACTATTACCTAATCATTCCGCTGGGTATCGCAAGTGTGTTCTTCCTGCTTTTTGACAGTTACCTGCGCAGTCTGTACCGGAATGTGGTCCCGGTCTTTGTGAATGATTTCCTCTTGCGTTTCCTGGTAACAGCGGATATTGCCGCACTTGGATTTCAATGGATATCCTTCCACACGTTCCTGTTGCTGCATTGTGTCATTTACCTGATACCGGCCGTAGTTCTCATCATTTATACCGCTAAAATCGGCGAGTTAAACCTGAATTTTCGGTCCATTGCGATCGGAAGCCGTTTTCGGAAGATTATTTTTTATTACACTTCCTTCAGCTACATGAACTCAATCGGCGCCATGTTGGTCGTTACGATCGATACGCTCATGATCGCCAGTATGCTGGGACTGTTTGAAACGGGGATCTACACGACGGTGGTTTACCTCACAAGCGCGTTGCAGATACCTTACCGGTCTATTGTCCGTGTAAGTTCACCGCTCGTTTCGGATTACTGGAAGGAACGGGCGAACGATAAAATGCAGAAACTGTACACGCAGGTGAGTTCCGTTTCCCTGTTTCTCGGGATTGTGATGTTCATGCTCGTCTGGATCAACCGAAGCGAAGTGTTTTCTGTACTTCCCGAGCAGTATTCACTGGGAATCCCGGTGTTCCTTTTCCTGATGTGCGGACGCCTGGTCGACTTTTACTGCGGATTGAACGGCGGAATTCTCGTGATGTCACGCAAGTACAGGTACGACGTTCTTTTTACTGTGTTCTTACTGACAATGGTGATCGTATTGAATTACCTGTTGATACCACCTTACGGAATAACCGGGGCCGCTATTTCCACGTCGATCGCACTGGTACTGTACAATGCCGCACGCGTTCTGTTTGTGCTGTTCAGCTACCGCATTCACCCTTTCAACTGGTTACAGGTGAAGGTGATCCTGCTTTTTGGTGCAAACGTGCTGTTGTTTGAAGTGCTGCCGTCGATTTCGGATAATATTATCCTGTCCGCAGCATTTAAAACGACCGTTTTCCTCCTGTTATTCGTTGGTCCGATCTTCCTGTTTCGACTCGAACCGGAGACCATTCGGCTTGTTACAAACTTCGTTAATAAGCGACTGCGCAAAAAGGACAGTGCTTAATCCAGTACCTTTGCCTTAATCTTTAGTTCCGTAATTTTCGGGTTGGTATTGGCCGTTACGGTCACTGTTTTTGTAACGATTCCCTGCCCCGGGTTCGGGTGAAAATTCACTTCGATCACGTCACTTCCTCCGGGTTCGATAGGTCCCTGGGGTTTTTTCGGGGTGGTGCAGCCACAGCTTGCTTTCACATCCGAAATGATCAGGGGCATGTCGCCGGTATTGGTTACTTTAAAAGTCGTTTTATTATCCGTTCCGGACTTCACGTCGCCGAAATCGTGTTCCAGGCGATCATATTTAAGTGAAGTTACGTTGCGCTTTTCCCGTTCCAGGCGTTCGCGCTCTTCAATTTCGAACTGTTTGAGGTTTTCACGGATCTCCGCCTCGGACTGGCCTTCTGCTTCGATCATACTTCCCCCGCTGTACTCTTTATTCGTTTTTTCTGACTGACACGCCGCCAGTGCCATGAAAAGGGTGGCGGTAATTGCGATCTTTTTCATTCCGCTTGTGCTAATTTTTGTTTGTTATATGTTCCGTTTTCAAGTATCTCGATTGCTTTTTCAAGCACTTCGTTGGATTCGTTGTAAATCCGGAAGAACTCGTTATATCCCCAGACGTCCTGAGCGATATTGGCTTTGATGCGTAATTTGATCAGTCGCTCACTGGTCTTGAGGTCCTTCTCGCTGAATTCGGTGTCAGGATGTTCCTTTTTGACATAAGCAACGAAATCATCCAGTATTTTTTTGTTAACCTCGAAGTTTTTAAGATAGCCGTCGAAATCCGAATATTTTTCACGGATATCATCGCGATGCTTTTCGACATATTCGAGCGCAAAGGCGTTGAGTGAACCATTTCTCGAAACGGCACGGTAATAATCACTGTACTCGAGGGTATCGAGCGGAACAAATACATCCGGCATGATACCGCCACCGCTGTAAACAGTCCGTTTGGTAACAAGGGTTTGCTCTTTCAGTGAATCGGGAAGCCGGATAGAGTCGCGCGAAGTAAACTCACCGTGTTCGTAGCGGTTGAGCAGGTCGTTCCGGTAATCGTCTACATTGTCGTAAGGTTTCTGGATAAATCGTCCCGCCGGAGTATAATAACGCGCGATGGTCAGCCTGATCTGCGAGCCGTCTGTCAGGTCGATCGGGCGCTGTACGAGTCCTTTTCCGAAGGTGCGACGTCCCACGATCATACCGCGGTCCCAGTCCTGTACGGCCCCGGAAACGATCTCGCTGGCGGATGCCGTGTATTCATCGGTCAGAATGATCAGCCGGCCTTTTTCAAACATGGATCGGTCTCCGGCATGCAGTTCGAGGCGTGGCTGGTGCTTTCCTTCGGAATAAACGATGAGCTTGTCGCCGGAAAGGAACTGATCCGCTACTTTTTGAGCCTGGTCCAGTAGTCCGCCGCCATTTCCCTGCAGGTCGAAAATGAGATCGCGCATTCCCTGTTTCTTTAATTCGCGAATGCTTTTTTCGAGTTCTTCGGTTGTGGAGCGCGAAAAGCTGTTGAGCTTGATGTATCCGATGGTCGGAGTGATCATATAACTGGCATCCACGGAGTTGAGGGGGATGTGGTCGCGTGTAATTACAAAATCAAGCGGTTTGCGGGATGCGGAGCGTTTTACTTCCACTTTTACTTTCGTGCCGAGTTCTCCCATGAGTTTTTCGCGTACATCGCTGTTCTTCAGGCCGACACCGGCTACTTGAATGCCTTCAACGCTAATAATTTTATCGCCCGGAAGCAAACCGACTTTTTCCGAAGGTCCGCCGGGAATCGTGGCCACGACCATGAGGGTATCTTTCAGGATCTGAAAACGGATTCCGATCCCTACAAAACTACCGTCGATACGCTGATTGGCATCGTCCACTTCTTCTTTGGGAATGTATACCGAGTGCGGATCGAGTTTTTCGAGCATGCGCGTAATGGCTTCATTGGCCAGTTCGTTATTATCGACATCGTCGACGTATTGTTTGTCGATGTAAATAAGGATCTCCGCCATTTTCTGGGAGAGTGCGAAAGGAGAGTTTTCTTCCTGCGAGAAAGAAATAAGTGGTAAGGAGGTCAGAGCCAAAAGGAGGCAAAATAGCTTTTTCATAAAGTTTGTTTTGAGTATATCCGGGGATATACGGACTTTTAAAGATAATGATAATGTTTACAAACGCAATCGGGCACCCGTATATTTTAATAATAGCCTGCCCCGAAGTAATAAACAGGACTTTGTGAACGAAAAGCCGGATCGGCGTGAAAACAACACGGCTTTTCTTCGTTATTTCGTTTTGAAACCTCACGTCATGAAACGATTGCTCCTGATACCGGTGTTCGCCTGTTTGCTCGCAGTTTCCGAAGCTCATGCACAGGTTCCGGAATTTGATAAACTGGAAATGCTCTATGCGCAGGGACATTATAAAATGGTCTATCGTCGCGCAAACCGCTTACTGGACAAACCGGATTATGATTTTTCGAAGATCCCGCTGTTTTACAAAAGCCTCAGTCTGTTTCAGCTGGCGGAGAATTCACACTGGTTTAAAAGACATACAGATGCCTATAAAGAAGCGGCAGCGTTGTTTACGAAGATCAAGCAGTCGCCGGACGGCCTGAAAATTTTCAATGCGCACCTTTACGAGGTTTCCATTTTGAAGCAGGATCTTTTCAGCCGCGCGGAAGACCTCAAACGCAGGGGAGAACGGCAGGAGTTCGAAGCGTTACAGGAAGTGCTGACAGACCTCTTTGAGAATGTCCCGAATATTGACTTGCAGGGAGAAGTAAAGCAGGACGAACTTGCCGAATACAAGGAAAAAGAGAAGGTTAAAACGATCTATGCCAGTGAACGGGATGAAATGATTGCGTTTGCCATGAAACAGCTCGGCGTACCTTACGTGTGGGCGGGAAATACGCCGAATGGCTTTGATTGCAGCGGTTTTACCTGTTACGTGATGAACGAATTCAAACGGGAACTGCCGCGCAGGGCTTCCGATCAGTACGACGGAGCGCGAAAAGTGCGTCAAAATAAAGTGCAGAAGGGCGACCTCGTTTTCTTCAATAACGGACGCGGAATTTCCCACGTGGGCATCATCATTTCGGAAGCCGGAGAACCACTCGTCATGATCCATGCGAGTTCGAGTAAGGGAATCATCATCACCGAGATCGAAAAATCCGATTACTGGCTGAAGCGGCTGAGCGGTTTCGGAACTTATGTCGACTGATCCGCCGGAAGAAAGGATACCGTTACGGTAAAAATACTGATGATTAAAAGTACGATCGCTGCGAGCATGTAATACACTGGCAACTCCGGCCTGAATATGAAAAATGCACATTCGAGTGCCAGCAGTGACTTAAAGAAATAAAATAACAGCGAAGAGCGAATCCGGCGATTCACGAAGGCGTCCAGTGCAAAACCCAGGTAGGCGAACGAAATGGCAAATAGTAATGGGCCTGCTGAAACGAACGCACCCGCGTTCCCGATCACGTAAATGTGAGCGATGATGAGCGCTATGCCACAAAAAAAGTGAATGGGTTGAAAGCGTCGGGCTTCCCGCTGAAAGATCCACATTCCAAACGTTGTGAAAAGGGTTGCGACACAGATCAGCAACAGTTCCGTTTTGAAAAATGAAAAGCTTTCCGAACGCAGAAAGAGCCATCCCAGCGGGATCAGTGCCGCCAGGTTTAAAACGAAAAGAATAGCTGCAATTTTTCGGATCATGATCTAAATTTTTACACCGAATACGCACACATCGTCCACCTGTTCCAGTTCTCCTTTCCAGGAATCGAATTCGCGTTGAATGAATGCGTATTGTTCGGACATCGGTAAGTGTGAAATACGGATCAGCATGTTTTTGAACGAGCGGCTTTTGTATTTTTTCTCTTTTTCTCCACCGAACTGATCCACGTACCCGTCCGTGAACAGGTAGATGCAGTCGCCGCTTTCGAGGTCGAATTCCTGCTGCCGAAAGGGTTTATGATGCGTAAACTGGCCAATAGGCTGTTTGTCGGGAGAAAGTTCGAAGATCTCGCCGGCGCGAATGATCACACATTCGTTGTTGGCCCCAGCATACGTGAGTTTATTCGTTTTTGGATCGATGCAACACAGCGCGATGTCCATGCCGTCCTTAACTTCCGCCTGTCCCTGTGAACGAAAGGCATCCACCACGATCTCCCGCAATTTATCGAGGATGTCTTTGGGTTCCCGGACGCCGAATTCATTGACGGCTCTTAACAGTCCGTTGTTCCCCACAATGCTCACAAGCGAACCCGGAACACCGTGTCCCGTACAGTCGACAGCAGAGAAATACCGCAGGCCGTCGGCTTCGCGTGCCCAGTAAAAATCCCCCGAAACGATGTCCTTCGGACGGTAAAATACGAAGTGTTCTCTGAAAAGTTCGCTGAGTCGGGATTCGGAAGGAAGGATCGTATCCTGGATTCGCTTTGCGTATTTAATGCTGTCCAGTATGTCATTGGACTTCAGAGTTATCTCCGATTTTTGACGTTCCAGAAGTGTGTTTTGCTCTGCGATCTCACGGGTGCGTTCAAGCACGACTGCCTCCAGTCGCGTATTTTGGTGGATGATACGCTGCGTACTGATCCGGATGATCAGGTACACGAGGATAATCAGAACGATCGCGTAAAGCGTGTAGGCCCACCACGTGCGATACCAGGGCGGAAGTATGGTAAAATCCATAACGCTGACCTCGCTCACGAAACCGTATATATTCCGGGCACGGACGGACAGTTGATAGTTTCCTTCGGGTAATTTCGGAAAACTGGCGTAATTGACTTCGGAATATTCGGACCAGTCTTCGGTAAAGCCGCTGAGCTTGTAAGCGTATTCGACCCTGCCGCTGCCGTTGAAGGTGGCTGCATGAAAAATGACTTTTAACGAGTTATTTTTATACGGAATATCGCCGATCTTCGGTGCGAACTCCGGATTACCGCAGATCGTTTTGCCGTTTACCTGGATGGCGTCGATCAATACCGGGAACGTTCGTGACGGCGAAAGTTGGTGGTCTTTCCGATACACATACACGCCGTTCAGGCCTGCAAAGAGAATCTCGCCTTCTCCCGTAAAAAACAGGTCATTGGAAATACCGGCCTGTCGAAGCCCGACAAATGGCCAGCTGGTCCAGGTGTAACCACTTTGCCCGTTTTCGAGATATCCCGTTTCTTTATAGGATTGCGCGTCCTGGGAATCGTGAAAAATAATCCAGAGACGTTTGTTGTTTTCGTTGACCAGCCTGTGGATCTGGAAATCCTCGCCACCCTGAAAATGGCCGTTTACCGCTTCAAACGGTTCCAGTTTGGTACGACCCTCGTTGAGTGTATAAATTCCCGAGATGCATCCCACGAATAATTTTCCGTTGAAAAGTTCGCAGTAATAATACGATTTTGATCCGTGGCCGCTTCCGAGCGCCACAATCCTGGATTCGCCGGTATCCAGGTCATAAATGCATACGCCTTTCGAATGTACACCGAAATAGAGGTACTTTTTATCTCCGGTTATCTGGATCACATCTCCGCCCATGCCGGTAAGCAATTCGCGGTACTCGAAGCCTTTGGCGCTTACGCGAATCTCGCCGAGGCCGCTGTCCAGCCCCAGGTAAATAACATCCGGGTTGCGGGGAGACTGAAACAGTTTCCAGCCGTATGCGGCCGTAATCAGTTTGCGTGTATTTGTTTCGGGGAAATATTCGTATACACCGTTATATCCGACCACCAGGTAGCGTATTCCGAGCGAGGTGTTGAAGCTTTTAATGTGGAAAAGCGCCTCACCGAACACCGGTGTGTTTTTGAAATAACGATTTTCACCGTCCGTTGTGCTGATCGCCAGGTCTGTGGTGGTAGCTGCAAGAATGTGTTTTTTATACATGGCCAGCGATTGCACGTTCGCTGTGATGCCTTTATCTTTTTCGTAGGCAGATACCGGACTCGAAAGTTCAATGAAGTGAATGCCGTTGTCCAGGCAAAGCCACAGGTTGTTTTCGGAATCATGGAATAAGCTGTTGACGGTCATGTTCTGTAAGCCGTCCTCGAGGTCGAAGTGACGAAGAATTTCACCTTTCTCATTTAAGACAAGCAGTCCGTGAGCATCCGTCCCGATAAAAATATACTTATCCTTGCGCGCTACGGAAAGCACCGTATAATCTGACAGTTCCGGGAAAAGTGAAGTTTCGGCTTCATTCCAGGTGAGCGTATCGCCGTTTTCAGAAAGTGTATAGATCTTGTGATTTAGTCCGAAAATGTATGTTTTTGAGCCGATGACCACACTGCCGCGCGGATTTTGTAAATTGATGTGTCCGGGCAGGTCAAGCTGGCGTATAGTGCCGGACGCGTTCTCGTAATAGAAACTGATAAAATCATTCCCGGCCGTTTTTTTGGCTTTCAGAATGATAATGACACCTTTTTCAGTGCGCACACTGCCGGAAAGCACGTAATTTTCTGCGGAACGAAGCGGGTAGGAGAGCACTTCCGTTTTTTCTTTTTTAATGCGGAAGATCCCGTGTTGTGCGAGTACAAGTACCGTTCCCGCTTTGGTTTCGTACAAATCGCGCACGAGTCCGAAGTTATTTTTAGCGTTGCCCGTATGAAGTGGAATGTAGCGGATGAAACCCGAATCGGAGTAGGCAATTTTCCCGAAATTGTTATCCCGTCCGACGTAGGTGATGCCATTGGACGCGGTGCGAATACATTGTACCACCGAATTGCGAACGATCGTATATTGTTCCGGGGCGAGTTGCTGACGCTCTATACCGACTTTGAACCAGTCCGTGCCGTTAAACCCGATGATCTGCTGGTTATTTCCGAAGAATACCATTCCCCCGGTTCCCTGGTCGCCCGTTAAGATCTGCGGAGATGTTCCGAAATCCTTATCGCTGAAGTACCTGGACGGAATGCGTCCGCCAAGCCAGTAATTCTGAGCCTGCACGCAGAGTGAAAGGAAGGCAAAGATGAAGAGGATAAGCAGTTTATGCATTCTCACAGCAGCGTTGTTTTTCTGTCGGAATAAAGATAAACAAAAATTTACCCCGGAAACAAAGGCCTTTTATTTTTTAGTCCGGTGCAATCGACGACTTTTTTCGGTAGCACATACGAGGTTCCACAAGGCCCTGGCACCCACATTGGCATCCCAGTCGCCGCTTTCTCCCGGTGCAACTTCATTCAGGTCAAAACCGATGATCTCGCGGCCGCTTCTTACAAGCTCGAAGAACAGGTAGGTGATCTCCTGGAGCGAAAAGCCTCCGACCACGGGAGTACCGGTGTTCGGGCAGAGTTCCGGGCATAATCCGTCAATATCAAAGGAAATGTAAACATGATGCGGAAGGCAGGAAATGATCTCCTGTACCTGTTTTGCCCAGGTTTTACCTTCAAATTGTGACTGTTTGAGGTGCCAGTCGAAAAACGTATTGATACGGTCGGCATTGGATTCGATGATGTCCACTTCCGATTGCGCAATGTCACGGATGCCAACCTGAACGAGTTTGACGAGGTTCGGGCAGTGTTCGAGCACATTGTACATGATGCTCGCATGCGACTGTTCGAATCCTTCGTACGCATTGCGAAGATCGGCATGTGCATCGATCTGTAAAATTCCGAAATTAGCGTAATGTTCGTCAAGCGCACGGATCAGGCCGAAAGGCGTGGAGTGTTCGCCCCCGAGTACGGCAGGGGTTGCGCCTTTTCGAAGAATTTCCCGGCTGCGTTCGAATAAATTATCGCGAAGGGCCTGTTGTGCTTCCCGCATATCTTCGAGCAGTTGCATGTGCGCCGCATTGTCACCGACTTTTCCTCCTTCTTCAAGAAAACGAATGTATTCGGTTCCGCGGGTACACAGTTCGTCGTTGATATCCTGCCACTCGCGTGACACGGGAGACATATACACTTTAGTTTTATAGGCGTCCGAAAGTTCCGGGTGGTAAAAATCCAGTTGAGTGGACGCCTCGAGAATGGCATCGGGGCCTTTGCTCGTCCCTTTTCCATAGGACGCCGTGGCATCCCATGGAACCGGAACTACAATAATATCTGCCTCTGTTTCACTGACGGGGAAACCAAAAAGATTCCCGTTGGCTATTCCCACGCCATTCGGATCAAAGTCGCTCATTTACGCGTGATAAGGCTTTTGACAAAATTCGGTGTTGCAAAACTTCCGCGGTGAACATCTGCGTTGTAATAGCGCAAGCCCTGTTCTTCCACGAAAGCGTCGATCTCTTCGTCGTTACTGATATTTTTCGGATCCGGAGATCCTTTGAGCCCGTACTGGAAACTCCACATTCCGGACGGATAGGTCGGTACGAAAAAGAGTGAGACCGGTGTGTTGCCGACTCCGAAAATATCCTGGAGGGTAAAGTTCAGTTCGGAGAATGCTTTTTCATTAAATTTCGGCGATTCGCCTTGCGTGAGCAGAATCCCACCCGGTTTGAGAATGCGATGACAGTCTCGGTAGAATGTTTCTGAAAACAGTCCTTCAGCCGGTCCCACGGGGTCGGAGCCGTCAACGATCACGATGTCGTAGGCTTCATCGGTTGCATTTTTCACAAACGCGATCCCGTCTTCCACGAGCAGGTTCAGTTTCGGGTGTTCGAAGGAAGCGGCAATTTCCGGCAGGTGCTCGCGACAGGCTTTGATAACTTCTCCGTCAATTTCCACCATGGTTACGTGTTCCAAACCTTCGTGCCGAAGCAGTTCGCGAACCGTTCCGCCGTCGCCACCACCGATCACGAGAACCTTTTTGGGGTCTTTGTGTGTAAACATGGCCGGGTGAGCGATCATTTCATGGTAGTGGAATTCGTCTTCAATGGTAGTCATGACCATATCGTCGAGCGCCAGCATTTTCCCGTATTTGTAGCTTTCGAGAATGCGAACGCGTTGGTAGGGGGACTGTACATCATAGAATACTTCTCCGGTAAATCGGAGCGAGAGCGCCTGGTTTTCGTCCTTATCCGTAAACCAGACGTTGCGTGTAAAGAAATCCGGGTTTTTCCAGTCCGAAGCTTTCTGACGCATCGTGGTCATGTCGAAATCGTTGCGAGTAAGCAGGTTTACCGATCCGCGGCGGCATTCGATTGCCGAATACGATTTGGATTTGAAACAGTCTTTCAGGTGATCGAAGGAGATCCACGCATCCATGTCTCCGCAGGTAAAGAGATCCACCGCAGCATAACCGTATTCCGGCCAGGTATGAATAGCCAGGTGACTTTCCTGTATGACGACCACACCGGACACGCCCCAGGGCGAAAAATGGTGAAAAGTCGAGTTAATGACAGTTGCTCCGGCCTGTTGGGCCGCTGCTACCATGTCCCGTTCAATTGCGGCCACGTCGTTCATAATGTGCGGGTCGCAGTTCATAAATTCTACAAGAATGTGATTTCCTAAAGCGATGTTACTCATTTCCTGAATGAAATATAAAATTAAAAATCCGTTTCAAAAATAATGGTTTTGGCAGGATAGCAGGATAAATTCCCGTTAATTTATTCTTCGAACCCTTCCGTTCGGGACTGCATGCCTCCAATTCCGTCTTTTCTGTTATTTTTGGAATGTTTCTTGATTTAATTCAGTAAAAATTCCAATTATGAAAAATGTAACCCTTATACTGAGTATTTTGTTCATCAACCTGGTTAGTGCCGGTGGTGCGTTGGCCTGCCGCTGTATGCCAAACGGACCCCTGACACAGGAAGAGTTAACGAACGCCGCTGCGATTTTTACGGGGAAGGTCGTACGCGTTGCCGAAGACAAACAAACCTATACAACTACCATCACGATCGAAGTAAGCAAAGCATTTAAAAATGTGAAAAAAGGTGAGCGGATCGAAGTGCGGACTTCTTCGAGTTCAGCTTCCTGCGGACTTCATGTAGAGTTAGGCGAAGAGTGGTTCATGTTCGTAAATGCCGGCGATGACGGCTATCGCGTGGGGATGTGCGACCGCACCATCAAACTGTCTATGGATCAAAGTGTAAAAGGCACGGAATACGAAGACATGGAAAAAGAGAACCTGAAAGCGCGTAAAAAGGAATACAAAGAGGCTCGCAGATTTATATGCAAGCACGGGTAATCGATTTTATAAATGGAATGCTCTAATTTGTCCGCGTTTTGATACTTCCCCTGGAAATTTGAAAAAACAAGTAAAACCGTTTTTCCCCGGAAAAGCGGTTTTTTTATTTCCAGACCCGACGGAAACGAGTACCGAACTGCAACAGTTTACGCAGCCAGTCATAGTATAGTGTAATGCTGAAAAAGATCGTAAAAAGCCAGATTACGATCGTATTGGCCAGGAAGGTCGTAAAACGTTTCCCCATGAAGTATTTGGCCGGAGCATAAAAATGCGCATCCAAAAAACGCCTGTTCTTCGGTTCGAGGTAAATGGGGTCGTCCTTTTGGATCAGTTCGCCATTGACTTCGAGGATTTTGTTCACTTCGTTACGCTGTGTGACCAGGTTGTACAAACTTTCATTTTGAAAGGCATTGCGCTTCAGCTGATACATCTCCGAACCCATCCTGCGGATCTCCGCGTCAATAGCGTTGGACGCATCATTGAAAAACTTGTTGTATTGCTTCTTTGCGCGTTCGAGAAACAGTCCGATCTCCTTTCTGGTCGCTTTGGGGATGGCTTGGCCGTAATTCAGTGTCGAAAGTGTATTCGTGCAATTTTTGCAGGACATATTTCCCCAGTAGTCCTCTTCTTTTTGAAGCTCGTTTACCGCGATCGTACGGGCACTTTCAAATTCACTTCGGGTCAGGGAATTATCCTGAAGGCGGGAAAGTGCGCTTTTCACTTCCGGCATCCAGTAATCGCGCTTCCAGGCAGCCTGGCTGCGTTTCTCATGAAGGTCGAAGAATTGTTTTTCAAATTCGTTCTGCTTGGCCTGAACCACGGTGAGTGCTTCGTATGCCCAGCGCGTAATCATGCTGTTCCCGATCCACGGTACTTCATTTCGTGTCCCGAAAACCGGGTTGAGTTTGTCGAATTTTACGATGACGCCACTGAAAAGCAATTGCGGGATGATCAGCAAGGGAACGATAATGTAAATAACCTTGGCAGAGTTGAAAGCGGACGAAATATTCAGCCCGATCAGGTTTGCACAGCACGAAGTGGTAAAGAGGATAAGCCAGTATTCCCACCACATTTCCCGAATTTCCAGTATCCAGTTTCCGATCAGCGTAAATGAAAGCGTCTGGATCGCTGATATCAGGAACATGATCAGAATCTTGGAAACCAGGTAACTTCCGCGCGAAAGGTTCAGAAAGGATTCGCGTTTCAGGATCTTTTTGTCCTTGATGATCTCCTCGGCTGCTACCGTGAGCCCGAGAAATAAAGAAACCACCACGGCGATGAAGATGTACTGCGGGATGTTCTCATTCATGTAGAATGAATATTCACCGCTCCCCGCGCGATAATACTTTACGAAGTAGGCGAGTATCAGCGCAAGTACCGGGGCTTCGAGCAGGTTCACCATCATGTACTGGCGATTCGCGAGTTTACTCAGGATATCGCGCTTGAAAAACACACTGAACTGGGTCCACAGATTCGCGATGCGCGTACTGCTTTGCGGCGGCGTGTCGATCTGTTCCACCTGTGGCACACTGATTTCGTCCTGGTAGCGCTGGTTCCATTCTTCGGCGGACACTTTCCGGTATTCTGTGAGGTTCCCGTATTCGTCGACCACCTTGGATTCGATGATGTTGAAGATCTGCTCCGGGTTCACATTTCCGCACAGTGAACATTCGCGTTCCTCGGCATTGACGTGATGAACGTGTTTTTTGAAATATACGATCGCATCGATCGGGTCTCCGTTGAAGATCGGATAGCCGCCCTGGTCGAGGATGAACAGGCGATCAAACATTTTGAAAATATCGGAAGACGGCTGGTGAATGACCACGAAAACGAGTTTGCCTTTCAGGGCCAGTTCTTTCAGGAGGTCCATGATGTTTTCCGAATCCCGTGAAGAGAGTCCGGAGGTCGGTTCATCCACGAAAAGTACGGACGGTTCCCGGATGAGTTCAAGCGCAATGTTGAGTCGCTTGCGCTGACCACCCGAAATTGTTTTTTCAAGGGGTGAGCCCACTTTCAGGTCATGTACCTCGTAAAGACCGATCACCTGCAGTATATCTTCCACCCGGCGAATGATCGCTTCGTCCGAAAGCTCGTTAAAACAGAGTTTGGCGTTGTAATACAGGTTCTGGAATACGGTAAGTTCCTCGATCAGCAGGTCATCCTGGCTCACAAAGCCGATCACACCTTCCAGCCTGGACTTCTCCCGGTGAATATCGATCCCGTTGATGGTGATACGTCCCTTTGTTGGTGTGTAGTTCCCGTTCAGGACATTGAGCAACGTACTTTTTCCCGTTCCGGACCCGCCCATGATTCCAATGAGTTTCCCGGCATTTTCCGAGAAATTGATCGTGTGAAGTCCTTTTTTTCCGTTTCGGAACACATATTCAACCTCTTCGATCCGAAAATTGAGGCTGATGTCGTGGCCGTCGTTGAGGAAATGTGCGATTACGTCGCTGTAATACACCGGTTGACTTTTCGCTGTCCGAACCGTTGATCCCTGATTAAAGATATGCGTGCGCTGATTGCTTACGATCTGTCCGTTCAGGCTCAGCTCTTCATGTCCGTAATACCTGAAAAAGAAGGTGTTTACGCTCAGGATACGTAAAATCCGGAGCTCTCCTTCCAGTTCGGGGGAACGAATGAAACGCGCCTGTGCGAAACCGGGATCTTTTGCCGAAATGTACAGTAATTCGGCGTGATCCTGCTTTTCATGTGTACTCCCGTCGAGAAATGCTTTGATCAGTTCGTATTCTTCGGACGAAATGTTGAAAGATTCTGCTACCGTTGAAACGAATTCGATCTCCTGTTCACTCAGGATGTTATTGGCATGGATGTATTCAAAAATCCGGATCAGTACAATGACCTTCTGGCGCTGTGTCAGTTCTTCATTGATCTGTGCACAGATTCGCAATACTTTAACCGAATTGACTGCGGTACGCTTGCGCTGTCCGTCTTTTTTCTTCGAACTGCTGTGATGCGTATTGAGATATTCGTCAAAGAGTTCGAGGTACTGTTTAACGAGTGAAGAGTTCAATTCCGAGCGCAGGAAGGATTCCACGATCTTCTTTCCCTGCGTACTTTCAATTAATTCGTCTTCGTTCGAATCGGGCAGTTCATCAACTTTTGCGATGATCGCAAATAGCTGCATCAGCGCCCGGAGTATTCGTTCACTCATAAATAGCGGTTATGGAGGATTGTGCGTGCGTCAGAACTTCTTAAAGCCAATCAGCATGACTGTACAGCCCGTCACTTTTTTATCCATGTCTAATTCAGTCTCGATCGTCACCGGAATGGTTTTGTTCACTTTGAAATCCCAGTAAGTCGAGTTTTTGTGGTCGCGGTTTGTGAAAATGATGTTTCCCTGCATGTCACGCACCGTGAAGATCACGAAATCATCTTCTTTACCGGCAGTCGCAACGATGCGATACGTCGAACCACCGTAAAAGGTCGTCTTGAATTCGGATTTTTCGCGATCCAGGAAAGCCGTATAGACCTGTCCGTCCGACACAAAATTTCCCGGTGCCGATGTTCCGTTGAGGTATCCTTCGCATACGCTGACCAATCCTTCGCAGTCCTGCGCCACAGCCGGCGTAATGAAGGCTCCCGAAGCCAAAAAGAAAAGTAGAATGAGTCGTTTCATTTGTTTAGTTTTTTATCCGGTTATTTTATCGCGAATTGAATTGATCTTTAAAGTAATCTGGTTTAACGTGTTGGTATCAATGTGAATACTGATCTTGTGATTGAGGGTTGTGAGCTTTTTATCACTGTCCGTTTTCGGTTCCACGAATTCATAGTCTACCGAAATATCGTTGAAGTAAAACTGCAGGTCTTCCATGTCGGCGATCAGTTCATCATTGCTTCCGTTGTTGTTAAATTCCCGGAGGATCTCGATGATGCTGTTGAGCGTTTGTTGCTGTTCACCGATGCGTTCCACGATCGCATCACTTTGTTTGGTACGGTTGAGTTCACAGGCAAAATAGAGGGATTCGATCCAGCCACCGGTAAGAATCAGTGCGGAAGTCGGTTTGCGGTTGGAAGACTTCAGGAAATCATCTGCCTTGCGAAACGCTTCCGAAACGATGCGGAGCATGGAATCTTCCGTTGTTGCGTTGTTCTCGAACCGCGTCATAAAGTCCCGGTCGAAAGCTCCCTCAAGGCCAAGTTTATTCGTCAGTTTTTCAACGGTAGCCAGGTATTTCAGGGATGCACTGTTTTGTTCGTACAAAGAAACATAACCCAGGTCCGTTCCATAGATACCGAGGTTGAGCGCCTGTTCGTATTCCGTGGTGTATTTATCAACGTTTTCGGTACTGTTGGGAAGAGACTCGTTAAATGGTACTTTGAGGTTCTTGATGAGCAAAGCGGTTTGAAGCGGTGAGGGTATACTGAATACTTTTCCGTTAAAATTGGTGTTCAGCGAACTGTTTGCGTCCAGAATTTCTTCTTCGACCTCCGGTTTTTTTTCTTCTTTTTCTTCGGTACAGGAAGGCATGATCAACAGAAAAGCAACCAGATAGGATACTCGGATAAAGTTAATTTTCATGTGCTTTGGTCTTAAATAATGATCTTATCGAGGCTAAAATAGTAATTTTTAAATTGTTCCTCACAATTAAGCCCGTTTTGTTCGAAAAAGGGGAGAATTGTTAATTTTGCGGGAAAACGAAATTCATGTATATACGTCCCCGTCGCAACCGAAAATCAGCCGCAATCCGCGCCATGGTAGAAGAGACAAAACTCGGTACCGAAAACCTTATTTATCCGCTTTTCCTGGTGGACGGAACGGGGCGAAAAGAAGCCGTTTCTTCCCTGCCGAATAATTTCCGGTGGTCGCAGGATCTGCTGCTCAAAGAAATCGGTGAATGCATGGAACTGGGCATTCACACCTTCGACCTTTTCCCGGCGGTGGACGAAGCCCTAAAAGATAAAACGGCGTCGTATGCATGGGCTTCTGACAATTTTTACCTCGATGCGATCCGCGCGGTGAAAGAACGCTTCCCGGAAGCCGTCCTGATGAGTGATGTGGCCATGGATCCGTATTCTTCGGACGGGCACGACGGACTGGTAGAAAACGGACGTATCCTAAACGATGAAACACTTCCGATCCTCGCTAAAATGGCCGTTGCACAAGCCCAGGCAGGTGTTGATATTATCGGACCGTCGGACATGATGGACGGGCGCGTGGGATTTATCCGCGAAGCTCTCGATGAAAAAGGGCATACCGAGGTGAGTATTATGTCTTATACCGCCAAATACGCAAGCGCTTTTTACGGTCCGTTTCGGGATGCACTCAACAGCGCTCCCAAACACGGGGATAAGAAGACTTACCAGATGAATCCGGCCAACAAACGGGAAGCATTGCTCGAGGCCGAACTCGATTTTGCCGAAGGAGCGGATATGCTGATGGTGAAACCCGCGCTGGCTTACCTGGATATTATCCACATTTTAAAAGAGCATTTTACGATTCCGGTTACGGCTTACAATGTCAGCGGAGAATGCGCCATGGTATACGCGGCTGCCGAAAAAGGATGGCTGAACTACGAACTGGCGGTCGGAGAGTTGTTGCTGAGCATGCGCAGGGCCGGAGCCGACGGAATTCTGACCTACTTCGCAAAGGACTTCGCGTCTTTCTCAAAAAAATAAGCTTACAACTGTTAACTTTTGCACTTTCCGACAAACGGAATCGTTTTTGTTTGGATAAATTTTCGTATCTTTAGTTCTGACTGTTTTTTATGGAAGAATTTGATTTTTATCCACCGAAGCCTGAACTGGCAGAGCAAAAACCGAAAGGTGGTCTTTCGATCACGATCTTTTCAATTACACTTTTTGTACTTGCTTTTGTCCTGTTTTTTGAAGGCTCGCTCAATTTTGTGCTGTTCCTGATCGTGGTGTTGCTCATACACGAACTGGGGCATTTTTTATTGATGAAATTTTTCGGTTACCGCAATGTGCGCATGCTGTTTGTGCCGTTCATGGGAGCATTTGTACATGGCAAAAAGGAAAAATACCGCCAGAAGCAAAGTTTTATGGTGATTATGGCCGGTCCGTTTCCCGGGATATTGATCGGAACGGCTTTGTTGTTCGCGGGTACGGCCTGGCAGCTTTCCGAACTTGTTTCCCTCGGCCTCCTGTTTTTATTTATCAACATGCTTAACCTGATCCCGCTCGACCCGCTGGACGGTTCGCAACTGTTAAAACTACTGATTCGCGGCAACCAGGAACTGTTCCAGCTAATACTTTCCTTCATATCATCCTTGCTGATGATCGGTCTGGGTTGGTATTTCGATTCCTGGATCACCATTGTATTCGGTTTCCTGCTCGGTTTCCGCGTGCGGTCACTGCAAAAGAGCCACCAGATGCACCGTGATCTCTCGGAGAACGAAGTTAATTTTGTAAAGCCTTACAAACGCCTGACAAATCGGGAATTCAGTAAGATCAAAGAAGTGGTTCTGAACCATACTCCTGCTTTGCGGATGTTCATTGACCAGGCCAGTTCGGAGGAAAGTGACCCGATACTTGCCTCCCAGGTCAATAACCTGCTGGTTGCTCCACTCAACCGGGATGCATCTGTTTTTTTCAGGATCGTTGTCGTCCTGCTCTGGATCGCTGCGCTCGTATTGCCGGTTTGGCTTTTTTTCAACCTCGATCTTCAATGGTACTTCGATGAAATTTAATGTTGGACAACGGGTCAGTTTTTTATATGAACGCGGAGGTGGCCTTATTCGCCGCATCGATGAAAAAAAGAACCTGTGGATCGAAGACGAAACCGGGTTTGAACGGCCTTTTCGCGAAAATGAGGTGGCGCGTATTGAAAAAGAGGATTATGGCTTTGACGACGATACCGAACTGGAACTGACAGAGGATGAAACACTTTCTGGTAACCTGCACACCATTCGGCATGAAACGCGCACCGGAAGACGAAAACCGGAAGAAGTCTGGGAAATCGACCTGCACATCGAAGAACTCCTGGACTCACATGCGTCTATGAGCAACTACCAAATCCTTCAGAAACAGATGAATGAATTCCGTACTTTTTTCAACAAAGCCTGTAAGAAACAGGTGCGTAAACTCGTCGTCATTCACGGGGTCGGGGAAGGTGTGCTGAAGGAAGACATTCGATTATTTCTTTCAAAACGCGAACATGTTGAATATTACGACGCCGATTTTCGGGAATACGGCAAAGGAGCCACGGAAGTGATCGTTCATTACAACTACTGATTTTTTGTTCAGGTTTTAAGCGTTTAAGGCCCTTTGGGACGCGGTCAATGTTAAACAAAAATGCGATTTCGTTCAAATTTTTGAGTCTCTTGATCATTTCGTGATACTTTTAACGCTATTTTTACGTCCTTACATAAACGTAACACTGAGAACTCTATCTGCTATGAAAAGTTTAACGCTTCTGACGTTCCTACTGCTTTCTGCATTTTTTTGCCGTGCACAGGAATACACGTATGTGTTTAAAGTAGAACACGTCGAAACCTATTCGATCGCCAAACCGCTGATCTCTATTTTTCGGAAGGCTTACAACCCGGAAGGTGAACCTTTACGGTTTTCACCGGGATTCAACGATGAAACCGGTCGTTTTACCGTGGTTTCTTCTCTGAAACTGGAGCAAGGCGACCTCCAGGAATTGCTGAGTGACTATGATTATCAACTTGTGTTTTTCGAGCGTACGGAAAACGAAATACATGCTACGGATGAATCCCATTAAAAAACTTTTGTCAGTTGCACTGCTGGTTGCTGCGCCTGCCGCGTCCTTTGCTCAGTCGGACCTGTGTTCGGGCGCACCCACGCTAACGTCCAATTCCAGTTGCTCTTATACGAATTATTCCTTACCCGGAACCTGGGGAGCCGAATTACCGGCTACATCCTGCGGACCGAATTACCGCGACGGATTTTTTAAATTCGTGGCTACATCCGCCATTACGTCCATCCATATCACGGACGACCTGGGCGGGCCGGATCCCTTACTTGCCGTTTACAGTTCCTGTGGCGGTACGGCGATCGCCTGTTCTGACAACGGTAATAACGTCAATGAAACAGTAACGATCAGCACAACGGTTGGCCAAACGTATTATATCGCGATCATGCGAACAAACAATGCGAATAACAATGCCACGTCGGGAATGATCTGCGTAAAGCAGGGATCGGCGCCGGTTCCTCCGACGGATTGTCCGAGTGCGACGCAAGTCTGTAATACAGCTTCGTTCAGTGGGAATGCAAGCGGTTACGGAACACAGGAACTCACTTCGTCAAATGAAGGCTGCCTTTTTGGTGAAAACCAGTCGTCCTGGTATTATTTCCAGGCGGTCACGAGCGGAACGGTTGCTTTTACGATTGTGACCAGTGCCGACTACGATTTTGCTCTTTGGGGCGGAAGTTGTGGGAACCTCGGAACACCGCTGCGCTGCTCGTATGCCGGAACCCATTCAAACACCGGACTGCAAAGCGGGCTATCACAAACCTCAGAAGGCTCTGGCGGAGATGGTTTTGTGAGTGATCTGAACGTGACGGCCGGACAAACGTACATCCTGCTCATTGATAATTTTTCGGTCGATAATACGCCGTTTACCCTGAACTGGAACTTTTCCGGCGGAGCAACCCTGAACTGTACACCGGTTACGCTTCCGGTTGAATTCGTTGAATTTATCGGGAAATACGAGAACCGCAGAAATGAATTGTCCTGGATCACAGCCAGTGAAAAGGAAAATGACTTTTTCACGATCGAGCGTTCTGTTGACGGTATCAGTTGGGTTACCATTGCCGAACCGAATGCCGAAGGAAATTCGTTTACATTAAATGAATATGCTTACACGGATTATTCATTCCTTCCGAATACGATCAACTACTACCGCTTGAGCCAGACCGACATGGATGGAAAAAGTGAAACGTATTATAAGATCGTTGCGATCGACGACCGGCAGGAGGCTAAAAAAGTCGTTCACCGTTACAATTTGCTGGGGCAGGAGGTAGATGAGCACTACAAGGGAGTGGTCATTCTCCGGTTCGACGACAATTCCTGTCTGAAGATCTTCCAGTAGACATCAAAGGTCTTTTCCCATACTGTGGATGTCATTGTGGTTTTCCTCAATGGCATCCTTTACTTTTTTGATCGCCCGGGTAAGTATATGGATGTCCGGTGTGGCATTTTCAGCGATCCATTTCCAGCTTTCCGCGTCATTTTCGACAGCCATCGCCATGTGGTAGAGCAAATCGAACTGATTGCGCTCGAGCCAGTTTTGCGCCTGCTCATTTCCTTCGGCCGCATGAATAAAGGCCATCAGATGCGCGTAGCCGTTTTTCATAAGCCAGTCTCGCGCTTCATTCTTCAGCCGGATGGCGTAACTTGCCATTACCAGTTCTTCATAACCATTGTTTTTCAGCCAAAGCAGGATCTCTTCGTTGCCTCCCACGGCTTCGGCCCAGGCCAAGATGATCTTCGGCTCATAGTCGATTGGTTTCAACGCCACCTTTTCGATATCGGAAGCCTCCGTTTTCTTTTTTCTGCGAAACAGTCCCATACCTTTAATTTACGGAATAAAACAAATAAGCCAGCACAATGGCAGCGATAATTCCCGCAAAATCCGCGATCAGTCCGCCGGCTACCGCATAACGGCTGTTTCGAATATTGACCGATCCGAAGTAAACGGAAAGTACATAAAAGGTCGTTTCGGTACTACCCTGGAAGGTTGCCGCGAGTTTTCCGGCGAACGAATCAACACCGTAGCGACTGAAGGTTTCAAGCATGAGGCCGCGTGCGCCTCCGCCACTCAGGGGTTTCATAAAGGCGACCGGCAGGGCATCCACAAACTCTGTAAATGTCATACCGATACCGATGAGTAAGGCGCGGATCCCGTCGAGCAATACGTCGAAAGCCCCGGAGGTGCGAAATACTGAAATAGCGATCAGGATGGCTACGAGGTAGGGAACGATTTTGATTGCTACGTCAAAACCACCTTTGGCGCCTTCTACAAAAGATTCGTAGACATTGACCTTTTTGCGTATGCCGAGTATAATAAAGAGTATAATGATGAGGAAAATCAGGAGGTTTCCGCCGATATTCGCAATCGTCTCGGTGTTTTCCGGGTGACTGACAATGTACCAGAGCAAAGCGCAAATCAGGACTGTCAGCGTTCCGAGGTAGGCAATCACTGTTTTATTGAAAAGTGAAATCCGCTGGCGAACAGCGACATAGATCAGCCCGGCAAGGGATGAAAAGAAAGTTGCAAATAGGATCGGGAGAAATACTTCGGTGGGATTTCCCGAGCCGGCAGCTGTGCGATAGGCGAGGATAGAAACAGGAATGATCGTCAGTCCGCTGGTGTTCAGTACGAGGAACATGATCTGTGCGTTCGATGCTTTCTCTTTGTCCGGGTTTAGTTCCTGTAATTCTTTCATGGCTTTCAAACCGAGCGGTGTGGCTGCATTGTCGAGGCCGAGCATATTTGCGCTGAAATTCATGATCATAGCACCGTTTGCCGGGTGATCTGCCGGAACTTCCGGGAAAAGCTTCCGAAAAAGCGGAGAAACGGCCTTTGCCAGCAGGTTGATTGCGCCGCCGTCTTCCCCGATCTTCATGACACCCATCCACAGGCAAAGCGCGCCTGTGAGGTAGAGCGCTATGGTAAAACCGGTCTCCGCGGTTTCAAAAAGTCCGTCCACCATTTGTTTGAAGATCAACAGATCTCCGAAGAAAAATAATTTGCCAAGCGCTGTAAGCGTGCCGGTAATAAATAATGCGATCCAGACCCTGTTCAGTATCATACCTTTCAAAGATACGATTCTACAGTTATCGAACGGGCAACTGCTGCTTTCAAGTTTTCAAACCGAGGTTCTTAAAAACTGCCTGGCTGACAACTCCGGATGAAATTGCCGATGAGTAAGGCGCCCTGGTTTCCGCTGACTTCCGGATGAAACTGTACGCCGTATATCGGTTTACTGCGATGCATCATGGCCTCGTTGACGCATACATCGGACACAGCCACGAGCTCGAAACCGGGTGGAATTGAGATCGTTTCGCAATGGTCTTCCATCATTTCAATCTCGTCGGACATACGGTCGAAAAGCGGGCAGGACTTAAGTACAGAGATCTTTTGCCAGTGCCTGTCTTCCGGCATACGCGATCCAAACGCGCCGAAGAGTAAGCCGATGAGTTGATGTCCGAAACAGATGCCCAACACGGGAACCGGTGGATTTCGCACCCATTCGATACGTTCCAGGTAAGGCTCGGTGTTGATCTCCGTAATGAGCAGCGGAGCTCCGGAGAAGATCACGCCTTTTTTATCACGCAGGTGATCTTCGGTCAGTTCGCGCAGGGGCACGGTCGTAAAATCCATGTGTTCATCGACCATTGATTCGATGTAACGCGTCTTATTACTGCCGCAGTCCACAATAAGTATCATAAGTCGATTTTTCCAAGTCCTTCCCGAATGATCTCCGGGGTATCTCCCGTGCAGTCAATAACGGTTGAAGCATATAATTTTCCGGGACCGCCGTCGATGATCATATCGGCATCGTCTTCAAAACGTTCGAAAATAGCATACGGATCAGCGAAGTAATCGAGGATCTCATCTTCCTGGTTGTGCAGGGAAGTGGTGGCAATCGGGTTTCCGAGTTCTTGTACGATGCGGTGAATGATCGCGTTATCCGGGATCCGGATCCCGATCTCCTTGCGGTTCGTATCGAACAGGCGCGGAATCTCATTTGTTGCCGTAAGAATGAATGTAAATGGTCCCGGAAGACACTGCTTAAGCAGCTTGAATACCGGACGCGGAATGTGTTTTACGTATTCCGAAAGGTTACTCAGGTCCGAGCAAATGATCGAAAAATGTGTTTTACCGAGTTTCGTTCCCTTGAGCCGTGCAAGTTCATTCAGGGCCTTTTTATTGCCCAGGTCGCAGCCCATGCTATAAACCGTATCCGTCGGGAATATGAGAATGCCACCTTTCTTCAGCGCTTCAACCGCCTGTCGTATGAGCCGGTCATCGATATTATCCGGGTTGATCTCTACAAACATGTTACTTTAACAATCAGCGCTTATTGAATGTTTTATAGATCGTTGCTTTTTCATTCTCTCCCTGCAGGATCAGTTCTTCGTTGCTCAGCCTGTTGACAGTCAGGTTTTCAGTATACGAGGTATCGTCGGTAGAATGGTGAAGAATGAGCAAATCGTCGCGGTACTCCCATTGTCCGCGTGATCGCTGTTGGATCTTATTAATTCCGGCACCTTCAAAACGCGGGTCGAGAAAGGTATCGTAAATGATAAAGTAACCGTTATCGTTAAGGTCCATGACGATTTCAATCGGTTGTCCTTTAAACTCGATCGATTCATATTTTTCAACGCGATTTTCTTCCTTTTGAAGTGTCCATTTTTTATGGATCGGGATCAGGTCCGCGTCCGGTTCGTCCATCGGTTTATCTACTGAGCAGGAACTAACTGCAAATGCAGCGCATACAAGGAAAGGAATGAAGAAAAAGGTCTGTTTCATGCGGTAAATATAACATAAAAGTTGATGATTTACTTCCAGATAAGGCAGGAGATGGCGCGGTGGTCGCTCAGTGCTTCCCGCTGGATCTCAAAGTTGGTCGAATGTAGCGAGGGACTGTAAAAAATATAATCGATCCGGCCGGCCGGTACTTTTCCGACGTAGGTACTGCCGATTCCGCGGCCACTGATCCGAAAGGCGTCGGTAAGCGTGCTCCCGAAGCAATTGTAAACGTATGAAAGCGGTGTGTCATTAAAATCTCCGCAGATAACGACCGGGTATGGCGATTCGGAAGCGTGTTTCATAACTGTTTCCGCCTGTTCCGCCCGGCGGGGGTATGCGAAACTGAGTTTATCGTAAATGGCGCGAATGGCCGATGGTTTACTGACGTCCGATTTTTCATTCGGATCGAAAACGGAATAGTCGTCCTTGCGCAATTTGATAGATTGCAGATGAATGTTGTAAATGCGGAGTGTATCGCCGTTTTTTACGATGTCCGCGTAAATACAATAGTTATCTGTTTCCTTGTCCTCGTTGTCGAAAATCACATCGCCGCGTGCGATCATCGGGTATTTGGATAGCATGGCGATCCCAAAGTTTTGCCGGCCATCGAGTTTGTGGCTGTAGCGCTCGTGGTAATCTTTCATGTGCATGATCTTCAGGAGCGTGTCACGCGTGGGAAAAGGTGTCGGCCGGTCCTGGTGATAGAATTCCTGGAAGCAGATCACATCCGGATTTTCGCGTTCGAGAAAGGCGAAGATCTCGAGACGTTTGTTTTCAGCTTTGTTGGTGTACCAGTTGTACAGGTCGAAGAGGCGTACATTGTAGCTGCTGATTTTCCATACTTTTTCAACTTCCTGCGGAATGGCTTCCTTCGAACCGAAGGCCAGTAAGCGAAAATGTAGTTTTCCGCCACACAGCAGGGCGACCAGGATGAAAAGGGCGTATTTTGAGCGGGCCACAGACCAGATTACCAGGAACAACAGGTTGATCACAAGGATCACGGGGTAGGCCAGCCCAAAAAAGGGAATCAGCCGGAAAGACGCCGGATGTACAAAAGGAGCGAGATAGGCGAGCAGCAGGCATACCAGCGCAATGATCGTGAGGATCTTTACAAGCGACGAAAAGCGCACGAGCCGTTTCAGGAAGTTTTTCAATTTCGCTTGTTATTGCTTTGATTAAACAGGAATGCTTTTTCCGCCTTGCTAAGCGATTCGTATCCCGATTTGGAGATCTTGTCCAGGATCCGGTCTATTTCCTGCTGGCGTTTTTTTGCTTCTACGTTATACTGTTCATCCGATTTAAATGTTTGCCCCGTTTTATTGTGGTACACTTTAAAGTGTGTTTTACGCGGGTTGAACAGGCGTTGGAAAAACAAAGCGACCGCATTTCCGATCCGTTCGGTAACGGCTATAATATTCGTACGGCTATGCAGGTTCTGGATCGAAAGCAAACCGATCGCGGCCCCGCCAATGTGTGCAAAATGTGCGGTTCCGTCGTGCATGCCCAGGCTAACGAGATCGTAAACAATGAATAATACGGCCAGGATAATGATCCTTACGGGTAAAATTCCCCAGATATTTACCGTAAGCGACGGGCGGTAAAAAGCGAGTGCAATGAAAATAGCCATGATCGAGCCGGAGGCACCTACAACGAGGTAGCCGTCGCTGAGGCCCGGGAAAACGAGGTGTGAAAGAATTTCAAAAATTCCACCGGCCACACCTCCCAACAGGTATGTATACAAAAGCCGTCGCCGGTCAAAGACCTGTTCGAACATTCTTCCCGAAAAATAGAGGAAGAGCATATTGAACAGGAAATGGGTAAACCGGAAGTGAGCGAAAATACTGGTAAACAAGCCCCAGGGATGAAGCACGAAGCCGGAAAGGTAGGTGTCCAGGGCAAAAATGCGCGTATTGATCGTGTCGAACAACACCCCTGCAGTTCCGCCGATCATGTTCCCGGTAATCGATATGAGCTGGATAAGCAGGAACACAAGCGTGTTCACAAAGATCAGTTTGACCGTCATTCCGCCGTGGCGGATAAACTGCATGAGTTGCTGTCCGAGTGTCTGCTGCGTCTGCATATTACCAGAAATTTGTTTTATCTGTTCGTCGTTGTATCAGTACGATAATACCGCCCACAATTGCTCCTCCGACATGTGCCAGGTGCGCTACGGTATCTCCGGGCTGGTTGAAACTGGAATACAATTCGATCAGGAAATAACCTCCGATCAGGTATTTAGCCTTGATTGGAAACGGAAAGAAAAGCAGCATAAGCGGCGTATTTGGGAAAAGCAATGCAAATGCAGCCATGATTCCGAAAAGTGCGCCGGATGCGCCTATCATCGGAGTAAAACTTTTAACAGCATATTCAAATACGCCCGGATCTCCTGAAAGTCGGCTGAGTGTTTCTGAGACAGCAGATTCATTCAGAGGTGTATTTCGAATCAGTTCATTTATGTTTTCCAAAGGAAATCCGTATGCGAGTATTTCCTGTTTGAGTTGATGAATTTGCCAGGCACCCGTAATGTTGTAAATCAAAAATGCACCGATACCAGAGACGATGTAAAAAATGAAGAAGCGTTTGGCGCCCCACAAACGTTCGAGGTGACTACCGAAAATCAACAGAACGAACATGTTGAAGAAGATGTGCATGAAGTTTCCGTGCATGAACATGTGCGTCACGATCTGGTAAGGCTGGAACAGGGGAGAGTTGATGTAATGCGCTCCTAAAAGTAAGTCGAGATCGATATTAAAAGAACTTATAACAACGATCTTTGCCAGGAAGAAAAGCGCATTGAGGATCAGTAAATTTTTAGTTACCTGCGGTATATTATTGAACATCGTCTGCGTATTAAAATTTTTGCCGGATCTCATCCAGCGTTAAGTTTGACATAATTTTGAGCCCGTCGGGTGTGTACATATGATCTTCACAGGCGAATAGTTTCTCCATGAAATCGTGAAAACTTTCCGGGTTCATCTTTTCCGTTTTTCGCATGGAAGCCGCTTTCGCGATACTATTGATCATGTAGTGTGCCACTTCTCCTTTTTCGATCTCCGGGAAACCAAGTTGCGTATTAATTTCTTCCAGACAATCGAGCACGGTTTCTTGTTCGAGCACAGCTGGAATAGCCTCGATACTCAGCGTATGTTCTGTGAGCTGCCAGCGAAAACCGAGTCTTTCGAGCATAGAGGCATTCGCTTTCCAGTCTTCGGCTTCCTGGCGCGACATTTCCTTTTCGATCGGGAAGAGCATCGTTTGCGAACTCACGGGATACGCGATAAATGTTTGCATCATCTGGTCGTATACCACGCGGTGCAGCCCCCGTTTCCGGTGAATCATCATCAGTCCGGTCTTGCCTTCGGTAATGAGGTAATTTCCCTTTTCAAGCACGTTTTTCGAATGCAATGCTTCGGAAGCTTCTTCTTCGGGAATGGCCTGCAATTGAGAGGGCACCGTATGCGTTTCGTCCGCGATCTCGTAAAAGTTTTGCCAGTCCTGTTGTTTGACCTCCGGTTTTCCGAAGCCGTGTTTCTGCATCGCAGCCGAATTTGCTTTATACGACGGTTTACTATTGTTCGATTCTTCCCGAAACGGGTTGTAGTCCGGATTCACCCGAATGGTCGGTTCAACAGGCGTTTCATATTTCATCTCATAAGGAAGGTCGAAGCCGGTTTCCTGTTCGAAATCGAGCGTTGGCGCGATGTTGTATTTTCCGAGTGCCTGGCGAATCGCACTTTTCAGGATCGTGTAGATAAAGCGGTCTTCTTCGAATTTGATCTCTGTTTTGGTAGGATGCACATTCACATCGATCCGTTGCGGATCGATCTCGAAGAACAGGAAATAGGAAGCAAACGTTTTTGGAGCCAGTAAATTATCGTAAGCGCTCGTAAGTGCGTGATTGAAATACGAATCTTTAAAAAAGCGGTTGTTTACAAAGAAGAATTGTTCCCCGCGCTTCTTTTTAGCATATTCCGGTTTACCGATAAAGCCATGGATGCGCACAATATCGGTTTGTTCCTCGATCGGTACCAGTTTATCGTTGATGATATTCCCGAAAATGGATACGATGCGTTTACGCAGGTTGGAGGACGGCAGGTTGTGCACCTGGCTTCCGTTGTGGTCCAGGGTAAACTCGATATCCGGGTGAGCCAGGGCCACGCGTTCAAACTCATCGCAAATGTGCCTGAATTCAACAGCATCCGTTTTTAGGAAATTCCGGCGTGCCGGGACGTTGTAAAACAGGTTCTTGACCTCGAAAGAGCTTCCGATGGGGCAGACGGTTTCTTCCCGCGTTACGATCCGGCTGCCTTCGATCCGGATCAGCGTACCGATCTCATCCTCCGGTTGCCTTGTTTTGAGCGTTACATGTGCAATTGCAGCGATGGATGCGAGTGCTTCCCCGCGAAATCCTTTGGTCTTCAGGGCAAAGAGATCGTCTGCGCTGGCCACTTTACTCGTGGCGTGTCGTTCAAAGCACATGCGCGCATCGTCGGCAGCCATGCCCCGTCCTTCATCCACGACCTGGATCAGGGTTTTGCCGGCATCTTTTATGTGTACGTTGATCTTTTGTGCACCGGCATCAATGGCATTCTCAACAAGTTCCTTGACTACCGAGGCCGGCCGCTGGATAACTTCTCCGGCAGCGATCTGGTTGGCAATGTGATCGGGTAACAGGCGAATAATACTCATTTTACCAGAGTCTTTTTACGATCACATCCACTTCGTCGACCCCGTTTAGCAGGAAGTAGCCCAGTGCCAGGATCAGACCGATCAGAACAATGAGGCGTATACTGTATGCCTGATCGCGATTCTCACGCGACGTTCGTTGCCAGCTGTTCGCCATTTTTTCCCGGAGAATATGCATGCGTTTATCATCCGACAAGCTGTCGCCCCGGTGCAGTTCTTCGTATTCGTCCACTTTCTGACGCAATTTTTCCTTCCGTTCGTCGTAATACATCGGTTGGTAATCAAAGCGCTTGTTGCGGATGTTATTTTTTAAAAAGCGTAATTTCATATCGGTCTCCTGCAAAGATAATCATTCCGTGTGTTCCAAGAATTATTCCGTTTGACAGTTCCTGACAAAGCGTCAGCCACCCCGTAGTAACGCGACAAGTTCCAAAATATGCGGTAGGGTTTTTGTTAAAACGGATGTCGTCGGACTTCGGGAACAATGCATTGTGGAAAAAACCGCAGCATTTCGCCCGTGTAAGCCCGATCAAACTTTAATTTCGTAACATGAAGCACTTTTTTCGGATCTCACGCATACACTTGTTGGCAGCGCTGCCGCTAACGGCCTTGCTTACTTCCCTGTTTCCTTCTCCTGAAATGGTGGTTTCTGTCACCGAAAAGCAACTCAGGGCGCCGGATCCGAAAGCGACGCAATGGGCCGAAACACAACTTTCGAAAATGACACTGCGCGAGAAGATTGCCCAGTTTTTCATGGTAGCCGCGTATCCGGGTAAGCCAGCCACGCTGAATGAAGCGGATAACTTCATTAAGAACGACCACGTCGGCGGAGTGATCCTTTTCCAGGGAACGCGTGCCGAAAGCGATTCAAGTGTCGCCCGTTTTCAGCGGGAATCTGAAATTCCCCTTTTTATCGGGATGGATGCCGAATGGGGAATGGAAATGCGCCTTTCGGATGTGGACCGTTTTCCGTATGCTTATACACTCGGAGCGGCAAATGACCCGGAACTTACAAAAAGAATCGGGGAAATGATGGCTGCCGAATGCCGTGAGGCCGGAATTCACATGAATTTTGCTCCGGTGGCAGACGTTAACAGTAACCCGCTGAATCCCGTGATCGGTTTCCGGAGTTATGGAGAAAGTCCGAAAGATGTCGCTTTCCAGGTTTCCGCACTCGTGAAGTCGTTCGAAAGCAATGGCGTGATGTCGTGCCTCAAACATTTTCCGGGCCACGGGAACACATCGGCAGACTCGCACTACAATTTACCGCTTATCGACAGATCACTGACACAGATCGAAGCGATCGACTGGTATCCGTTTCGCGAAGGGATCAGTGCCGGAGCGTCTTCGGTGATGGTCGGCCATCTGAATGTTCCGGCGCTCGATCAGAGTGGTATGCCGTCCAGCCTTTCGGCTCCGGTCATTCGGCACTATTTACAGGAAGAACTCGGTTTTGACGGACTGGTGATCTCGGATGCACTCAATATGAAAGCTGTTACCGGAAGCTATGGGAAGCAGGAAACGGTTGAAAAGGCTTTCATGGCCGGTTGCGACATTCTTCTCTTCCCCGAATCGGTTACCGAGGCGATCGACGGACTCGTAAAACTGGTAGAGAGCGGAAAAATATCCGCCGCCGAAGTGGACGCGCGTTGCAGAAAGGTCCTTTCCTATAAATACCGCTTTGTGATCAATCCGCCCAAATACCAGACTTATTCACCCGATGAAATCAAACTGACGATGGAACAGGTTTATGACAAGGCTGTTTGCCTGCTTAAAAATGACGATGCTTCCTTTCCTGTGGGCCGGCTGGACGAACATTTTGCGCTCGTGTCGATCGGAGAACACGACGAGGACTTCCTGGAAGGGGTGGAGCGTTTTTATTCTCCCGACGTCATTCGTGCAACAACAGCACAAGAAGCGCAGCGGCAATTACAGGCTGCTAAAAAAACGTATCAGCGGATCGTAACGGTGATCCATGCCAAAAGCGTACGTGCCGTCAATAGTTTCTCTGCACCGGCAAACTTCGACAGCTATAGCGCTTCGTTGCCGCAGGGAAGCAAAAACACACTGGTGATTTTCGGAAACCCGCGGATGGCCGGCGAACTCAACACGACGCATTACGGTTCGGTGGTGCTGGCTTATGAAAACCATCCGATCGTGCAGGAGCGCGTCTCCCAAATGCTCTTCGGGGCACTGCCTGTAACGGGAAAAACTCCGTTTTACATTTCATCGGATTTTAAACGCGGAAGCGGTGTGGAAAGTCCGGGAAACGGGCGCCTGCGCTATGCGAGTCCCGCGGAATTCGGAATATCCGCACAAAAACTCGCCGAGATCGATGCGATTGCCTGGAAAGGGATCTCCGAGGGAGCATACCCGGGATGCCAGATCGTTGTTGCCTGGAAAGGAAGCATCATTTACCGGAAATCCTTTGGAAACCACCGCTATGAAGGAAACGAAACGGTAAAAAACGACGACCTCTATGATATTGCGTCGGTCACTAAGATCGCGGCATCCACACTGTCCCTGATGAAACTCGAATCGGAAGGAAAGTTTTCGGTGGAATTGCGCCTGAAGGATTACATTCCGGAAATTACAGGTGACGGTCCTTACGGCGATATTAAACTGAAAGAGATGCTTACGCACCAGGCCGGGCTGAAATCCTGGATCCCTTTTTATACGGCGACGCTTTTGAATGGTGAACTCGATACGCGCATTTATTCGCGGGTGCGCACCGACAGTTTCAGCCTCGAAGTGGCACCGTCCATTTTTATGAAGAACAGTTATGCCGACAGCATGTATACGCGAATCACCGGTACGCGTCTGGGTACACACAAATACCTGTATTCGGATCTCGGCTATTATTTCATTAAAAAGATCGTCGAAAAGCAAAGCGGAATGCCTTTTGACCAGTACGTGGAAGGAATTTACCGCGAAATGGGTCTGCGCACAGCCGGATTTAATCCATACCGGCGTTTCGATCTTGCGCGGATAGCTCCGACGGAGGACGACCGGATCTTTCGCAAACAACTCGTTCACGGGTACGTACACGATCCCGGCGCGGCGATGGTAGGCGGTGTGGGCGGACATGCCGGCGTATTTACGGACGCTACCGATCTGGCCGCGATCATGCAATTGTTCCTGAACGGTGGCACTTACGGCGGAATTCAATACATCAAACCGGAAGTCATTGCCCGGTACACTTCGTGCGTGTATTGTCCGGGCAACCGGCGTGGGATCGGCTTTGATAAACCTTTGCCTTCCCTGCACGGCGGCCCGACCTGCGGTCTGGTGTCGTTGAAAAGCTTTGGACACACCGGTTTTACCGGGACGATGGCCTGGGCAGATCCGGAATACGACATCAACTACGTATTTCTCTCGAACCGCGTTTATCCGGATGCCGAGAACTGGAAGATCGTGAAAATGGACATTCGTACCGATATTCAGCGCGTCATCTACGAAGCACTTCGCGGTAAATAGCATTGAAATAACACAGCGGTGTTTGCAACTGATTTTTCGACGGAAAAACAATGCAGTCACGTGATTGCGCGAAACATCTTCCGAACAGGATCCTGTTCAGGGATCTGAGGATGATCGTGAATTTTACAGGAACGGCTTCGTGGAAGTCGGCAGGTTTTATCAATTTTGTAGCGGTTCGTCTAGGAACCAACCGAAAATATGAAAATAGGAATTGTATTATATCCGACCTTCGGGGGAAGTGGCGTGGTAGCCACCGAACTGGGAAAGGCACTGGCCCGCAAGGGACACGAGATTCATTTTATTACGTATTCACAGCCTGTGCGCCTGGGAAGTTTTCGTGAAAATATCTACTATCACGAAGTAGCCGTCAGCGATTACCCGCTTTTCGAATACCAGCCGTACGAAACGGAACTGGCCAGTAAAATGGTGGACGTGGTCAAGTACGAGCAACTCGAACTGTTACACGTGCATTATGCCATTCCGCATGCTTCAGCGGCATTTATGGCACAACAGATCCTGCTTTCTCAGGGAATTTTCATTCCATTTATCACGACCCTGCACGGTACCGATATTACGCTTGTCGGGAAAGATCCTTCATTTGAGCCGGTCATTACCTTTTGCCTGAACCGTTCCGATGAGGTTACCGCCGTATCCGAAAGTCTCAAGAACGATACCTACGACCATTTCGGAACGAACCGCGAGATCCACGTCATTCCGAATTTTATTGATACACCGGCAGAACTGGAACCGATCGCGATGGACAAACGCCGCCTGTATGCCGAGGACCAGGAACGCATTTTGTGTCACGTTTCGAATTTCAGAAAGGTCAAACGCGTCAAGGACGTATTGAAAGTGTTTGCGAGGGTCAATCAACGCATGCCTTCGAAACTGTTGCTGGTCGGAGACGGCCCGCAACGGAATAACCTTGAAAAACTGTGCCGGGAACTCGATTTGTGTCACCGGGTCGTATTTCTCGGGAAACTTAGGGATACCGCTGAAGTGCTGCGCCTGGCCGATCTGTTTATTCTTCCTTCGGAAACGGAGAGTTTCGGGCTTGCGGCGCTTGAAGCCATGGCGATGGGCGTTCCGGTCATTTCTTCGAATACCGGGGGAATTCCCGAAGTAAATATCCACGGCGAAACAGGTTACCTGAGCGATGTGGGAGATGTAAAAGACATGGCACAGCACGCCCTGGAGATCCTGCGGGATGATGCCGTATTGCGCCAATTTCGGGATCGCGCGCATGCAAGGGCACAATATTTCAGCCTTGAACGGATCGTTCCGATGTACGAAAAGTTGTATTTGAACGTTTTAGAACGCAATAAAAGTCGTTTATGAATAAAAAACGGATACTTCCCGCCATCGTTTTTTCAATATTGATCTGCTTTTCGCTGTATGCGCTAAGCGCGGTGGCCACTTCACATACGATTTCGAAGAAAGCCACAAAGTCCGTTCCCGCATTCAGTTGGAAAGACGGTGATATGGTGTTTCAGCGCAGCCTTGGGCGCCAAAGCCAGGCCATAGAGCTGGCAACCGGATCCGAATATACACACTGCGGTGTTGTTTTTCATGACGATGCCGGAAAAATGTACGTGATCGAAGCGATTCAGCCGGTTTGCGTTACACCGCTGGATCAGTGGATCGGTCGCGGAAAAGGAGGGAAGGTGACAGTTGCACGACTCAAAGACGAAAGCCTGTTGGATGCGGCGGCAGTTGAAAAAATGAAGGCCTATGGCATGAAGCAACTCGATAAGAATTACGACATTTATTTCAACTGGAGCGATGAAGAATTATATTGTTCTGAACTGGTGTGGAAAATGTATCATGCCGCAGGAATTGACCTGGCACCGCTTCGCAAACTCGAGGAGTTCGACCTGACAGCACCGATCGTTAAAATGATCATGCGTGAACGTTACGGTGAGAACGTGCCTTACGATGAGCAGGTTATTGCACCTTCCGACCTTGCCGATGCAGAAACGGTTACCATCGTAAAGCGCTGACTAAATTACACGGAATTCGAAGCCTCGCGAAGGCCTGCTGAACGGCTTCATTTACCTTACGAACATTGCCTGTGCTTTTCGCTTAAAACACCACATATTGCAGTCGACTTACCGACTAAATCCATATTTTGCGCACACCGTTCACCCCCTGCGGGCTTCCATTTACCTAAAAAAGAGGAGACCTTCGGACGGTATTTCCATTTAATCCCTATATTTAGACCAAATAATCCAAAAAATGGCAAGTAAACGACTTTTAAAAAGAGACCTGAACGAAATGGTTTTCGACATTGTGGAAGAATGTTACACCGTGAGTTTGTTCGATGACTCCAAATCCGGGGATGCCGAGCAGATCATTGATGAGGCTGCGGACTTCCAGGATGATATGCTGACGCAGATCAATGCGGCAAAGAACAAGAAAGATTTCGCTCCGATCCGCGAAAAGATCGAACAGCGCGCCATCGAATTCGTGGAAAAACTCAACAAACTAAACTAATCAATATGTCGTGGTTTAAACGTCTATTTCGAATCGGGAAAGCAGAAGCACATGCTGCACTCGACAAACTGGAAGATCCCATCAAGATGACCGAACAGGGGATCCGTGATCTCAAAGGAAACCTGGAAAAGGCGCTCGTGGCACTTGCAGAGGTAAAGGCAATGGGTATTCGCGCCAACGGCGATGCCGAAGGGTATGAAGCCAAAGCCAAGGAATACGAAACGAAAGCGATGATGCTCCTGAAAAAGGCGCAGGCCGGGGAACTGGACGCTGCCGAAGGTGACCGCCTGGCCAGTGAAGCATTGCTGCGTAAAGAGGAAAACGAAAAACTGGCAGTTCAGGCACGCAAGAACCAGGGATATTTTGAGAAGAACGGCGACAAGCTGAACGAAAATATCCAGAACCTGCGCACGAATATCGCGAAGTACGAAAATGAACTCAAAACGCTGAAAGCACGTGCTGCTGTAAGTTCAGCTACCAAGAACATTAACAAAGACCTCGCAAATATCGATTCTTCGAGCACGGTAAGCATGCTTGAGAAGATGAAAGAGAAAGTAGCGCAGGAAGAAGCCCTGGCGGAATCTTACGCGGATATTGCAAAAGAGGGTCGCTCACTCGATCAGGAGATCGACGATGCTCTCGAAGGTTCCGCAGCAGAAGTCAAGGCGCAGGACCAACTCGCTGAACTCAAAAAGAAAATGGGAATCTGAATTCCCTGAAAGTGGATCCGGCCATGATGTTTCATACATTGTGGCCTTTTTTATTCGAGACATTTGAAAAGCTGGAAATCCATCGTATTACTGCTCGTGCTTGTTGCCGACCTGCTCCTGTATTTCAGTTATTCCACGGGAACGGGAAGCGACCGTTTGCTGAACGCTTCCCTGCTGGGCGGCACGATGGTGGTATTGTGGGTACTTGAACTTATCCCGATCTACGTGACGGCTTTGTTGCCGCTTATTTTCGGGATTCCGCTGAACGTCATAGGTAAAGGACAACTCGCTACCGCCTACGGAGACCACAATATTTACCTGTTTTTCGGAGGATTTATCCTCGCCCTAGCGCTTGAAAAGTGGCATGTTCACCGGCAGATCGCTCTGCGAATCATTTCACTGGCGGGCAGGGGACAGGCCAATATTTTACTGGGTTTCCTGCTTTCGACAGGTCTGCTTTCCATGTGGATATCGAATACGGCCACAGCACTGATGATGCTCCCGATGGCCCTCGCTGTGATCGGAGCACTCCCGGAACGCTACCAAAATGGAAAGTTCGTGGTATTCCTGTTGCTTTCCGTCGCCTACGGATCGAATGTCGGGGGAATGGCCACACTGGTCGGGTCTCCCCCGAATACGCAAATGGCATCTATTCTGGGCGAGGCAGGTATTGAAGTTGATTTTATTTCCTGGATGAAGTTCGGAATGCCTTTAAGTATTGCGATGCTGATCCTGATCTTCGTGATCTTTTACCTGTTCCTGGACCGTGGAACGCGCCGCAAACCGATCGAGTTCGAACTGGAGGCGAAGCCCTGGACGGTCAACCAAAAACGGGTGTTGCTCGTATTTAGCATGCTCGTACTGTTGTGGTCGCTTCGGAAATACATCATCGACTGGACCGGAATTGCTTACGGTGACGAATCCGCGGCGCTTTTTGCCTCCCTGCTCTTATTCCTGATCCCGTCCAAAGAAGGAAAAGGTAAATTACTCGAATGGAGCGATATGTCACGCGTTCCCTGGGGGATCCTGTTGCTTTTCGGAGGCGGCCTGGCCCTGGCGAAAGTCCTGGAGACAAGCGGGGCACTGGACCAGGTTGTTAACGGGATGGGCGATCTCAAAACGATGGCTTACCCGCTCATGTTACTTTTGCTGCTTTGTCTTTCAATCTTCGGTACTGAAGTAATGTCGAACCTGGCGCTTGTAACCATTCTGACGCCCATCTTATTAAAAACCGCGATGGAATCGCACTACGATGCGCTCGAATTATGTTTACCCGTGGCACTGGCCGCCAGCTGTGCGTTTATGCTTCCGGTCGGAACGCCTCCCAATGCAATCATTTTTGCTTCCGGGCAGGTCAAAATCTCAGATATGGCAAGGTATGGCTTTATAGTCAACCTGGTCGCTCTCGGGCTCATTTGGACCGTTTTTCTGTGCTTCAGCTGACAATCATCCCGGAATATCACCGTTCATGTAATTAATTGGTAAAATCCAATCAATTGGTTTAATTTCCCACTTAGAGTTTTAGTAATAATTCTCATATGTTAATCTAATTTTTTTTGAACTGTACTTCGGTTGATATTTTTCCCTCACGGGATTGTGATTGATTCCAGGTACAACATTTAGGTATCGGGGGACGACGTAAGTTGTCCCCTTTTTTTGTAGATTTGGACGAAACTGTTATCATGAAGATCTTACTGTCTCCTGCCAAATCCCTGAGGGAAAGTCCGGCTGTTGAACTTCAACAGCACACCGTACCGGTTTTTATCGATGAAAGCGAGCGACTCGCTGCAAAGCTTGCCCGGTTTTCTACCCGAAAGCTTTCGGAATTGATGCATATCTCAAAGGATCTGGCCGTGCTGAATAAAGATCGTTATGCCGCCTGGCAGCGTCCCGACAGCCGTTCTCAAAGAGTTTTTCAAAGCGCACTTCAATTTGACGGAGAAGTTTACCGGGGCCTCGACTTCGAAAGTATGCCCGGGAAATCCATGGAATATGCGCAACAACACCTGCGGATTCTCTCGGGACTTTACGGAATTCTCAAACCTTTTGACCTCATGTACCCGTACCGGCTTGAAATGGGAACGAAGTGGCAGGTAACTCCGAAAACCAAAAATCTCTATGCTTTTTGGGGCACAAAGGTCAGCGATTCACTCAACAGGGAAATGGAAGATTCCGAACCCGTGTTGAACCTTGCGTCCGCGGAATATTTTAAAGTGATTGATCCCGAACGTTTACGCGGACCTGTGATTACGCCCGTCTTTAAAGATTTTAAGAATGGCGAATTCAAAGTGATCATGATGTATGCCAAACATGCGCGTGGAGTGATGGCGCGTTACTGTTGTACACACAAAATTTCAGATGTGGAAGCATTGAAAGGATATTCGGAGGACGGGTATGAATTCGATGCGCGGCAATCAACTGATGCCGAATGGGTTTTTGTCCGCTGAGTTAACAATTCTTTTCAGCCGTGCCGCTGCAGGTAGCGGATTTATGGTTACATTTAGAACAAGATAAGAACTAAAACAATCACACACATGAAAAATTACGTTGTCGGGATTTATTCCTCTCATAAAGAAGCAAACCTGGCGGTTGAAGACCTGATCGCTAAAGGATTTTCTAAAAAACACCTGTCCGTGATCGGTCGCGCCGAGGAAATCGAAGGGCAACTTCACTTTATGTCGAATGATAATTCAGCGCATTCTGCACCGGTAGCGGTAGGTACGTCCGTCGGAGCACTCGCAGGTATCCTGACGGGTGTGGGGATTTTTGCGATTCCGGGACTCGGTTTTCTTTATGGAGCGGGAGCGCTCGTTGGAGCCATTGCTGGTTTTGACTTCGGACTGATCGGCGGAGGAGCCGTTTCGCTCTTCGAAACACTGACCGATGATAAGCACGACCTCACGATCGATGAACATTTACAGACGCATCATGTGGCGGTACTTTATAATGGCGAAGACCGTGACAAAGTAGTGGACGTAATGCACGATCAAAAAGCGATTGACGTCTATTCGTGATACACTGATACAAAATTCGATAGTTTATTTCCCGGTTCGGCTGACCGGGATTTTTTTTGCCTGCTTGTTCAGTTTTCGCTTGTGTTCCGCGCAGCTAAATATCCTTAAATAAATAGGGGAGAAGTTGCATTTTACCAGTGGAAAGAAGCACCAGGTATAAAAAAAACTGCCCGTCGAATGACGAGCAGTTTTTAAGGTTCAATTGTTTTTATGTCTTATTTCTTCGGCATGAGCACTTTGTTGATCACATGCGTTACACCGTTTGAAGAGATCACATCCGGGATGATTACCTGGGCATCATCGATCATCCAGTTACCGTCTTTCATTTTTACGGTAATCTTTTTACCGTTTACTGTTTCCAGCATCTGACCGTCTTTCAGATCCGTAGAACGGAGTGATCCCGGTACGACGTGATACGTAAGAATGTTCGTCAGTTTCTCTTTGTTTTCCGGTTTCATGAGGTTATCCACTGTTCCGTCGGGAAGCGCTGCGAATGCATCGTCTGTCGGAGCGAAAACTGTGAACGGGCCGTCACCTTTGAGTGTTTCAACAAGTCCTGCCGCTTTTACCGCTGCAACAAGAGTCGTAACATTGTTTGCCGCCATTGCGTTGTCAACGATATCCTTGGAAGGTACCATTTTGGCTCCGCCTACCATTACGTAAGGCTCTTCTTCCGTCATTTCCTCGTTGTCCATGTCATTGTCCATGTCTTCGGACATTTCCATGTTGTCATCGTCATTCATTTCGTCTTTGTTTTCCGAGTTACAGCTAACGAAAAGTGACGTACTGAACAGGGCTACGGTAGCAAGCGCTAAAAATTTGTTTTTCATGTTTCTAACATTTATTGGTTATTACTTAAGTCTGTTACAGAACCGGCCTCCTGGCGGTCCTGAATTCTAAACATAAGTACGCCTTAAAAAGTTTTTCAGATTTGTTTATAAATGTTAAAAACGCCGAAGTACCCTATTTACCATGAATTCCGACAACTTCGCGGAAGAGGATCTTATTGACGCGCTCGAGGTATTGTGTAAAGATCGGAAGTGCAAATTCGGACATGAGTGATTTGTTTGATTTAACCACGTTATTCACAAATGTATTAATGGCACTCGCGAAATTATTAAGTTTTTTACGGTCAATGGACTCGAAGAACGGGATAGTCGGGGCGAGGATCTCGCGAATGCGGTCGTGCCTTTCATCATTGTCCTCCGGCAACATCTCGTCATACTGATGCAATTTGTCAATAAAACTTTTTTCAACTTCGTGGAAGTAGGCTTTGAGTTCCGACAGGCCGGTGTAGGTTTCGACGTGAAGAATTTGCTTGGCTTTGCGTTCCTCACTTTTGGTAATGTGACCGTCGTGATTGATCGCGTAAAGTGTAAAAAGGGCGGGGATATCGTAAAGCAATTCACGCAGTTCCGCATTTTGTTGTTCGATGAGTTGGACCATTTTCTGATTTTATTTGATTGAACGTTTTAAATGTAACAAATATTTCGATTTGAGGTTTGAGGATTTTGTGTCCGGATATCGTTAAAGTTCCGTTAAAAGAGGGCTTCCGGGTCTTTGTGGATCAAGTCCCAGGTATGATCGGCAAGTAACCTCACTTTCGCCATGTAACGCAAATTTTGACCGGAACGACCCCATTGCTCCGGTGCGATCAGGCTGAGCAGACGTGAGCCGTTCTCTTTTTCATAGACATAATACACGTGATTGATCAATGGCTGAAAGCGCATTTCGGCTGTATAGATGATCTCCGAGATCGCTTTCCGGTCTTTCAGTTTTTGCGCCTGGCTGGCAAGCAGTTGCATTTGCTCGTAAATTTGAGATAACTGCATATCCGTTTGCAGATCCATCGCATTTAAAGCATTGCTTTTTAGCTTTCCGCGGTCTTCCGGTTTAATAAGTGCGCTTCCCGTATGATGCCCGTATTCGAGCGAATGCGGCGTTTCCGTGATCTTATCGGGATCGATCGGGTTTTGGAATTGTTCGTCCTGTGTGTCCATTTGCTATAATACCGTTTTCAGCCAGTCAGCGATCAAAGTTACGCAAAATCCGGTTTTCTCCAGGTGCGGATGATGTCCGGTAGCGGGAATAAGCGCTGTTTCAGGCGTCTGAATGAAACAACGCGCAATGGCATACACTTGTTCGGGTGTGCCGTATTGATCATCTGATCCCTGTGCAATGAGTGCCGGAACTTCAAGACCATCGAGTTCCGAAAGGATATTCCAGTCAGTGAAATAAGGCGCTCGCCAGGTATCGGCCCAGGCGTGAAAAAGGGCGTGTGTTTTGTCGCCGTGATACTTTTGCAGGCCGTTGAGCTTACCACTTTCAAAGGCTTTTACAGCCGGTTCGATCCCGGCCAGTGTTTCGCGTTCCACAAAGGCATGTGCCGCCAATGTTACGAGTGCTTTGACGCGCTGCGGATATTTGCGCGCAAAGATCAGAGCGATCGTGCCGCCGTCGCTGTGTCCCACGAGTATAAATTGCTGTTCGGGCGGAAACACCGCTTCGAGGAGTGCCGGAAGTTCTTCGAGTGCATAGCGATGCAGGTAATCTACGCCACGCGTTTCGGTGAAGGCATCTGAATCACCGTGTCCCTGACGTTCATAAACAAAGCCGTTTCGCTTGAGTTCGCGGCAGAGTAGTGCCGGAAAATTTTTCCATTGTCCGATCGAGCCAAGCGCTTCGTGCAGGAAAATCACCACTTCATCCCCGGCAATTTCATCCGGGCGTATTTCGGCAACCCGGACGCTATGCGTATGTAACTGAATTCGTTTCATAAAAAAAGGGAACCGACAGGCTCCCTTCCGGTATTTCTTCGAAAAGATTAATTTTTCACACGTTCCACGTACACCCCGGTGCGCGTATCGATCTTGATGGTTTCACCCATGTCGATGAAAAGCGGTACGCGAACTTCCGCGCCGGTCGCGATTGTTGCCGGTTTAAGTGAGTTTGTGGCGGTATCACCTTTTACACCCGGTTCGGTATACGTCACTTCCGAAATGATGTGCATTGGCAGGTCTACTACAAGCGGCAGTTCTTCATCCGCGTGGAAAAGGATGTTGCAGGTCATTCCTTCGGAAAGGAAGTCCGGTTTTTCCACCATGTTGAGCGGGATCGGAATTTGCTCGAATGATTCGTTGTTCATGAAGATGAAGTTATCACCTTCCTGGTAGAGGTACTGGTATTCACGGTTCTCAATACGGACCGGCTCAATTTTGTGTCCGGCTGAGAATGTATGATCGAGTACCTTCCCCGTTTCGATCTGGCGCATCTTAGTACGAACGAAAGCAGGACCTTTCCCGGGTTTCACGTGCTGAAATTCGATGATCTGAAATAACTTGTCATTGTGCTTGATGCACAAACCATTTTTAATATCTGCGGTAGTTGCCATTTTTGTCTTTAATGTTGCCGCAAAGATAGCTTTTTTGGGTTGACGGAAAACGCTTTAATGTAATTTAACGCGATTTTCGGGGCAATTGCCGAAAAACAAATTACCTTTAGAATTGTTACGCGACTATGAAAGAATACTGGAAAAATATTTCAACCGGGAGAAAAATCAGGCTGATTGCGGGGGTTGTACTCGGTGTTTTACTATTGATATTTGCAATTCAAAACCGAAAGGCGGTGGTCTTCAGCCTCGTATTTACGCGTTTTGAGATCTCCCTGACGCTGTTGATCATTCTTTCAATGGTCGTGGGCTACCTGATCGCATCCCTGTTCGACTACCGCAAGTTCAAACGCAAGGACAAGCAAATTGAAGAATTGCGCAAAAAGATCGAACAATACGTGGGAGATCGTCATAATTCCCTGTGAAACATGCGCATTCTGTCTTCGCTATTATTCGTTTTCTTTGCGCTGAACAGTGTTTTTTGCCAAGAAGATTTTGAAGTGCCCGAACGGCTCGATATCGTATCTGCGCCGGCCCGAAAAAAGCATGCGATCACGACCGAATATCAAATCGCGTTCAACGTGGGTACTGGCAAGGAGATCAACAAAGCCTGGCAGGATTTCCTGAAAAAAAATTATCATTTTAAGGTCGGCGGACTCGGACGAAATTCGCACGGTGACGAATTAATGCATAGTTCGTGGGGCTTGCACGTATTTAACCTGGAATCGGAAGTGGAAATGCGCGAAGGGAAGGAAACGCTGGTGGTGCTGCTTTATCCGGTTAAAGAAGACCGGAGAGAAGAGAATGACAATTTGCTGAACGAGGAACTACATTATCTGAAAACGGTACTTCACGATTTTGCAAAGCAATTTTACAGCGACAAAATGAACGAGGCGATCCGTTTCCAGGAACAGGCCGTACAGACTGATCGTGACATACTGGAATCAGAGCACCGGACGCGCAGGCGGATTGAAAAGGACATCAGCCGATCCGAGAACCGGATATCCAGGCTTGAACGCAGACGTGAACGCCTTGAGCCACGTATCCTTCGTATGAACCGACAGATTGAAAGCGGAAGCCGGAGCAAACAGCAGGAGTTACAGACGGTTGAAAATAAGAACCGCGAACTCGAAGTTCAAAATGACGATATCTGCGTTTCGGAAGATGTGCTGAAACAATCAACCGAACGCCTGCAGCAGTTGCAGGAAAAACTGCGAAAGATCGAAGCGCTTTAACTTACTTTATTCCGGCAACGGTCTGCGAACGATTCAGCGACTAAATCAGATCTTTATTCTTTTTCCAGTGTAAATGTCATGCCGTTTTGTTCCAGGGTCATGCTTTCGGACTTTTTATCAAAAGTGAGAACGATCCCGGCACGGTCGAAACGAAAAGTGTGATCATCCGTGGCCTCCAGCGGGAAAGCCGACTGTCCCGTTGCCTGTGCGATCAATGTACCCGCTTCGTGCGAGATCGTGATTTTGAGCGGAAAACTTTCCGAACTGTAAACCCCGGAATACTGCTTCAGTAATTTTTCACTTACTTCGACTTTCCGGAAGTCCGGGATTTCGTATGCTTTGCCGAAAGCCGCATTCAGAACATTGATCGCAATTGTGTTCAGGTCGTAATTGAGCCCGTTGGAGAGGATGGCGAAGGAAAGACTGTCTGACAGAAAATAGCTGAATATCGAATTGAACCCGTCAATGCTACCGGTGTGTCCGAATCCTTTTCGCGAATCAAAAGGCATCTGGAAGAGTCCCATTCCGTAACCGTCGCGCACGGATTGCATCTTTTCTAGACTTTTGGCGGAGAGCAGTTTACCGGTAAATAACGCCTGGCTGAAGCGCGTCAGGTCTGTAGGCGTCGAAATGATCGCGCCGGCTCCGACAGGTACCGACATATCGGTTTCCGCTTCGCGTTGCCATTCACCGTTGAAACTGTAGGAGTAACACTCGTCCGAATTCGGATCGATCCGCTTTCCGACCGCCGTGTTTTTCAGCCCGGCCGGTTGCGTAATATAGCGTTCGATCAGGGTGGAATACGGTTCACCGAACTGATCTTCCAGGATGTAAGTAAGTAACACGAAGTTCGAGTTGCTGTATTCGGCTTTGCTGTCGGGCTTGAAATCGCTGCCGCCGCGTGCAATTCGCTCAACCTGCTGATCACGGCTTTGCGGTTCGGTATTCCAGTTTAAGTATTCCGGATCGTTGGTGAAATTATGGATCCCGCTTCGGTGCTGAAGTAATTGTCCGACTGTAATCTTTTTAGCATTCGGAATCGTCGGAAACCACTTGTCGATGGTTTCATCAAGTTGCAGTTTTTTAGCTTCCACCGCCTTGAATATAAGTACGGTCGTGAAGGTTTTCGAGATCGAACCGATCCGGTATTTTGAATTTTCATCGGCACGCAGCTGCTCTTCCACAACGCGAAATCCGACCGATTTTTGATAAATAACCTGCCCGTTGCGGGATAGTGCAACAGAACCCATGAATTTATTGTTCTGAGCAAGGGTTTCCAGGTAACGGTCGAGTTTTTCCGCATCGAGATCCTGTGAAAATGAGCCCTGAGAAAAGCCGATTGCACAAGCAAGTAAAGCTATAAATCGTGTTCGCATAGTGTCTTGTTCTTTGTGCTAAGATAGGGCAATTGCAGACACCTTCGCAAGGGAAACATTCCGACAGGTAAATTTAGTATATGAACGGTCTGAGAAGCGGAAAAAAACCGTATCTTTGTGTTAAGGGTACGGCTGTCAGATGCAGTAAAGAGACCCCATCCCGCTGAGCGGGAGCCCATGCAGTTCACTCTTGAAGCTTAACAATTATGACCTTAAGGAGCGACTCAGGGATTTAATGGCGGGCCGCAGTCGTTTTTACGACAGAGGAAAAATTTCCAAACAGCGGATTACAGCGAATCCCGGCAATCCTAAACGTGTTTTCTGAAGCTTCAGAAAACCAACCTGCATGGGTTTTTTTCTTTTTTCCATTTTGTGCCTGTCTACGTTTACTTTTATCCCTTTTTTGCGCTTTTAGCTTCGATTTCGAGCAATATTGATAAATTCGCCCGATGCAGCTTTTTCTGACATTTGATTACGAGTTGTTTTTCGGTACCCAAACAGGTACGGTTCCAGTCAGTATGATCCGGCAAACGGATGCGCTGCTCGCTATGGCACGGAAATACGGCATTCCGATGACTTTTTTTGTGGATATGTCGTACGTACTGAAGCTGAATGAACTGCGCGCCGGGAATGAGGATCTGCAAAAGGACTACGAAGCGATCACCAAACAGATCGGGGAAATTGTTCAAAGTGGCTGCGAAGTACAGTTGCACCTGCATCCGCACTGGATGCGATCCGTGTACAGTAACGGGAGTTGGCAGCTGAATGTAGCCGGGAACTACAAGGCCATTGATTTTGATTCGGAAACGATGCTGAGGCATTTTACCGACGCCCGCGTTTTACTGGAAGAACTTTCAGGGCAGCGCGTAACAACTTTTCGTGCAGGTGGCTGGTGCATACAACCTTTTGACCACCTGAAAACCGCTTTTGAAAAGAATGGTATTTGTGCCGACAGCAGTGTTTTTCCGGGCGGCTATTTCGAATCCGGTGAATACGCTTACGACTTCCGAATGGCTCCGCGCAAATCTGCTTATCGCTTTGATAACGACGTCTGCATTGAAAATCCGGATGGTCGTTTCATGGAAGTGCCCATTTCTTCACGCAGATACAGCCCGCTTTTTTACTGGCGGCTTTATGTACTCGGACGCTTGTTCCCGAAAAGACACAAAATGCTCGGAGACGGTTACTTTTTGGCGCAACCCGGTCGTAAACGTTCCGTACTTACACATTTTACGGACCAGCACATCAGTTCGGACGGCTACTACGCTTCGGCGCTCAAAAGTGCCTTGCGCGAGCATATGAAGCTGGGTCATGACAAACTGGTCATCATCGGTCATCCGAAATGCAACACGCGTTATTCACTTCAGGCACTCGAAGCATTTATCCGCGAAACGCACAATCAACATGAGTTTACCACGTTTAACCGTTCCGTATGCAATTGATCGAACGCGCGGAACTGGATGTTGAGAAGTGGGAAGAGTTGCGTCGAAAGGAGTCGTCTGCAACACTCTTTTCTTCTGTGACATACCTGGATGCGACGGCTGAAAACTGGTGTGTGTTAGTCGATCCTGACTTTTCATTTGGAATAGCGCTGCCTTATACCCTTCGTTTGGGAGTTAAAACATTGTATGTTCCGCTATTTTGCAGGCAATTGGAAGTGCTTTTCCCGGAACGTTGGAGTTCGGATGCGTACACTTTATTATTGCAGCATTTTCCAACCGTCAGTGCTGTTTTGAACCGGAAAATTCCCGGCGTACCAACGGAAGAAAAAAAGTTCCAGTTCATTACTCCCGGTGCGCGACAGGCGCTGAACTCGCAGGCAAAGCGGATGCTTAAAAAGTTCCAAAAACAAAGCTATGAGTTTCGGATTTCCAGGGATCCGGAACCTGTTTTTCAGTGGATAGAATCTGAATTAAAACATAAAGTAAAAGAGTTTGATAATTTGTATATTAATAAGTTAAAAGAACTCGTAAATGTACTTTTGCAATCGGAACTCCTGGAAATAGTTCATATTTGTAATGAATGGGAAGTGCAGGGAGGTATGTTTTTCATGAAGGATGCGAAATGCGTCATTTACCTAAAAGGAGCAGCATCCGAAGGGGCACGAAAGCACGGTGCGATGTACGCCCTGATGGATCAGAAAATTTCGGAAACACTCGCTTCCGGGAAGCTTTTTGATTTCGGTGGTTCCGATGTGCCCGGAGTACGTCGATTTAACTTAAATTTGGGCGCTGCTGATGCATACTGTTACCGGTATTCCATCGATAACGGTCCGCTTTGGTTTCGCGTGCTGAAAAAACTACGAACAAGATGGAAAAGAAAGTGATGCTGATCACCGGCGCTTCGGGTGCCATGGGTCTCGCTGTCGCCCGTTGGTTCGCCCAACAGGATTATGCGCTGGCGCTACATTACAACAATACAGCCGTTGCGCTCGCGGAAAACGAGTCGATCCGGCATTTCCAGGCCGACCTCACGCGAGAGGAAGCGGCGATTCAACTCATTGCGGAAGTGATGAATGCTTTTGGCCGGCTTGATATCGTGATCAACAATGCAGGGGTTTCCTACAGTTCAATGTCGTGGAAAACCGAAGCCGCGATCTGGAAAAAAACGATGGCTGTGAACCTCGATGCCCCGTTCTACGTGTGTAAAGCTGCCATTCCGCACCTGCGTGAAAAAGCGCGTGGACGGATCATAAACATTTCTTCGGTGGTCGCGCAAACCGGTTTTCCCGGAACGGCGGCTTACGCAGCTTCCAAGGCCGGCCTGATCGGACTTACCAAAACCCTTGCCCGTGAACTGGCGCCTAAAAAGATCACAGTGAATGTACTGGCGCTCGGTTATTTCAACGTCGGAATCATCGAAGATGTACCGGAAGACATGCAACGCGCGATCATATCCGATATTCCCTGCAACAGGCTCGGTAATCCGGATACGGTGAGTAAAACGATCGAATACCTGCTTTCGGACGAAGCGTCGTACGTGACCGGGCAGACCATTAATTTAAATGGCGGATTGTTCAGTTAACACTGATTTCTTATTAATTTTAAACTTATGTTGCTGCCAAAGACGAGTACACCGCGCTGGATGATCATCATCATTGACTTGCTGATCTCCTTTTTCTCGCTCGTTTTTGCTTACCTGATCCGTTTCGACCTGCGTGCCGATTTCAATCTGATCAGCAGGGAATGGAGTATTCTTTCGAAATCCATCCTGCTATTCTTCATCATCCGTTTCAGCGTATTTTTTATTTTCCGGATTCACAAAGGACTCATTCGTCACACTTCCACGGAAGACGTGAAACGCGTTTTCGGTGCGGTACTTACGGGGTCTGTGTTGTTCTTCGTGTGCGGACTCATTCGCTATTTTTTCTTCGACGGTTATTTTCTTTTTCCGACTTCCGTGCTCTTCATTGAGTTTTTGACCACCACCTTTTTAATGATTGCTTCGCGCTTTGCTATCAAGTTGTTGTACCTGGAATCGGTGAAAAGTAAGAAGTCTAATGAGAGTATCCTGATTTACGGAGCCGGAATTTCAGGCCTGATCACCAAGCGAACAATTGAAAAAGATCAGCGTATCAATTATACGATCGTCGGCTTCCTCGATGATAACCGGAAACTGCACGGTACGCGGGTGGAAGGGATACGCATCTATCCCACGGAAGATCTCGGGCGCCTCTTAGATGAACATGAGATTTCACAGGTAATTATTGCCATCCAGAAACCAGGTGAAAAGAATGTCCGTCAACTTATTGAAACGGCCCTGTCACACAAAGTGACCGTTACAAAAGTGCCGAACCCGAAAAGCTGGATCAACGGGGAGTTTTCGCCGCGCCAGATCGGGAAAGTAAAGATTGAAGACCTGCTCGGGCGTGATCCTATCCGGCTCGATGAACAAAAGATCGCCGAGGATTTGCGCGGAAAAGTCGTCCTGGTCACCGGTGCCGCAGGATCGATCGGTAGCGGAATGGTCCGGCAAATTGCAGGTTACGAACCGCAGTTACTGGTTTTACTGGATCAGGCGGAGTCTGCACTTTACGATCTGCAGATCGAATTACGCAGTTTTTTTCCGAACCTGGCACACGAGATCGTGATCGGTGATATTTGCAACGATGTGCGCATGCGCCACCTGTTCCGGACGTATCTCCCGGAAATCGTTTTTCATGCAGCCGCCTACAAACACGTTCCGCTCATGGAAGATAATCCGGCAGAAGCCGTGATGACCAATGTGCTCGGCACACGTATCCTGGCTGATGCGGCAATCGATCACTCTGTGCGGAAATTCGTGATGATCTCCACGGATAAGGCGGTGAACCCGACAAACGTGATGGGGGCTTCAAAACGCATCGCGGAATTGTATGCGCAGAGTCGGAATTCAAACGCTTCGACGCGATTCATTACCACGCGCTTCGGAAATGTACTGGGCTCCAACGGTTCGGTTATCCCGCTTTTTCAGCGTCAGATCGAAAATGGCGGTCCGGTAACAATTACCGACGAACGTATCACGCGGTACTTTATGACCATTCCCGAAGCGTGTCAACTCGTGCTGGAAGCCGGAACGATGGGTGAGGGAGGAGAGATCTTCGTTTTTGACATGGGAGAATCAGTTCGTATCATCGACCTGGCGAAGAACATGATCCGTTTAAGCGGACTCGAACTTGGAAAGGATATTGAGATCAAAGTAATCGGTTTAAGGCCGGGTGAAAAGCTATATGAAGAACTGCTTTCCGATACGGAAAATACATTGCCCACGCATCATCCACAGATCCTGAAAGCGCGTGAAAGAGCATCCGACTTCAACAGCCAGGAACTGATCGAAGAACTGATCGACCTGATCCGTACCCAGGAAAACCACGCGATGGTGGCCAAAATGAAACAAATTGTCCCGGAGTTTGTAAGTAATAACTCCGAATTCGAAAAATTAGACAAAAAATGATGAAACCAGCCCGAATTCAGGTTCGTTTTGCCGACCTCGACGTCATGGGACACGTTAATAATTCCGTTTACCTGACGTATTTTGAATATGCACGCGTTTATTATTTCAACCAGTTGCTCGGAACACAGTGGGACTGGCGTACAAGTGGCGTACTGCTTGTAAAAAATGTCGTGGAATACAACCGGCCCGTGCTGCTCAACGATACACCTGAAATTTACCTGTACCTGGCGCATGTCGGCACGAAGAGTTTCGAATTTTACTATGAACTGAAAGTGAACGACGAGATCTGTACAACCGGATCCTCCGTGATGGTTTGTTTTGACAGTGCCACACAACGATCCATTGAAATTCCGGAACAAATGCTCAAAGCCCTGAACCTGCTTGATAAAAAATCGGTCTGACTTAGCAGGAAATCCTTTTTAAAGCATTCGGCGAAGCCCTTTCTAATCCGTGGAAACTGCCTATATTTGCGACACATGAATTTAAAGAATGACCTTGTTCTGCGCGCAGCGCGTGGTGAAGAAATCGAACGATATCCTGTTTGGCTGATGCGCCAGGCTGGCCGTATACTTCCTGAATACCGTGCCGTGCGTGCGTCGCTCAGTGGGTTTAAAGAACTCGTTGAAACTCCGGAACGCGCCGCGGAAGTGACCGTACAACCCGTAGACATACTCGGTGTGGACGCCGCTATTATTTTTTCGGATATTCTGGTCGTACCCGAAGCGATGGGACTGGAATACCAGATGATCGAGCAGAAAGGTCCGTGGTTCGAACAAACGATCCGTTCCGAAGAACAGTTGCACCTGGCAGACGGAACTATCGACGTTGAAGATCGCCTTTCTTATGTGCTCGAAGCAATTCGCATAACCAATCAAATGCTCGAAGGCCGCGTACCGCTGATCGGTTTTGCCGGCGCTCCCTGGACTATTTTTTGTTACATGGTCGAAGGACACGGCTCGAAAACCTTCTCGGAATCGCGGAAGTTGTTGTATACGAATCCGTCTTTGGCACACGAGTTGTTAGAAAGGATAACCAGGGTAACGATTGCCTACCTGAAAGCACAGATCCGGGCCGGTGCTCACATGGTACAGGTGTTTGATTCCTGGGCCGGTATTTTAGGTGAAACGCAATACAGCGAGTTCGGAGTTCGCTATTTGCGGCAAATTGCAGATGCCATCGATGAAGTTCCTTTAACCCTGTTTAGCAAGGGCGCCATCAGTTCGATCGGTGAAGTGGCCGCTTTGAATTGCAATACGGTTGGCCTCGACTGGAATATGAACATGGCAGATGTGCGCGAACTTGTGGGAGAAAAACGAACATTGCAGGGCAATCTCGATCCCTGCGTGCTCTATGCCTCGCACGAACGCGTTGAAAACGAAACAAAAAAATTACTCGACACGTTTAAAAGTCGAAGACATATTGTTAATTTAGGGCACGGAGTTTACCCGGATGTGTCCCCTGAAAAGGTAAAAACTTTTATTAAAACAGTTAAGGATTATGAAATACACTATTAAGTTACTTACTTCATTATTAACGGTGCTGCCGCTCTTTTCTGCTTTTGCGCAGGACGGCGAAAACCTGGTTGAGAACGGAAGTTTTGAATCGACAGACGGACGTGTCCGCAAGCTGGGTTCCATTGAAAGTGCTACCGGCTGGATCTCTCCGACAGGTGAGCGTGCCGACCTGTTTATTCCTTCTAAAAAAGTTCCCGAAGTTGACGTTCCTTATAATGAACTTGGTAAGGAAGATGCCAAGGACGGAGTCAATTATGCCGGGATCGTTGCATACTCCTACGGAAACAAAATGCCGCGTACTTACCTCATGGCGAAAATGAAAACGCCGATGAAGAAAGGGATGAAATACTGCGTTTCATTCAATGTTTCGCTGGCTGAGGCATCCAAATATTCCTGTAACCAGATTGCGGCGAACTTCAGTAACCGTGCTTACGGAACGGATGCCAAAACGAGCATCATCGAAAAAAGCAGCGTGTTGCATAAAGACAATAAGGTCTTTAACGGTTTCTACAGCTGGGAACAGGTTTGTGGCGTGTACGTTGCCGAAGGCGGTGAAAAATACATTACCATCGGTAACTTCACCTCTGATGAGGATACAAAGACAGAACGCAACAAAAAATCAGGCGACGTGAAAGTGTCGCAGGTGATCGCTGCCTATTATTACATAGACGATATCAAAGTTGAATTGATCGAGGACATCAATGATTGCCAGTGTGCACCGGATGATAATTCCGAATATTCGAACGTAATCTATCAAAACACGATTACGACACTGGCGGATGACGCTTCTCCGAAAGAAGTATTGGAAAACGAACAGCTTTATTTTGCGTTCGGTCAGAACAACTTCACCGTGGAAGGTGAAAAATCCCTGGCGAAAGTCGCTGAACTGATGAAAGCACACCCGAACTGGAAACTCCAGATTATGGGCCATTCCGATACCATGGAGGACGAGGTAGGTGCGCAGAAAGCCGAATATGCTGCGATGGATAACAAGCGTACGAATGCCGTGATCCGTTACCTGATGGATCAGGGAATTGATGAAAGTCGCCTGATACCGTCTCCGCAGGGTTCTGCATCTCCGAATCCGCTGGCCGGATCTGGTGATGAGGATGAAGAACTGAAAATGGCAAAGAACCGCCGCGTTTCATTTAAGGTCAGAACCTAAATAAATACGATTGATATAAATAAAAAAGTCCCGCCGTAAAGCGGGACTTTTTTTATACGCGTGATCGGTCTATTTTTTTACAAAGCGGGACATGGTCTTTTGCCCGTCTTCCGTGTACAGCGTGATGAAATAAACTCCTGCTGTCAGTTCTGCAAGCGATACTTCTCCCGTGAATACGTTACTTGTGCTGATCACCTTTCCGGTAGCATCAAGCAATTCGATGGAGTTAACTTTTCCCGGATAGTCCACGTAGAGCACATCGCTGGCCGGGTTCGGGTACAGTTTGAAGGTCGGAACTGATGCGCTGTTCAGGCCTGCCGTGCTCGCAGGAGCAAAGCGATAAACACGCCCGTCTTGCGGTGTACCGCTTACATTTGATACCAGCGCCACGCTCGTTTCCGTGTTCATGGTCGGATTATTCGCATCTCCGTTCAGGAACTGGAACTGTCCGATAGGCATACTTGTATTAAAATCATAATTAGGGACGAAAATGAAGCTCGGTCCGTCAGCACCGTCGTAATCCAGGGATGGTTGCGTCACGTTAGAACTTCCGAAGCGGATCTCCATGACGTGATCAACTTCATACAGCCAGATCTGCAGGTTTACAAAATCCGTCGAGATTCCGTCGTCATCGATATCTCCGTAAAATCCGGCATTTTTATATTCCAGTTTGAAAATCCGGTTTCCGGCCGTACCGGTTGTAATGTAGGAAATCGGTGAAAGTGAATTTCCGGCGTCATAACCCCGGTCCATCAGGTCGGGCCCGTACCAGACCCCGGCATAAGTGGTATCCGTCAGGTCCTCAGTCGTTGTAATGTAAGCCCCGAGTCCGTAGGAAGAAATGAAGAACTGGTTAACAGTGTCCTCGTAAAACGGGAAGTCAAAACCGATCGGAACGGTAAAGTCCGGATCATCCCAAACATCTGTATTCAAAACAGTTGCACCCGTGAGATCGGCGTAAGTATCCGTAAAAGTGCTCACGGACAGCATTTGTCCGAAAGAAAGAGCCGAGGTGAGCAAGACGCCTCCGGCCATTAATGTGTACTTTGTTCTTTTCATGCGAAGTGTTATTTAGAAAGTGCAAAGATAACATTCGTCACGATGCGCATACATCCATAAAAAATTAGGGTTTAATGCCAGTCGATCGGGTGCCTTCCGAGTTTTTCAAGAAATTCGTTGGTTTTGCTGAAATGTCGGTTTCCAAACCAAAGACCGCGGTTTGCACTTAAGGGGGAAGGGTGGCCGCTTTCAAGCACGTGGTGTTTTTTACGATCGATTTGCTGTCCTTTTTTGCGGGCGAAGCCTCCCCACAATAGGAATACGGTGTTTTCAGTGCGTGCCGAGATCTCCCGGATCACGGAATCTGTAAATTCTTCCCAGCCCTTTCCCTGGTGACTTCCGGCCTGCCCGGCGCGAACCGTTAAAGTGGAGTTGAGTAGTAAGATGCCCTGGTCCGCCCAGCGTTCGAGGTTCCCGGATCGCGGGATTGGCAGCCCCAGGTCTTCTTTTATTTCGGCAAAGATATTGACCAGTGAAGGAGGAAAGGGAATTCCGTCGTTCACCGAGAAGCAGAGTCCGTTTGCCTGGCCCGGTCCGTGATAGGGATCCTGACCGATGATCACGATCTTGAGTTTGTCGAAAGGACAGTGATCGAAAGCTGCAAAGATCCGGTTTCCTTTGGGATAACAGGTATGCTCCTGGTATTCCTTGCGAACGAATTCCGTCAGTGATTTGAAATACGGTTTCTCGAATTCGGGGAGAAGGATTTCTTTCCAGGAGGGATGGATCGCTACATTCATGCTTTTCTTACAAAAATAACAAAAGCCGCAAAAAAGCTGGTTTGAATCGATATTATACGGGATCAGGAGATCTCGACACCGAAGTTTTTTAGTTCGGAATACAGGCGTTCGGTCGGAAGTCCTACCACATTCTCATAAGATCCTTCGATACGCGTCACGCCGATATGACCGATCCATTCCTGTATGCCGTAGGACCCTGCTTTGTCAAAAGGTTGAAATTCATCGATGTAACGGCGGATTTCATGGTCTGTCAGTTCGCGGAAGTGGACATCCGTACATACGGAGAAACTATGCACTTTTTCATGGCAGGCCAGTGTAACGCCCGAAAAGACCTGGTGTACGTTTCCGGAAAGCATGCGGAGCATTTTGAAAGCGTCGCTGTCATCTGTCGGTTTTCCCATCACCTCGTTATCGCAAACCACCACTGTGTCCGCACAAATGAGTAACTCATCCTGTCCGAGTGTCCGAAAAAGTGCCTCTGCCTTTTTTTGGGCGATAAAAACGGCAACCTGTTCGGGTGCAAGATCGTCCGGAAAACTTTCGTCTGTGTCCCGCGTACGGGTTTCGAAGTTGAATCCGAGGTCGGAGAGTAATTGTTTTCTGCGCGGGGATCGGGAACCGAGTATCAGTTTGTAATTCATATCAAAAAAGAATGTACCAGTAAACGGGCCAGAGAATACCGGCTAACATGGAAAGTTTTAACAAGCGGTCGATGAGCCGCAGTCTTTGGCCGGCGCGCGCACCTAACAGCAACAGGAAACAAATGAGTTGCAAGAGTACCGAAAGGTCTGCCGGTAAGGTATAACGCGGCGAATAGGGCAGGAGTCCGTAATACGATCCGGATGCAATGATCACGATGTAAAAGGCCGGCGAGAAGAGCAGGAACAGTGCCGCGGCCCGTTGAGCGTTCTTTGCCCCGATGAGAATGGGAAGCGTTTTTGCATGCAGCAGTTTGTCTCCGGGAATGTCCTGCACGTCTTTGACGATCTCCCGTGAAAGATTGCCGAAAAAGGCGAAAAATGCAAGGAGGTACACGAATATCCCGTGGTCTGCAAGTTTCATAAGCCAAAGGTCGGCCGGGTTGTTTTGCGGGAATGTGCTGAAGTCCGGAACGGAATTCTGAATGTAAAAGTGCACACCGCACAGGATGGGGACCAGTGCCGTTAGTCCGGCAACCACGAGGTTTCCCGAAAGCGGTTTGCGCTTAAGTGACATGCTGTAAAACCACAGGCTGTTGATGCTTAGCAGGTGAATAAACACGTACCAGAATGTGTGATAGCGGAACCCGAGATACACGGCAATGGCAAAGGCGCTCAGGTTAAAGGTCCAGTGCAGGATAATAGCCCAGCGCTTTTTGATATACCTGCCGATGATCACTCGATCCGGTTTGTTGACCCGGTCGGCGCGAACGTCGAAGTAATCGTTGATAATGTTTCCGGCAGCTGCGATCAGGACAGTGGAAAATACGAGTAGCAGGAAGTCCATCGGCTCCCCGTGCATACGGCTCGTTTCGATATTGAACTGCCGGTCCACGAGCAGGAAAAAAAGCCGGATGCTGTACATCGTACAGGCAATGATGAACAGGTTTACCGGTCTTATCAGTCGAAGGAACGACATTAGCGGACAATTTTGTATTCTGTCCTGCGATTGGACTGGTGTGCGGCTTCCTTCGCCTTTTCGGAAGTCATTTGTTCGATTTCCGCATCGGTGACACGTGGACGTGTTTCGCCATACCCTTTGTAGGTCAGTCGTGACGCATCAATGCCCTGTTTTACAAGGTAGTCGTAAACAGCTTTAGCGCGCTCTTCCGACAATACCTGGTTAGTGGCATCGTCACCGCGCGTGTCGGTATGTCCGCCGATCTCGATCTTCACGTTCGGGCGTGCTTGCAGGAATTCCGTCAGTCGTTGCAACTCGATATACGATTCGGGGCGCAGCGTTGCCTCATTGAGGTCAAAGAAGATGTTTTCCAGGACCACGGGCAGATCGGAAGTAAGGGGAATCATCGGGACATCCTTATGAACAGCTTCCTGGTCATCCGGATTGGTCATGTTAAAGTTCTCGGAAAAGAAGGTATAACCTGGATAGTCAACGGTAAGTGCATAAGCCCTGTTTACCGGGAGTGATACCATGAACTCGCCTGTTTCACGATCGGCTTCGGAGTAAACGACTTCTTTCCCCGTCTTCAGGTCCACCAGGCGGAATTTTCCGGCAAGTGGCTTTTTGGTTGTTGCATCGTAGACAATTCCTTCGAAGTACACTGTTTTGACCGGGCGCATGTTCTCAGGCATTTCAAAATAGTAGATGTCCAGTTCTCCGTATCCTCCTTCGCGGTCGGAGGCAAAGAAACCGATCTCTCCGTCGGGCGATACCATCAGGGAATTCTCATCAGCTTCGGTATTGATCGGGTACCCGAGGTTTACCGGATCAGTCCAGCTGCCGTCGTCATTGAGGCGGGTCATAAACAGGTCGGAACCACCCATACCGCGATGTCCGCGCGATGCGAAATAAAGCGTTCTTCCGTCCGGGTGAATCAGTACGGATTCTTCCTGTTGGGGGGTATTGACATTCATGGGCAGGCGTTCTGCAAGGCTCCATTCGCCATCTTCCTGCAGGTGAGTCACAAAAATGTCGCTGTTTGCTGCTTCTCCGGGTCGGCTTACGCGACGTACGAAGTACAGCGTCTTTCCATCGGAGGACAGGGACGGCTGCGATTCCCAGTAAAAAGTATTGGCCTTTCCGGGAAGATTGACAGGATCGGTCCAGCGGGAGCCCAGTTTTTTCGTGTAGAACATATCGCAACTGCCTCTTCCGAAGCGGTTGTTACCATAGTTTTCGCCTGTCGCATCGGGGCAAGCCACGAAGATGAGTGAACGTCCGTCAGCTGCGATGGTCGGAGCTCCCTCGTTATTGATCGTATTCACGTTGGGCGGCATGGGAATGGCTTTTCCCCAGATGCTGTTATCGCTCAGTTGTGAAACGTAAAAATCTTCCTGTTCTTTGAAAGGCCCCGCAACGCGTTCATCCTTGATGCGGCGCGTAAAGAGGATGGTTTTTCCATCGACAGTGATGGTGGGGAAGTACTCCGGGTTCTCCGTATTGATCCCCGGCCCGATGTTGATGGGCGTAAAGGTTCCGCCGTTCTTCATCGATTCGATGGCAAACAGGCAGTTGTCTTTGGCTTCCTTTGCTTTGATTACGAGGTCGGGGTTGGTGCCGCGCGCCTGTATGTAAACGTCATAGTTCTTTATAGCTTCGGCGAATTTCCCGATCTTTTTCTGGTTGTTCGCCAGGTAATAGAAGGTACTTTTCGTAATTCCGGGATTTATCACGATCGCTTTCTGCAGATAGTCGGCAGCTTTTTCGTAATTCCCAAGGTATTCGGCCATTTCGCCGGCCAGGAGGTATGCTTCCCAAAAGTTCGGGTCACGTTCTATGGCTTTTTCGACGAGTTCGAGGCCCGCTTTGAAGTTCAGTGCCCCAGTTTTGGGGTCTTTTTGTTCTTTGGGTGCCTGCTGGCCTTCTTCAAACAGTTTGATCGCTTTTTTATCTTTGGTGGAATAGCCGACCTGGGCAGTTCCGCACTGCGAGAAGAGCAGCGAACAGGTGAGGAGTAAAATGAGTCTGAACATGGTATAAATTTATTCAATTCCCGCTACAAACCATGCGTTGATCCGAAATATTACGGGATTTGCATGAATTTATGCGTCTGCAGCGAGACTTTCCAACGGGGATGCTGTTTGACATAGTCGATGATCAATGGCAAAAACCGTTCCTGTTTACTCCATTCGGGCTGGAGGTAGCAGCGGCAATTCTCACCGACCTTTGCAGCGTGTTCTTCGGCCCACTTAAAATCGGAGGGATGTGCGATAATAACCTTCAGCTCACTGGCCTTTCGATAGGCTTCGGGTACCGGTGCTTTAAACTTCTTGGGTGAAAAACAATACCAGTCGATGGCTCCCTGCAAGGGATAACAGCCGGAGGTTTCAATAGCTGTTTCGAGTCCGGCGGCGTGTAACTGATCGATGAGTGTCGTTAGATTATAAGTTGCCGGTTCTCCGCCGGTGATGACCACGAATTCCGTTCCCGAATTAACGGCGAGTTCGACAAGCTCCGCGATCGGCATGAGCGGATGATCTTCGGCATTCCAGCTTTCTTTAACGTCGCACCACACGCAACCCACATCGCAGCCTGCGAGGCGAATGAAATACGCAGCCCGCCCGGAGTGGAAGCCTTCTCCCTGGATGGTGTAAAAGTGCTCCATTACGGGAAGTTCTGTATTGCTGTCGATATCGGCTATTTTCATTGGAATGCAAAGGTAGGGAAGTTCGGTGAAATGCGTATGAACCTGTTACACTTCTTCCGCCGGACGAAAAATGCATAAAGCGATGTTGTTAAAATATTCACTAAGTGTTTGAAACAGGTACATATAATACAGTATCATTACTTGTGCTATACTGATGCTATACTGATGCTATACTGATGCTATACTTGTGCAGTATACCTGAAGTACATCTTCCTGCGGTCGATGACTTCGGGTTTCAGTGTGAGTGGGGAGTGTGAGTTTTGAGTGTAGAGTGTAGAGTGTGAGTGTGGGTGTGGGTGTGAGTGTGAGTGTGAGTGTGAGTGTGAGTGTGAGTGTGAGTGTGAG
>CAYMEW010000011.1:16178-95962 GCA_964389755.1 uncultured Flavobacteriales bacterium | reverse complement strand
GAGCACTGCTCGTGAAGACCGAGATTTCGCCTGGGGAAGGCGAAGTAATCGAGGGTAGGCGCCGGGCACCCGCTGTACGCCGTTCCGTCAAAAGGTAACCTTTTCCATTCATTATGCAAAACACTAAACAACCCTGCAACATCGTATCAATCTCCCATAAATACCGCATGAATGTCGCATAAATACCGTATGAAACAGGTATAGATCAAACAATCTGTTAAAATAGTAACACCTCCTGACTGATTCGACTCCTGATACGTATACGGTTTACTTCCATTCTCAAAAAAACGCATCATTCTCCAGGCAGAAAGCATGGCCGAAATCAAGCGCATAAAATATTTTTCGGAATTCGGTGTTTCTTCAGAACAGAACAAATATTTTTGTCTAAAATTCACACCATGCTGCGTGACCCGAAACTGAAAAACACATTTCCCTTTTACACACTCTTCATTTCGGTTGTCTGCATCGTCGTTTACCTGGTGATCGGATTCTACTCGCATTTCGGCGCGGTGCCTCGAGAAACTTATATTCAGTTCGGCGCCCCGTTTGCTTTTGAACTTTACGACGGCCAACTCTGGGGACTTGTGACCAACAGCCTCGTACATTCGGACTGGCGTCACATTTCCATCAACATCGTGATGTTCCTTTTCCTTGGCATCTTCGTAGAAAAGCGCATCCCGCGCATTCGATTCGTCATCTTCGGCATTTATTTTTCGTTCATCACCTCGCTGTGGCAACTGACCTTTTCAACGGATGCCGGCATCGGCCTGAGCGGTGTGAACATGAGCCTGCTCGGATTCATCATTGGTAAAGCGATCTACGACGTACGGTTCCGCCTTCCTCAACGCTACATTTTGCTTGTAGCGGCGCTCATCGTCATCGCTTTTTGCATGTATATGAACCAAGCGCGCAACTGGAACATCGGGAATGCAGCGATGATCTCCGGACTTATTTGCGGATTCATTACCGGCATATTTTCGACTAAAAAGAACTGGATTTCTTTCTGCATGCTCACGCTGATCGCGTCGGTATCTTCTGCGACGTACTTTTATTCACCCTGGTCCTCCGAATGGACTTTTTACCAGGGCTATCGTCACCAGGAAGAATGGATTCGCTACCAGGATAAAGATCAGCGCTATGTAGCTCGCTATTTTTTCGAGAAAACACTGGAACTAAACCCAAATCACGAAGCTGCGAAAGCCAATATCCGTCGCCTGCGAATCGACGACCTTTCTGAAAAGGCCTACGACGCACACATGCATGAACAGTACTCGAATGCACGCCGTTATTACCTGAAGATCCTGTCCATCGATAAGAACAACAAATTTGCCCGCAAAAACATCCAGGAACTGCCTTAAAACTATGCATACATATATTTTCACTACCTTTGCAGGAAAGGCGGGTGGTGAAAGAGGTGACACATAACGGACTGGTTCTCGAATACGATAGCTTTGGCAGCGGGACGCAAACCGTACTCTGTTTTCACGGTCACAGCCGCAGCGCACACGATTTCCGTTTCCTGGAAAGTTATCCCCTGCGCGTTATTTCGATAAACCTCTTTTTCCACGGGAACTCCTTCTTTCCTCCCGAACGCATTGAAAAAGATCCGCTGAGAGCTGCGGAATTTAAGTCTCTGATCTTGCAGATCCTGGAACGCGAAGCGATCGAAAACTTCAGCCTGCTGGCCTTCAGCCAGGGTGGCCGTTTTGCACTCAAAACACTTGAGATGTTCCCTGGAAAAGCCGAAAGTTGTACACTCATGGCGCCGGACGGTCTGAACAATCACAGTTTTTACAACCGAACATCGCGCATACGTGCCTTACGCAGACTTTTCTTGCACTTCGAACGGAAACCGAACAGGCTTCGCAAACTGATGGATATCGCCGTTGCTTTGCGGGTAGTTCGCCCAAAGGTTCGGGATTTCGTATACAACTTCAGTTCGGATCCACGTACTTTCAAACGAGCATCGCGTACCTGGCGGGCTTTTCGCGCTATTCGTACCGGCCCGGATGCAATCGGCAGGATCGTCCGCGAACAGCAACTTCCCTTTCGCATCATCATGGGAAGTTGGGATAAGATCATTCGTCCTGCTCAGGCTTATAAATTCGAGGAAAAAGCCGGCCTGAACAACGTGATCACCGAAATTGAAAGCGGTCACCAGTTCTTTCGCAGCGAAACGCTTGAAAAAATCATCCCGCTCCTCCCCTTTCTCAGGCTTTGATCCCTTAAAACAAATCATTTGATTTATCTTTGTTTGAAAGTAAATCAGCTATGCAGGCAATTCTGACACAAACGGAGATCGGGCAAAAGATCACGCGTCTGGCGCACCAGATCATTGAAAATACCTTTGAAGAAGAGGTCATCTACATCGCCGGAATTGCCGGAAACGGATTCGAACTTGCCAACAGGCTCGGAGAGATTATTCGCAAAAATTCCACGCAACAGGCGGAAGTGTTCAAAATTACCGTGGATAAGGAAAATCCGTGGGATCACTCCCCAAAACTATCGATCGACCAGGCAGAACTCAAACACAAAATGGTCATCCTCGTGGATGATGTACTGAACTCCGGGAAGACCATGCAGTACGCGCTTGTAAAATTACTTGACGAACCCACAAAAGCGATCAAAACCGTCGCTTTAGTAGACCGGAAACACCGACGCTATCCGATTAAAGCGGATTTTGTGGGACTGAGTCTTTCCACGACGCTGAAAGAACGCGTGGAAGTTAGTTTCGATCCGTCCAATGCCGGTGCATACCTTGTATAATATGAAAAAAACGACCGAAAGCACTTCGCTCTACACCGACCTGGATAAAATGTCTGTCCATGAATTGTTGACCTCTATCAACCGGGAAGACCAAAAAGTGGCCCTGGCAGTTGAAAAAGAGATTCCCGCAATTGAACGTTTTGTAAGCGCCGCTGCCGAAAAAATGCAAAATGGCGGTCGTCTTTTCTACATCGGCGCCGGAACCAGCGGAAGGCTCGGAATTGTTGATGCCAGCGAGTGTCCGCCAACTTTCGGGGTTCCGCACGACCTGGTAATCGGATTGATGGCCGGCGGTGATTCTGCCATGCGTAAGGCGGTTGAGTTTGCCGAAGATGACCGCGAACAGGCCTGGAAAGATCTTTCGGCGTATTACATCAGTAACAAAGATGTCCTTGTGGGCATTGCCGCTTCCGGTACTACGCCTTATGTACTGGGAGGTTTGCAGGACGCTCAGAAGCACGGAGTAATTACCGCGGGAATATCCTGCAATCCGGGCTCTCCCCTTTCGGAACTCGCCGACTATCCGATCACGCCGGAAGTCGGGCCGGAATTTGTGACGGGAAGTACGCGGATGAAAAGCGGAACGGCGCAGAAACTCGTATTGAACATGATCAGTACGGCACTCATGATCCGATTGGGGCGTGTGAAGGGCAACAAAATGGTGGATATGCAACTCAGTAATCACAAGCTCATTGACCGGGGCGTGCGCATGATCATGGAACACCTGCCGGTGGAATATGATAAAGCCAAAAGTTTACTGGAAAAGTACGGTAGCGTAAGATCTGTACTGGATTCTCAGAAATAGTTGAAATCCCATAAGCGTTTTAACCGTTCGAGAACGGCTATTTATTCTGATTTCCTGAAAATTAAAATTTCGAGCATTGAAATCCTGTCAAGTTCATTCCCGGATCCAGCCGTACACTTTTACGTCTTCAAAATTATCGGGATTGATCACTTTGCTGCGCTCTTTTTCGGGCGGACCACACATTAACACGTATTTCCAGCCTTCTTCGATGGCCAGGACCCTGTACGGCGTTCCTGCCGCATAGTGTACAATTTCATTCGACGGAGAACGCATCCACGCGCCGTAGCGAATCACTTCTCCGGACCAGCGCAGCATCGTCTTTCGTTCAAGAATCGAATAATCGTCTTCGTAGAGTACTGTTTTCGGGAAAAAGCGTCCTTTCATTTCACTGTCGCGCGCCACAAAGTATTTCTTTCGCAGGTTGGCTTTCCCGTCGATCAGGCGCACGGTATTGATGTTATGACTGGCATTATTACAGCAGGGATACTGGTGGTGAAACAGTATCACTTCTCCGGTTAAGGGATGAATTTTGTAGGCTATAAGTCTGCCCGGGCGATCATAAACCGTTTCATAATCGATATCCTTCAACACATAGATCTGAAAGACTTCCATACTGTCTTCCATGTTCACCACGCCATTGAAGAACAGTTCAAAACGATCGTCTTTATTCAGGTCGCAGCGTCGCCAGTATTTCCCAAAGATCTTCCAGTACACTTCGAAGTCGGCTTTCAGGTCGTATGCCTTCGTGTACGGGTGCGACAACTGGTCGTTATCGAACATCATTTTCACTTCGTGTCGCACAAATTCGTCGTCTGCCACCAGCACAGAATCAAAATCAGTTCGTCCGCCGTTCACAAACAGCTGCCAGGGAATATCCGGCATTACTACAGAAGCTGAAAGCCGCATGACTAACAGCAAAAAACCGGTGAGCAAAACGCATTTATACATGTCGTAAAAATAAAAAAGGGAAGCCATTTCTGACTTCCCCACAGCGATAAAAATTCTTAATTATTCGGAACCGGCCTTCGTTTTGCCTTTTCCTTTTTCAATATTAATCGTCAGTTCTTCCTGTCCGTCTTTCATATCGACTTTGATCACATCACCTTCCTGGAGATTCGATTTGATGATCTCTTCGGCGAGCGGATCCTCAATGAATTTCTGAATGGCTCTTTTCAGCGGACGTGCTCCGAATTTTTCGTCATAGCCTTTGTCCACGATGAAATCCTTGGCCTTGTCTGTGAGTCGAATGTTGTATCCGAGTTCGCGAATACGGCCGTACAACTTCTCGAGTTCGAGATCGATAATCTTATGAATGCTCTCTCTCGAAAGCGATTTGAAGATAATCATGTCGTCAATCCGGTTCAGGAATTCCGGTGAGAATGCTTTACGCAATGCATTTTGAATTACGGATTGCGAATGTTCCTCGCGCTGCTCATTCTGTGCCTGCGTACCGAAACCAACTCCCGTACCGAAATCAGCCAGTTGTCGCGCCCCGATGTTCGAGGTCATGATCAGGATCGTGTTTTTAAAGTCGATCTTTCGGCCGAGACCATCGGTCATGTGTCCGTCGTCAAGCACCTGCAATAACAGGTTAAATACATCCGGGTGAGCTTTCTCAATCTCATCGAGCAGAATAATGGAATACGGCTTGCGACGTACCTTTTCCGTCAACTGGCCGCCTTCTTCATATCCCACGTATCCCGGAGGCGCCCCGACGAGTCGGGAGATCGAAAATTTCTCCATGTATTCTGACATATCAATTCGGATGAGTGCTTCTTCCGTATCGAACATGTATTTTGCAAGTACTTTTGCCAATTGTGTTTTACCGACACCCGTCGGTCCGAGGAAAAAGAAGGAACCGATCGGCTTGTTCGGGTCTTTCAGTCCGGCACGATTTCGCTGGATCGCTTTCACGACTTTCGCAACTGCTTCGTCCTGGCCGATTACCTGGCCTTTCAGTTCACTGGCCATGTTCACCAGTTTACCACTTTCGGACTGCGCAACCCGTGTTACCGGGATTCCGCACATCATTGAAACGACTTCGGCTACATGCTCTTCAGTTACCGTTACACGATGTGTTTTAGAATCTTCCTCCCATTTTTTCTTCGCAACATCCAACTGATCGGTCAGCGTACGTTCGCGATCACGTAATTCCGCGGCCTTCTCGTATTGCTGGGATTTGATCACCTCGTTCTTTTGATCTTTCAGTTCCTCGATCTTCCCTTCGATCTCAAGGATCTCTTTCGGAACGGTAATGTTGGTCAGGTGAACGCGCGAACCGACTTCATCCATCGCGTCAATCGCCTTATCGGGTAAGTGACGGTCCGTGATGTAGCGTTCGGTCAGTTTCACACAAGCCTGGATCGCATCGTCGGTAAAAGTCACCGAGTGATGATCTTCGTATCGTTCTTTGATATTGTTGAGGATCTGAATCGTTTCTTCGATTGTGGTCGGTTCCACGAGTACCTTTTGAAAACGTCGTTCGAGCGCACCGTCCTTTTCTATGTACTGGCGGTATTCGTCGAGCGTGGTTGCACCGATTGCCTGCAATTCACCGCGCGCCAGTGCGGGTTTGAACATGTTCGAGGCATCCAGCGAGCCGCTTGCACCACCTGCACCGATGATCGTATGGATCTCATCGATAAAGAGGATGATATCCGGGTTCTTTTCGATCTCCTGCATCACGGCTTTCATGCGCTCTTCAAACTGTCCGCGGTATTTTGTTCCGGCTACAAGCGATGCCAGGTCAAGCGATACAATGCGTTTATTGAAAAGGACACGTGAGACTTTACGCTGCACGATGCGCAGGGCAAGTCCTTCCGCAATTGCACTTTTACCAACACCCGGCTCCCCGATGAGGATCGGGTTGTTCTTTTTACGCCGCGAGAGGATCTGCGATACACGTTCAATTTCTTTTTCCCGTCCGACGATCGGGTCGAGTTTTCCGGCTTCCGCCATTTTGGTCAGGTCCCGACCGAAATTGTCCAGTACCGGCGTTTTCGATTTCGGGTCTCCCGATTTTCGTTGTGAAGAGAATGAATCTCCCTCCTCTTCGGCCCCACCGGGGAATTCCGCTTTTGGAGACGAGGTTTCATCCATCATTGCTTCAAGTTCATCTTTCACGTTGTCGTATATTATTCCGTATTTGTTCAACAATCTGCACCCCACACTGTTTTCATCCTTCAGGATTGACAGCAGCAGGTGTTCCGTTCCGATGATCGGACTTTTGTACAGTTTAGCTTCCAGGTAGGTGATCTTCAGTACTTTTTCAGCCTGTTTAACGAGCGGGATGTTTGCCATCGGCGGTAAGTCGGCCCGGGACGATTTACGAAGAGCCGCTTCGATTTCCTGGCGCAATTGCAGCAGGTCGAGCTGAAACTCCTTCAGAATACGTATCGCCGTGCCGTCACCTTCCCGGATCAGACCGAGCAGCAGGTGCTCCACACCAATGAAATCATTCCCGAGCCGAAGAGCTTCCTCCCGGCTGAAACTGATCACATCCTTTACTCTGGGCGAGAATTTTGCTTCCATATTTAAGAGATAACAAGGGCTAATTAAACAAAGTTTAGCCTGATTACAAATATATAACGTTAAAATTGTTAATAACTGTCAAAACAAGGGCTTTTTACACAGATTTTTGTTAGTAAGTTAAGCCTTTTGAAAGACCTGTTTTTCCATAGAAAATGCCTAATTTCGAAGTTTGCTTTTAAACTGCACAAATAGTGTGCTAAAATTAAAATAAGTGACAAGATGGCAGATGGAGAAAAGATTATCCAGATAAACATCGAAGATGAAATGAAGTCGGCTTACATCGATTATTCGATGTCAGTCATTGTGTCCCGGGCACTCCCGGATGTTCGCGATGGTTTTAAACCGGTTCACAGACGTGTATTATATGGTATGCAGGACCTCGGCGTATTTTCTAACCGTCCTTATAAAAAATCGGCCAGGATCGTCGGTGAGGTACTTGGTAAGTATCACCCGCACGGAGATTCTTCCGTATACGACACCATGGTCCGGATGGCTCAGCCCTGGTCGCTTCGATACCCGCTTGTTGACGGGCAGGGTAACTTCGGTTCGGTAGATGGTGACAGCCCCGCAGCGATGCGTTACACCGAGGCACGCCTGCGCAAGATCGCCGAAGAAATGCTGGCCGATCTCGATAAAGAAACGGTAGATTTTCAGCCGAACTTCGACGACAGTCTTCAGGAACCGACCGTGCTCCCGACAAAAATTCCGAATGCACTGGTAAACGGTGCCAGCGGTATTGCAGTGGGGATGGCCACCAATATGGCTCCGCACAACCTCACGGAAGTAACAGAAGGGATCATCGCTTACATTGATAATAAGGAAATTGAGATCGAAGAACTCATCAATTATATCAAAGCTCCGGATTTTCCTACCGGTGGAATTATCTACGGATATGAAGGTGTAAGAGATGCGTTGCTCACCGGTCGCGGAAGAATCGTTATGCGCGCCAAAGCCGAGATCGAAGAATCAAACGGGCGCGAACAGATCATCGTAACGGAAATTCCGTACCAGGTCAATAAAGCGGACATGATCAAAAAGACCGCCGAACTGGTAAACGATAAAAAGATCGAAGGTATTTCGGACATTCGCGATGAATCCGACCGGAACGGGATGCGCATTGTTTACGAATTGCGTCGCGATGCCATTCCAAACGTGGTACTTAATAAATTGTACAAATACACGGCGCTTCAGAGTTCCTTCTCCGTGAATAACATTTGCCTTGTCGACGGACGACCGGAACTGCTCAACCTGAAGGATATGATCCGTCACTTCGTGGATTTTCGCCACGATGTGGTTGTTCGCCGTACGAAATACGACCTGCGTAAAGCGGAAGAACGCGCACACATCCTCGAAGGACTCATCATTGCTTCGGATAACATTGACGAGGTTATTGCACTCATCCGCGCCTCGAAAAGTCCGGAAGAAGCCCGCGAAAAACTGATGGAGCGATTCAGTCTGTCTGACATTCAGTCCCGCGCGATCGTTGAAATGCGCCTGCGTCAACTCACCGGCCTGGAGCAGGACAAACTGCGTTCGGAATACGAGGACCTCATGAAACTGATCGCCGATCTGAAAGATATTCTCGCACACGAAGAACGTCGTATGCAGATCATCAAGGACGAACTCATCGAAGTTCGCGATAAATACGGAGACGAGCGCCGTTCGATCATTGAATATTCCGCCAGCGAAATGCGCATGGAAGATTTGATTGCCGACGAAGAAGTGGTCATTACGATTTCCCATGCCGGATACATCAAGCGTACAAGCCTCACAGAATATAAGGTTCAGAATCGTGGCGGAATGGGTTCACGTGGCTCTTCTACCCGTGATAAAGACTTCCTCGAACACCTGTTTGTGGCGACCAATCACAATTACCTGCTCATCTTTACGGAGAAAGGCCGTTGTTTCTGGATGCGTGTATATGAAATTCCGGAAGGAAACAAGACTTCCAAAGGTCGCGCGATCCAAAACCTGCTCAACATCGGCATCGATGATAAGATCAAAGCCTATGTAAAAGTGCAGGATCTGACCGATAAAGAATACGTGGACAACAATTTCATCATGATGTGTACCAAGCGCGGTACCATCAAGAAAACATCCCTGGAAGCTTACTCGCGTCCGCGTGCCAACGGTATCAATGCAATTACGATCCGCGAAGACGATGAACTGCTTGAAGCAAAACTGACCAACGGATCCAATGAGATCGTGCTCGCCACGAGTTCGGGCCGTGCGATCCGTTTTAATGAAAGCACTGTACGTGCTATGGGAAGAAACGCCTCCGGAGTACGCGGAGTTTCACTGACCGGGCCGAAGGATGAAGTGATCGGGATGATCGCCGTTGAAGATGTTTACTCAACCGTTTTGGTGGTTTCCGAAAAAGGATACGGAAAACGAACGTTCCTGAACGATCCGGATGACAAAGAACCGGTTTACCGCATCACGAACCGCGGAGGAAAAGGAGTTAAAACACTCAATATTACCGATAAAACAGGTCCGTTGCTGTCTATCAAGAATGTAACGGATGAAGAAGACCTGATGATCATCACGAAGTCCGGAGTAACGATTCGCATGCACATCGACACCATTCGAACCATGGGACGTGCTGCGCAGGGCGTACGCCTGATCAACCTGAAAGGGAATTCGGAAATTGCAGCCATTGCACGCGTTCCGCGCAGCGAGGAAGAAGAAATTGAAAACGAGCTGGATGAACTGAATGGCACAAATAATGGCACGGAAATTGAAAATCCCGATGTGGAATAATTAATTTTACTGCATCATAAAGCAAAAAAGATGATTAAAAACTGGTTTACATTCGGAATTTTGACCGTAACCCTGGCAATTTCGAATTTTTCATTCGCACAAAAGAAAAATGAAACCTCGGCGGCTGTCGAATACAAAAATAAATTTGCCCCTGCCCTGGCTTCAGGTGATTACGAAGCAGCTAAGCGCTCGCTGATCGCTGCCAAAGAATTCATTGACCTCGCAGCGGAGCATCCGGATACGAAGGAAAGTCCGAAAACCTTGTGGCTCAAAGGCGAGATTTATTCGAGCTTCGTACAACTTGCAACCGTTACGCAGGATTCAAGCCTGATGACCATGGTTGGAGATGACGTTTTAGACAAAGCGATCGCAGCTTACAAGAAAGGATTCGAAGTAAGTAACAAGTACGACCGTGAGATCGACCAAAGCGTGCGTCAAAAACGCGTGATGATCGATCAGGCTGCTGCAGCTCTTTACCAGCAGGAAATGTACGCAGAAGCAGCTGAATTTTATGAAACAGAGGCAAAACTGATGGATGCGATCGGTGAACTCGATTCGAATGCCGTGTTCAACGCGTCACTGTGCTACGAAAAATCGGGCGACTACGCCAAAGCGGCTCCGGGTTACGAAAAACTCGCCAAAGCCGGTTACCGCGGTGCCGAAAGTTATGCGCTCGCGGCAAATGCGTATCGCAAATCCGGAAATAACGCCAAATCAGATGCGATTTTGCAGGAAGGAAAAGCGAAGTACCCTACAAGCAAAGACATTCTCCTGGAACTCGTTCAGACAAAGATCGATGCCGGAGACAATGCCGGGGCTGAGCAGGCACTTAGTGAAGCAATCGCTTCGGACCCGAACAACAAATTGCTGTATTATGTAATCGGAACGATCTACATGGATCTTGGTGAGAACGGAAAAGCCGAAGAGTCGCTCAATAAAGCACTTGAGATCGACCCGAATTACGACGATGCCCTGTACCAACTCGGTGCGCATCTCGTAACGTGGGGAGGAAATCTTCGTACCGAAGCGAGCCAGTTGAAGTTCGGTGACCCGAAATATGACCAGATGATCGCCGAAAGCGATGCCATTTACAAGCGTGCACTCATTCCGCTTGAGAAATACATTGAAAAGCACCCGAATGACAAACAGGTACTTACTATTCTTTTCCAAATTCACCGCAGCCTCGGAAACAGCGAGAAGGCGCTCGAATACAAGAAGCGAATCGACGAATAAGTAGCTGTGATAAAGAACGTTGAAAGTCACTTCCATTGCGGAGTGACTTTTTTTATTGTAAAACTTTTAGTTTCCAGAAAAAAGGACTATCTTTGCACCCTTAAAATAAAGCTGTTAGCTCCGTTCAAACAGTATTTTTTATAAACCGCTTCCGGTTTGGAGCAACCGGGATACAAAGAAAAGCCAATATGGCAGAAAACACACGCACGCAGGGAACTGCAGATTTTGACTGGGATTCGTTACAAATGGACGGCTATTCGAAAGCCCAGCGTTCTGAGTATTCAGACATTTACGAGAACACACTGAGTTCGATCAATGAAAAAGAAGTCATTGAAGGAACCATTGTTGCTCTCAATAAAAAGGAAGTTGTAATCAACATCGGTTACAAATCCGAAGGCGTCGTTCCCACTTCCGAGTTCCGTTACAATCCGGATCTGAAAGTTGGTGATACAGTAGACGTTTACGTGGAAACACAGGAAGACAAATTCGGTCAGCTTGTAATTTCACACCGTACAGCGCGCATGCACAAAGCATGGATTCGCGTGAATGAAGTACTTCGCACAGGTGAAGTGATCACCGGTTTTGTAAAATGCAGAACTAAAGGTGGTCTGATCGTGGACGTATTTGGAATCGAAGCATTCCTCCCGGGATCACAGATCGATGTGAAACCGATTCGCGACTACGATATCTACGTGGGCAAAAACATGGAATTCAAAGTGGTTAAGATCAACCAGGAATTCCGAAATGTGGTTGTTTCTCACAAAGCACTCATCGAAGCGGAACTCGAAGAACAAAAGAAAACAATCATCTCCGGGCTTGAAAAAGGCCAGGTACTTGAAGGAACCGTTAAGAACATCACTTCTTACGGGGTATTCATCGACCTCGGCGGAGTTGACGGACTTATCCACATCACAGACCTTTCCTGGGGCCGCGTAACGCACCCGGAAGAGATCGTGGAACTCGATCAGAAACTGAACGTGGTAATTCTCGACTTCGACGACGACAAAAAACGCATTGCACTCGGTCTGAAACAACTTCAGCCGCACCCGTGGGATGCACTCGATCCGAACCTGAACGTAGGAGACAAAGTAGAAGGAAAAGTGGTAGTTATGGCCGACTACGGTGCATTCGTAGAGATCGCTCCGGGTGTGGAAGGTCTGATCCACGTTTCAGAAATGAGCTGGTCTCAGCACCTTCGCTCGGCACAGGATTTCATGAATGTAGGTGATGCAGTGGAAGCTGTGATCCTGACACTCGACCGCGAAGAGCGCAAAATGTCGCTCGGTATCAAACAACTGATGCCGGATCCGTGGGCAGAGATCGAAGAGAAATATGCTGTCGGAACGAAACACAAAGCAAAAGTTCGCAACTTCACCAACTTCGGTGTATTTGTTGAACTTGAGGAAGGTGTTGACGGACTGATCCACATTTCAGATCTCTCCTGGCAGAAGAAGATCAAGCATCCTTCTGAATTCTGCAAAGTAGGTGACGAAATGGAAGTGGTTGTGCTCGAAATCGATCGTGAGAACCGTCGTATTTCACTCGGACACAAACAACTCGAAGAAAACCCGTGGGATGTATTTGAAACGATCTTCGGAGAAGGATCTGTACACCAGGGTACAATCATTGAGAACAAAGACAAATCGGGAATCGTTGCACTTCCGTACGGTGTTGAGGGAATTTGCCCTGCAAAACACCTGCGTAAAGAAGACGGTACCAACGCGAAAGTGGATGAAACACTTGACTTTAAAGTGATCGAATTCAACAAAGACGCGAAAAAGATCGTCGTTTCTCATACACGTACGTTTGAAGAAGGTGAAGACAAACCGACTACTTCCTCTAATAAAGGGAAGAAAGGTGGATCAACTTCACAAGCTGTAAAAGCGATCAACCAGAATACTGAGAAATCCACACTTGGAGATCTCGATGCACTGGCTGAACTCAAAGAAAAAATGGAAGGGAAGAAGTAATCTTCACTCCTAAAATACAAAACGCCCGCCCGTTGTTACTGGCGGGCGTTTTTTTTACCTAAAAAACTGTAGCCCTTCTTCGGATTACAGCCGTTCCCAACCAAAGCCTCAGGCAGGGAACTTGCAGCGTACTAATAATAAATCACATCGATGAAGCTCCTACTCCACTGTTTACTGCAGTTCTTTCAGCAATCTCAAACAACCTGTTCAGGGCTAGAACGGCTCGCAGGTATTCCAGTTGCGCCTCAAAATGTTCGCTCCGTAAGTTATCCAGGTCAAACGAACTGATCCTGCCCTGTTCATAAAGTAACTGCCCCGCTGCGTACGTTTTTTCCAAGCGTTCGGAAACGCGTAGCAGAACTTCGGCTTCCAGTTTCACCTGAGCGTATGCAACCTGCAGTTCGCGCTGTTGTTTCCGGATCTCCAAATCCAGCAGCCTGTTTTCTTCCTGCTTTTGTAATATTGCAATGCCTGCCAGCTGTTCCAGTTTCCGGTTTTCCCCACGTGCGTAGATCGGAACCTGTAAACTGATGCCGGCGCTCTGGAAAAAATTCTGACGAAGTTGGTCGCGGTAAGCTATCGGCTGCGGTATTCCGCTTGTGTAATCCAGGTTATTCGACGAATATCCGGTCCCGATCGTGCCAAAAGCTGAGAGCGTTGGCAGGTAAGTACCCCGCGCCTGTCGTTTCCTCAGTTGTAGTGCAGCAAGTTCCTTTCGTGCCTGCCGGAGTTCGTTCGTCCCAAGACGGCTGAAATCCGGGATTTCAGGGTGCACCTGCAGGTCGGGGAATTTCAGTACCAGGTCCTCCGCTCCTACCGCAACGGCCAGTTGAGAAAACGCCGTTTCGTATTGCCGATCCAGGTTTAGCAACTCTACACCGGCGAGTTCCTCCCGGGTAAGCGCATTCAGCGAATCGATCGCAGACAGGCGTCCTTCGTGCAAGAGTGAAGTCACACGGTCTTTTTGTCTTCGAAGATCTGCGATTTTCGCACGTATCAATTGTCGCTGTAATTCGAGGTCCCAACAAGCGTAATAGGCATTTATGACTTCCAGATGAACTTGCTGCCCGGCACTTTCCAGGTAATTTCGGGATGCTTCATACAACAACTCATTTGCCCGGACCTCCATCCGATTCCGGAATCCGGAGAACACGTTCAGGGAAACATTCAATCCGTAAGTATTGTACTGGACCGTATTTGTGGTAAAGAGGTTAGTGAACGGATCCACACGACGGCCGAAGTTCAAATTATAACCGGCAGTAGCACCAAGCGAAGGCACCAGGTAATATTTTGAAGCGTTTAACTCAATTTGCGAGCGCAAAGCGGAAAGGCGTGCAACTGATAATACGGGGCTCCGTTTTTCCGCCATGCGGATACAATCACCCAGGACCAAACTATCCTGGGCGATCGCTTCCTGAACAGCACATAGCCAAATTACTGAAAACACTATGTAAAATTTGCTGTTCACCTAACCAACTTTTTAAGATTTCCGAAAAAACGGTCTATTAATCGCCGCTTTTCGGTAATTATAACTGCCGTTCCCTGCATTTCAGCTTTGGGCGGTATCTCGAGACCATAAGCAGTTCGAAGTCCGGACGGCAGATCTACCGTAACTTCGTATTTCTGTTCGGATGGTACCGCGGCTATCTTTCGAACAACACCTTCCAGTGTTCCGAATTCATGTTCCGGAAAACCGGCAAGCGAAATGCGAACCTGCTGACCTTTGCGAACCTTACCCGCCCCGTGAGCTTCAATCTGAATAATTGCCTCAAATGAAATACTTTGCGGAAGTACGGCGACCAGTTCCGAACCCGGTTCATAATACTGATTTTTTACCAGGCGGTTGGGGATGGAAAGAACGCCGTTTACAGGTGACCTGATCACGTTTTCCTGCTCCCAGGTCCGGGCCAGCGCTCGAAATTTAAGGATGGCAGCCATGATTGCACTTTCGAGCTTTCGGATGGCCTCGGTATTGCCGAATTCCAGTTCAAATAACGCGCTTTGAAGTTCATTCACCTGGATCTCATCCTGCACGATTCTTTCGCGTGCGTCCTTCACAACCAGTTCCGCGGCTTCAAGCCGCTGCTCATCGGTATTGAACTCGTCTTTGGAGATCGCGTTTTCCGAATACAGCCGGCCGCTCCCTTCGAGACGCTGTTTTAGCCGTGTTTCATCTCGCCTGAGAAGTGCGAGTTTCGCGCGTGCTACTTCCAGTGCTTCCCGACGCAGTTTCAGTTCGTTTTGAATGAATTGCGTGCGCTTTTTCAATACATCCGTTTGTCGGCGATTCTTGAATTCCCGAAGGTTCACAAGTAGTTCGTTCCACTCGGGCTGCAATGCACCTAAAACGATGTTTTCCGGGAACTCCGGCAAGGGTAGTTCCGAATTCCGAATACTTTGTTCGACCTCCCCGACGAACCTGGACACCAGCTGGAGGTCGGAAATACTGAACGGCTGTTTCAACTCGGCAATGACCGCGCCCTGTTCTACGTATTGTCCGTCGTGGACATTCAAACGCAACAATTGCCCGCCCTGAAGCGTACGTATGCGTACCGGCGGTTCTAATGTGGTAACGAGCGCCTGTCCGTCGAGTGTGTCCGGATAGCGCACCAGGAATGATAAGCTCAGAAAGAAGGAAATCAATGCAAAGATCAGGAAACTTCCCCAACGCGTGGTCCAGGGTGGAATCCGTTCAATTATTTCCTGTATTTCTTCGCTGCGTAGTGCTATTTTCCGTTGCTTCTCCATTATGCAGATTGTTGCGCCAGGCGTTCCAGTTCCAGTTGATTTTTGACCAGATTATGATAACTTCCCTTGAGATCGAGTAACTCGGTGTGCGTTCCCTCTTCCACGATCTCGCCGTTTTCAAGCACCACAATCTTATCGGCATTTTTTACCGTGCTTAACCGGTGCGCAATAATCACCGAGGTGCGCCCCTTCAGGAATTCGTTGAGATTCTCCATGATCGTGCGTTCATTATTCGCATCCAGTGCACTCGTGGCTTCATCGAAGAAAATGAAATCCGGATCTTTATAAACGGCTCTGGCAATTAAAATGCGTTGTTTCTGACCGCCTGAAATCCCTTCTCCCTCAATGCCAATTTTCGTATTTAACCCGAGTGGCCGGGAAGAAACAAATTCGTGAATGTTAGCTATGCGAAGCGATTTTTCAATTTTGTCTAAATGCGGCTCGTCTTCACTTAAGGCTATATTATTGGCAATTGTATCACTAAAAATATATCCCTCCTGGAGCACTGAACCGGACGCGGATCGCCATGTTTCCTGACTTACCTTTTTTAAGGGCGTAGTGCCAATAGAAATAGTTCCCTGAGAAGGCTCATAAAAACGCAACAGTAGTTTCATCAGTGTTGTCTTTCCGCTTCCGCTCGTTCCCACAATCGCCGTGATCTTGTTGCGTTCGATGGTCAGATCAATTCCTTTTAAAATTTCCTGATCAGAACCGGAATACGTGAAGCGAACCTGCCTGAGTTCAAGAGCTGCTTTCGGTGCAATGGCCACTGCATAGTCCGTTCCCTGCTTTTCTTCGTCCTCCCGGTCGTGAATCTCAGCCAGGCGTTCCAGTGAAATTTTGGCATCCTGTACGGAAAGCGCAAAATGAATGAATTGTCCGATCGGTGCGTTCAGTTGTCCGATAATGTAGGACAGGCTGAGCATCATTCCGAGTGTCAGGTCTCCCTGAATCACTAAAAAGGCCGCATAAAAGGTGAGCAGGATATTTTTACTTTCGTTGATGATCGCTGCGCCGTTACTTTGCAATTGCTCGAGTCTTAAGCTTTTTACCTGCACGTGAAACAGCCTGGCCTGGATGAATTCCCACCCCCAGCGTTTGCGTCGTTCCGCATTATTGAGTTTGATTTCCGGCATTCCGACTACGAGTTCAATGAGCTTCGAGCGTTCGTGACTGGACCACCTGAAACGGCTTTGATCCAGTTCTTTTCGTCGCTTCATAAAAAATTTCACCCAGGCGAAGTAAAGTGCTGTACCAGTCAGAAAAATTCCGAGTACAGGCATGCTGTAGATGCCCAGCACGATACTGAAAACAAGGAAGTTCAACGCAGAAAATAGTACCTCAAGCGTTTGCGATGTCAACAACTCCTCGATCCGGGAATGATCGTTTACACGTTGGAGAATGTCGCCCGTAAGTTTAACGTCAAAATAGGAGATTGGCAATTTCATCAGTTTGATGAGAAAATCTGAGACTAGCGCAATATTGACCCGGGTACTCATGTGTAAAATCACCCAACCGCGTACGATTTCAATGGCGGATCGTCCGAGAAATACAAAAATCTGGGCAATCAGCATCAGGTATAAAAAGTGAATATCCCTGTTGCGGATCCCGATATCCACCACGCTCTGCGTCAAAAAAGGCAGCACCAGTTGCAAAAGACTGATCCCGGACAAACCGAAAATCAACTGGACAAGGTATCTGCGATATCCTTTCAAATAAGTATACAGGAAAGCCAATCCGCGTGACTTCTCCGCATCGTCGCCGGTCTTATGGAAATTTGCGGTCGGTTCCAATAAAAGTACGATCCCCTCTTCGGAAAACTCACTGCCCTGTTCACCAGTCCACGAACTGATAAATTCGCGTTTTGACTTCTTAAGCTTCCCGATTCCCGGGTCCGCAATAAAAGCAGAACCGGCTGTTATTTTGTAGAGGACGACGTAATGCCGGTTATTCCAGAAAACAATGCAGGGCAAATTCACTTTTTCGAGCAGATCCCGGTAACTGATCTTTACGCCAAGCGTCCGAAAACCGATTTTCTCAGCCGCGGAGGCGATATTTTGCAAATTACTTCCTACACGGGTAGTCTGAGACAACGTACGCAGGCGCGACAAACTCACGGACACGCCGTGAAACTTCGCGATCATGCGCAGGCAGGTCGGTCCGCAATCCATTTTATCGGGTTGCCGGTAATATGGAAAAGTCCGTCTCAATCCCTGTAGAATATTACCTCGACCCGCATATTTCGGCGCATGTCTTCATCCGTGATCTCCGGAACGAGTTTTTGCGTATTACTAAATCCCCGGCATTCGATCCGCTTCGCATCGATGCCGTTCCGTACCAGGTAACTTCTGACTTTCGCCGCACGCCGATACGAGAGGTCCATGTCCGGTTCGCAGCACACATGACCGTAAAGCCTGATCTTCAGGGTCGGATCTGCATGTAAGATCGTAGCCAGTTCGGCCAGTGTTTTTTCTGAACCGTGAATATAGCGGTCCGTGGAAGACCAGAAATTTATTTGAAGACTTAGCGGCCTGTTGAGTTCGAAGGCATTTTTAACCTGGTAGAATACAAGGTCCACGCGTCTGTAGGCTTCGTCATTTATGTTACTGTCCGGGTGACTTTCGTTGTAATTAAACGTGTCTATAAAAGCGGTCCTGAACCGGGTTCTTTTCAAAATTGAAATGGCTTCCTTAACCCGCAAAGCCGCCAGTTTTTCGTTGTATTGCAGGTTTCCGACTGTGTCCGTATATCCCCTTACCTCTACGTGGACATCATTTATTTTCCCCAGGCGATTGATGCGGGAAATAACGGCTTGTTTGGCTGGATAACTCGAACTTCCGAACTCAAAGAAAAGCGTCAGGGAATCCAACTTTTCTTTTTTGACCAGGCTTTGCCCCTGTGTCAGACTACTGCAAAACACGATGCCTATTATCGCAATCAGTTTTTCCATAATTTCCGGTTTAGTGTTTCCAATTTTTGTTGATCCGGTAAAAAGTCGCCACTTTCATCGAATATGCCACACTCCTGTTCCGGTACATAGCCCGGTTCGTTTTCCCATTTGCTAATGAACGGATTATAGCCGCATTTTGAAGGTTTTGAAAACGGATCTGCCGGGTCCTGTTTGAATACGCGACAGTCTTTACAAACATGTCGAAATTCGCAATGTGCGCAAATACGAACCTGGTCTTTCGTAGTTCGCCAGTGTTGTGTAAACAATTTGGTGTTGAGTGCTTTTTTTAAAGTCGTGCCCGCCACGTTACCGAAACCCGCTTTTGCAGATGGACAGTTACAAATGGTACCGTCCGCCCGAACCGATAACTTATGGGCCAGGCAGGTATTGAAATTTTTAGCATAAGAATAAGTACCCGTACCGATTGCAAAGTAGGCCGGAGAAACCTGGCCGCAATGTGAATGTTCTATAGATTGTTGCCTGGTGAAGATCAAATTAACCGGTCTTCCTCCGGGTTCGAACCCCGTTCGTGCGTTATATACGGTTATTTTACTAAAACGCAGGTCTGCTTCTTTCAGCGAAAATATACTTTTTCGAATGTCGGCGTGATCGGGAATTAACAGGTGAACAGACTCAATCATACTTTTAGTCAGTGCGTTCTTTAGATGCGATGCACAGGTTTTAAATGCTGCGACATCCAAAAAGCGTACTTCCAGGAAGCGTGTTCCAAGTTCGGACAGCTGTGCGATTACGCCTGCGACGTCCCAATCGGAACCGGCCTTTAATTCCAAAATAGCACTCCTGATACGCGAATCGGGTCGATATACTTCCGGGAGCGGCAACAGTCCGCCTATTGTTTCTGAATCGGATATCGTTCCGAGTTCATTTTCAAGGAGAAAGGACAGGTAGCTTTGAACGGTTTCTTTTTCTTCCCGGTTATACATGGAAAGGTTTTCGGAAATGCTACGCTTTCGATTAAAGGTCCGAATAAAATCAAGCAGATCGTTCGGTACAAGTGTCAGTTTGTGCGTGTACAGGTCAACCAGGCAGGAACGATTGTATCCTGCCACGGGAATGACATTCGGAAAAAGTGTAAAATAATCGTTTTTCGCGATGCTCTTCATTGTATTTTCATTTGGTAATGACCTGCTCCGGATCCAGTATTGCTGAGATCGGCTGAACGGGTGAATACAGGTTGGTTTGTTTTTTGAGTTTCAGTTGTTCAATCTCGGCCGAGAGTTCATCTCTCTGATCTTCGTTATCCGGATAGGTGTATTCGCTCGCAAGTAAAGCATCGACTGTTTCAACTTTATGTGACATCGGTTAATTCTTTAGGTAATTTGCAATCTCGTATTCCAGGTTATAATTCGTTATCTCGGAAACAGCACCGAATTGTCCGACCGGATTCACTTCCAGAAAAACGTACCTGTTCTCAGTGGTAACCACGAGATCCAACGAACCGGTGTTCAGACCAATCGTTTTCATCAGACGAATCACCTGCAATTCCACCCGGTACGGTAATCGGTAGGTACAACAACGCATATTCGTGTTGTAACCCTGCCTGTAATCGAGGTTTGATTTTTCGTTCATCTGTGAAAAGATAGCCTGTGAAAAACAGCGCCCGTCTATATAAAACACCCTGACTTCGAATTTTTTATGAAGCATTTCCTGGAAAAGGCTTAATTCGAATTCATCCGGCAGCGCTTCGACATCCTCTTTTTTCAGGATCGTTGTATACCCGATCTTCCAGCGGGACGGATCTTCTTCAAACTGATACTGGTACGGAATACTTAATGATTTGGTGATCACCTGTTCCCGGCAGCGCCGGAAGAACTTTTTAAGATCTGACTTCTTATCACTAATCAGCGTATCCGGTATATCGATCCCCAGTTGTGTACAGGCATCCAGAAATTCGATTTTGTTGAAATTGCCTTTACCAAAAACCCCGAGACAACGTTTGCCGTGAAAGCAACGCACGATATTTTCATAGCGCGTTTGTACATGACCACGGATATATTCACTCTCCTGCTCTGACCGCGGGTTTCCCGGATTTTTAACCCGAACATCTGACCTTCGATACCAAACGGATTTAATTTGACTGTCCGTACATACTTTCGTATTGTTTTTAAAGACCGTATACTCGGATGAGCCCGCCCGGATGGAATACTGAAATTCTACCAGATCGGTTTCATTGAAGACCTCAAACTGTTGCTCCATGTCCGCTAAATACCTCAACACATTTCGCGTACTCAAATCGGCCGTTTCTGTGAATATCAGGATCATTCGTAGAATGTAAGCATGGTTGACGGGATCGGAAATGCCGAAACGAGTCCATAACGTAAACGGTTCTCCACAATGACCTTCTTTTCTGCTTCCGTAAGTTCGCGTTCCTGTTTCAGGTTCAGCATTCCGAATTCACGGGGCAGGCCGAACATTTGATTGTGCCGGTCGATCCAGAACAGGTAGTAACTCGGTGGCATGCGTCCTTCTCTGACCTCATTGAGGAATACCGGTTTCATCTCGTCGAAAAAGTCCTGGTAATAGGAGGAATGCGTCAGCAATATCACCGTAATAGATGACTTTCCCGGGAGCAGCCATTCGCCCGGAAAACCATATTTATATACAATGTTCTTGAATTCGATCATATTCAGCGAATCAGCACAGTAGATCTGATCTGCCAGCGTACTGTCCACCCTCGGACGCTGATCGCGTGCCACGAGCGCATCGAATACTGTAATCAGCGAATCGGTGATATCTGATTTTAGCTTCGAAAAATTATCATAGCCTTTGTACACGATCTTTTTCTGCCTTTTCGAAAAACCTTCCATGATTTTATTGGGCTGGATTGCATCGATATGCATCAGACAATTCAGGTCAAAAGGATACGTACTCCACGCTTTTTTCAGGCATTTGGCACTCCGCGTTTCACGTCCCAGTTTTTTAAAACAGTATGCCATTAAAACGTATTCTTCAGTAAACAGACCGTCGTACTTCTTTTCAATAGTTTCGAGGTACTCCACACTCTGACGATATTGTGTATCGTCAATAGCCAGCCGATAAGCAAGATCACAATCCTGTTTATAATGAATGTAGTTCGTTGAAGCCCGTCCGGTAGAAAACAGCAGACAAAAGATCGTAAAAAAGAACAGTTTAAAAGTCATACGTTATAGTTTTAAATGAAGGCTGCCCATGCAGGGATGAGCAGCCGTAGATTACTATTTAATGGCGCAGGCATCGCGATCGCCCTGCGTCCCGGGAGGATAACCTTCCGGATTGTAGGTCATGCGGTTGCAGTCGCGACCATAGTCGGTCTGCTTGTCGGGCCCGTAAGTGGTTTCTCCACCAACAATTTTCCCCATATTCGCAAGGTCAAACTTTTTAGAATTTAGTTTTTCGAGTTGCTTTTTCATAATTCAAAATTTAATTACTACCTACTCTGATCCAGCATTCCATATACGCGTTTTCGGTATCCCGGCATATAGAACCTGCACAATCGGACGGTAATCCAATTGTCGCAGCCGTTTGGAAGCGTTACCGCACTTCCGAACGTTCTGAGTCCTTTTGCCAGGATCCTGTTGTGGGTTTGCTCACCCGCAAATCTCCCCGCTCCCCGGAACGAAACGCTTTGTGCATATACCCGGGGAACTGCCGGAAACAAATGTGATTTAACCCGAATTCGGAACCAGGCGGCAGATCGAAACCACCTGAAAAGAAGTGTCGTTTCATGATTTGTGTGTCTGCGGTCCGAACTATCGGACCCACGGTTAATAATGTTCGCTTCCTTCCGAATTCTGTACACGTTACAACTAATTCTTCCTGAAAAGGTAGTATTATTTCACGTAGCTAACAAATATGTTAGCAACATTTTTAATGGAAACCTTTTACTTCGTCGGTAATGAAACCGGACGAAAAGAAACATTTTCTAAAGCTGGTCGGTGCACAGATCAAAAAAGCAAGGGAAGCGAAAGGAATTTCAGCTGCGGAACTTGCTCGCAGAACACTGACCGAACGTTCGCTCATTGCGCGGCTTGAAGCCGGAAATACCAATCCGACGGCCACAACGCTCAAGGTCGTGTGTGATGCACTCGAGATCTCGTTCGAAGAACTCTTCCGGGGATTCAGGCCCCTGCCCTTTCAGAATTCCTGACAAACTCTCTTCTTAAAATTGTAATCAGAAACCGCGAATGCGGATCCGTGTATCATGTGTTTTCATAGGTTATGTATTCTTGCGTGAACAATAATACAACAAATATACAATATTTACACACTAATAAAAATTTAAATCATTAAAAACACAGTATTTAGTCAAAATAATCTGAAAAATATCTGTTCAAACTGATTCAGAGCATAAAAAAACCGCCGGTTTTTCACCGGCGGCTTCACTTTGAATCCTAAAAGGTTCTTTCTATTCAGTATCGTTTCCCGCTCCGCGGTTATTCTCGATGTCGTCCTTCATTTTATTTCCCACAAATGTACCATTAATGATCTGTTGCTGGAAATCCTTCATTCCGCCCGGCGAATGTGGCATCAAAATACTGGAGTTCTTGGAATTCGCCCCGATGTCCTTAATCGTATCGAAATACTGTGTCATGAGTACAAACTGCATGATCTCCTCATGAGTCACATTGTCGAGCGATTTCTTAAAATCTTCCACAGACTCTTTAAACCCGCGTACGATCTCGAGTCGCTGCTGCGCAATTCCTTCCCCGGAGAGACGCTTACTTTCCGCCTCGGCCTCTGCTTCTTTAATGATCCTGATCTTTTTGGCTTCCGCCTCCTGCAGGGCAGCTTCTTTTTCACGTTTGGCTGCATTGATCCGGTTCATGGATTCTTTCACTTTGTGATCGGGATCAATATCGGTGATAAGGGCCTTTATGATCAGGTACCCGTATTCATTCATACTCTCGGAGATATTGTGCTGCACGGCAAGCGCAATATCCTCCTTCTTTGCAAACACATCGTCGAGTTCGAGTTTCGGTACTTCGGCGCGCACATCGTCAAAAATATATGAAGCGATCTGGTTGCGCGGATTATCCATTGAATAATAAGCTTCCTTCACCTGGTCGCGTCCTACCTTGTATTGCACAGACACCTGCAGGTTCACGAATACATCGTCCAGCGTTTTGGTCTCAATGGTTACGTCCAGCTGTTGCACACGCAGGTTGATAACAGCCGCTTTCCGGTCAACAAACGGAATAATCAGCCCGAAACCGGGTCCTGCAATGCGGTTGAATTTTCCAAGGCGCTCGATCACAACGGCCGTTTGTTCGGTCACGATGATCACGGATTTGAACAGGAGCAGCAGGATAACGACGCCAACAACTCCGTAGAGTATCAGCGGCTGCTGTTGTAAACTTTCGGCATTTCCCATAACAGTAGAATTTAAATTAAAAAAGAAAAGACCTCCTGAGAAAAGAGGCCTTTTTAAAATTATTGAATGGTCAGTTTCTTTTCGAGATCTTCGAGGTAAACCTTGAATTGTTTATCGGTTTCGGAAAGGTTGGTCACCGTCCGGCAGGCATGCAATACCGTAGCGTGATCCTTCCCACCGCAATGAGCCCCGATGTTCGCCAGGGAAGATTTCGTCATCTTCTTACTGAAGTACATCGATATCTGGCGTGCCTGAACCACTTCGCGCTTGCGGGTTTTCGATTTGAGCATTTCGATCGGCAGGTCGAAGTAATCGCACACTACTTTCTGAATGTACTCGATGGACACTTCACGTGCCGTATTCTTCACGAACTTGTCCACCATCTGCTTGGCAAGTTCCAGGGTAATCGCTTTTTTGTTGAGCGAAGCCTGTGCGAGCAGGGTGTTCAGAGCGCCTTCCATTTCACGCACATTTGTATTAATGCTGTACGCGAGGTATTCCACCACGTCCTTCGGGAGTTCGATCCCGTTTCCGTACATTTTCTTTTCCAGGATGGCAATGCGTGTTTCGAGGTCGGGCGCCGCAAGGTCTGCACTGAGTCCCCACTTGAAGCGCGACAAAAGACGCTGCTCCATACCCTGCATTTCCACGGGTGGTTTATCGGAAGTCAGAATGATCTGTTTTCCGTTTTGGTGCAGGTGATTGAAAATGTGGAAGAACACATCCTGTGTTTTCTCCTTACCGGAGAAAAACTGTACATCATCAATGATGAGCACGTCGATCATCTGGTAAAAATGTATAAAGTCGTTGGTCGTCTGGTTCTTAATCGCATCGATAAACTGGTGGGCAAATTTTTCGGATGCCACATAGAGTACCGTTTTATTGGGGAACTGGTTCTTAATAGAGATCCCGATCGCGTGCGCCAGGTGTGTTTTTCCGAGTCCGACCCCTCCGTAGATCAACAGCGGATTAAAGGCCGTACCACCGGGTTTATTGGCAACCGCATAACCGGATGCGCGGGCCAGGCGGTTACAATCACCTTCCACGAAGTTCTCGAATGAATAGCTCGGATTGAGGTTGGAGTCGACATTTACTTTCTTCAGCCCGGGGATTATAAACGGATTACGTATCTGGTTCTCACTCAGGCTAAGCGGCATGCTCACCGGTGCATTCTTAAGCGCTTTCCGGTTCAGAGCAGGCAATTTAACGGTATACGGGGTGGTGTTCGCCGTATTGTTTTCCATCACGATGCTGTACTCGAGACGCCCTTCGGGACCGAGTTCCTTGTGAATCACTTTTTTGAGCAGAACGATGTAATTTTCTTCCAGCCACTCGTAAAAAAAATGGGAAGGAACCTGGATCGTGAGCACGTTTGCTTCCAGTTTTACGGGAATAATCGGCTCGAACCAGGTTTTGAAGGCTTGCAGGGAAATATTATCCTTTATAACCCTTAAACAAGCTCCCCATGTAGTTTCGTGACTTTTAGACATCCTCGGTTTCTTTTTTAATAAATAGTTATTTGTGTGTAAAACTTTTTCTCAGGTTAAACGAATTGACGTTAATCGTGTTAAAACCAACCCCTGTTCGTGGAGGCAAATATTTAGATAAAAAAGTTAAAAAAAAAGTTCGCTTCCTATTGATTTTTTAAATTGTTTTACTTGTAAATTAATTAAATAGTTCCTCTTTTGGTTAATCGCAAGTTCCCTTTTGGTTAAAGCAGGCTTAATGTTTTTTTAACAGAAATCAGGTTTTTTGAACGTTGATTTTTTAAACTTCCGATCCTTTACAAATATATCATTCTTTTCCGTGCAAGTTGATTTAAATCCCTACTTTCATGTTCAAAAATAATTACATGGAACTCTCATTTTCCAATACGGCATTCCTGCGCGTTCGTTACGGTGAAACGGACCAAATGGGATATTGTTACTATGGAAATTATGCACAATACTTTGAAGTGGGTCGCGTAGAGGCACTTCGTGAACTCGGCCTGAGCTACCGCCGCATGGAAGAACAGGGAATTATGTTACCGGTATCGGAATTTAACGTCCGCTACCTGGCGCCTGCTTTTTACGACGATCAGCTCAAAATTGTCACTCATGTGCGCTCGGTAACAGGCGCGCGTATCCTGTTCGATTACGAAATCTTCAACGAGGCCGGTCAAAAAATCGCAACCGCCTCCACAACGCTTGTATTTGTCAACAGGGAAAACATGCGCCCCACCGCGCCGCCTCCCGCATTCTTAAACTTACTGGAACATTATGCCGTCTGAACAAGCATTCAAATTCGTTCCTGCCACGGCAACGGACATCCAGACCCGCACCAGTCTGCGCGCCGGAGAATGCCGGATCGGCGAACGACTGACGGTTGAGTTCAATTCCAAAAACCGATACGCGCTACTCGGAATCTGCGAAGACATCGGTCCGCAGGCCAATCACGGACTACCCGGATCGCGTCACGCATGGGAATGCTTCATCCGGACTTTCTGCAATATGCAGTCTAATCGTTTCCTGGACGGAAGTGAGATCTTTGTGGCTGGTCATATTTTTCAAAACTGTGAATTTTCCGGTATCGAAAAGGGGCGTAAACTCGTGGAAGAACTGGACGCACTGGTCACGAAAGTGGTGGGAGAAATTCTGGCACACGGACTTACGCCGATCGTTATTGGCGGGGGACACAATAATGCGTACCCGATCCTGAAAGCCGTTTTTAACCGTTCGGAAACGGCTATTCATACAGTCAACCTCGATCCGCATGCGGATTGTAGGGCACTGGAGGGCCGTCACAGCGGAAATCCGTTTTCGTATGCACTGGAGCAGCGAATCCTGGACCGGTATACGGTGCTCGGACTCCACGAAGCGTATAATTCGGACCAAACGCTTGATTTTTTAGCACGGAACAACGTTCATCACACCTTTTTCGAACGCTATCTCGATGATCCGCTGGCTTTTCAAAGCGACCTGGAAGAACTGATCCGCAATTCGCCGGGCGAAACCGGGATGGAACTGGACCTGGATGCTATTCACGGAATTCCCGCCTCGGCCTTTACCCCGGCAGGTTTTTCCATCGAACAGGCCCGCTTTTATGTCCGAAAACTGGCAGCTTCCTTAAAAATTCACTACCTGCACCTGCCCGAAGGCGCCCCCGAAACGTTAAAAGAGCAAAAGCTTGTCGGAAAAACGCTCGCTTACCTTGTAAGTGACTTTCTGAAAGCCCAAAACCGTTATCTTCATACCGAAAGTCAACAGCGCTCATGAATTTTAACACACGGTCCAACGCGGTATACCAGTTTTACGCGGCATTCTTCCCGATCCAACTGCTTGTTTACCAGCTTAAGTACAACCTGATGGCACTCATCTACTGGGCCGTGCTGTTCCTGATCATTTCTGAAAACGTGGGGTCGAAATACGGACTACCTTACCTTTTCTTTTCACCGGAATACCTGGGGAACATCAGCGGGTGGTCCTTCTTCCTGCTCGGGTTTGCGATCGGCGGATTTATCATGTCGTTCAACATCTTTTCCTACCTCCGGCTAGGGCCGCATTTCCCCTTTCTCGCAACGCTTTCGAAGCCCTTCTTCAAGTTTTGCATGAACAACTCATTGCTGCCGGTCATTTTCAACCTCTATTTTATTTACCAGTTTTCGACCTTCCAGTTCCGCGAGGAATTTGCGACAACTTCCTCGGTTTTAGTATACATCGCGTCTTACCTGCTCGGTATCGTAATTTTTATAGTGGTTTCCTTTGCCTATTTTTTCCCGACCAACAAAGACTTTTTTAAGATCTCGGGGAAACGGCGCGAAGACATGGATTCGAGTCGTCCGTTTCAATCGGTCTTTCACCGCAACCGCAATTTCCAGGAGGCAAGTACCGTACAGCGTGAAAAAAAATACCTGTATTTCGGAAGACGCGGACGCATTTACCAGAGTCGCAGTATTCTTCATTATGACCAGAACATCATCGAGAAGGTCTTTTCACAGAACAAACTCAACGCTTCGATCTTTGAACTTGCCACGATCGTCGTATTTCTCATTTTAGGCGGTTTCCGGGAAAATACTTTTTTTGCCGTTCCGGCAGCTACCAGTATCATCCTTTTGCTCACCATCATTCTCATGCTCTTCTCGGCATTTCGTTCGTGGTTCGGAAACTGGACCTACCCGATCCTGATCGGTGCTTTTTTCGGAATGAATTACCTGTCAACGCATACCGGGCTTTTCCGATACGACAATTATGTATATGGCCTCGATTACAGTCCTGAGAAACTATCGCCCTACTCCACGCAGAATATTGAACGCCGCGCCAACGAAGATCAGCAACTACAGCAAACGCTCCTGCATCACATCGGGATCCTCGACCGCTGGAAATCACGCACCGGGGAAAACAAACCGAAGCTGATCATTCTGAACATAAGCGGCGGCGGACTCCGGAGCGCACTCTGGGCTTTTACTGTTCTACAGGAAGCTAACAAAATTACGGAAGGACGCTTGATGGATCATGTGCACCTCATTACCGGGGCCTCCGGCGGAATGATCGGCGCTTCGTATTACCGGGAAGTGCTTTTACGCAGTAAACGCGATCCGAAGATTCACCCGGAAAGCCTGCGCTACCGCCAGAACATCGGGAAAGACCTGCTGAACCGCCTGTCCTTTGCCGCATCGACAAACGACATTTTTTTCCGCTACCAGGATGTGGAGTACAATGGTCATACCTACACGAAAGACCGCGGCTATTCATTCGAGCTCCAACTCAACTCGAACACGAACGGTTTCCTGGACCACACGCTCGATTATTACACGCAGCCCGAAGAGGAAGCGCTGATACCGATGATGATCTTCAGTCCGACGGTTGCCAACGACGGACGACGCCTGTTGATCTCCACGCAACGCCTGAATTTCCTGACCGAAAGTCACGGCGGACCGGCAAAAATGACCAAATCCTACGAAAACATCGATTACCAGAGCTTTTTCGAAAGCAACGACCCGGGTAAAACCCGTTTTACCTCGGTCCTGCGTATGAATGCGACCTTTCCGTATGTGCTCCCGATGGTTACACTGCCCACCAAACCGGGAATACAGGTGATGGATGCCGGCCTTCGGGATAATTACGGTGGTAAAACAATGATGGAATTCCTGTTCGTAATGCGCAAGTGGATCGCCGAAAACACGTCAGGCGTGATCATTCTTCAGGTACGGGATACGAAAAAGATACTCGACAACGAATATTATCAGCAGATCTCGCTGATAGACAAACTGACCATTCCTTTCGGAAACATGTACAATAATTTTCCGAAAACACAGGATTTTGACCAGGAGGAACTGATGAAGATCGGTGTGCAGCAATATCCCTTTCCGGTCGACCTGATCTCGTTCAACCTGCGGGAAAACATGAAAGATCACATTTCCCTGTCGCTACACCTCACCTCGTTGGAAAAGCAAAAGATCCAGAAAGCGTTTTACTCGGTAAATAATCAAAATTCGTTACTACAACTGGAACGACTGCTGGGAATGAAAATGCGCTAAATGGAATTTAGAATGCGTAGCTTACACCAAGTTGCAGTGAAATCAGGTTCAGACGCTTTTGATAATAAATGTCTTCAGAGGTGGTAAAATCCAGTTTATCATCAAACCCGTCAGTGAAGGTGTAATTAAGAGTATAACGCACGCCGTAATTGAGCATGATATTCTTCGACACAGCGGAACGCAACATCATCGCATACATGAGCGTAAGTCCGGTATAGCTTTCCCACTTATATGAAACACCGCCATAGTTTAAGAGCGTGCTTAAGCGATAAACTCCCAGCCCGATCTGATGACCGAAGCCGACAGGGAAACTCATTTTGTGGTCGGAAAATTCGACCTTCGGCATAATATTTATGCACTTTATAGACCATTTATAATCTTTTTGTCCGTTGTCATCCCGTTCGTAATAAGACAGGAAATCCAGGCCTGTTTCAAGTGAAAGCGCTACATTCTGCCTGATCATGTGTCCGTATTCGGCGTGCACTCCCGTGTTCAGTGCACCGAAACGCCAGCGATGAAAATGATGCGGGCCGTCATACATGGCATCCAGCAAATTCGCCAATACCGGGACATTGCTTACCGAATTAAGTGAAACCCAGTTCCTGCGTCCCATAAATCCGTAGTTCTGCGCCTGAACAGCGGATAATGCCGTGAATGACAGAAAAAAGACAATTGTTTTCATGCTGCTATTATTGTGGAGCTTCAGTTCCGAGTTGTTTAAAGATCATATACAGGTTTGCCGCGATATTGTAGGTAGTTAACGGTGCTTCTATATTCCAGGTCCGCGAGACGGATACCTCTCCGGTTTCAAGGTCCAGTACCACCATGGTGATTCGCGTATCATTACCACCGAGAATACGGTCGGAAACATGCACCGGTATCACAAAAGGAGCGGCGATAGTAAAGACGGCTGACGATATGATGAGCCAATAGTTCAGGTCTACCGAATAGCTGTGAGCCGTCGTTGAGAACAATACGTTGGAAGTTCCGGAGTTCGCGATCAAATCCTGCATTTGCGTAAAATCTACCGGGAAACTCTCGACTTCGTCACTGATCACCGATTGCACCAAACGCATGGCCAGTAAATTTCGCTCATTAAAAAGTTCAGAATCCTGTTCCCCGATATTGGCGGAATTTACCATCCTGATAGTCGAGCCCGATTCGCGGGATGCTACTTCAAATGCTTTCCGGAAGGATTTTTCCAGATGTTCGCTGCGTTCATGATCGATCCCCGAGGTCGTCTGACAGATCACGCGCGGCTCCAACACGATGAACCTGTTTGCACCGATCATCAGTTCCTCGTCGGAAGACAGGTGATTGGAACGCGTGTCCTTTTGAGCGCGGTATTCCACGTAATTCCGATCATACAGGTTCATAAAAGCCGTATCACGCAATATGTCGTGAAGTCCGAACATGTAATATTTCGCGGTATCGATCGAAGTGGTACTTCCGTATTGTTTTTTACGCCGGATACGCTCGTACTTGCTCAGGTCTTCGTCATCTTCCGCCACTTTTGTTGTGACTGTACCGGCCGTGTCCGCTGTCTGAGCAAAACTCTTTTTCGAATAATCAGCCGGGCTGAACTTGCTGTCGAAGGCCAGTTCGCGACACATCCTATGATAAATGGCATCGATCTCATCGTCTTCGGGCAGTGCTTTATGCAGGTCGTAGACGGTTCGGAGAGCCAGAACACTGCGCTCATCGTGCTCCATATTTTTCAACATGTAATGCACCTTGGCCGATTCACCCTCGTATTCTGATTCGCGCTCATACACGCGACTTATTTTAAATTCTTTACTATGTAAATAAATACCGAGCCAGCTTTGAGCTTTCATTCTTTTCAGGTAGCCAGAGTCCGGAAAATGTTGCTCGAGCACGTAAATACTGTAAAGCGCATCCGCATACCTTGCAAACAATACCTGGCATCGCAAACTTTCAAACCGCGCTATCGCACGAAACTTTTCGAATTCTTCCCTTCCGTTAACATACAGGACAGCCCCCGCGCTTCCGGTGCTTCCGGAAAGCTCTTTCCCGAGGGTATTGCTCCTTTCGGAGAGGTAGAGGTACACGCGCTTATCTTCATCGATGTTTTCCGGTGAACGGATCGGGTACGCATCTTTCGGAAATACGGTGGCGGGCACCTCCATGCTGTCGGAAGAAAACCAGGATGCATCCAGTGAGGTTTCGTCGAACGGGAGGTATGAATACGCCAGTACATCATAGGTTCCGGGTAATTCTTCTTCATTAAAACCGGACTCCAGGTAAAAATCAAGTGCGAGGCTGTCTGCCTGAAGTTCCCTGTTCAGGTCGTACTGGCTCAGGAGGCGGATGCGGCGTATATTTTCGTCGGAAACGTGCGACCACACAAAAGCTTCCTGCACGTGTTGCAGTTCGTAGTGTGCAATTTCGTGGGCAAGGATAAACGCAAGTTGTGCATCGTTTTCAAGCTGGCTGATCAGCCCGGTGGATACGAATACGATTCCCTGTTCGGTAACGAATACATTTGTTTCATCGGATTTAAAAGTATAGAATCGCAGTTTTGCAAGCAATTCAGGCCTTTTTTCCAGTACTTTTTCAGCGACCCGTTTCACATGCTCCGTGATCGGATCACCATATACTACAAATCCCGAATGCAGAAAAAAATCGTTGAGGTAAAGTGCATCGCGCACTGAACTGATATAGTCGATGTCGCGTTGCTTTTCAGGGCTAACCTGCGCCAGGTGATCCTGTATCTTCTGATAGGTAGGGATTCGGAAATCCGCCGGAACTTCTCCGCGGGCCTGAAGCGTGACGTAATTGTCAAAATCGTACTGGGCACTTGTTCCAAAACTCAAACCAAGGAACAGAACAGGCAGGATGAAATAGCTTAAACGCATGATTTTGTGTTAAAAAAACAGTCCGACACGCAGTTGTGCACGAAATTGCCAAAGACTGTTGTGAATGTATGAATAGTTCTGTAGTACTTCCTCTTTTTCAGGTTGCGCGGTAAACGGCGGACCTGTTAGTAGTGTGGCGCGATCCTGTCCGTGTCGGAAATTATTCGTTGCCGGCAGGCAGATCTCCAGGTCTATGAAGAATGAGGACGTTCCTGAAAAACAATATTCTGCGCCACCCCCCAGCATCAATGATGTACCGAGAAAAGGTGTGTCTTTCGTTTTGATTTTCTGGTAGTCCGAATAACTCGGGTTGCTATCGCCCAATCCCATTTCCAGTTTCGATTCCTCAAAAGCGCGTGTTCTGTAATTCAATTGGTTGTGCAGGCCACCCTTTACATAATAACGTAAAAATGCTTTCATTTTCGAATGCAACACAACTTCGAGCGGGATGGTGAAACTGCTGAACATGTATTTGCGACGAAAAACCCGATACAGGTTGGGATCAGCGCCATACATTCCGTTACCTTGTCGAACCTGCTGATTGCTGAGTGCAACGCGTTGGAAAATGTCGAACCTGCCGAAATAATAAACCTGCTCATCCGCGGACGGATCACTGGCAAACATCGCATAGCTTTTTGAAAAATAGAAACCGGATCGGAAAGCGAGGCGCGTATCGTACTGATATTCGTAATTGAACCCGTAAGAATATGCTTTAGACCAGCGCTCATCGAGTTTTAAAACGGTTGAGTTAGAGGTATTGAGTACCGCACCCAGCGAAGCGGACAGCCCGAAGCGGTGACGTTTCGTAAGCATCAGTTGAGCCTGGCAGACCTGTGATATCAGGAGGACGGTTAAGATCAGGTATGTTTTTTTCATTACGCGGATGATTCGGCGCAAATATAGTAAATTCCTGAAATGCGTGTGTCGTTGAACATGCAAACGTCCATCGACTGAGAAGAGCATGCCAGGTAATGTAGCCTGAATAACCGGACTCCATATAACGGTGTTTTTCAAAATTCTTATCCTTTTTGGGCGGATCAAATGGAAAGAAAAGCACGATAAGTGCCCAGATCATCGGCACACACCAGATTAGCACGTAATGCAGCCTTTTTACACGCCTGCTTAACAGTGGATAACGATAAATCTTACGCGTAGCCAACACGTCGAGCAACACAATGATGCTCCAAAAAATGAGTTGTGTAATGAATTCGTTCATTTTAGGTTGAATCTTGACTCTTTTGTTTCCATCGAACTGCAATTGCATTCAATGTGGTATTTTCCTCGTCCGAAACCGACGAACTAAAAGGTATACGATCACTCCGCAGTTAAGAACATTCCAGGTAATCCATGCCATGTGGATTGCTGCCTGCGTGCCATTCATCGTACTCAAATTTCCGAAATCTTCTGAACTTCCGGCATAATTGTCCTCGTAATCCATCATTAAAAGACCGAGAAAAAGATAGATCACCGCGTCAACGACCACTACCAGGAACAGCGTTAAAATAAATACAAGTTTTCCCATAGTCTTAAATGGTGTAAGCCGCCCGGAGTTCTTCCAGCGAAACAGGAAGTGAATCGGCGAGTTTTAGCTTTAGAATGGAAGGTGCACGTTTGCCGAGTTTGTAATCGGCCCGGAAAACAGACCATGCCTCCGGAAAGATCAGACCTGACGCGAGAAAAAGCAGTGAGAACGGACTGTAATTCCCGTTACCGCAGAGGTAAGCCTGCATGCGAATCTCTTCGATGGGCGACATGCCGTAACCAAGCAACAGGTGTTTCAGGTCGTGTTCTTCAAAGACCGGGATGAGTTTTAGGCCTTTTGATTCGAGTAAAGAAGCGAGTTCGTGCGCGACGCTACCGGGGGAATAGTTGCGCATAGCCTCCAGTTTTCGGGAATAACGCTTTCTGCCGAATAAGAACTGTACCGGTTTTACAACAAGTACGATCTTGAGTGTTTCTACAAGGGTTTCACGGATCTTGAATTGCCAGGCAAAACGACGGTTGAGATTCAGGGTTGTCATGTTAAGTTTGATTTTAAAATTGCGTTCTTATTCCTAAACGCACACGAACCACTGTTTCGTATATCTTTCGGATGGGCGGGCAAAAGTTTATCAACCCAAACCTTAATTTACCTGCAACTTTCGCAGTAATCCGTTTTTAGATACTCGTCGCGCTGGATCTGGAAAGAATTATTTAACCACTGACAATAACGCATCCTGTTTCGTGTTTTAGCCGTTTCCATGTAACGATGATACGCGCTTTCGTCGAGTTGGTCCCGAATGAGTGTGGCCGTTTTGGCCAGTACGAAGCAGGCATCTTCGGACAGCAATCCCTCATCGTGAAAAGGTTCCAGGATCTCGACGGCCTGTTTGAACTTGTGGAAGTAATTGCAGAAAAGCGCCAGTTCCATCGCCTCCTGTGGCGAAAAACCCTCCAATCGAACGAGGTCCACGATCCGATCAAAGTAATTATCAACTTCTTGCCAGCCGTTGTGAGCTGTGTAATAATGGATTCCTGACAACAGCACATTGACGCGAATCCGCAGCAGATTTGTCTCTGCCAGGGTACTGTCGCAGACTTCGAGAAGCGGAAACAATTCATTCGGTGAGATCGTGCGTGCGACGCCTTCCGTGCGATAATCATACGCAAAATTGGAGAACCAGTACTGTGTAAGGAAATGTGCGTAGTTAAATACCTGTTTCGGATCGTTGCGATCAAGTTTGGAAATATCCAGTAAGCGTTCTGCCAAAAGCGAATCCGTTCGGGCACTCACATCTTTTACGGATGCAGCTCCGAGCAGGTTCGTACGAATCGTTTGAAGATCTGCCAGCGAGTCGAGCAGTTCATTCGGAATGCGTTCTTCAGGAAGAATATACTGTTCGCGCAGGATCTTATTCCACGGAAGCCGCGAAATGTCCGGTCCGTCATAATTACTTGCAAAAAGGTAGTTCTCAAAGCTATTTACGACTAAAAGCGTGTCGGTATATGCGCGGATATGCGTGATTCGTTGTTCAAAAAGTAATGAATCAATGAAGGGCGAACCGTGCCTGCGGAGGTATGTCCTAACCTCATCCTTCGATAGTCCGTCAAGCTCAGCCAATTTGTATCGTACAACCTGTCGGTTCATGAGTTCCCAGTTTTCTTCGCCACGCATATTTGCTTTCGTAGAGTCGAAGCCATACTGCATCAATAGCTGGTTTACGGTGTGTATGCGTTCGGCGATTAGTTTTTCATTGAGCCAGCGCGGACCTTCCACCGAAGCATAACAATCAATATTTACCTGCGCGACAAACGGTCCCCATTCGTTGAAGAAGCGATAGCCTTCCACTTCATTTAACGGCATGAACTGCTTTCGGCTTCTTTCGTAAGCCAGTTCGAGGTGCAAGGAGTCCCGGATACGTACCTGTTCGACTTCGGCAAACGAATCAGCCTCCGAAGAATAGTACGGTGCAATGTACAGGAGCGGATAGATATCAGATGGTACTTCGACCGGGTATGCGTAATCACACAGGTGATTATTATCAATGACAATGATGCTCGGTTGCCATTTCCGATTTCGCAGGTAAGGCGGAACTTCCCCGATTTTTACCCGGATCTTTTCGGGATTTCCGGAAATGTTGTTCCGATTGAGATCGTCGCGATAAACCGGTCGTTGCATTTCGCCATCATAGATCCGGGAAATATGTAACTGGTTCTCGCGGTTACAGGGGAATTGCTCTCTTAAAACGATGTCCACCGCCATGCCGTCATTGGGGTCCCGAAACACCTTGTCAAAAAATTCGCGGTCGTGGAAGTAAAAGTAGATCTCGTCCCCGACGATTTCCACGTGATTTGCAAAGAACATCGTTTCGTAGGTATGCATTTCATCCTTGCAGGTAAATTCGGAAGGCCGCACGCCCCAGGCGAGGTCCGGGTTTTGAAAGTATTTAGGAAGAACGATCTCCTCCGATGAAAAGACCTGTGCCGCCCAGGCCCGCTTTCCGTCCGCCCGGTACGCAAGTCCCATGCGGGTATAGCGCGGATCGACCATATTCGCGTAGTGTTCCGGAGAATTGAACCAGGCCTTGAAAAGACTGTCGGCCAGTGCCTGCGAATCGGTCGTTTTATCGTGCATGTGAAGCGGTACAAGCGCTACGTTTTCCCCGACATACGTGCGGTTACCATGGTAAATTGCAACACGTTCGGAAGGCGTTTCTTTCCCGAAGGTCAACTGGAAATGCGTCAGGAGGTCTTCTTCTTTCATGTAAAATGCATGATCGGCAGCTGCTTCCGAAAGTACCGGATCGGGTTTGAGCGGAGAAAGTCCGAGGCTGTCGCGCAGATGATTTACGTGCTCAAGCAGGCGGATCTCCGTTTCGTCCTGCGCATGAATCGAAAACCAGGCGATACAGGTGAGAAGGGTGATTATGTATTTCATGTCACTTGGTTACTTCCGTTAACTTTCGAATTCCTTCGATCTTCAGGGCTTTCCCCCGATCAACGAGGCGAACCTGTACGCTGATCGCACCCTGTTCGTAGGTAAGTTCATACGGCAGCCTGACAACCGTAACTCCGTTCGAATAACTTGTATTAAAACCCAACTGCTTTTTCGCCGATTGCAATTTTCCCAAATCGGGGTGCCGACCAAAAGTTTGCGAAATCGCGGTGGCATCCTCTTTTTCAGCCACATCAAGCATTTTACCTGCCTCCTGAAATTTTTCCCGGACCAGCAGACCAAAGAATTTATCGGCGTATCTCGTTCCTTTTTCGGTGGAACCACAGGAAGCGAGCGTAAGCAATCCCAGCAGGACAAAGGCAAAGTGTATTTTTCTCATGAGAATGATCTTGTTTTGTTTAAACCGCACTTCTTTATTTATCAATGTCCATATTTCAATAAGGTCCGCATAAAATTGCAATTAATGCATACTTCATGAGTCCGTCGATGGTAGCCACACAATCCGAATAGCTCGTCGAGTTGCCCCGGTAAACCTTGTTCGCTTCTATGGTAAAAAGACAATCCGAATAACTGGTCGAATTTCCACGGTAGATCTTATTATCACGAATCGTATAGAGACAATCGGTCCAGGAACTGGAGTTCCCGCGGTAGATCTTGTCACCATCGATCGTAAAGAGGCAATCCGTCCAGGAAGTCGAATTCCCCGAATAAACCTTTTGATTTTCGATCGTATAACGGCAATCCGTCCAGGAATGAGAATTGCCCGTATATACTTTATTGCCTTCTGTACTGAACAGACAATCGGACCAGGCAGAAGAATTTCCTTTGTACACCTTATTTTGAGCACTTACGGAAAGGAATACGAATAGACAAGCGGCGATCAGAAGGCTGTGTTTCATGGTTGCGATTTTGGTTTAAATATACGCATATTGCGAAAAAGAATCCCTGAAGACCTTACCTGTGGGCCTGAATACGGATGCGATCGGATTTCAGTTCCAGGTAATTTCCTGTCAACGAAAGTTCATACGTTCCCGTATAGAAAGCACTCGAACTATCGGATTCAATGACCTGTACGAGCTCTCCGGATTTGTGATCATAATTCAGAACCTCTTTCGGAATTCCGCGCAAAAAGATCTCGCCATTTTTACTTTTGCTCCATTCCATGCTGACGATACTCCCCTTTTCCACACATGGCAGGGAAACAGATCCGTTCTGTTCAAAATGAATGTACCACGGACTGCAATCATTTCTGGTGAAATAAACGGAGGGCAGCGGCAGGCTGACCACTTTTCCACGGTACAGAACGCGATCAACACACCAGGCATGCACAAGCCGCTCCCGCAGATCGGGCATACCGGAAATAACGATCGGCGTGATGATCAGCGTAAGCAGCAGCGCAGTCAGCGTGAAAAGTCGCGGCAGAAGCTGCCATTTTCGAATCAGCGGGATGCGTTTTGTGAAGTTATCCAGTTTTCGCAGTATGAGAGGCAATTCACGAACAGTTTGCGGACCTATGAATTTTGCCTGCTGTAAAACTTTTTTCGCAAGGAGCAACTGGCTTTCGGGGACGAGTAGCTTTACCGCGGTAGCATTGGACGCGTGCAATACCTGGACGGACAGTTCATTTTCAAGTCCGGACATAATCCCCGCCGACTCAAGTACGACCTGCGCCTCATAGGCCTCCGTCAGGTTCGTAAACGTTTTAAGCAAAACAAAATTCTCGCGCATGGTTCAGATTTTCCTGTGGAAAACAGGGGCTAAAATACCATTCCTAACTTAATATTTACAAACTTCACCTGACTGAAAATAAAAAGTTGTTTAACAAAAATGATTTTAATATTTTTGACAGGAGACCGCTCGGGTAATAAACTATTTAAACTATTCACTAAAACAACTACTACGAATCAGACATCCAACGATCGATCCGCAAATACGTTCATGGGATATGAACTATCTTTGCAAGCCTGTTGACTCCCGGGTTCGGGATCGGCCCCATGGGCTTCGTTCATGAAAACACAAATTACTGAACACTTATCGCTGAGCATCCAATTCAAGAGTTTTTATTTTTAGCAGGTAATTTAATTTGCACCTGAGTTTTTGAAACACTTTTTTAATTAAGCCAACACAAATCTTCCTTTGCACTATATCCTACTCAACTCAGGAATAAATGAGGACGCAGTCTAATGGAATCTTTGATCAGCCGATAAGTAAAAAACTTATCTTATGAAAAGATTATTCTACGTAAGTGCTTTGCTATTTTTAACGGCTAGTAGCTACGCACAACAGGTCCCCACCATAACCAACCCGGCAAATGGGGGCATTAATAGCGGCGATTACTGGTCACGCGGCGGCAATACGAATGCAAATGGCTATGTCAATAATATTATCGGTACGCGCTGGAACAGTCCGATGTATTTTATTACGGGTGGACTTACCGGTACGACTTACCGAATGAAGCTAAATGGTATATTTACGAGCGCAAGCAATCAATACACAATTGATACTTATGGATTTAGCCAAGACGTAAATACCACCGGCTACTTGCTTATCGGTCAAAACACTCCCACATATTTAGGTGGACCCAACGAACTTTACAGTTCTAAAGGTGCCTATTCACAATTGCATCTAAATGGCGACGGTACGTTTACTCAGCAATTTGGCTATCGGCCCTGGATGAAGACAGGTGTTACATTTACATCGAATAACGATCTCGCATATATAGGGCAACGACAACTTGGAACGGACTATGATGTAACAGAAACAATCATCTCATGGGCAGACAATCAAGGTGGTGCCTCAGGCCCGGATGACCTTTCCTTTCGTTTTACGACTTCCGGTAATGGGACAGGTTACAATACCTCCAATCTCCGCGCAACCGATGACATTGATGGGCTGCATATTGCACGTTTTACAGGTGCGGGTCGCATCGGTTTCGGAAACACCTTCGGTGTCAACACTACTGGCACGCCAACTAACCTTTACACAACTCCCCAGTCACTACTACACATGAGTTACGACTGGCAATCTGGTAGTTTAAATGAGCCCTACGGTTTTGGGCAGATCACCTATCGGCGCGATGGTACCTCCACACCGGGAACGGGCGAAACGGCCAATGACGGACTGCGCTGGGGAATCGACAACGACCTGATCACCGCAAGTGGTATTTCCTACCTGAGCGGCTACCTGCGCTGGCAGGAATATACACCGTTTATCATCCAGACAGACTGGGACAACTCGCCGGGCAACACCCAGAGCGGCGAACGCATGCGCATACTCAGCACAACGGCTCCCGGCGTGGCCGCATCCTCGTTTGGATATACAAACGTTACACGTGTGGCAATTAATTATCTCGGGAGTTCCCCGATCACGCAGCCGCGTGCCTTATTGCACCTCGGTACGAACGTAAACCAGGGCTTCGCAAACTGGATGGATTTCGGAACGCTTACCGCATCGAACGGTGCCACACTCTTTACTGGAATTACGAGCACGGCTTACGCGGAGGTAGAGCAATCCGCTATTGGCTTCGGCAGCAGTAACCTGCTTTTCCTCAACGCCACCTATGGTGAAATGGGACGTATCCAGGAGTCGAACCAGTTTTGGGGATTCGGCGATTACGGTCCGGGCGGTATTGCCGCGGCTCCCAGCGAACGCATTGACGTCGACGGAAACGGACGCTTTCGCAATATCCCGGCGCAGGGCGGACAGTCACTGATACTCGGGCTCGAGCAGGGAAACGGTGCTCAGGACGTCGAGCTCTCGCGCCTTGAATTCCCGAATGACAATACGCAGGTTTTACTCGGAGACGGTACCTGGGGAACATTAACTCCGTCTGGGGGATTTACACCGTGCAGCGATAACACCGGTGCCGCCAATCTTCAGTCGGATTCTAAAGTGAACCTCAATGATTATAACCTCTTCTTTGAAAATAACGGCCTTTTCGGGCAAAATCACATTGGCATCGGTTACGATTGTGCCACGCCGCTGGAAGCAAAATTGAGCGTCATCCAGTTACACCCTTCTCAGACCAACCAGGGATCGATAGCTATTTCAGGTATAAACCGGGATGTTTCAACTGTTGCAGGCTCCGAACTTGTGGGCGTAAAAGGATTTTCCATTGGCGTCCAAAATACATCTCAGTTTATAATCAATAAAGGCGGTGATTTTTTTGCCACCGGCGCACCAAATAATTTTGGCGTACAGGGCGTGGTGCAGGAACCGATCGGTGGTACATCCAATAATACAGCCGGTGTTTTCAGAACGAGTGGCGGAGCCGGTGGAACCGGGGCTGTAGCTTCATCGGGAGATGCAACCGGAACAAACATCGGTTTAATGGCGACAGCCTGGGGAGGAACTTCAGCTTACGGTGTATACGCATCCGGCGGAGGTGCCACATCGAATAACTGGGCCGGATACTTTGCCGGCGATCTGTTTGCTGTAAACTATCAAAACCTTTCCGATAGCATGTTCAAACAGAACGTGTCTGATTTTGACAACGCCAGCAACATTCTCGAGCAGTTACACCCGGTTTCATACGATTTTAGGATCAGTGATTTTCCGTCCCTCCCACTGAGCACTGGAAAACAAATCGGTTTAATCGCGCAGGAAGTAGAAACAGTATTACCCGATCTCGTGAAAGAGACGAATCATCCGGACCAGCTTGACGAGGCAGGCAACGTATTGGAAGCCGGCTTCACATTCAAATCGATTAATTATCAGGAACTCATTCCCGTACTGATAGCTGGGCACCAGGAACAAAACGCTATCATCGACAGCCTCGCAGCTGAAAACGATTCGCTGAAAAATGAATTAAAAGACCTGAACGACCGGCTTTCGGCCATCGAAAGTTGCCTGAGCAACCTCATGCCTGACCTCTGTGAAATGAACCAGATGGCCGTGCATCAAAACAGCCGGGAAGTACAGGAACAACTTCGCGAAATGATGGAAGTACGGCTTTCGGATAAAAATAGCATCGTTCTCAACCAGAACGTTCCGAATCCCTTTGCCGAGTCGACTGTGATCAGCTACGTAATCCCCGAAAGTGTACAGCGCGCGCAATTGCTGTTTTACGATAAAACGGGCCGCCTGATTCAGACTGTTGAGATCAGCGAACGCGGTAACGGAGAACTGCGCGTATTTGCAGACGACCTCAGCATGGGTACGTATTCATATACGCTGGTGGCGGATGGCAAACAAATCGCCACGAAATACATGGTTAAATATTAATGAACGCTTCGCCGATTCGTGCAACCTTCGTCCCTTTCTCCGGGGCGGAGGTTTTTTAAAACACAATGTTTCTTATTTTTACAGCTTTTAAAACGTATCGATCCTCCTATGCATATTCGAACCACACTCCAATCAACTTTACATCGCTTATCCCTGTTTTTTGCTTGCACCTCGATCCTTTTCGCACAGTTTGCAGGTGCGCAGCAATTCGTTGTTGGAGACGAACTGCCAGGAACCTTCCCGAATGCAGCACAATTTGCAGACTTCGACGGTGACGGTGACCAGGACCTCGTGCGGAGCGTTTACGCCTATATCGGAACGAGCACGCTCAATGCCAACGAAGTGTGGTTCAACGATGGCAGCGGAGACTTTATATTACATCAACTGCTTGGCAACACGCCCTCGTATGGTGTGGCCGTTGGAGACGTGGACAACGATGGGGATATCGACCTGTTCTTTGCGAACGACCCGGCGAACCGCGTGTGGTTGAACGATGGAAACGGGAACTTTACCGACAGCGGCCAGTTACTCGGAAACCAGGATTCGGGAGATATTCTGCTGATCGACGTGGACCAGGACGGTGATCTGGATGCTTATGTAGGAAACAAAGGTGGAGTCAATTCCTACAATAAAGTTTGGCTAAACGACGGTACAGGACATTTCACCGATAGTGGCCAACTGATCGGGATCAGTAATAACGTGCATACCTCAGCTCTTTCAGCTGCCGACGTGGACCAGGACGGCGATATCGATGTCGTGGAAGTGAATTGTTGCAGTCCGCAGAATGCACAACCGCAATTGTGGCTCAATGATGGCAATGGAAACTTTACAATGAGCGGACAGGTCTTGAGCAACGACCATGCGCGTGATGTACTTTTGCAGGATCTGAACGGCGATTCTTACCCGGATCTCATTTTTGCGAATATCCTAGACCCCAGCCCGGTTTACCTGAACGACGGAAACGGAAATTTCACCTACGATTTTGACATTCTGCCGAATTCGTATGCCCATTGCGTAATCTCAGCCGATTTTGACCTCGACAATGTTCCCGACCTCCTGATCGGGCAATTCGATGACCACTCCCCTGCCATTTTGCAGCACAATAACGGAGACGGAACTTTCACCGATATCTTTCACTTCATGGACTCGAGTACCGTGGAACTGGCTTATGCCGATGTCGACAATGACACCGACATAGATGTTTTTACCGTCAATCAAAATTTTCAGCCGGGCCGGATCTGGCTCAACATGCTCATCAGTCACGAGTACCAGGAAACGCGTATTTGTACGAAAGACAGTATTTTTCTCGGGGGTTCCTGGGTGAGTACGGCCGGAATATATACGGATACGTTTACCAATACCTGGGGACATGACAGCATCGTGACCACGACCCTTTCCTTCACGGATCCCGACACAACCGTGACGATCAATGAAAGCATACTATCTGCCCTGGAAACGGACGCCGATTACCAGTGGATCAATTGCATCAGCGGCACCGAACTCAATGGAGAAACGTCCATGGAATTCAGCCCGGTTGTGAGTGGTTATTATGCCGTGGTTCTGACTCAAAGTGCATGTAAGGACACTTCCGGGTGTCATTATTTCGATACGAAAGTCATTCAGACCGCAGGTTTAGCGGAGAGCACCTTTCCTGAAATGCGGATTTATCCAAACCCGAACAGCGGAACTTTCACAGCAGACCTGGGCAAAACCTTCGGAGAAATACGCGTTACAATTACGGACCTGCAGGGAAAAATGCATTTTTCGGAGATTTACATGAATCGCGACAAGCTTCAGCTTTCTCTCAGTTCTGTACCCGGGGTTTATTTCGTGGCTATGGAGACCGAAATGGGGAGCAAAGTATATCGCGTGGTCAGAGAGTAAGAACAAAATGACGACTTTTTACCTACCTTGCAACTAATTCGGGATGCGTTTCCCGATGTTAAAACCGTTGACATGTTTACACTTTCACAAATTACCACAGCGCAGGAAAAAACACGGACCGGCTCCGATTTTCCGCAGTACGCCAAAGACCTTCGTTCATTGGGTATAACGCGTTTTGTAACCTGGGTTCGGGACAGTCACACGGATTATTCCGCTTCGGACGGCTATTCGCTAAGTTCACCGGCAATGTACACTGAAAAAACCATCTCCGGAAATGTACAACCCGCGAAGTTCAGAGATTACCTGCTTGCTCACCAGCAGGGACAAAGCGATTACAGCACGTTCTGCGATCACTGTGCGGAAACGGGTGTTGAAAAATGGGTTGTCGACCTGCACGAAATGACCTGCACCTATTTCGACCAGGCCGGAAACGAAGTGCTAACCGAAGAAATTCCCGGCTAAAATACCGGATACTTTCGATCAGTCTTCTACTTTCACGATCGTGGCTTCAGCGCCTCCGCAATTCGCAGTTTCCGAACGAAACGTATATTGATTCCCGGTTGAACTTGTGATCACAGTCGTGATCGTATCTCCTTTTTTAAGGCATCCGGGGGCGTTTACGGCCTTTACCAGCGTCAAAACATAGGTGGAATCATTGATCCATTTGATCTTCATAATAACCTTCGCCTGGCCATTATTGATAATTTCAGTTTGTTTGCTCTTTGTGCGAACGATCTTTGTTCCCGAATACGCGTCTCCGGCATACGTAAAGGTCCCGGTTTTAAATTTCTCGTATTTATTCGATTCCTGTGCAAAGCTGATCACTCCTGCGCACACAAAGAGAAGCAGCAACATGTGTTTTTTCATAAGGATGGTATTCATTATAAATTCGGTTAAATGTACACATTAAAGGATTACTCCGCATCGCGGAAGCGAAATGTTTTAAGCAGGTTTAGCAACTTGCACAATTCCCGTCCGGTATGCGCATTCCGCGTATTTGCCATCCCCAAAATATAGTAGTATTCATTCGATTCATCATAAAGCATAAAATGATAGACCAACATGTTTTCCGTGCCGATTTGTTCGTCATAACCCAAATAAGCTGCTTTCTGCGTGAGCCCGGAATAAAAACCGGAATTTGATATTTGCACATCAGGGTGCTTTTCTGCAAAATCATGGAGTTCATACGCGGCTTCATCTTCGAGGTTCTTGCGCGGCGAATGATAGCGCAAGATCGTAATTATCTGCAGGTTCGTAGAATCCAGGTCCTCGGATTCGAGTGCCAGGTTTAAGGTCACGCAGGATGAGTCCGGAAGCCAGTCCGAATAATAAGCCTGCCAGTCAGGCGGGATCCGGAGTTCGTAATCTCCGTTGGCACTGATGAAGATCTTACTTTCACCAGATGGAAGAAGTTCACAACTTGTTTCATGAGACCAGCGTTCCGATTTGCAAGCCATCAGTAAGCCGATAGCTATAACGATCATTAATCCGTAAACGCATATTTTCATAGTCAGGCTTTGATTTCCGTCAGGTTTTGTGACGAAAGTAGTAAATTCTGATTGACTGATTCACTTCGGTTGAAAGCGATTCTTCTAAAAGAAGAAACGGAATACCGAAAAATAAATGCGCACCACCGAATTCACGTAGAAATACGCTATCATCTGATGCAAAGCTGTACGATCTTTGTACTGTGACACGAACGAATAAGGAGAATTAAGTATACGTGTCACAACCTGCTATTTCGCACGGTCAATATTTCAAAAAGTTAGAGCCGTCGTTCACGTTTAGCAACAACACACAGCAGCGAAAAGCCCGCATCGGTATCGATAAGCGGGCTTTTCATTTAGAGCTTACGCGCAATAAGAATCGTATGCTGTTCATCCGGGCCGTTTTTACGCTCAAAAGTAACCCGGCTTGTAGCACATTCTTCAAAGTGATATTTTTTTAGCGCACTCAAAATTTCCGATAAGCGGTGATAACAGAACCAGGTCCGTCCTCCCCCACTTCCCTGCTGCCAGCCCGAATCGGCAGGTTCTCCCTCCACAAAACTGAGATAGAAAAATCCGCCGGGTCGCAGTACTGTTCCTACATCTCGAAAGAAAGACTCCGGATCGGCTTCGTAAGGCAGGTAAAACCCGGCGATCACCGCATCAAATGTGGTTTTAAGATCACCGATCTTTCGTGCGTTCATGAGTTGGAATCGGGCCGTCGGTACCTGTTTTTTAGCCAGCTCGATCATATTCGGTGCACTGTCAATTCCGAGAAGGCGAAGATCCGGGCGCTTTTGCAGCAGGTAACGCGCGATGTTTCCCGGTCCGCATGCAATGTCAAGTACCCGCGCACCTTCTTTGAGTGAATGACAGAACGCATCATAGCTTTCGTTATAGATCGCAAGGTCCATGAAATTTTCAGCATAAAGTTGCGCCACCTCATTCCAGGTAGCCTGTGTTTCGAGATCGCGATCCTTTATAATGTGGTGCGGTTCCCCTTGCTGCGCAGAGGTCCCAATGTGCTTATTTCTTCTGCTTGGATTTTTCATAAAGTCACGTCCACGATTGTACTGACTTTCAAATATAGGGAATGAACTGCAATCAATTAAAGTTCACCGCGGTTCCGCTCCTTTTGCAGGGCGATTTCTGCGGAAGCATGTGCTTCTTCGGTTCTTCCGAAAAGGAGAATGCCCGCAAAACACAGGGAGCTGACTGAACCGGCAAGCAGTACGCCGTAGAATTCCGGCTCTAAAAAGATCAGTAAACTCCCGCTGATTGCGAGCAATAACTCGCGTAGTGCTTCATTTCTTCGAAAATGCATCCCGATCTTCCCGTAAAAGACACGGACACTCACAATCATCCCGCTCAGGGCGTACAAAGCAAAATAAATCAAGGTTGAAACCGAAAGTAAATCCCGGGTAATCAGTACTGCCAGAACGAGCAGACTTGAAAAGGTAAACAGTGAGGGGGCGTAAACTTTCGGAAGCACCTGTGTTGTTTCTAGCACCGGGCGGGATTTAAAGTGAAGTGAAACGTCAGCAGGAACATAGTCCGGCGGCATGAGCAGGACACGTACTTTGTTTTTCCAGGAAGATGTGTTTCGCATGAGTTTCCAGAGGTAGCGATAATGATGGAAAATGGCATCGAGCGGATCTTCGTCCACATAGTCTTTACTCAGAATTCCGAATTCTACAGTTTCTTCTTCGGCCTGAAAAGAGCCGAACATCCGATCCCAAAAGGAAAATGTGGCTCCGTAATTTTTATCGATATAGCGCGCATTCCTTCCGTGATGCACGCGGTGAAGCGACGGTGTGATAAACACATACTCCAGCCAGGCAACTCTCGGAAAGCGTTCCGTATGCAGGAAAAAATCATATAACCCGGAAACGATGAAAACGGTAAATAATAACACGGGCGAAAATCCGAGCACGGGAAGAATGATCCAGAACGGAATGCGGTTCAAACCCTGGAAAGGCGAGGTACGGAAACTGTTGGAAAGGTTAAAATGCCCGGAGGAATGATGCGTAACATGCCCGCACCACAACAAGGCCACACGATGCGAAAAACGATGATACCAGTAAGAAACGAAATCGATCGCGATATAGGCCAGGATCCAGATATACCAGTGGTCTCCAAGCGTGAAAACGCGAAAATGATTATAGGTGAGTTGTAAAACCCAGAAGAAAAGTGCAAAATTGGCAATCGAGGCTACCTGATCAACAGCTCCGACAGCCATGTTCAACGCAACGTTTTTTCCGCGCACTCGGTTGTCTTTGTTCTTACGGACAAACCACCATTCGGTAGCCACAAGTAATAGAAACACCGGTATAAGGAGTGCTACTTTATTCATCTTCAGCAACTGTGGTAACGATTACAAATATAGTGTAACGGAACTTTTTCCGGAATAGCTGAAATGTTATTGTCTCTTAATTTTTTGGCGGAAACAGAGCAAACCACAAAATTCCTACATTTTCCGGAGGTTCAAACGAGCCAAAAGAGCTGCGTGATCTGCCGGTTCAAGTTTTCGCGTATCGATCATCACGCTGTAAATACCTGCCGTATTCAGTAGTAACCAGTGTGCCGATTCGCGGTAACTCTGAAAGAGATGCCAGTCTATTTTCTGACAATATGGAATACTTTTTTGAGAAACGCTTTGGTTCGTCAACTCGATCGTAAATTCCCCATCCTCTCCCAGCTGGCGAAAAAGACGGTCGAGTTGCCCGTTGAAATAGGCCTTATTCTTCCGGAATAGCAAGAAAAGGTAAGCAGCAGTTATCAGCAGTCCGATCCCCAAGCCAAAAAACAAGTGAAAGTCAAAATAAAACTTCCCGGTTCCGGTATTGATCAGGGAGTAACTTCCGCGCGTAACGATTTCTGTTATCAATAACCCGGCGCCTGCGAGGAAAAGTAGCAGGATCAGGCGTTTTAAACTCCGGAAACGCTCCTTCAAAAGGAAGCGGTGCTGTTCCGGTAATTCGGAACCTGAATACTGAAGCGTGATATGCATGGGATATCGGGATGAATGGCGTTATGGTAGCTCCTTACGCGCCCTGGTCTTTAAACCACTGCTCCATGGCAGGAAGTTCCTTTTCAAATCCGCCGGGAATGTCCAGGTTCAGCATTCCGGCCTGCTGGTCAGTCCGGTTGGCAAAGGTATGGTTTGTATTTCGCGGAATGCGTACAAAAGTCCCGCAGATAGCTTCTATCCAGCGGTCGCCAGCCAGGATCGAGATTGTTCCTTCCAGTACGTAAAAAAGTTGTTCGACATCGCTGTGTTGATGCGGATGAGGCCCTTCGGAATGCGGTTCCAGCCACCATTCGGAAACGCTGTACCTCTCTCCTGTTTCGGCACAATCGGCCTTGAAGACCGCTGTCATAGGTCCGCAATGATACGTTCGTCCTTCTCCTTTACCAAGAATTAAAATGTCATTTTCAGAATGCTGTTTCATGAACTTGCCTTTCACTCAAAAATACGAATTCTTCGGCGCTTTATAGCTCGGTTAATCTCAACTATTTACTTTTCTCCCGAGTACAAAAAGCAGAATGATAACCTGAAGCAATCTCGCAATCATTTCAACTGTTTGCATGTATTCCAGGTAGTTTGAGAGATTGAAACGGCCTGTCTTCCTACGGTTGAATTCCTATAGTAATCGAGCACCATTTTCTGAATCACAAAATGATTGATCAATAACAATCCTACCACTGCGCACCCTCCGAAAACCAGGAAATGCGTTTGTTTAAAGGTACCGTTTGACAAAGCTCTCCGGATTTGCCCTACATGAAAATAACAGAGCAAACTGGCCACTATGAGTGCGAGAGGTTTGCTGATCCATATAAATACGAAGGGATTAATTTGAAGAAATACGCTGAGCGGTTCTGACAGTTGCATGCCTATTAAAAAGAGCAGAATATACAACAGGAAGAGCAGTCCTCCCACGGGCATGAGGTTAACAGGTGACGCATTCACCGCGACCTGCTTAAAAGATTCGTCCAACAGGGAATTATTCATTGTGATTACTGCTGTTTGATACGGGAGAAAGATAATTGTTTTTGATGAACGGGAATGCTGAAAACCGGTTCGTAGCAAAAAAGCGAACTAAAAATTAAACGGCTTCAGGAAGGTCAGAATGGCACATTACAACTCTTCGTTGTCAAATACAACTTCAAGTAGCGGCCATACAACCAAAGGTGTTTGTATATTTCAGGTTCCGGGAGTTGCCCGCTCTAATTTTGCGGTATCGAACTCAAAAAATAGAAAGCATTATGTTAACAAGTAAAACAATTGGAAAAAAGATCGGGGAAATGCGCAGGCAGCAGCAAATCTCGCAGGCAGAACTCGCGCAACGACTTTTTATCAGCCCGCAGGCCGTCGGTAAATGGGAGCGCGGCGAATCCATGCCGGACATTCTTACGCTCAACCGTCTTTCGGAGATCTTCGGCGTCGACCTCAACTATTTTTCGGAGAAAGAATCCACGCAGGTGCTTTCGGAACATTTCACGGAAAGCGATCCGGCTCCACGGAAACGAACTTCCTGGAACATGTCGCACGGGAACTGGCAGAATGCCGATTTTTCGGAGTTAAAAGGGCTGCACGAAAAGCTGGCTTCGTCGAATATGCAAAATTGTACCTTCATCCGATCCGACCTTTCCGGACTCCTGCTCTCGGGAAATCATGTGAAGGACTGTGATTTTTCGAGGTCGGACCTTCACGCCAGCCAGTTTACCAAATCGCACCTGCAGGGAAATATATTTACTGATTGTAATTTCCAGGAAAGTCGCTTTTCAGGCAGCTACATAGGTAAATGTGACTTCAGCGGCGCGGACTTGTCCGAAGCGCGGCTAAGTTCCGGTGGTTTCGAAGGTATCAAGGCACTGGACGTAGCCTGGACACACACGGAATTTCATGAAATGTACCTTGCTGACATCGTACTGGAAGGCAAACTGGAAAATTGCAGTTTTGAGAACTGTCATTTTAAACGGGTCAAATTTGAGAATGCCATGCTCATCAATACCTTTTTCAAGTGCAAATCGCTCAAACAAATCTCCTTTGTGGACTGCCGGGCAGACCGGCTCACGCTGGAATTCCTGAAGAACGGGAAAGCGGATGTCAGCACGATAACGCTCATTGAAGTATAAGATTTACCCACCATGAAAAGAGGATTGTTTCGGAAAGCGATCCTCTTTTTTGACTGGGAAACGGAGCAAACTAAAGTGTCGAACGTTTTTCAACTTCAGCCTCAAATTGAAGTCTCAGGCTTTTTGTGGCTCTGCGTCCCTTATTGTATTTTGCCTCGCGCTCCGAAACATTTAAATGCGTAATTACCCGGGACAGATCCGTGTCATTAAGTTTGTGAGGTGCTTTGAAACAAAGTTCTTCTTCGGGAATCTCCCGTGAAACCAGTTGATTTTCGAATTCGCGGATCTTCTCGATCGGAGGTTCTTCGATCACTGTGACCGGAATGTATTTAGAACTGTCAAGCTCACGGATATTTAAGAGTTCTCTGTACATATCCTGTACGCGTCTTTCAATGAAAATCGGTCCGCCTCCGGCCCAGTGTCGGTCACACCCGTTTTTCTTTACGCCGGAGATCCAGTACTCCTCTCCCGTCTCAAGGTCGTAGTAATTTGCATAAATTCCGCTACCTTTCAGGCTTTGAAATGCCTTTCCGTTAAAATAGAGCGTTTTACCTGTTTTGGAAGTGCTCACAAGCCCGATCCACGCCGGTCCGCTGTCGTTATAACCACTTTTTAACTCAATGTATTTGATAGCCGTTTGCATAATATTACTTTTTGCCTCCTTATTTACTATGAAACCCTGAAAATAAACAATTCGGAAAAATTTCGCACTACTTTAGGAAGGCAACTTTTCTTCAAAAGTTCCTATTCACAGAATATTTCGGAAATTTGCATTATGAAAGAGGACCGATCGGTTTGGCAACGTTATAAATTCGTACTTATTTACGGTCTGAGCCTTGCGTTCCTGGCATTTCTGCTCCGCTGGCTTGAATTGCGTTTTATCCTCTTCAGACATGCTTTTGAAATTTACGCAGGATTGATCGCGCTTATTTTTACGGGCCTCGGGATCTGGCTTGCGCTTAAGCTATCCAAACCGAAAATCGAAACACAGGTGGTGGAAAAGAAGATCTACCTGACGCCGGGAGAAAACTTTGTTCCCGATAGCGCACAGATCGATGAGCTTGCGATCAGTAAACGCGAACTGGAGATACTGGACCTGATGGCTCGCGGGCACAGCAACCAGGAGATCGCATCAGCGATTTTTGTGTCGCTAAGTACAGTTAAAACGCACAACCGGAATATTTTTGAAAAACTGGACGTCAAAAGAAGGACTCAGGCTGTTGAAAGAGCCAGACAGCTGGGAATCATCGGTTAAAGCGTGCTTCATACTTTGGGACATCTGCGCGAAATGCGAAAAATTGTCCGAAAGTATGAGTGGTAAAAAGCAGGAGAAACTCACTTTTGCAGTCAAATTAAAATCTATAAAATGAAAAAGAACATTTTGATCCACGGACTCATCTCAGGTACCATCGTTTCGGTACTGATGCTCGTTTCAATGAGTTATTTCAGCCATTGCGAAGGAAGCGTGGACATGGGAACAAGCATGCTGATCGGTTATGCCTCCATGCTGCTGGCCTTCGCGCTCGTATTCGTCGGAATCCGCAATTACCGGGATAAATACAACGGCGGTGTCATCAGTTTTGGAAAGGCTTTTAAGATCGGTGCACTGATCATGTTGATTGCTTCCACGATGTACGCGCTCGCCTGGCTGGTCGATTTCCTGTATTTTGTTCCCGACTTCATGGACAAATACATAACGTTTACACTCGAAGAGTTAAAGGCCGGCGGAGCCAGTGCTGAGGAGGTCAGCAAGCAAGCTGCGGAAATGGAAGAATTTGCCGAACTGTACAAAAACCCGATTGTCAATATCCTCTTTACGTATATGGAGATCGTGCCGATAGGTTTGCTCGTGACACTCATCAGCGCATTGATTCTGAAGCGAAAGTATCCGAAAAACGAAGCGATCACGAACCGGGTGTGAAGCATATCCTGCCTACAGGAAAATTAAGATTGCGACAAAGAAGCATCCGGAATGCTCCTTTACTTTAAATCCACCGAAGCTGTATCCATGGAAAATCGTACATTCGTCGTATCTCAATTAGTGTCAACATGCCAAAAAATATTTCTTCCATTACAATCTTCGCATCGCCGGAAAAGGTCTGGCAGGCACTCACACAACCGGAAATGGTCAAACGCTGGCAGTTCGGAAGTGATCTTAAAACAACCTGGGACATCGATAGCCCGATCGAATTTGCGACCGAATGGAATGGTAAAGTTTTCCGGCAATGGGGAACCGTACTGGAGTTCGAGCCTGAAAAACAACTGAGTTACGAGCTTTTTGCTCCGCGGCCGGACCTGGAAGACAAGCCGGAAAACTACTTTGTAATGAAATATGTCCTGACTGAATCAGACGGAAAAACAAAACTTGAAATTACACAGGAAGACAACCGCCCGGGTGCGGTACAGGAAGCACCTCAACAGGATGAAAACCCGGTTTTAAAAGCATTGAAAGACCTCGTGGAGGGGAATTGATAATTTGCGCACCTGAATTCATGGACAGTGACCTTTACTTCAGGATCTTGCCTCCCGCAGCGGAAATTGCCAGCTTTGTCGAAAGTTTCTGGATGCTGGAAAATCGATCCAATCATGGAAAAACCGTAATTATCTTACCGGACGGACGCGTCGACCTGACTTTTTCGCGTTCGGCGGCGGAATCGTTTCACATTACACTTTCCGGGCTCGAAACGCACCCGGATCAGGCCGTACTCGATGCCGGAACCACCCTGTTTGCGATCAGCTTTAAGTTGCCGGCCTGTGAATACATGCTTCAAAGACCGATCGCCGGACTTATCGACTATGCGGAACACCTCCCCTCCGATTTTTGGGGGTTTGGCGAAGCAGACCTCGAAAATTTCGAACCGTTCTGCCAAAAGGCTACACGGCATATCTGCTCGAAGCTGCCGGAAAGTATAGACCCCAGGAAACAAAAACTCTTCGAACGGCTTTATGCCGAAAAGGGCGATCTTACTGTTCACGAACTTGCTGAAAGCGCGGCCTGGAGCAGTCGCCAGATCAACCGTTATTTCACACAACAGTTCGGACTTTCCCTCAAAAGCTACTGCAACATTTTGCGGTTCCGTGCCTCCTTCGATCACATTAAGGCCGGAAAACTCTTCCCGGAAGAGAATTTTGCAGATCAGTCGCACTTTATCCGGGAAGTTAAAAAATTGTCCGGCGTGTCCCCTAAAATGCTTCGAAAGAATAAGGATGACCGATTTATACAATTTTCAACCCTCAAAGCGAAATAAGTTTGCACCGTAATTTAAATTCTTACGGTCATGTTATTACAAAATAAACAAGTAGCGATCATTGGCGGCGGACCCGGCGGACTTACGCTGGCGCGGCTTTTACAACTCAAAGGTATTCGGGTAACGGTTTACGAACGCGATATGGACGAACACGCACGCGTACAGGGCTCCCCGCTCGACCTGCACGAAAATTCCGGTTTGGCAGCCCTCGAGGTCGCAGGTCTGATCGAAGCCTTTCAACAGCACTTCCTCCCGGGCGCCGACCGGAAAATCATCGTAAACGAACGGGCCGAACTGTTCCTGAGCGATCACGACGGCAAACCCGAAGAAGATTTCGGAAACCCTTCTTTCCGACCCGAAATTGATCGTGGTGCACTACGAAAAATACTCCTGGATTCCCTGGAACCCGGAACAGTTGTTTGGAACAGCCACTTTCTGTGTATGGAAAACCAAAATGACGGGTGGCAATTGCACTTTGCGGACGGTCGAAAGGCTTATGCAGACCTCGTAATTGCCGCAGACGGTGCGAATTCAAAGATCCGTCCGTATATCACGGATATCAAACCATTCTATTCCGGTATTACGATGATCGAATTTAACATTCGGAATGCGGCCCGAAAAGCACCGGGTATCTCCGCTTTCCTAAAAGGCGGGAAGGTCATGGCTTTTGGCGGCGAAAAATGCATCCTCGGCGGTCACAAAGCAAACGGAGAGATCGGTTTCTATACGAGTATCAAAACGGAAGAAATACCGCAAAACCTCATCGCGGATTATTCAGATAAGTCGGAACTGCGGGCCTGGTTTCAGAGAACCTATCCCGAATGGGTCGATTTTTGGCTCGAATTATTCGAAAACATGGACCTTCCGGCAATCCCGCGGCCGATCTACTGCATGCCACCGAACGAGGAATGGAAGGCACTGCCGAATCTCACCATGCTCGGAGACGCGGCACACGTCATGCCACCCTTTGCCGGTGAAGGCGTGAATATGGCCATGCGCGACGCCCTGGAACTCAGTGAATCCCTTACTTCCGGCACTTATCTCTCTTTAGAGGAAGCAATTGCTCATTTTGAAACAGAAATGCGCAGTCGCTCGGCAGCCGCTGCGCTCGAATCACTCGAAAACGGCGAACGCATGCACTCCGAGAATGCGCTTAAAGAGATGCTGCAACTGTTTGAGCGCTTAAAAGCCTGACTGATGGGAATACCCGGGTATTCCCATCTTTCTTTCGGATGATAATCAGGATAGTATGAAGAACAATGAGCCGGGTTGCACGGAATGAAAAGAAATAAGCGGTAGTACTCAACTGCCATTACCTTTATTTCAGAGAATTTGCTATTTTAGAAGACAAATTAACAGATCAAAAATTGCCTAATAAACTAATTCTAATCTGCGTATTTTTGGTGTTGGCCATTTCCGCAAAAGCACAACGGACCGTTAGTATAATCACTTATTCCGATTATACAGCACTCACAGATGAAGATAAACTTGCGATCACAGATTTACATATTGGTTTTAAAGACATTGGGATGATTGATTCGGCTATTACGGGCGGCTTTTCAATAAAGGAGTTTAAAAACCTCGAGTCAATCTATCTGTCATTTTCACGGTTTAAATCGGATAAACCGAAAGATTCGCTTTTCCAGGTGCATTTTTTAAATGAACTCGGAACACTTCCTCAGTTGGTGTACATGAACCTTCAATCTGCTTATCAGTTAGAGTTAACCGGTTTTAATGCCCTGTCGGAACTTGATTTCACATTCGGAAAGTCTATTTCGACCAAGAGTTTAATACAATTGCCAAAACTGACTTCCTTAGGGATTTTCTTTGAAGATTCGCCAATTACGGTAGCAGAAAGCGACCCGATATTCGAACTAAAGAACCTAAAGACACTTTTCATAAGTTGGATTCCCGAAAAAACAATTTTTCCCTATCACAAAATTGGCGAATTGGATTCTCTTGAACTCATTATGATCTACAACTGTTATATCGATTCGATCCCTCGTTCCTGGGGGGCTCTCCCGAATTTGCTGGAAATACAAATAAATCACGACATGGATAGCGAACCGCTTTTTTTTCGTGGTGGACTTGAAAATCTTTGCCTGCTAGAGCACCCGCGATTTATCAAACTGAGCCTGAAACTGCTAAAGCCAATTCTCCCTCCACCTTGCATGATCGAAAAAGGAATAGAATTCGATTTTAACATCGAAACCCAAAAGAAATTGTCTTGTAGGGACATACGTCGCTTCAAAAAAATGTGCCGTAAAAAAAATCCGAATGTAACTTTAGACTTCAGTAAAAACAGTCGAAAAAGAATATATACAGTCTATATCCGCTAATCTTCGTGCCTGACAGATTTTTTAAAGCAGCCACACTCCACGTCTCATTTCATGGCTTCCTGATCCATATCCCGGTACCAGTAATTCGCATTTTCATGAAAAGGTCTCAGTTCAAATTAATCAAACTGAAAATTAAGGTATTCAAACATTTGCCAGCGAAAACGCCAAGGTGCCTATTATTTTCTTAAAGGAGACTAGTATTTTACTAATTTATAAATTCTTTTAACTTTTCCTGCCTCACGAATCTCCAGAAAATAAATACCCGTTTGTCCCGCAAGCCATATTTCCAAATTCTGTTTATTAACGTATTTTTGAACAAAACAATCTTTTCCGGTTATATCCCGAATTATTATTACTCCATTAAACGGCTGCACAAAATCGGCATATATTTTACCTTCAGTTGGGTTTGGATAAATTTTTGGAGAGTTGTACGTTAATTCTTTAGTACCGAGGCAAGTCTCAACAATTAATTCTTTAACAACCACTGAATCGCAACCGAACTGATTTTGTAAAGTATCCGAATAAATCCCTGCTAAGCTTTGATATACATTGTAAATCATGATGCTGTCTCCTTCACAAATCTCCACTTCACCTTCAGAAAAGACGGAAACAGACGAAACATTGAACGAAACTACCGAGTCCAAGCTACAAATCGCATTTTCTGCATAAACAGTATAAGAATTCATTCCTATTGTTTGGGGATGAATAGTTACTTGCGCACCGTCATCTGTGGAGGAAGGAGATAAACTTTGCCACTCATAGTGTGTTTCCGGGTAATCGATCCCGAATTGGATCGAATCATTTGCACAAAATATATCGTTCGATTGAGGAGCACCTGCGAATAAGGATTCGCAATTGAAAAGCGTCAGTACTTTATAATTGGTGAGTACCGCGGGATTCTCATCGAAATAAATTTCCGCATGGTTTGAAACAACCGTACCGGCAGGAAGATTTTCATTGGCGTTTATCCTGTAAGAAACGTAACCGTGGCTTGCCAGTTCATTCACATTACTATCCGGTAAATAGATATCCGAAAAAGTGAATGTCACTAATCCGGATGTATCTACCGTTACATTAAAATCATGACTTCCGCTGACTGGCCGCAAAGATGACCAATCCAGATGCGGATCCAGTTGATCACGAATCACAATTAGTTTAGCGGTATCGGTTCCTGTATTTTGAAATCGTATTAAATATTCTATTTCGTTCAACTGATTAACATAACCATGATAGCCGATCCCATTGGGCTCAGACGATTTATCATTAGGGTCGTATGCGCATACAAGCGTCTGACGCAGAGTATCCTGTGTCACGTAAACCACGTTACCCAAATTGTCCAGTACCGTAACCTCGGAACCTGAGACGAATTCCTCCCCGGAAAACGTGAAATCCGGAGTTGCTACATGAATTTTAATCGCTGTATCATTAAAGTAAAACAGATCTTCGTAATTCCAGTAATAAATTCCGTTGGAAACAGAGTCAGGAAGAGGATTAGCAGATACGTAGATTAAATTAGTATCCAAATCCAGGCTGATAACTCCTGAAGGAATAGATGTTCCGTGATTTCTGACATTCAGCCAGTAATTAATCGTATCATTACATCTCGGAAGACCACCAATAAGTTGTGCTGAAATGGAATCTGCCACTACAGCCGGATAAAAACCAAAATTGAGACTGTCTATCTCTGATAGCACAGGACCAACAAACACGGTGTAGGTTGATGAATCAGTTGTCAAATCCCAATTCGGAAGTAACTGTGTGTAAACTGTATACGCTTGTGATGAGTCGTAGAAACTAATGCGATAATTACCCACATTATCACTAAATACATAACTTGCTGCGGGATTAGTACCGATACCAACTACGGTCATTCCAACGTCCGAACTATCCAACGCACCGTTATTATTCAAATCGCAGAATATCTTTCCCTCAATAACGGTTTTATTATGAAGATTCTCTGAATAAAACAGACGGTTTTCAGCACTTGAAACGATATCAAGGTCCCCGTCGTTGTCAAAATCATTGAAAGTTGCATCTGCAAACAAAATATTCATAATCTTTGGTCCCATGGGAAGAAAATTTCCGTTCCCAAGATTCTCAAGTAAATAGGTTCCCTTGGGGTCGAAACTTGATTTGCAAAGAATATCCGGATCACCGTCATCATCGTAATCGAAAGGTTGGATGTTTGGTAGATTCATGCCCGTAGTGATTATATTTTCACCGGAAAAAGTACCATTCCCAGTATTTTTAAACCAACTGACTTTGTTACCGCCATGCGTCGACAAAATAATATCTGATAGACCGTCCGTATCTGCGTCTTCCGAGAAGATTTGATAGGAATTTGCGGATAGCTGACTGGATATTACCACAGGCGTTGCGAACATGTTATTGCCCGTATTTATATGTGCCTTCATCTTATTGTCTCCAACAGAAACACTAATAACATCAAGGTCAGAGTCATTATCAAGATCAGATACGGTTATTACATATGGATTATCGCAGGTATTATCAATTATTTGGGCAGCACTAAACGCTCCGGCACCCAGGTTTTCATAAAACCCCACCTGATTATCATAATAAGAATAATAGATAATGTCCAAGTCATTGTCATTCTCAAGGTCTGCAATTCTGAAACTCAAAACATCCAGTGATGTTGCGGATATCCCTGTTGACGCAGCAAACACCATATTGCCGGTACCTTTAAAATATTCAATATACCCCGATGAACCTATACCTTTAAGAGTCACGAGATCATGTATGCCATCATTATCGAGATCTGCAAGTTGAAACTCTTTTACATCCGGTGTTAAGTATAAGGGAGCAATTGGGACGGTAAAAAATACTTGTGGTGGACCAAAATTATCATTCCCCAAATTTTTCATCCAGTTCAACTCACGCGAGGAGTTCTTTAAAAATACGATATCGGTCAAACCGTCAGAATCCAGATCGGATGAAATCACATAATCAGGCCTTATTATCTCAGGACTAAGTGTCTGAACCAAGCCGAAACTGAAATTGGTATTGTTGGAATAACATTGTATACCTGTATTGGCATCATTAACTACAATATCGGGATTATTGTCGCTATTGTAATCTCTAATCGAAATATTTGTTATGTACGACGGTAAATTGGAAATAAGTGTGACGGGATTCGAAGAGATCGTTCCGGCGTTATTTGGGAAATATTTTATGTCATTCCAGTCCGCAAGAATGAGTTCGTTGTACCCGTCTCCGTTCAAATCCTCATAGATGGTAAACAGAGGGTGATACAAAGTACTCATCCCAATGGGGGATAATTCGTGCCTCGGAGAAATGATCCCCGAAACAAACTCATACCAAAGTATATTATCATCGGAAGCAAGCATATTTACCACCAGATCATCCGTGCCGTCTTGATTTATGTCCATATGATTAAGGATAGGCGCGTAAGAATTACTAAGGGAGATGTAAAAATCAATGACTGCTGGTGAATCGAATACCGCACTACCCAAATTTATAGTAAACATCAGTTGTTGCGTCATTTGTGAAATGTAAAACAAATCCTTATCACCGTCTGAATCATAATCAGTTAAGGTAAATCGTATTGTATAATTTCCCGGATTTAAAGCTACGATGGTCTGCGCATTTCCGAACGCAAACATGCCCTGGTTTTTAAACCATACAATTTCATCCGTGAATAAACTGGATAAAACAATGTCGATCTGATTGTCATTATCGATATCAGCGAATTCAACAACATCAATTTCGGGAAACTGACTGATAATTTGTATAGGAGCCGACAGACTTCCGTTTTGGAGATTTTGGTATACACTTACGGCGCCAGCCGTTTTGTCTAAATAAATCACATCTGAAAAACCGTCATTATTAATGTCCGCTTTCTTCAATTGGATATTTTTCTCAAGCGGGGTGTTGCCAATTTGAACCGGATCAAGGAAAACACCCGAATTATTCTCAAAATAATATAAATGATTAGGATGCCCGTCAATTGAATCATAACCAATTGAAATAATATCAACCTGACCATCATTATTGAGGTCGAGATCGAGCATCTGATCAGAAATATCGGTTGTAAGTTGCTTGGAATTAAATTGTCCGAGAGAGAAGTTACCTCCGAAACATAACAGAGATAAAAAAATTAATCTTAAAGAGGTCGATTTATATAACATTCAGATTCGGTTTGTTGCTGCGAATTTAGAAAAATATTATTAGTAATTGTTTTATTTCTTTACAAGCTCCGTGTACCAAACTCACTCAATTTGATACTATTGGGCTGAGGGAAGTTCATTTTAAAATAATGCAACCTACCATATCGGGCAAACAACTCCCAAAATAACGCAGCCGTATTATAACGCAGTTGGGTCGTGTAGATCCCGACTTTGGTGTGTCCGCATTCAAAACAAATCTCCTGGATCGCGATGATGCGGCCCTGCGCATTTTGAAACAGAATGGCATGCCGCGGGTTGTAACACGCAGTTACGACCTCATCGGAAGCTAATTCCCTGGGACCTGCCAATAATTGCGTAAGTAGGAACGGATAATCGGCCGGATCCACTGCAATGAGTTGAGAAGTGTCGACAAGTTGCCATGACACCCCGGTAAAATATGTTGCCGTAAATAAGGAATCTGCCGGTAGACGTTTTGTGTCCTGTTCTTCCCGAATAATGGATTGTTCAAAACAATCTTCTCCCTCGCAAAGTGGCAGTAAACGCGCCAGGAAGATCGTGAACCCGGACGCTTCAAAAAGCGAATCGATATATGCCAGCTCCGAACCACGGTAACCGGTAGACACGTCTAAGTCGTATTGTTCTACATGAATAACTTCCTGCGAATGAGCGAACAGGGGAACGAGAAAAATGAGGGTAATTATTTTGTGCATCAGATTTGCGTTTTTCAGTATCCTAACAGCTAAAAATGATTATCCTGTAGCTCCTCTTAACTTGGGATTCTTATTTTTCCTTTGCATCTTCAAATTCTTTCAGGCATTCTTCCAATGATCGATCGCTCATGTGAATGCACTCGCAAAATGCCTCTCCGGAAACTCCGCTCCGCGTGTACTCAAATTGCTTTTTACAATCGGATAATGAATTTCGTGGGGTCACCTCATGGCCGAACCGGGCAAATAAGATGGTTAGCGCAATCATCGCCGCTACTCCCATGAAAAAGAGCCAGGGAAATTTGGTATTGTATTTCTTCGGTTTCAAAACTATCCCAAAGTCTGAAAAACGCTTAAATGGCAAAATATATCGCAACCTGTCATAATTCCATACAAGTAAATACATGTTTGCCAGAACCATTAAAGGCGAGGTTACGATCGAACCTTCGAAACGAACTGCATACGAAAGCAAGCAAATATTTAAGATGATCGGGAAGTACAGCAATGCTCCCAAAGTCACTGTTCGGGGTATTAACAGCAAAACGGCCGCAGCTACCTGGGCAATTCCAATAAACGTGTAGTAAAATCCCGTACGATGCAATGCCTCGAGGTAAGCACCCATTGGATGCCTGTCCGATAAACCACTCGCGAATCGTTCACCGACAATTTTCACTAGGCCCGCAGCAATAAAAGCACAGGCCAATGTCAGACGGCAAAATAGTGAAAATAGCCAGTACCATCTGTTCGTCCTGATTTTGAGATAGAATTGTTCGAATGTTGAAAGCATATTCAATCGGTTGATGTTTCTGAACTAGGCGCGTGTTCGTTTACCTCGTTAAAATGCAAAAGACTAAACCACATTTCCGGCTGTTACCGGAAATTTAATCATTTTTCAGTGAGTTCGAATCTTTATTTGATGAACGCAACTAATTGCATTTATTTTCCACTTGGAGGCGGAGTCATTTCTGCAGGTGGTTTTATCAGAAACGGCGATATTTTCTTTTGCTCTTTCGTCATAATCCGCTCCACATCGTCATCAACATAAATGTATTTAATGGCGGTATTTTTACGAATATCCAATTCTTTCAGTTTATTATAGTCAACTGTAATTTGAATCAGGTTTGAGTTCCTGGAAATGTCAATCTGATGCAATTCATTATGTGAAATCTCCACGTATTTGAGTAATGGAAATTTCGTTAAATCAATATTGGTTAGCTGATTATATTGCAAATACAAACTTTGCAAATTGGGGCAATCATTGATTTCAACAAAAGTTAACTGATTCATTCCCGCAATTAATTTTTCTAACGAAATTAATTGCTCGATTTTCAGGTACGTGATATGATTGGTCCGGCAGTTAAGCTCTTTGAGCTTAGGCAAGTCCTCAATAATCAAGGAGTCGATTTTATTCTCATAACAACTTAGCCTCTCTAAATTTTTAAAAAATCTGATCTCCGAAATGTCAGTTAAGTCCTTTTTATTTAGTTCTATAACTTTAACTGACAGTGCTTCCTCAAACTCTATTTCCAGGTTATGGTTTGTATCAATTCCTAATTCAGGATCCAAAAGACATTTCTTAAATCGGGGATCTTTAAATTCAATATGTTGCGCAAAAATGTGCTGCCAAATTCCGGATAAGATGAGTATTCCTATTAAAACTATTCTTTTTGTCATATTCTTCAATTCACAATCGTTTTAGTGTTGACGAAGATAAGCAGTATTTCTGTTCAAGGCGCTTAAAACGTATCAGTTAGTTTTTAACCAAAAAAGGTAATATCTGTCAGATCAGATTCTTCCAAACCCATTTGTTTGTGATACTCTATCCAAAAAAATTCAGGTCGTTAGAAATTTGTAGAAGCACGTTTCTCATTTCGTCGCATGGCTTGCAAAGCAACAACGAACAAAACCGCGTTAATGACACACAAAAGGCCGATCTTCAGAAGCAGGAGGCGGTGCTTTTCCGAATATCCGAAATCCAGTGCCTCCCCCAGCACACCGCTGACCAGATACCAGGAATATCCAACCGCGATCAAAATACCGACCAGCGCTGCGCGATGTATCGGGAGCAAATATCCCAGGAGCAAACCGAAGACCAGGAAAAGAATCGTATAAAAAGGCGTGAAATGAATCACCTGAATTTCATCCGTACACTTTTCGCGCTGACGTTTTAATTCGTCTATATAAGATGCCATCGCATGCGTCGGTTCCTTGCGATACTGCTTTTCAAAGTCCGCTATTTCCCCCTCGAGTACTTCCCTTTTCTCATTTAGTTCCTTTAAACCCGGAAGCTGGAAAAGTTCGTAATCATCGGTATCCTGCAGTTTCTCTCCCGGTTCTAATTGTTGTATACGAAATATTCTCGCATAGAAACGCACGGAAACAGGTTGTTCCAGGTAGGCGGAATAATACCATAAAAAAACTCCCAATGGAAGGATTACCAAAAGGTCTCGCGCCAGCGCGCCCGGCAAAGGCATGCCTTTCAGGCGAACAGAACGATAGACCAAAGCCCCGGAGAAAAAGAGGAGCGGGCAGATCATCACCGCTATCATCGAACAGATCGCATAGATCGCCATCTGAAGGTGCTGACCGATCGTAAGCGATTTGGAAAACAGGTCATCCGCATAATGATAATAACATTGAGCTACGATGTATACGCCGAGCACCACAGCCACGAGTCCTAGGTATTTCAGCCACTGAAACGATGCAAGCGGAATTGCAAACGGTCTGGAATGATTATCTGACATGCGAACCATATAAAACTGGTTTTGTAAATATAAATGGTGTTTCGGTTTTAAAAATGCGCCTTTTCGCCCGGACTTACTAAAACGAATAGGTATAAAGAAGTATCCTTTTGATTTGGTTTTCGATCGATTCCGAACTAATTTTGACAGGAAATCCTTTGTCGTCGTATTCGTAGTATGTTACGTGGGTTTCGACCAGCGGGCCATAATTGTTTTGCCAGTCTTCTCCCCAACTCGTGGTTTTAATTAGCTGCCCTTCCCCGTTGTACTGATAGGTCTTTTTCAGAATGCCCCGGCCGCTTTGCACCAGTTGCCCCTGGAGATTGTAAATTTCATATTTGTACGGGTCGTCCTCATATTCCATCGCGAATGCACCGTCGAGTTGCATCTGAATGTATTTGTCCGGATTCTCATACAGATCGCGCATGCGCTCGCGGCTCTCGTAAAATCGATCCCACTCCTGTTCTTTCACCCGGTAAATCCCGGCCATACGCAGGTAGCCCGTATCGAGGTCCCGCTCCAGGTCAAAATACGTATCCACCTTCCTCATTTTAAGGCAGTCGTCGTAACTGATGAATTCGGAAATTTGCAGGCTGTCGCCCAGGTAACGATAACGGGACAGCTTGTGTTCATGTGTATCGTATTCGAGGTTGTACTCATCCTCCGTCATCCACAGGGTATCCGGCGCGTACCGAAGCTGATATTCGGTATAAGATTGCATTTGACCCTCGTAAAAAAGCTCCTTGCGGTAATGTAACGAATCGCGGTAGATCCATTTTGTTTCGGAGTGAAAAATGCTCGTGTCTTCAGCATCGTATTCACGATACAATACGCGCCGGTCCAACGAATCGTATGCATAAATCCTTCTTTCAAATTTATTCCTGTAAAGCGGCGAAACGGATTCCTTTAAATTACCGCGCTCGTCATAGTACATGGTCCCGATCCAATATGTAGAATCGTTTACAGGGCTTATCGATCGCAATTCAATCCGCATTTCGCTGACGCCGAACTTCCGGACCAATGAATCCGTTAAACCCGAAACTTCCTGTTCCTGGGCGACTAAAACGCTCGCAAAGCACAAAAATAAAGCAAGGGTAGTCAGACGATGCATAGGCGTGGCACTTTTTCCGTTAAAGATATTTGTTTTCTTTGACTTACGCCCCAAAACCGCCTACCTAAAGTCCTGTCTACCGGATTTTAGATAGCCGGTTCCTCCAACTAACCGCGTACCGGGAATGATCAGTTATCTGCTCCAAAAAAACGCTTGTTCATGGCGCTCATAACTTCCTCGATCCCTTCTTTTTTCAACCACTCGTATTCGGTAGTGGAAAGTTCACCTGCCGCGTAGTGCAATTGCGGGCCCGGATCCGTCGCAACCTGATACGCGATCTCTGCGATGTGTTCAGGCGTATCGCGCCTGGTGGAGGCATCTGTCCTTAAAGTTGCGATGTATCGATCAAAGATTTCGCGGTAGTCGGGATGTGAAACCAGTTGTGCATTGCTTCCGAAATCGGTTTGCATATAGGCCGGTACCAGTGTTTTGATGCGTATACCGAAGTGCTTCAATTCGTAACTCATTCCTTCCGTCCAGGTTTCCAGTGCTGATTTTGTTGCCGCGTAAACCGCTACGAACGGGTACGGAATGTTAGCCGTGGAGGAAGTCACCGTTAAGATCGTTCCGCTTTTCCGTTCTCTGAAATAAGGGAGAAATGCTTTCGTTACGAGCATGGTCCCTAAAAAGTTCGTGCTGACCTGTTGCTGCAATTGTGCATCCGTGGCACCTTCAAAAGCGCCCATAAGTCCGTAGGCCGCATTGTTAAACACCAGGTCCACCGGACTGAACTTTTCGGCTTGCGCTGCTACTTCCGCAATTTGATCCGGATTGCTGATATCCAGCTCCAGCAGGTGTACATTCGCCAGTTTTGTAAGTTCCGTTTCTTTTTCCGGCCGCCGCATGCTCGCAATTACCGTCCAGCCCTTAGAAGCAAATAATTTAGCCGTCGCTTTTCCCAGGCCTGATGAAGCTCCCGTAATAAAAATCGTCTTGTTCATTTTTTACCTTTTTAAATTCTGCTGCAAAAATGCACGCTTAAAAAAGGAAGTTCTTTACCATTTGGTAAAAAGCGATTTTAACGAATATTTTTCCGGATCCTGCTCAGGGATTGCTGCGTAATTCCGAGGTAGGAGGCAATGTATGACAGGGGAATGCGGTTGACAAGTGTCGGGTATTTTTCCATAAATTCCAAGTAGCGCGTGGTGGCGTCCTGTGAAACGAGCGGGCTGACGCGTTCTAATTTTTGCGCAAGTGATTTATTCGTGATCTTTTGAATGATGTGTTCCCAACCGACAATCGTATCGGCGATCTCCTGCCAGTCGGAATTGGAAAAAACGAGCAATCTGCAGTGTGTAGCAGCCTGTATGTATTCGGTGGAAGGAACGTTTTTCAAATTGTAGAGCAAATGGTTTTCTTCTAAAAAGATCTTCGTGATTTCATCGCCTTTGTTGTTGAAATAACTAATCCGGAGTATGCCGTCGATGACAAACCCAACCTGTGTTAGTACCTTGCCGGCCTCCGCAAAGTAGTCGTCGCGTTTCAGTTCGATTTCATACCCCTTGTGCGCAATCAGCTTTATTTGCTGCTCATTCAGGTTGCCGAACTGCAGGATGTGTGCGATGAATTCGTTCATGCTTCAAAATTAGCAATCCCTTTTTCAACGGTTTTACCATTTGGTAAAAAAGCAACTCTTTCGAGTGACGAGCGAAAAATTAAAACGACTTTCCGGCATTTTCGGGGTCAAACTCCACGATCCATTCAATGCCGTATTTATCCCTGAACATCGCAAAACCGCTTCCATCCGCGCTTTCTTCGAAAGGCACTTCCACGGCTCCGCCGGCCGAAAGTCCGTGAAACAGGTGTTCGGCTTCTTCTTTACTTTCCGTGCTGACCGAGATCTTACTGCGGTGCTCGTTTTCATTCGTGCGGCCCATGCTTTCCGGGACATCGTTGCCAATGAGTTTATTCTTCCCGATGGGTAAGGCAATGTGCATGAGTTTGTCGGCTTCCTTTTCCGGTATCGGGAATCCCGAACCTTCCAGGTCTTTGAAACGGATGATCTTCGAGAACGATCCGCCAAATACCGATTTGTAAAATGTAAACGCTTCTTCGGCATTTCCGTTGAAGTTAATGTGAGGATTGATCTGTGCCATTTTTATGAGTTTTTTTTATATCCATACCTGTTTCGCAGTGGTCTGCGTTGGCAAAACAATTGCAGGTTGCTACAACGTGTGCCGCTGCATTCACGGTTGTAAGGTACATTTATTTTTCAAACTATTCCGGCAACGTCTCTGAACATAGGTCCACAGGGAAAAACAAGGTTTCGTAATGGATTGATCCGGTTCTACGCAGGCTTATTGTTCTTCAATCTGCGAAGGTTGTCGGGATTGTCTTTCCTTCAGGTACAGTTCCTGCAACAGAACGATTAAAATAATGGTGAGCGGGGTTGCCAGAACCAGGCCCCAACCGCCGGTGAGCACTCCCATAACCACTTGTGCAATGATTATCAGGGCAGGTGGCATACTAATCAGTTTTTTCTGAACAAGGGGCGTTATAAAATTGCTTTCAACGACCTGGATTAATATATAGAGACCGGTAACAATGACTGCGGTCTGCGTTCCCTTCATCAAAGCCACTAATATCGCCGGGATAAGCGCCAGAACAGGTCCAAAGTTCGGAACAAAACTTAACAGGCCGGCCAATAAGGCCAGAACCAGCCACAATTTGACACCGAGGATTGCCAAACCGATCGCAGTTAATATAAATACGATGATCATGGAGAATAACTTCCCCATGAGCCAGTTAAACAGCTGCTTATCCAGTTTTTCAAAGATTTTCTTTGTCTTTTGCTGCCCCTTTACGGGAACCAGATAAATGATGCCTTTGGCATAGGTTTTTGGCGAAGCAGTAAAGAACATACCGATAAACAGGACCACGTATATATCCCCCAGTACGCCAAACGTCGTCTTGAAAAATACTTTCGCAAACTTTTGTGCTTTATCCTGCGTACTCTGAGACGTTACCTGGTCAATGAGTTTTTTTCCCACGGAACTACCCTTTAAATTTTCCCTGGCATTTTCGATGGTCTTTGGGAGAGTTTTCATGAGTTCATCGGCCTGCGCCTGCACTTTGGCTCCGATCAATAAAAACAATCCGGTCATTATCAGGATCGAACCTACAACCGAAATAATAAGGCACAGGGATTTGTTCCATTTTGTAAAATAGTGAATCAGGTTGCCGAGTCCTCTGAAAAGAATGGCGATCAGTGAACCGGCCAGTAGCAGTAACAACACACTGAAAGTGGCTTTTAGAATCCACAGGCTTACTACAACTAAAGCGACAATGCCGGTAGTGATCCAGACTTTCTCTTTAAACGTGGGAATCTTTTGGTCTGTCTGTTCCTTTTCTGTTTGTGACATATTTTGTAGTTACTTTTTAAAATCGACAGATCGGTTCCAAGCGATCGACGCGGGGTACTTGCCAGCTGCATGTATGACATTCCTTAAAAACATCCGCCGCGCTCTAATTTTTATCCGAATTGCTGCATCGGGACACTGGTTATTGAATGCAACAACGAAAATTATCGATTGTTTGAATCAAAGGTACCGCGAATCGCACCGGACATCGTTTTATTCGATTATTCGTTCAAATACTTTTTGTATCGTCTCTTATTTATTGATCTGAAGTTTCGGATAAAGCCGCTAGACTCTAAAAAGCTAAGAGAATTGCCTGCGCTACTTAGAGGACCCATGCGCGATCCGGATCTCAACTTCACGGGCATTCATTTTCCGTGTCTTTGCAGAAAGGCCTGCCAAAGTTCCTCCAGTTCCGGAACAAGCTGCGGCCGGATCGAGATCCCGGAGGCCTGTGGCGACCACAACTGTTGTTTCAAAACACCCGAACGCAACTCTTCCATACCCAAAATAGGCTCCGAGCCCGGATCGAGCAGCACGTCGAAATTGATCAGCACACGCATACGCGAGATCCCGTTTTTTTCGCTGTAGAAAGGTTCCGATGAAACGTAGCCCGATCCCATTAAGCCCGTCGGCTTCTTCCCTACCCGCACGAGAAAAGCGCGATCTCCTTCCCGCACGGATTTATGACTCGCGCAGCTCCACAGGTCGGTGTGCATCCCCGTGTCGCTGAGGACACGAATGTCTTCTGTTAATGTTGGCCAGGGCCATTTAACGGGATTCCAGGCAAAGAGGAAAGCATTCATTGTACGAAGGTAGTGAATTCAGGAGTTATTATCCTGCGGCGGTAAAGCGTTCTGAAGCGAGGCAGATTAATTTATTCCATTTATCACTGGATTGTAAGGAGCTTGTTATCAACTGATTATAGATTTTCTCCAAAGGTTTTTTTAAATCCTATCTTTCTTAATTCTTTCTTCAGATATTCAATTTCATCTTCTGTCCACAGGCCGAACGCGTATTGTTTAATAAACGTTTTTTCAGCCACCAGGAAGTGAATCTGTTTCAAAGAATATCGGCTTTTGTCAAAAGTTCTAAACAGATGTTGATTTACAAATAGATCCTGTTCCTTTGTGTGTTTACTTAACTGATAGTAAATCTGAAGCTTATCCGCGGATTCTTCAATTTTAAATATATGTATTTTCGCGATTCGGAATATCCAGAAAGTTAATAGTAACGAATAAGTTATTCCTATTATAACCAGTGCTATTCCCTGAACGCGATTCATACATCCCGCACCGGTCACTATCAGAAATAAAGCGAGTAGCCACGGAATAATAGCCTGAGACTTAAACGCATCTTGAAGCCTTTGGACAAATTTGAGTTGAGGTTTTTCTATTATGGTCAAATTGTGAATTTACAGAGGTTTTAACAGGTCCGCGCATTAAGTAATTGTCGTAATCATTTTATTTCATAAACACCTTCAATTTTTCGAGCCACACCATCCGGACCTTTTACTACGGCTAAAACACTTAATATTTGCGCCTTTTTATTCTTAGCCAATGTATCTTTGACCTCTTCCGAGATCTCCGGCCCATTACCTTCAAATGTGCTATTTCCAATACTTATTTGCCATCTGATTACTTCAAAGGAAGTATCCGGATCGGATATATTAAAAGAAGGCGTGTATTTAGCGGTTAATTTGGTCGCCAGCAGATCAATTTTGGATCCGTTAACGGAAATACCATAAAATAGTTGGGGGTCGGGCAAATAGTCTATTTTGAATTGTTTCGCATAGAAAACGTTGTTTGAATCTTTGGAGTCAATTATTTCTATTTCGATTATGCGACCGTTACCAGGAATAACCGAATATTCCTGGTTGGGAATTAGCTCACGAACCGAATCACAATATTTGAATACAACGCGATATGCATTCGATGAAAAATTGGAGTTGACGGTGACTTTATTTTCAATATTTCTATAAATAATTTGATTTTCACCAACACTTATAAAAACAGCACTGTCCTGAGCCTGACTTTCCCTCAAACCGAAAGTGATTATCGTGATTAAGATAAATTTGATGGCAGTGCTTTGCATTGTTAATTTCAGTGACGCAAACATACAGCGTTCACACTACATGACCAAATAGCTTATCCGATTCTCAATCGGAAAGTTTGGTTTAGTGTCCAATTAAACATTCTTCCAGTTCATAGGGATAACCGATTTCACAATAGGCACTCTTTTTCTCCTTGCCAAAAATGCGACTATACTTTCCTTTTAATTTAAATTCAGCAAGGAAATAGGATTGTATCGATCTTTGGGTAGTGACTATTTGATATTGATTATTTACAAACGGAGAGTCACCCTTTAGAAAAACCGTCCCCTCATCATTTACCGAATACTTTCCACTGAACGAATCCTCTGTAGGGTAAGTTGTCTCCGAATTTGAAATTAGTATCCAATACGTAGAATCCGAATAATTGAGTCCGAAATGGATCATATAATCAGCATTATTTCCAATTTGGCCTTCAAATTCAGCAGCATAATATTTGTAGAAATTATAAACCGAATCAGGTCTGTAAGATTCAAGTTTTTCCGGAGTCGGTCTTAAATAAACTGTGCACCTGACCAAAACCAAACTAAATGCAACGACTGTGGTGATATACTTAATTTTTCCGATCATGCTTTCCTCATAACATTTTGGCATCCGTTTGTTTTCGATCGTAATTAGTTTTGCAATTAAGGCTTTACTTTGCGAGTTGTCATTAATTCCGCGCTTCAATCCAAATAAGCCCAAAACCTACCTATCAACCCCATTAATACTTTTTTTTCCATCATTTCCTATTAACTTCAGGCATCGCAGTTAGCATGTCCGTGCATTCAACTTGCCATTAGTTTTAACCCGCGATTTGTGCTGTACGGCTAACGATCTGTTTTAAACCTTTCGGCAGCTTTCCGGAAATCCATCATGCGTCGCTGCGATACGGGTATTTCCACCCCGTTTCCCATAAGCAACGCCCCGCTCCGCCCCTTTTTAAAAGAATGTACGTGCGATAAATTGACAATAAACGAGTGATGGGAGCGAATGAAGCGATAGGCCGGGAATTTTTTTTCGTAATATCCCAAATTGCGAGACGATATGTACCGCTCTGTTTCCGTAACCAGGTACGTATATGCGCCATCCGATTCCAGGTAAATGATCTCTTTAACCGGAATGCGGATATCCACTCCTTTATAGGGAACGAATATAAAATCAGGTTCTTTTTTCGCCCTGATCCGTTTCAGAACCGCTTCCATGCCCTTCTGGAAATCAGCATTTCGCAACGGTTTCAGTAAGTAATACGATGCGTTTTCGTTGAGTGCATGTATCGCGTAGTCATCATATGCAGTTACAAAGATGGCTTCGAACTGGCGGTCCGGAACTTCCTGTAAAACGTCAATACCTGTTCCTCCCTTAATGCGTACATCTAAAAAAACGAGATCCAGCGAGTTGTTCTTAATAAAATCAATCGCTTCCGCTTTATTGTTTACCACTGCGAGTACTTCCACGTCGGGATAAAAAACGTTCAGCTTTTTAAGAAGAAGCTGTTGTGCTGCAAATTCGTCTTCGACAACGAGACATCGTATCATGGAAAATCGATTTTTAACCGGCTTATGGTTCCACCGGTTTCAGTGTGTTCATTCTCAAAAATAGTGAGCTCGATCCGGATACCATGTTTTTCCCGCATGATATCGATTTTATCTTTCACCAGGTTAATGCCTTTTGAGACGTGATCTTTACGGTGTTTGTTGATCTCTTTCGACCGCCTGAGGCCAATTCCGTTGTCTTCAACGGTTATCATTATTCCGCTTGCAGTTTTTTCGGCTTTCAGCCGGATGTAACACCGGTGGTCCGCATGTGAAATTCCGTGTTTTACAGCATTTTCCACAAGCGGTTGAATGAGTAAGGTGGGAATCGGGATGCCACTCATAGCATCATCCAGGATCAGTTCATAGGTAAATTGGGAATTGAAGCGCTTTTGCTCAATGAGCAGGTACAGGTCGATAATGTCGAATTCTTCACGCAAAGAAAGGAATGTTTCATCGCTTTTTTCCAGGAAACGCCGGAGCAAAAGTGAAAAATCGTGCACGAGTTCTTCGGCTTCGAGGTATTTTCCCGCATTTAATAAGTAAATGATATTATTTAGCGAATTAAAGATAAAATGCGGATCCATCTTGGACTGAATCGCTTTTAATTTAAGCTCCAGGATCGTCTGGTTGATTTTATTTTCACGGCTTTCTTTTTTCAGGCTTCGGATGTATCGTAGTCTCAAAAAGCCGGCAATGCCGAGGATGATCAGGGAGACCATCAACAGTTGAAACCAGGTCGTTTCGTGTAAATACGGTTTAATTTCAAAGGTATAAAAGCGTTCCTCGGGTGACGGATCATTAAATGCATCGATCGCCCGAATGGCAAAAACATAGCGACCCGGTGGCAGCATTTTAAAATTTACATTCCCGCTTTTTTGCAGTTCACTCCATGTATCCGGTAATCCGGGGCCGGTCAGTTTATACTGGTAATACATGTTGAACTTATTGGAATAATTCGAGCAATAGAAATCGAAGCTGATCGTATGGGTGGAACGCTTCAAAACGGGATCAGAAAAAGAATGGATCGTATCGTTCACCTTAAACGACCGAAACTGCGGAATCAGTTTGCGATATACGAGTTGATCCGGATATTTGATGACCGGTCCCTGGATCGTAGGAAACCAGAACTCGCCGTTTCCCGCCGCCAGGTAATTGTGAAGTGTTCCTCCGTTGAACTCTGTATTTGCGATACCGCTTTCTTCACCGTAATAGAACGGAACGAGATACGGTATTCCGCCTTCTGCGAATAGTTTGAGTTTCCGCTCGTTTACCATCCACAATCCTTTATTGGATGTGATGAGCAGGTTTCCGTTTCCGTCGGGAGCCAGCGTAAAGGCATCTTCACTCAGATTGCAACCCGGAAGGCGATTTATAGAAAGAACTTTTTCGTTCGCATACCGGTAAACTCCGCCTCCGTACGTGCCGATCCAGAGGCTTCCTTCGGAATCTTCGTAAAAAGCGCGTGTTTCGTGTTGAGAAAATCCGTCCCTGCGGCCAATGGTATACGTCCTTTTTCTGTCCGCCGAAATGAAGATGACGTGCTCCGTTCCCCCCAGGCAAAGTGTTCCGTCCCGACGTTCGAAAATGGTGATGATCGTCTCTTGAATCCCGGGATATGCGCGTCTTACGTAACCCGGGTCGGTTCCTTTTGCAAGCCCCTTATTCAGTCCCAGCCAAAGTTCTCCTTTTGAATCCCGGAATATCGCGTGAACACTGCTTTTACCGAGTTGATTCAGCGAAATACTGTCGATTTTCTTTCCGTTTTTGTATTCGTACACGCTTCCTCCCCACGTTCCGATAAAAAGTGTCCCCGCCTTAGAAAAGGTAAGGGTTGAAATGGCAAAGGGCATTGTTCCGTACAGGTGAACGCCCTGTTGACCGACTTTGTAAATATTCCCCTGTGAACCGGCAATATAGATGTTCCCTTCCCGGTCATTGACAATCGCACCGCACGACTCTTCACCCAATCCGGCCGACCCGTAAAAGCCGAAGCAACTTTTCATCTGCAGTTTCAGCAGTCCGTTACTCGAAGTTCCGACAAACAGGCATCCCTGCCTGGCATCATAATGTACGCATTCCATATATAGTGCGGGCATGTGACTTTCGATGCCGTAAAGCCGCGTGTTGCTCGGACCTCGCTGAATGAGGCCCTGGTTTGAACTTATGAACCAGGTGTCGGGACCGGAAAAGGTGATGTCGGTCATCCGAAGTGAACTGACGTCCGTTCCCCGGCCCACATCTTCGATCAAGCGGATGTCTTTGCCCGAGATCTCATAGATCAAAGATCCGTTACTGCTTAAGGCGTAAACCTTTCCGTTATACGGATTCTCCCTGAAGCGGCATATCGCTGAGGATCTCAATAGCGTTTTAAGGCCTGTTACACCATCTATGTGCCAGACACCCGTTGCCGAAGAAAGGTAATAGTGGTCTTGCTTTACAAACAGGGAAACCGGATTCGTGATGCCCGTTTGAAAAACAGTGTGGAAATTTTTTTCCTGTATGGCTTTTCGGATGATTTTACCGTCGGCATCGGCACCGTAAATCGTATTATCATTCATGTGCACCGCATAAAGCCACGCGACTGAAATCAGTGCCGGGCACACGCGGTCAAAACCCGGTTCGTGCGTTTTGCCATAAAGCATTTGCGTTTTTTCATGCCAGTACAAGCTCTTATAGAGTATACCCCGGTATTTCTCGTGATGGATGAATTCGGTGAATTGCGTGCCGTCATATTCAACCAGGCCGTTGGCCGTGGAGAGTATCAGGTTCCCATTTTTTCGTTGAACGATTGCAGTTACCTGGTTTTGTGGAAGCCCGTGTTTCGTACCGAATCGGGTTATCGTAAAAGGTATGCTCGGATCCTGCATCTGGTCGACAAACTTCCCCTCCTGCTGTGCGCAAACCAGGAAAGGAAAAAGGATAAGCAGAAAACCGGCAAAACCACGGATGTTCAGATTCATACGGAAACGATATGTTTCGCAAAATTAATTTTTTCTTTCCCGGAAAAGGATTTTGAGACGCGTATTGATAAATCTCACTCACTTATTCCAATTATTGCTCACTTGTTAACTTTCGGAAGGCAAATTTCGGAGAATGGTCTACATTCGCCGAAATTATCCGAATAACACGTGACAGAAGAACCTGCTATCGACAAATCAACATGTTCGAATAGCCTACTAAAACACCCGTTATTCAGGGTACTTATGAAAACAAATGACATAAACCGGTCCCTGGTTCTGTCTTCAAAAAATGAAACAAATGATGTTTAAAAGCTTGTTAGCAGGTATTTTCCTGCATTTAAGTTCCGCGCTTTTTGCACAGGTTTCCGGTACACCGGAGATAGCACTGCAACAAACGGAAGCGTACGGTGAAAAAGTTCTCTTCGTATCTTTTAACGGCGACGATGAGCCTTTTGGTTCTTTTACGGTCACCAACTCTGAAGGAAAGGTGGTGTATGCCATCCGCGAGGCAGAATTGATCCCCTCTCCCAATTATTTTACCGTAAACCTGGAAGAGTTTGAGGCAGACGAATACAACTTTGTCATTCGAACCGCCAAAGGAACTTACACGACCCGTTTTACAATTCACAACTAATCCCAACAACTGGTTATGAAGAAATTTATAGTCTCTCTCATCCTTGTTTCGATTTGTGCAGGATCTTACGCCCAATTGGTTACACCCTTTACGATCAGAACGCAGTTCTCTCAAAAAGGAGGAATCCGTTTTATTTCCAATTCATCGGTTTCCTGCAACGGCGGATGTCCGGGCACGGCACAGGCACCGCCCTCCGGAACGGCTCAAAACAACAACTACACTGCCGCCTACATTGACATAGACGGCGATCCCGCAACATTTCAGTCGAGTAGTGACAGCCTGGACCTGCCCAACTGCAGTGAGATTTCCTGGGCCGGCTTGTACTGGTCGGGAATGTCTAATTCCGGAAAGCCAAACTACGCGAACCGCTTTAGCGTGAAACTGAAAGTGAATAACGGATCTTATCAGACGATTACCGCGTTGCCCGCAGACCGCCAGGACAACACGACCGGGTATAGTTCGTATCACGCTTTTTCCGATATTACCGCCATTGTAAAGGCCGCCGGAAATAATGCGCGCTTCACCATTGCCAATCAGTTCGTTGAAACGGGAAGTACGAATAAATGGGGTGGCTGGACCATCGTCGTGGTTTATAAAAATGACCTGCAACCGATGCGTAACCTGACTGTATTCAACGGTCTGGCAACCGTGTCGGGAAGTTTTACAACGGTGAACGTGCCGATTTCCGGGTTTCTCACACCACTCAGCGGACCAGTTACGTTTGACCTCGGGGTTGTCGCGTATGATGGTGACCGTTCGCAAACAGGAGATCAGCTCCTTTTCAATGGGGCCGGAAGTTACATCAACATCTCGGACGCGATTCATCCGACAAATGATATTTTCAACAGTACCATTTCCTATAATGGTGTGTTAACACCGTACCGCATACCTAATCTTGCCAACACGCTGGGACATGATGCCAATATCTTCGTGCCCAACAATGCTTCCAAGAATTACATCGGCAACAGTGCCACCTCGGCAACCATCCGTGTGACAACCGGTGGGGAAACAATTCTTACCCACGTCGTTACTTCCGCCATTGATATTTACGAACCCGATCTGCGCGCTGCCGTTAAAGTACAGGACCTCAACGCCGGGCTTGTAGAGCCGGGAGATACCCTGGAATACACAATTACCTGTAAAAACATTGGCTCCGATCCTTCAGTCAATACATTTGTTACGGACACGATCGAAGGAAATGCGAATTTCGTCCCCGGATCGATTCGTGTATTTTACGGACCGAACGCCGGATTCAAGACAGATCCGACAGGCGATGATCAGGGTGAATACCTGACCGCCACGAAAACCGTGCGGGTACGAATCGGCACGGGTGCGAACAGCACGAGCGGAGGAACCGTTTTGAATTCCCCTGCCGGAAATGACAGTACGATCGTGAAGTTCCGCGTTACCGCATCCACTGACTGTGTTTATCTGCAGTGCGATAATGTCATCAATAACAGAGCCTACATTTTCGGAACCGGAAATGTGTCCGGGAATACTTTCAATAACGGAAGTAACCCCGGAATTTTCGATAGCAATGGCTGCCCGATTCCCGGAACAACCTCTTCCCCGATTAACGCCGCCCTTTGCTCCGTACCCGCAGCCGGCAGCAATTCCCCGGTGTGCATAGGTTCTTCTATTATGCTGACTGCCGAATCATCAACGGATGCCGTTTATTCGTGGAGCGGACCGAACGGTTTTACGTCCTCATCGCAAAACCCGGTGATTTCAAATGCAACTTCAGCGATGGGCGGAACCTACACGGCAACCATTACGATCCCTTCTATTGCCTGTTCATTTACCCCTTCAACAACTGTTGTAATGGCCAGCTGTACGCCGCCTGTGGCAACAGATGACACCGGTTCCACACTCACCGAAGACGGCGCGAACGGAACAATTCAGATCCTGGCTAATGATACGGATATCGACGGTAATCCGGTTCCGCCCACGAATGGCTCCGGACAGTTTACAGTAGATCTGGACCCAACGACTCCAGGCATCCAGGTTTCAGTAACAAACAGTTCGGGCACGTGGACCTACGATCCGACTACCGGAATCGTTACCTTCGATCCGGCGAACGACTTTAACGGGTCCGGGACGCTTACATACGAACTGTGTGATCCGGAAGCACATTGTGACCAGGCCGTCATTACATTCCCCGTTACACCGGTGAACGATGCCCCGGTTGCCGATCCAAATTCGGCCACAACTCCCGAGGACACTCCTGTAACCTTTAACGTAACCAGCACTGATACCGATATCGACGGAACGATCGCAGTCGGAACAGTTGATCTCGATCCGCTTACACCGGGTCAGCAAACAACCGTGACAAATGCGCAGGGAACATGGACTACAGACGGTTCAGGAAACGTGACGTTTACACCGGCCACTGACTTTACAGGTAACGCTACTTTGAATTATACCGTGGAGGACAATAACGGCGCAGTTTCCAATGCTGCAACGCTCACGGTAAACGTAACGCCGGTCAATGATCCGCCGGTAGCAGTTGCCAATACAGCCACAAGCAATGAGGATACACCGGTCGTACTGACTTCCATTCAGGCAAATGATACGGATGTGGACGGAACTGTGCAGGTAGGAACAATCGACCTCGATCCCGCTACTCCGGGCCAGCAGACGTCGATCACAACAGCCGAGGGAACCTGGGTCGTTAACGCAACTACCGGGGATGTTACCTTCACTCCGCTGGCAAACTTCAATGGCACAGCTACCCTTCTGTATACTATAGAAGATAATAACGGGGCACTTTCCAATCAGGCGAGCCTGACCGTAACCGTTACGGCAGTGAACGATGCCCCGGTTGTTGATAACGAAACACACACGATTTCCGAAGACACTCCGGTATCTGGCGATCTGACCGACGCGGGTGACTTAGACGTGGACGGAAACCTCGTTGTGAACACAACACCGACAGACGGTCCGGATCACGGAACGATTGTAATTAATTCGGATGGAACTTACACATACACACCCGATGCCGATTTCAACGGAAACGATACCGTGGTTGTCGAGATCTGCGACGACGGAACACCTCTTCCCGCAATCTGCGTGAACGATACGATCTTCATTACGGTTACTCCGGTCAATGATCCACCGGTAATTGATAATGAAAACATCACAACAAATGAAGACACGCCTGCTTCAGGCGACTTAACCGATGCTGGTGACTCAGACCTGGACGGAAACCTGGTCGTGAACACAACACCGGCAGACGGTCCGGATCACGGAACGATTGTCATCAATACAGACGGAACCTATACGTACACTCCCAATGCCAATTTCAACGGAAACGATACCGTGGTGGTTGAGATCTGTGATGACGGAACACCTCTTCCCGCAATCTGCGTGAACGATACAATTTTCATTACGGTTACTCCGGTCAATGATCCGCCGGTAATTGATAATGAAAACATCACGACAAATGAAGACACGCCTGCTTCAGGCGACTTAACCGATGCTGGTGACTCAGACCTGGACGGAAACCTGGTCGTGAACACAACACCGGCAGACGGTCCGGATCACGGAACGATTGTCATCAATACAGACGGAACTTATACATACACGCCTGACAACAACTACATCGGTGGAGATACCGTGATCGTGGAGATCTGTGATGACGGAACACCCCTTCCCGCGATTTGCGTAAACGATACAATTTTCATAATCGTAAATCCATGTACGCTTGCCGATCCAAATGCGGATTGTGACGACGACGGAATTACAAACGGAGACGAAGTTACAGGAGGAACCGATCCGAATGACGACGACTCGGACGATGACGGAGTAAGCGACGGACAGGAAATTACAGACGGTACAGATCCGAATGATCCGTGTGACCTCGTGGTCGCAAACCAGGATGTTACTCCGGGGGTTTCCTGGACAAATGCAGACTGTGATAACGACGGACTGACCAATAACGAAGAAGCGACCGGAACGGACGATCCTTCTACTCCGGCGAATCCGAACGGAAATGTGACCGATCCGCTCAACCCCGATTCAGACGGTGACGGTGTGAATGACGGAGACGAAGCAACTGATGCAAGCGATCCGAATGATCCGTGTGATTACCTCGCGACAAGTGTTACACTCACTCCAAATGCCGCGTGGAATGCTGCAGACTGCGACAACGACGGAATTACAAACGGAGACGAAGTTACAGGAGGAACCGATCCGAATGACGA
>CAYMEW010000011.1:0-16078 GCA_964389755.1 uncultured Flavobacteriales bacterium | reverse complement strand
ATGCAAGCGATCCGAATGATCCGTGTGATTACCTCGCGACAAGTGTTACACTCACCCAAAGTGCAGCATGGACTGCTGCTGACTGTGACGGGGACGGTACGACTAACGGACAGGAAGTGATTGACGGAACGGATCCGAATGACCCCTGTGACCTCATACTTACCAACCAGGATGTAAGCCCGGGAACGGCATGGCTGAACGCTGACTGCGATAATGACGGACTCACGAACGGGGAGGAAACAAGTGGAACCGACGATCCTTCTACCCCGGCGAATCCGAACGGAAATGTGACCGATCCGCTTAACCCCGATTCAGACGGTGACGGTGTGACGGATGGCGATGAAGCGATCGATGCTACAAACCCCAACGATCCGTGTGATTACCTCGCGACAAGTGTAACGCTCACGCCCGGCAACATGTGGAGTGCAGAAGATTGCGACGGAGACGGCATCACGAACGGGGAAGAGTTCACAAATGGTAGTGATCCGCTGAATGAATGCAGCCCGAACCCTTGCGGACTCGAAGTACCGGAAGCCTTCACCCCGGACGGTGACGGAATCAACGATTTCTTTGTCATTGAAGGAGCACTTGCATTCCCGGACAATGAGATCACGATCTTCAACCGTTGGGGGAACGTGGTGTTCCATGCGAAAGGATATAAAAACGACTGGAACGGCACATCGGAAAGCGGTATGAATGTAGACGGTAACGAACTTCCGACCGGGACCTATTATTACATCTTTGATACGCATGATGAAACGCAGGGTGTGGTCAAAGGCTACATTTATATTCAACGATAAAACAGATAGCCCGGCTTCGGCCGGGTAATTCTAAACCAGAACATGAAACACATGAAAAATATAGTATATACACTTACGGTCGTCATCGGATCGGCCATCACGAGCTTTGCTCAGCAAGATCCGCATTTCACGCAGTATTTCGACAATACACTTTTTGTCAACCCTGCGTATGCAGGAAGCCGGGGAATGCTGAACATCACAGGCATTCACCGCGAGCAATGGCTTGGTTTTTCAGGCCGCCCGACGTCTACGACACTAAGCATCCATTCGCCACTGTCGTATGAGTCAATCGGACTTGGCCTCACACTTGTGAACGACCAGACCGGTCCGATTCGGCAGACCATGTTTTACGGAGACTTCTCTTACACGATCCGTTTCCGCAACAAAACCCGAAAACTTTCTTTCGGAATTAAAGGCGGGGCAAACCTCATCAATATCGGAGCTTCGGAGCTGGAAACAACGACCGCTTCGGACCCGAAACTACTGCAGAACGTACGCAACACGATAAATCCGAATTTCGGAGCGGGAATTTATTACCACACACCAACTTTTTTCATTGGTGCCAGCAGCCCGAAGATCATCGAAAACAGTTATGACGGCTCACCGACCAACCTCGAGAAACGACACTATTTCGGGATTATCGGTGGTGTCATCACGCTTTCTGATCACTGGAAACTCCGGCCGACCGGACAGGTGAAAATAACCCCTGGTGCACCCGTAAGTATTGATGCCAGCGTAGCCGGGATTTTTCGTGAACAATTCTGGATTGGCGCAATGTACCGGTACGATGCCGCTTTCGGCGTATTCGTTCAGTTTCAGCTCACACCGCAGTTCAAACTCGGTCTGGCATCCGATTTCGGAACGCAGGAAATCCGTAATTACAATTACGGAACTTTTGAGCTGATGGCATCTTACGACTTTGTATTCAAAAAGCAGGGAATCCGTTCCCCGCGATATTTCTAACCGGAAAGTACCGAACAATGAAAAAAATATTAGTGATGGGAAGCTTCCTTGTAATGGCACTGTCCGTTTGCGGTCAGAGTGGGAAGCTGAAAAAAGCAGATGATTACTACTCAAAACTTTCGTACCTGTATGCAGCAAATCTGTACGAAGAACTGCTGGGATCGGAAGTAGATTCACCTGAATTAAAAGGCAAACTCGCCACCAGTTATTTCAAACTGGGCGATACGCAGAACGCCGAAAAATACTACGCACAGATGATCAATTCGGCGGCCGCAACCCGGGAAGACTATTTCTATTATGCACAGGCACTGAAACAGAATGGCAAGTATGACGAGAGCGACCGGTGGATGCAGAAGTTTCATCAGGACGCGCAAGCCGATCTGAGAGGCATTTCCTATGCTCAGAATCCCTCCTACGCTGAAGTCATCGAAAAGCAGGGTATTCGTTTTACCATTAATAACCTGGCTATAAACACGCCTTCTGCTGATTTCGGAGGATACCCGTCTGCCGACAATACGGCAATTTATTTTGTTTCTTCCCGTAAGAAACGCGTTTTCGTACAACGCGAATGGTCGTGGAACGGGAAACGCTTCCTGGATCTTTACAAAGCCGGTTTGAACGAAACCCGGCAACCCGAAAATCCCGAACTGATCAGCGGAAAAATAAATACGCGCTACCACGAAGGTCCGATGTGTTTTAATCCGGATGGCAGCGTGGTCTACTTTACACGCAACAATATTTCAAAGGGGGACAAAAAACGCGACGAAAACGGGATCAGGAACCTGAAACTATACCGTGCCACGGTCACAGCCGAAGGAAAATGGATCAACGAACAGGCCCTGCCCTTTAATTCACAGGAATACTCGGTCGGTCACCCAAGCATAAGTGCGGATGGAAAAACGCTCTACTTTTCTTCCGATATGCCCGGTGGTTTCGGAGGTGCCGATCTGTACAAAGCAGAAATTAAAGCAGACGGAAGCTACGGACCTGCCATCAACCTCGGTCCCCAATTCAATACCGAAGGCCAGGAAATGTTTCCATGGATCAGTACGGAGGGGATACTCTTCTTTTCTTCAGACGGCCACATTGGTCTGGGCGGATTAGACGTTTTTGCCGCCCTGCCGCGAAAGGACGGAAGCTGGGATAAACCGGTAAACGCCGGCAAACCGGTAAACAGCCGCAATGACGACTTCGCATTCACAATGAATACAGACAATAAAACCGGTTATTTTTCTTCAAACCGTGACGGTGGAAAAGGCGGAGATGATATTTACTCCTACTCTCTTTTGAAACCATTCCGAAAACAACTTTCGGTGGAAGGCATGATTACCGATCAGTTTACGCAGGCCATCCTGCCCGGTGCAGCGGTTCAACTGAAAAACAGCGATGGCTCACTCGTCACGGAAACCGTTGCCGACGAACAGGGAAAGTACAGTTTTGAGCTGGAACCGGGTGTAAATTACCTGATTGTCGTTTCAGGTTCCGATTATTTCGATAAAACGGCTCGTTTTTCAACGGACAACCTTCCGGAAGACACAGAGACGATCCGCAAAGACATCGCCCTCGAAAAAGATCCGGGCCTTGCACTGTATGTGCTGGTTACCGACGGGAAATCGGGTCTCGCACTCGAAGGCGTAACCGTGAAAATTACAGATAATACCACCGGGAAAGAATTCGTTTCCGTTATTACGCCGGAAACGGGTGATATGCAAAAAGGAATTGCCGATAAACGCGTGGGTGATCAGCTGTCTTATACGATTACACTTTCAAAACCGGGATACATCGGCAAAACCGTGACGTTCCGGGCAGACGCCGTGGCCGGAGTGATGAATATCAGTGAAAAACTGGATCTTTCCCTCAACAAACTGGACGTCGGGCTGGATCTCGCAACGCTTATCGACATCAAACCCATCTACTTCGATTATGCAAAATACACGATCCGAAAGGACGCAGCGCTGGAACTGGACAAGATCGTAGCGGTCATGAACGAATACCCGGATATGGAAATTGAACTGGGTTCGCATACCGATTGCAGGGGTACAAAGTCTTCGAACGAAACGCTATCTGACAAAAGAGCAAAAGCTTCGGCGGCTTACGTGAAAGCGCGTATTACAAATCCGGACCGTATTTACGGAAAAGGATATGGCGAGACAAAACTTAAAAACGACTGTGCCTGCGAAGGAGCTGTAAAGTCCACCTGTTCGGAGGAAGAACATCAGCAGAACAGGCGAACCGAATTTGTTATCATAAAGATGTAATAACGCGATCTACACTACAATTTGCAAACTCATCAGTAGGTTTTACTGATGAGTTTTTTATTTGGCATTTTGAGCTAAACGACCGACCTTTCGAGAGTTGACAAGGTATTTTTAGTGCAAATAACGCGATTCAAATCGTTCTTATTTTCTCGCATGCGCTAAATACATCAATCACCACTTGAGCCACCTGTGTTTCCATTAAATGATTTTTTCCAACTAATTTGTAATTGTCATCCAGCCAATTTTTAGGAGAAGCCTTTATAATAATTCGTTCGACTTCACCATGCCCATATTCCCTTTCCATATCCGTAGTTAAACGCATTTGAACATATTCAACCTCGAACGACTTCCGGGTTTTGGCTTTACTGGCATTGTAAGAATACCAATTATCATTTGACGGTTCCGTATCTTCAACCGGATCGGTCCATTTATCCAATGTTTCCTGAATTAAATCCTGTAAGTCCCCAATGTTCACGGGCCATTGCTTAGAAACCACCGAATTAAGCTCCCTTGACTTCCACTTATCTATTTTACCCATCGGTACAAATAACACTTCTTTGTACTTCGAGCTTATATAAAGCCAACATTGCCTTTCCGGAAATGGAAATGCTTCTTTATTTCTCATTTCGTGCGATTCAAGTACGGGTGGCTCAGGTCTTTTATTTTTACTTTTCCGAAACATGGTTATGAGTTTGGAGAAATTCGACCCGGTCTTTTTGTTTTGATTCGCTTACAAATGAAGCATTGCCGTCCTTTGTAAACCGCTGGAAGTGGGCATTACCGATTATTATCATCAATGACGATTCCGGGGGGCGGAGATGCATTGGTTCTTAGATTCGATTTAGAATGTGTAGTCTGAATCAGAGCTGTTAAATTTTCGGGAAGCGAACAGTTTGAAGTCGAGCCATTACCATTTTTAATGGCGGTCTCAATATCCTGTAAAGCTTTTTTAAGATTGTCATCAACATCATACGGGTTAAAGCAAATTGTTTCGTCACCTTTCTTTAAAAAAGAGTAATATCCCGCATAGAACTCGTTAGCAGGTGGACTTGTTTTATTTCTGAAATTTTCCAGGCCATCATTAGTCGCTTTATCAAGTAGCTGAATAACTGCGACGTCGAGAATTAGTTCTGTACATTTTCCAGCCCTGTCAATTACTTGTACTTTGCCGCTTGCATAAATCTTCCAGTAGTGGTCTATTTTTACAATGGGGGTATTGTCTTTCGCTAAATCCTTGTTCTGGTAAGAAACAAATTCATAAGCAATTTCATTTTGCGCCAAACACGAAAATGAAAATAACATTACTACCAGGGAGATCAATTTCATATCTTATTTCTTTAATCTGCTTTTATTACGAATAAATTTTGGCCAAGCCATGCTGTTTTTGTATCGCAAAATAAATGATTTTTAATAAACAGTCAAATAGGTTTTGACCAGGCCTCATTGCCGGAATTGTGTTCCCTGTTTTGAATTCACCCTCTACCCTGCTGAATAATTACACCCGGGTTGTACTAGTCTATGTTTCGCGTAACATTTCGACCGGCTTCATTTTGAACTGTTGCATTTTTTGCAACAGTTGCCGAATAGTCTGATCCTCCATCGAGGAAATGTTTCGTATATGTCTTGATATCAATTATTTGTCCCTGCCAAATAGTTCAGCTATCTGGTTCAGGGTTAACCAGGCCGTTTCTTTTTCAAACTTTACGTCAATCTGGGTTTCACCATCTTTTGATGTATAGATTTCAATTCATTTCATACCTGAAAGATAGTGACGATTGTTTAGAGTTGACACGATAACCGACTGAGGTGATCACATTCAGGTTATAAAATGTCACTGGCCGATCCGCATTTGCAATGTGCATTTTTTGCATATTGCTGCCAAATGTTGTTTTAGGCAAAGGAATAGTGTGGCTCCTGTAGATTTTACGTAAGACGATACCGGACAAATTAAAGGTCTTTAGCTATCGACATCTTACTGAGAATTTAATATTTACTGCTTTATTTCTCCTATACGCCATTGCATTTCAATTTATTTGAAAAACTGCAATAAATAATAATAATTACACCTCGGTAAATAATAAAATGAAGCCTACCCACAACAAAAAAACGCCGTGTCGGTACTTTTTGAACTCTTACAAACAGAGGAACATGCAGGTGCTTGAGCCGTTTTAGGACATTTCATTTTTGTATATATTCACCCCTACATGGATGGTAACGGACGAATGGGGCGTTTCCTGATGAACGTGATGCTTGCTTCCGGTGGCTATCCCTGGACCGTTATCCCGGTAGAGGAACGAGATCGCTACATGGAAACTTTAGAAGCCGCCAGCGTGGACCAGGACATTAAACCTTTTGCAGGGTTCGTTGCCTGGTTGGTGGAAGAAGGGATGAAGGGGAAGCCGGTGGCGAAAGTGAGATAGGATTTTGACTCATATATCTGAATTCATCCATTTTTGAGGCTTAATGATACATGACTTTAGGAAAGATTGAAATATCCATGTGTATTAACATCTCTTTCTAATGTTTTCCAATAATTGGATGGAGGTTCTGTGCTAATTTTAGTTCTACAACCGAAATCAAATCTGCCATTTCAGGAATAAATTCAATTGTATGTAATCGTAGTTTAAGATTCATGTTTTTTGACCAGTGATATAATTGTAAGCCCGAAGTTTTGTGACTCTTATTGTATCCAAGGTGTGTTACAATGCGACCACAAATGCCTTTTTTCACCTTTCCAACATATAGGTATTTTGAATCGGGAACCGTATAATTACGCATAGCCGAATTTGCCCGAGCGTCCGACATATTTTTATATTCAGTCAATTTACCTCGAACTTGTGCATGTGTATTTTCTGATAGGATTTCAAACCAGTAAAGGACAGGTCCTTTCATGCTTTTCAGAGTATCAAAAAGAGATTTAAACTCACTAGATTTCCGGACATCCGTGTGCATAAAATCTCCAAGTGTATCACAATCTATTACTTCAAAATGCTCTCGAATAATTCCATTTTGAAGTGATTTCTTGAGAACTTCAATTTGCTCATTTGTGATGGCTTGTATTAAATCCATGTTCTTTCGTTTAATTGGCAATTCCGATGATACAAGAAGCTATTTTGCTGTCAATTTCTTCCGTGTACTTAGTATTATTGATAATTCTCGATAAGGTCTTCTCATCGAAAAAAATATGTTTGTCATTTTTCAAATTGTTTAGGTTTAAGGTTTTCTTTCTTCTGCCTTGATTCGCTCTCTTAGTGTTTAAATATGGTTGAAGCACAGTTATCCATTCATCTGAAAAATGTTCATAGTCAATAACAAATTTAGATTTTGGCACAAAAAAATTACGAAGTTGATCTATTAGTTCGGCCTCTTCATGTGTAACCTCTTTTCGTTTCCTTTGCCGTTCCAATATGACTTCTGCAACTTCCAATGCTCTTTTCTTTTTTGGTGGAAGTAATTCTCGTTCTTTTCGCTTGAATATATTGATGTAATTTTCGAGAAAAGACTGCTGCCACCCTAGTTGTTCCGATTTATTAGCAATATGCTGTCGCAATTGTTTACATATATCAGGGAGATCTGTAAGAATATTATTTTCATGATCGATAAAATACCACCGTGGGCTGTGTTCCTGATCTCCCTTTAATGCAATAAAACACCAATTTTTATCACTTCCTAAAAAAGAAACTCTCGTTCTAATAGATGATCGCACTTCTTTGAATTCATTATAAAAATCTGTGGTAATGACTGGATTTTTTCCTTCTTTCAACTCAATAACAGCTTGAAAACTATCATTAAAACCACTCCACGACTCATCCTTATCCTCAAATTGTTTGTACTCATCGATAATATTTTCAATCGAATCTATTTTTTCGAAATGCTTATCTTTCAGTTCTTCCGGAATAGTAATGTTAGCTCCGTAAATTTTATCCACAATGGCATTCGTGTCTACAATTCGTTTATCTGCTTTAAGTGAATATTCATCAGAGTCATTCGGCCAGTAAATTTCGATTTCTTTATGAAGACTATCCATTCTATCCGCTCTACCGATGCGTTGTTCCACAATACGAAGTACACTTGGAAGATCTAACAAAACAACAGCTGAAGCTTTTTGTAAATCAACACTCTCCGACATTTTATCTGAGCAAAGGGCGATCATTCCTTCCTTAGATTCAGATGTAAGACCGAACGCCTCCATGACGCGTACACTTTCTTTGTCTTTTTCACTTCCCGTTGCGATCAAAAGTCTGCGGTCCGGATATAATTCAGAAAAGAGCTTCTTCAAATAATAGAGCGTGATGACTGTACTGTCAAAGGCTAAAACAAATGAATGTTTTTGATGAATTCTTACTAGCTCATCTAACTTTCCTTTCTCTCGTTCTCCGGATAATTGCTTAGCAAGTACAGCTATTTCTTGATAAATCCGCAAGTCATTTTTAACTGCTTCTACATATTGGTCCAAATTCGTTAACCAATCGGGGAAGTATTCAGATTTAAAAATCGAATATCTGTATGGCAATTTATTTTTAGCAATGATCTTTTGAATGGCAGCTATTTTATTTCCTGAAATATTTGATTTCCCGGAAAATCTAAAATGATTTTCCGCACTTTTTGTTCCTTCAACATGTTCTACAAGTGCCACATGCGAAGATCGCAATGCCGCACGAATTTGATAAACGCATAAAGCTTTTCCAGCGTTGATTCGATTTTCGATATAAGTTTTTTTGCTTTCATCTTTCGAAATGTCAAAATCAGGTTTATTAAATTTGGTAAGATGCGTCACTCCTTTAATCCCAGATGCCAGAAAATTTATTTGGTCAACAATTTTTTTGTCCTTATCAGTTTCTTTTGTAGTGTATGTTTTTTCTATTTGTTTCGGAAACTTACAAACTTTACCCAAGCGGTTTCGGTAACTCTCGGGTTCTTTCTCTATTTCAACATTTAATGCTCGCTTGGTTCTTCTTACTGTAAATTTGCTGATAAAATTGCGTAATTGATCAATGTGTTGATCGCTTCGTTTATTTCGCTTTTGAGCCAAATTGCAATAATCAATAAAATGATCGTCACTCAAATTGTCTACATCCAATAATTCGATTAATTGTAACAGGTCTTCTAAACGTTTACTAATCGGAGTTGCCGTGACCAAAATTTTAAAATCTGCATAATTCTTTTTAATTGTTTCTGTACGATTGGAATGTGGTGATAAGTAATTGTGTGCTTCATCAATTGTCAGGATTTTAGCTATCTCCAGATTTCCAATAATTTCTTTGCGTTTCGCTTCCCCGGAATTACTCAGAATACCCATAGATTCCACTTCACAAATACGTTTTTGAGACCGAAACTCATCTTTCCATTTTCCAACCACTAACGGAGGACAAATTGCTAAGGCGTTAGTGTGATGGTTTCTTCCTGATTCAAACAGCCAGTGTTGTAAAGATAAAACGAGCGATGTACACATTTTAGTTTTACCGGCACCTGTTGGGTCTGCTATCAAAACATTCGACTGGCTTTGCAAAATAGTCATCGCTTGAGCTAAACCTTTCCATTGTGTCGGCCATAAGTTAGCATTTTGTAACTTTTCCAAAATTTCTCGATAGGATTCTAACCATTCTCCTTCCAAAATTTCTGAAATGGCTCTAGCCAAAGCTTCCTCCCAGGTAACTTGCTGAATTAGGTTTTGAAGAAGTTCAATGATTTTTTGATTATAATCTACCGAATCTTCCCAATAACTTTCGCCTATCAACTTAATGTCATTGTATTGGTTTTGCTCGTGTAACTTATTTTTACAAACTCTGATATTTGCTTCATCTTGCTCATTCAAACCATTCCTACTGAAATTGGAAGAGCCTAAGACGGCATAATTATCTCCTACGAATAGTTTAGCATGTAATCGATCCTTGAATTTGAACTGTATTTCTTGCCGATTAATCTTATCAATAAGGTTCATAACAGCCCCACCTAACATGACAGAAAGGCCTTTTTTGATCCAGTATTCTTTGATTTCCTTATCCAATTTCACCATTGGATATTTTTTCCGACCACGCATATTCGGTTCAAAACCAATTAGGATGCGCACCTTTTTCAGTTTCTCGAATTCTTGCGATCCGAAAAAGTCAATTAAGTTAGACAAAGAGGTAAATCCAGTCAAAATCAAGTATTCTTTACTTTCCTTGATGTCCTTATATACAATAGTCTGAACCGTTCGTTGGTAAGCAGATAAGTTCATTGGGAACTGTTCTTGATCCGGCCAAAGGGGATCGTCGAAGTTCAAGGAAATCTGTTGACTTTTGGACTCACTCATTTAATCATTCTTCTCTTTTCCAACGTTTAATAATTAATTCAAAACTTACATCTTGCCAATTCTTTTGCCATTCATCTTGAAATTTAATTGATTGGGATTTTGGCTCAGGATCTGGCATATCTAACTTAACCACCGAAGGTAGAAGTGTTGCGTCTCCGACAACCAAACACTCACCAGCTCCTAGATTCGGTAATATCTCTGCAATGGCGTTGGAGTTTTCTGGCATTAATGCTTTAACATAGCTTTGATCATTCACATTTGTTAGTCGCAAAGAGATGAAATTATTACACTGAGAAAAAATAGTTTCAGAAACTTCGGAAGGACGCTGACTAACAACCATTAAGCTTAATCCATATTTACGTCCTTCTTTTGCAATTCGCTCAATAGATTTTTTTGAAGCTTTATATTCTGCCCCACCAGTTTTGGGGATATAGTTATGTGCTTCTTCACAGACAATCAGAAACGGAATATCATTGTATTCATCTTTAGAATGCCTTATTTTTGAATAATGGAACGCGAAATCAAATACTAGCCTTGAAACTAAACTCACAGTAATACTCAAAACTTCAAATGGAATTCCACTTAAATCAATAATTGTAATATTCGATTTATCTAAATACCCTAAAAATTGTTTAAGAATATCACCAAAATCTTCGGTTAGATAAAAATTTCCGTCTTCTTTTAATGATTTTAAAATAAAATTTAGCCGATTGTCAGATAATTTGGTTTCAAGTCTGGACAGAAAACGGTTAAACTCGCCGTGAAAAGCGCCATTAGAAGCTTTAGTTGCCGCTGCTGTCGATTGCGCAATGAAATCCAATTTGCTATTGAAATATTCTGATTTTTTTAAATCATTAATTAAGGTTCCATCGCTTAGTTTAGGGCAATTTTCTGAAGGCAGTTTGCCAACTACCTCATGATTAAGATTCCATATATAATTATAAACTTCCTCAATACTGAAATAGACAGGGGTATCATAATTAACTTTATCAGTTAAAGATGGATTGTGCCTCTCCTTATTTAATATTACGGCTCTTTTAAATTGGGAAACCTGGTTATGATGGTTATTTTCATTCCCTTCAATAAAAAGGGCTTCCAACTCTTCTGAATTCATCAGCCAGTATGGCAATATTAAAGTTTCTGCATCTAGAACATTTAAATTGAATTTTTCTTCGTTTTCTAGGTCAAATGCTGATTTATACTCAGAATGTATATCAAAAATTATTATGTGAGCATTCTTCTGCTGAGCAATATTTTGGTTTTTCTTCCTACTAATTCCAACGGCGTCTTGAAGAATCTTCGCAACAGTACATGATTTTCCTGAACCAGTTGATCCAACCAATGCAATGTGTTTTCCAAATAGTCTATTCGCATCAATTTTGAGATCAATATTTTTGTTTTGAACAAGTTTTCCAAAAGGAAAAGAAAACTCTTTATTGGAATTGAAAATTAAATCAATATTCTCACTATCTATTATGAAAACTGGCTCAGTGGGGCTAGGAATAACTGCCGAACCTCTATGAAAGATATCATTCTCAATATATCCAATTGGCTGCGTTTGAATCAAGAATTTTAAATCAGATCCATTTTCAACGGAATTGGATTTTATATTCTGAATAATGGCAATTACTTTATTAAGATTTCCTTCAGAAATTTCTAGGTATTTTCCAATCTGGAATTCTTTTTTATATATCTCAAAAATTTTTTCGTCTTTTACTTCAATTGTTATTGAATTTGGAGAACTTTCGAGAACTCTTCCTATTTCTTGAGTTTTCATAATGTATTAGTTAGAGATAGTAAATATTTGATTTCATTAATTTCATCAGTATTGATTACTTCAACATTACTGTGTTCAAAGTTTTCACTAAATAGATTCTGGTCGGATATAATTATTACGTCATCAAAGACCACTTTATTACCTATTGATTCAAATTCGCTTTCATGGTTACATAGCTTAACTTTAAATTCTACAACACCATCTTTATAAGATTTTAATGGGTCTCTTAAAAAGCGATTAATATCGAACTCTGCACCTATCATACCTCTTTCAACTATTAGTTGTTTAGAATTTAGATTCTTCCAAATTTCGTTTACACCCAATTCGTCAGAAATCAGACTGATAATTGGACATTGATGCAATTTAATTTTACTATTATACTTCAGAATAAAATCGGCAACCAAAGATGTACCCTTACGATCAAAACCTTTGATAAATTTTGTGTCTAGAATAATCGCACGAATGCGACTGTTTAAATTTAATACAGTTCCAATTTGACTTCTTCTCTTTTTTAAGAATTTTTCGTAATCCTGTAACTCCTTAGTCCATCTGCTAATTGCAGTTTTCTTTCGTTCTTTAAGTTTTATCAAAAATGAGCGCTTTGTTATTTTTCGTTTTAAAACGTCATGTTCAATACTTAACTCAGCGATTCCATGAATAGAATTAGGATAAAAAATTTCTTCGGCATCTTCTGTAGTGAATCCTTCGTTGGCAAGACATACAATTACTGCTTTTTCCGTATCAGATAAGGACGCTCCGAACTCTATAGTGAACCTGCTCGTAAAACCAGAGAAATCCGAGAATCCACTTAATTCAGAAATCAGTGACTGTAGATCAGAAGCCTTTGATTCTAAAATAGATTTCAACTCTTCTTCGGACAGTAATTTTTTTGATCCAACTGTTTCATTGGGAAAATGAGCGTGGAGAATATATTTAATATTAGCACATGAATTATTTTTATAGTGCTTCATCATTTGAAGCACTGGTTTATAAATATTTGATAAAGTAAACTTTTGTTTACTCTCGTGATATTTACATTGTATAGCTAGAGTTCCTGAAGGCGAAACTACATCGATATCTTCAATAATTCCTTCGACAACAATTTCGTCATCATCACCCGACAAAAGTAATTTATGTAGTGTGAGAATAAATTGATAAATAAATCCCTGAATTGCATAATCTGCTGTTCTACTCATATCTTAAATATTAATTCTCCCCCATCAATAAACTCTCTTTTCAGAATTATTCACCACAATTTTTTTATCTCAAAGTTTTGAATACTCAGAGACAATACCCAATGAATCTTTACCGTGTAGACTAAAAATTCTAGGATTGATTAACGATTTTAACAATCCGTAAAAGAGCTAATTGTTTGCTAATTCGTGAAAATTTTTTATCGTTTTTCCTTTTTTGAGTTCAACTGCTTACCCCGGTTGCCCTGGTTTTGATCATACTGCCGGTTGGTTCCAGTGGTTCCGGTATTGGCATTCTGCTGATTGCTTGCATTATCCTTAGGATCGATCTTTTTCCGTGTCATGATTATTTAGTTTTCTTTAGTAGCTTGTCGTAGTGAAGTAATTCAAATACAGCACATAGCCATTTTACAATTTTAGTAAAATCTTTTGAATTAAAAACGACTGGATTAGTTTTAGGAGAAAAGGTAATAACTGTGAAGACTATGTTTTAATTCCATAATGGGAGTATCCATGATTGAGAATCAAGATAGAAATCGAATTATTGGCAAATTTTTGAATTCAAAAAAACGCCAGTTATTGGAGATACTGGCAAATTTTGGGTTGAGAATTGTCAAGCAAAAGCATTTTAGCAAGAAACTCATCAATTATCTACAACAATTTGGCAAATACATTTTGATTTCAAAAATTCCAACAAACAGCTCCTTGAGCATAATGGTTCAACCTATACCATTTGTAGGAGTTTTAGAATTAACGGATAAAATAATCGAATCGAAAAATATGCAAAACATACCCCCTTTAATGCACTTCGTGAAAGATATTTAATTTACTTTTCGTCCTCGTCTGGCGTTGGCTCAACTAATCTTTGTGCGTTCACTTTCATAATAAGCGCAATTTTATGCAAGGTTTCTAACGATGGTTGTGAATAATTTGCACAATAGTTCGAAATGGTAGTTCGAGACAAACCTGTAAGTTTAACCAGATCCTTTTGCTCGAGTCTCTTTTCGATCATTACAAGTTTAATCCTGTTTAAATACAATTTTTCTCCTTTTTTCTTTACCACTTGATGCGTGTTATGAATACGAAATTTAGACAAAAATACTGATTAACTAAGTCTTCAATAAGCTCGAATTAGTTTACTTATGCAAAGAATTAAATTGCAATTTCACGTTTTAATTTGCAAATGTTCATAATTAGCTTACATTTGCAATGTAATTCTGAACTTAAAAAATTTGAATCATGCAGAAAAAAATTTTTAAAAATCTTATCATTCAGTTGATAAAAGACGATTTAAAGCACAAACACACCGTTACGGGATTGAATCTGATCGGGTTCAGAAACGATAATGCCGATCTAAAAATTTGCATTTCAGTGTTTTCACTCATGGGGCTCAATATCAATGACAAGCGTTTAAAGCATTTGAACGAACAGTATAATACTCGAACCTATCATGTGACTGAAATTCATTACAGCGATAATGAGGCTTTTGAACATCTGGCAACCGGAATTTATGATTGGCTGGCTCGCGAACGCAAAAAATACAAAAAGCTATTGCGTAAGACTTAATAGGTAGAGAGAGTTTCCCATTATTTGACCTGCTCCGATGACTTGGCTTAAGATTAGCCAAACAGATTTATCACGAACTGGCGACGCGGAAAAACCTGTTAGAATAACGTTTTATCGAATAAAAGACAGTTTGCATTACCTTAACACAACCTAGCACAAGCTTGGAAAACCTTACGGAACCTTGTTATAAGCTTACTGCCACACTGCCAACCGGAACAAAAGCAGATAGAAGGGAACAAAAAGGAAAAAAACGCGCCAAAGTGTGCCATTTCGCGCCCAAATGCGCCCTTTTGGACAGGCTTGTTTGGAAAATTCATGATTTTGATCGAAAAATCAACGTTATGAATACACCACCCAAACACAAACTCGAAGCGGCACTGGCGCGATTGCGCAAACTTTATCCGCTCGAAAAGATCCGCAGCTTTCCGAAATACCGCAACATTACGGCGGAGAAATGCTTTAAATACTAATCTATCTTCAGTATACAGCTTTTGGTATCCAATCAAGCTCTACACCTTCAGTTGAAATTTCCCAGAACACATCTTCCGAAATATTATACTTCTTCATAATGTTCTTTTGGGCTTGTTCGGTCAATAGATTTTTATACTCGGCATACTTTTTTGAATCTCTTTGCGCTTCTTCTGCTGTTAACATGGGGTATTTTGCATCTGCCTTTTTGCGTGCCGCCACCTCTTGCCTGTATGAATCTTGAAAAATCTCTTTTCGTTGGTCATAGGTCAACCCGAACTTATCAACGTGTGCATCCGTTTCTTCTTGTTCGGTTGAACCGAGTATGTTGACTTCCAGATCCGGCGTATAATGAGTGGTTGCCCAGGCTATTCCACTACTTTTTTCGCCCTGTAAATAATAGAAGATAAATATGCGTTTAGAATTCGGATTATTTGCTTTTATTTCGGTTGCAATCAATTTAAGGGAATCTTCTGAAAGTCGATTTTTCAACTGCAAATTCATTGTAAGCTTGCTTGCCACATCATTTGATTTAATATCCATAATCGTGTAAACATCACCGGCCAATTTTAATTCATTTTCCTTTACCGGACCGCCATCACAAGATATTAGACACAGTGTGAGTGACAGACTTAACCATAATTTATTCATTTTAAGCTTTATTAAATTAGTTCAACAAACATAATTTAATTATCTTAATAAGGGATCAAGACCAATTGTTGGGGAGGAATACGGATTTAAGTTCTTTTCTTTGTTTT
>CAYMEW010000010.1:0-96939 GCA_964389755.1 uncultured Flavobacteriales bacterium | reverse complement strand
AGAGCATCTGACTGTTAATCAGAGGGTCCTTGGTTCGAGCCCAAGAGGAGGAGCAGAAAAGCCCCGCAAAATTAAAACTTGCGGGGCTTTTTGTATCCCGTGAAAACGCGAAAGTGAAACACCGGACCGTTCCTCTGCGAACTTGTTGTTTTGACTGCCTGGCGCATGTAAATCGCGCAGTGCGAAACGCGCATGTTTTAAACTGAAAATTTGTTATTTTAGCGCAAAATATCTGAGAATGCCGGAATCGGTCGTAATTATTCCCACATACAACGAGATCGACAATATCGAACGAATGATTCGCAAAGTACGTTCGCTTGACGGCGATTTTCACATCCTGATCGTGGACGATAATTCCCCTGATGGTACGGCTGATTGCGTGCGCTCCATGCAGGAAGATTTCCCGGACTCCGTTTTCCTGGAAGAACGTGCCGGGAAACTCGGGCTCGGAACGGCTTACATTCACGGTTTTAAGTGGGCTCTGACGCATGATTACCAGTTTATTTTCGAAATGGACTGCGACTTTTCACACAATCCTGAAGACCTTCCGCGGCTGTTAAAACCTGTCAAAGAAGACGGCTACGGCGTCAGTATCGGTTCGCGTTACTGCAACGGCGGGAAGGTGAGGAACTGGCCTGTAAAACGCATTCTCATGTCCTATTTTGCGAGCATTTATGTAAGACTTGTGCTCTGGATCCCTGTGAAGGACACTACCGCCGGATTCATGTGTTACCGGAAAGAAGTTCTTGAGAAAATAAACCTGGACGGTATCCCGTTTAAAGGGTATGCTTTCCAGATCTGTATGAAATACGCAAGCAGGAAACATCGTTTTCGCATTCGCGAAGTACCCATCACCTTTATCGACCGGCTCTACGGGACTTCCAAAATGAGTACCGGGATTTTCAAAGAGGCCTTTACCGGGGTCTGGAAAATGAGAAGAATGAAATTATGAGCGAAACATATCTTTTAAAGGGTGGAACCCTAGTGAATGAGGGAAAACAGCAGGTTGCAGACGTACTTATCCGCAACGGACGGATCGAAAAGATCGGCACGGAACTGAGCGCCGCCGGAGCGCAGGAGATCAATGCGGAAGGGAAATACGTACTTCCAGGATGTATTGATGACCAGGTGCATTTTCGCGAACCGGGACTTACAACCAAGGCCGATATTTATACCGAAAGTCGCGCTGCGGTAGCCGGGGGAATAACCAGTTTTATGGAAATGCCCAACACGGTACCCAATACACTCACGCAAGATCTGTTGCAGGATAAATATGACATTGCTGCGAAAAATGCGCTGGCAAACTATTCCTTTTACATGGGTGCGTCCAATGACAACCTGGACGAAGTGTTGCGTACGGACGCTTCACAGGTGTGCGGTGTAAAGGTCTTTATGGGATCGTCTACGGGGAACATGCTCGTTGACAATGAACGCACGCTCGAAGGCTTATTCAGTCAGTGTCCGATGCTGATTGCGACGCATTGCGAGGACGAAGCGACGATCCGCAGGAACCTGGAGTCTTACAAAGCGCGCTACGGCGAACAGATACCGATCTCAGCGCATCCGCTTATTCGCAGTGAGGAAGCCTGTTATTTATCATCCTCTTTTGCAGTGGGACTTGCTAAAAAGCACAACACCCGCCTGCACATTCTGCATATTTCGACCGCTAAAGAAACACAGCTTTTCAGCAACACATTACCGCTGACTGAAAAACGCATCACAGCTGAAGCCTGCGTGCACCATCTGTGGTTTACGGATGCTGATTACGAGGAAAAGGGAACTTTTATTAAGTGGAACCCGGCGGTAAAAACTGCTGCCGATCGCGCCGCTATCATGGAGGCAGTTCTCGATAACCGCATCGATGTGATAGCAACGGACCACGCACCGCATACCCTGGAAGAAAAAAACAACCCTTACCTCTCGGCTCCGTCCGGAGGGCCGCTCGTTCAGCATGCCTTACTGGCCATGTTACAACTTTCTAAAGAAGGTAAGATACCTCTTGAGCGAGTTGTAGAGAAAATGGCGCATGCACCTGCGGAAATGTTTGCAGTGCAGAATCGTGGATTTCTTCGGGAAGGATATTTTGCCGACATCGTACTTGTGGACCCGGCGCGTTCTCAGGAAGTAACAAAATCCTCCCTGCTTTATAAATGCGCCTGGTCGCCGTTTGAAGGAACCCGTTTCGATCATACGATTACCGACGTGTTTGTGAACGGAAACCGCGTGTTGCAGGCAGGGATGATCAGTTCCGAAACACCGGGAAGTCGTTTAACCTTTAACAGAAGTTAAATGCGCATTTTCGGAGGTCTATCGGTTCTACTTGTATTGCTGCTGGCTTCCTGCGCGCGGAAGGGCATTCAGCGATCCGATCCGCCTGATGATTTGCTGTCAAAGGACAGCATGATCATCGTTTTGAAAGAACTGTCCTGCCTGGAATCTGCGACCCAGGTGAAATACACGCAGCCGCTGCGTTATAAAAAAGACCTCGAACTTTCCTCCGATTCACTCTTTCGCAGCTTGCGAATCGACTCGTCCCGGTTTAACCGGTCTATGCGCTATTATTCCGAGTATCAGCTGGATATGAAAGAAATATATGCCGCGGTGCTGGACAGTATTAACCTCGATTTGGAGCGTGAAAAACAAAGGATTAAATAACGGATTTAATCGCTTTCACAACAAAAACGTTTGTTTTTTAACTTTCTTTTAGAAAAGTAAACGCGATTCCCTAACTTTACTGAAAAATTAATAATATATGAAAAAATTGCTACTCTGTATGGGAGGACTCTTCCTGTACTTTAGTTCTTTTGCACAGGCGCTAAACGGCACGTACACGCTGAACGCGACTTTGCCGGCAAGTGGAACGAACTTCCAAACTTTTGCAGCCTTTACGACTTCGCTTTCCACGAACGGTGTGTCCGGTCCTGTGGTACTGAATGTCGCAGAGGGAGTCTACAACGAAAGCGTTACTTTCGGCACTTACACAGGTACTTCCGCAACCAACAACATTACGGTACAGGCCGATCCGGCAAACACGAATGATGCGGAGTTAACCTATGCGAACGCAAGTTCTACGGATGCCGCAATTATCTTTGATGGCGCTTCGTACATCACGATCGACGGTCTCAAGATCACCAGTACGGGTACGACCTATACGCGTAATGTTTATTTTACGAATAATCATACGAGTATTAAACTGACCAATAACCAGTTTATTAGCCCGGCGCAAACCACCGTTTCTGTCAATGACTCACACCTTTATGGAACAACTGAAGGTTTCACGGGTGCTGGAATTACGTTGACCGGTAATGAATTCATCGACGGATCGCACATTATGTACCTCACCGGTACCACAACCGTACCGTCCACGAAGTTTGTCTTTTCGGATAACGTAATGACGGGAAATATCGGGTATATGATCTATTCCGATTACGTAGACACGCTGATCGTGGAAAATAACCTCATGCAGAATGGAGCTACAACGAGTGCCCAATACGGTATTTACCTGACGAACTCCACTACTGTACCGGCTCACTATGTGCGCATTCGCAAGAACGATCTGCAACTGAACAGCAGTGGCACGATGTACGGGATCTATGTTTCTTACATTCTCTCGAGCCCGACAATGCGTTCGGAGATCAGTAATAACATGCTGTCCAATGCCGGGACCGGTGGAACGAGTTTACGATATGCAATGTATATCAACGGAGCCGATAACCTGGACGTTGTTCACAACTCGATCAGTTTTCTCGATGGTTCTTCTTCTACCGGCCGCGCGCTGTTCATGACGGGTAGCACGACGTTTGGGGTAACCAATACGCAGGTGCGCAATAATATTTTCGCGAATTACGGTGGTGGGTATGCCGCTTACATTCTGGCAAATGCTATCTCTACTACTAATAACATTGACTACAATATTTACTATGGAAACGGTTCTACACCTTTTTATTACAATGGAACGGGCTATTCTGCTTTTTCGGACTGGCAACTGAATTCCACAGGTGATGCCAACTCCTATTTCGCTGATCCGCTCTTTATCGGCCCCAATGACCTGCATGTGATCGGTACGGTTGCAAATGATCTGGGAGTTACTATTCCCACAGTAACGGATGATATCGACGGGGATACACGTCCGTTGGCTCCTTCCACAAATGTGGATATCGGCGCTGATGAATATACACCTTCTTCCTGCCAGCCGGTAACGGATATTATTCTTACGGGTATTACGGATAACAGTGTGGATGTTTCCTGGACTTCGGGAGGAAGTGAAACAGAATGGCTCGTTGAGATCGTTCCCTCCGGGACAACTCCGACCATGACAGGTACCACCGTTACCGATACATTTACAACGATCGGTTCATTATCCGGAAATACGACCTATGATGTATATATCTACGCAGACTGCTCAGGAACTTACAGCCTTGCACTCGGAGGAAATACTTTCACAACGCTGTGCGGTGCACTGATGGCACCTTACCTCGAAACATTTACAGTAACTTCTGATCCCGCATGTTGGTCACAATCGGCTACACAAGGGGGACCGTGGCAATATACGGGGAACCCGGGTTACACGGTTGCCGGTACGCTTGATCACACAAACGGATCCAGCAACAACTATGCATGGCTTGATTTCTCAACCCCGGTTGATATGGACGTGGTTCTCGAAAGCCCGCTGATCGATGTTTCAGCGCTTACCGCTCCCGAACTCAGCTTCTGGGAAGTGAGTCACTACGACGGAACAGCACTGCCGGACTACAACAAGATCTATGTGGAAGCTTACAATGGTACTAACTGGGACATTATTGATTCTGTTCAGGGTGAATTCGGACCGGACTGGAAGCAATTCACGTACATGCTTACACCGTATGTTTTCAATACGAACCTTGTAAAGATCCGTCTGCGAGCCATGAGTATGTCCGGCTCAAGTTCTTATTACAATGACCTGTTGATCGATGACTTCGAAATTCGCGAAGGACCGACCTGTCCTTACCCGGCTTCTGTAAACCTCGTAACTGCAGGTACAACGGATGCAACGGTAGAGTGGGTGTCAAGCGGTAGTGAAACAGAATGGGTAGTCGAATACGGTCCTTACGGTTTTACTCCCGGAACAGGAATGGGTACGCAACTTTCTGTAACTTCCAATCCTTTTACAATTTCCGGACTTGATACCAATGCGTTTTACGAAGTGTACGTAAGCGCTTACTGTAACGTGAACGATACTTCAAGCGCGGTAGGACCTGTTTCATTCAATACTTACAATCAGGCGGAATTCATGGAATGGGACTCAGAATGTCCGACAGCCGGATTCAACGACATCAGTTCATTCGGTACCGCAGCTAATACAACCGACGATACGGAACTAGGAGTAAGTCTTCCGTTCCCGATCCTTTTCCAGGGAGTGGTTTACGAAGAACTTACGATCGGTAATAACGGTGGTGTCATACTCGGCAGTCAGACGGCCAACGTGGGTACTACGACCGGGACAAGTGTCGGGCTTTACCCCTATATCCAGGACCTGGGCACACCTTACGATAATGTTTACTACACAACAGTAGGAAGCGCCCCGAACCGCCAGTTCATTGTAATGTGGTCGGATGTTCCGCATTACGGAACAACGGCAACCGACGGTGCTACATTTGAACTGATTATCGACGAAGGTACTCAGGAAGTATATTTCGTATACGATGATGTGATGATGGACAATGCTTCCTGGGACTACGGTCAGGATGCAGAGATCGGTGTGATTGGTGTGAACCAGACACTGGAGGTTTCCGTAAACTCCAACCAGTATCTCCAGGAAAATTCATGTGCGCACTTCTATTACACAGATTGTCCGCGTCCGAGTAACTTCGTGATCAACCAGTTGTTCCCGGATGAGGTAACATTCTCATGGACACCGGGACTGTCAAACGAAACGAACTGGCTTGTTGAATACGGTGAGCAAGGATTTACACCGGGCTCCGGAACAATCGTTTCAACTACCAACCCGACAGCTTCCCTGATCGGACTGACACAAAATACCTATTACGATGTGTATGTTTACGCATTCTGCGCAAACGGCGATCAGAGTGCTTACCTGGTCGGATCATTCCTCACACCGCCATTCTGTTCGAATCCGCTTGGAACTACAGTTGCCACGGCAGAGGATAGCATACTGACAAACTGGAACTTCATTCCGTTCAGCCCGTCTTATTCGGCAACAGGATTCAACATCCAGTACGGTCCGGAAGGTTTCAACCTGTATGACGGAACTGTTGTAAATGCAGACGCGAATACTTCCGATACGACATTTGACATGTCGCTGCTCAGCGGAGGAGTTTACGAACTCTACATCCAGTCTGTTTGCGGATCGGATACGTCGCTTTACCAGGGACCGATCGCCTTCACGATGCCATTAACGAATGATACGGTATGTGCTGCGGAAACGCTCCCGGTGGACGGAACAACGTATGTGTTCAACAACACCGGTTCCACTGCATCAGGCTCAGAAGCGGCAATCGCTCCGCCGGCAACAGGTGCACAAACGACTGACGGATGGATCAATTCCAACCTCGATCACACGACGTGGTTTAAATTTACGGCACCGGCATCCGGAAACATGCGTATCAGCGGATTATTCAAGGGATACGACGGACAGGCAGCGGTTTACTCCGTGTCAGATTGCCAGGTCCTCGACATGAACAGCTTTACCCTGGAAGGTGCCAACGACAATGACCTCGGAGGTGTGAACAACGCACCGAACTTCACGGTGTGTGGACTGACGCCGGGTATGGAATATTACCTCCTCCATGATTCTTACGGAACGTCAACGGGTATTTACTCACTCCAGTTAAGCGAGATCGATTTGAATGCAGGTACTTCAACAGGTCTGCTCCAGGTTTGCCAGGGAGATACAGTTGATCTTTACACGACCATCACCGGAAACGATGCGGGCGGTATGTTCAACGACCTCCAAAACACAATGCAGCTGACAAACTCGATGTTTGCAACAAGTGTGCTTACGCCGATGGTTTATGACTTCCAGTACAAACTCGTGGACGGCTGTGCTGCGGACTCTACAATGACCCAGGTTGAAATTACCGGAGCGTCAAATGCAGGTGAGGACGGAACGATTACGACCTGTCTGAACCAACCGGTTGACCTGCTTTCAGGTCTTGGCGGAACAGTAGATCACGGGGGAACATGGTATGACAACTCTTCAAATACCGTGAATTCTCAGATCAATACAGGTTCTAACAACGGCACATTTACATACACGTATATTACTTCAAACGGCATTTGTGCTGCAGATACTTCAGAAGTAACGTTGACTGTAGATGCAAACTGTGATTACCTTTCGATCGAGGAGATCGCAGCAGAAAACATGCAGGTTTACCCGAACCCGGCCAGCGACCTCATTTATGTGGAAGCAACAGGTCTGGAAGGAAACTATGATGTACGTTTGACAGATATGAACGGGCGTCAGGTTATCCAACTGCAGGAAATGACAGCCGGTGAAAAAGTCTCGCTCGATGTACGCGGACTGGAACCGGGAGTTTATTTCGTAACGGTTTCAAACGACCAGCATGCGAAAGTATTCAAGGTTGTTGTAGAATAAGTTTATTCTTACCAAAATAATAAAAACCACCGGTCGGAAGGCCGGTGGTTTTTTTGTATATCCGCTCCACAGTCTGCGAACAAAAATACCCGTGAAATTCCACAAAGCCAAGCGCTTTTGAGTCCCAAGGCGCAAAATCCGTAACAATAAGATACTGGTATTGCTTTTGACGCTGTTTCCCGAATCAATACAAGTTAAAATGCCCGAAGGACCGTCCATTGTAATTTTAAGAGAAAATACTGCAGACTTCGCAGGAAAGCGCGTGCGTAAAGCTTCGGGGAATGCCAAAAAGATCGATTTTGACCGCATGACAGGCCAAAAGATCGAGCATATCACGAGTTGGGGGAAGCACTATCTTATTTCTTTCGGAGAATTTACGATCAGGATCCACTTTTTACTTTTCGGAACCTGGCGAATTAATGAACGAAAAGACACCGTGCCGCGCCTTCAACTCCAATTTGAAGACGGAGAACTGAACTTTTATACCTGTTCCGTAAAATTACTCGAGGGTCCGCCGGAAGATCATTACGACTGGAGTACGGATGTGCTCAGCGAAAAATGGGACGAAAAGCAAGCGCTTCAAAAACTCCGGGAACATCCGGAGCGGCTGGTTTGCGATGTGCTGCTCGACCAGGACATTTTCACAGGTGTGGGGAATATCATTAAGAATGAAGTGCTCTTTCGTACCGGGATTCATCCTGAGTCACAATTTGGGGCATTACCGGCGGCAAAACAACGGGCGCTTGTGCGTGAAGCTGTAAAATATAGCTTTGATTTCCTCGAATGGAAAAAAGCCGGGACGCTCAAAGCACACTGGAAAGTACACACGCGTAAGGAATGTCCGGATGGCAAGGAGCCTGTGATCAAAAAATATTGTGGCAAAACGAACAGGCGTACTTATTTTTGCGAGAAAGTTCAAAAGCTTTATTCCAGAGAATAAGTAGCCGGAACAGCTTAACGCGTTCTGTCGGGGTTCTTCGAAATAAAGCCTCCCCAGCCGCCACTTGTCTTCTCTTTGTTATTCTCACCGATCCCTTTCGAAAAATGGTGGCAGACGGCAACAGCCAGTCCGTCCGTGGCATCGAGGTAGCGCGGCATTTCCGTAAATTTCAACAGGCGTTGTAGCATGGCAGCGACCTGCTCCTTCGAACTGCTTCCGTTTCCACATACAGACTGTTTTATTCTGCGCGGAGAATATTCTTCATAGGGAACATTTCTCGAAAGTGCCGCAGCAATGGCAACGCCCTGCGCACGACCCAGTTTGAGCATCGATTGTACGTTCTTCCCGAAAAACGGAGCTTCAATGGCCATTTCGTCCGGTTTGTATTCGGAAATGATCTCACAAAGCTGATCGTAAATGCGCTTGAGTTTATCCGGCTGATTCGTGAGCTTTTCAAGCCGCAGCACCCCGAAATTAAGCATCTCGATCGTACGCCCCTTTACATGAATAAGCCCGTATCCGAGCACATTGGTCCCGGGGTCAATTCCAAGAATTATTTTATCTTCAACCATTGATTCGAACGAATGTATAAAGCTATAAAAAATAAGTCAAACGCCTGGAAGCTATTGCGCGCCTCGGTGGGAATAGTGGTGCTTATTTTCATTGGCTGGCAGATCGCTCATTTCAATATGGCTTCCTTTGGGAAACTCCGGCATGTTTCCCCGCTCTGCCTGGTAGCCGCTTTTTTGTTGAGTCCGTTAAACTGGTGGTTTGAATTTCTAAAACTTCAAATACTGGCGCGTCGTGCAGGAAGTGCTGCAGATAATAGTGCGCTTTCCCACGCATTCTTTGCCGGGATACTCAGTGCGTTTCTGACTCCGAATATGGCCGGAAATTTCGTCGGAAGGATCTTTTATTTTAAAAGGCAGGAGCGCGTACCGGTTGTCGTCTACAGCCTGCTGGCCAACGGCTCACAATGGTTAATAACCTTCCTGTTCGGAATTCTCGCGCTTTCAGGACAGTGCATTTTCGAACTGCATTTACCTCTCTCGGTGGCGTGGATACTGGTCTTAATGGCTTTTATTGCCTACTTTTTTTTCGAACACCTCATTCCACAAAAAGGTCATCGGAAAATACGTTTTCGGAGATTACTTTCCGGTACCATTGGCCTTCGAGGAATTTTTCTGGGCATCAGCACGCTCCGGTATTTTGTTTTCCTCGGGCAGTTTGCACTAATGATTCGTGCTTTTTACCCCTTCTTAGGAAGCGAAGCACTTCCTGCCATTAGTTTGCTTTACCTGTTCATGACTTTTACCCCCGGGCTTTTTTTCGGAAAGATCATCGTTCGTGAAACGGTGGCTGTTTGGCTGCTGGGCCTCTACGCGATTCCCGACGCTGTTTCACTTTCGGCAGCGTTCCTCATCTGGGTGGCAAACCTTGCCTTGCCCTGTCTGCTCGGTTTGGCATTTGTAAAAAAACCGGTTTCCGTCTCATGATTGTGTTTACGGTCATAGCGTCCGGTCTGTACCTGCTCTATGTGCTTTTCCTCACTTATGGACGCTTATCCATTCGCTTAGGGAATGAAAATGGTCCGCACGCGGACAGGATCAGTGTTGTAATTCCTTTCCGCAATGAAGCAGAGCGACTACCGCACTTGGTAGCGAGTCTTTCGCGATTGAAAACGATGCCTTTGGAAATACTTTTCGTAAATGATCATTCGGAAGATTCCTTTGAAGAATTACTGGATCTTCCCGAACTTCCTGTGTGTGTGTTACACGTTCCATCAGGTGAAGCAGGAAAAAAAGCGGCACTTACCAGGGGAATAGCTGTTGCAAAGGGCGAGTACATCCTGACCTGGGACGCGGACATCACGGTAACTCCGAATTATTTCGAGACACTTTCGACGAATGGCAAAGCAGATCTGTACGTACTGCCGGTACGTGTCCATGCGGAAAACCTTCAGGGACGTTTCTGGGAGTTCGAACACTTCTTCCTGCAACTTGTAAATCGGGCATGTGCTTCATTATATCGCCCGATACTTGCTTCCGGGGCCAACTTGTTGTTTCGAAAGGATACTTTTCTTGCGGTTTCGCGCCCGGAACTACACGGTCGTTTTTCCAGCGGCGATGACCAGTTCCTTCTCCAGGACATGCGTGCAGCAGGGAAAAAGGTCGTTTTATGTGATGGTCCGGCAGTGGACACAGCGGCTCCCGGGAGTTGGAAAGCGGCAATTGCACAACACCTGCGCTGGATCGGTAAAAATCAGGCTCAGCATGACGCTTTTGCAAATTTTTGTGGGGCCTCCGGGCTACTGGCGGCATTCATACCAACCATGCTCAGCATATTGACCTGGCAAAGTCCAGTGTTTTGGTGTGTGATTGCGACAAAATGCGCACTTGAGTGGACCGTATTTTTTAATTCAAAAAAGATCGGGACCACACTTGCAGCCCCGATCTTTCTCACGGTTTATCCTTTTATTGGTTTATGGATCTATATTCTTTCTTTCTTTAGAACTCCCAGGTGGAAGGGCCGCTTAACGAATGTCGATCGTATACGGTAAACGCATTTGCATACCGCTGTAAGATTCCAGTTCTTTCAGGTAGCCGTAATACGTGCGAAGTTCATCCGGCAATTGCTGCGTTTTCACGGAAGCTTCATCCGATTCGCTGATCTGTTCAAGGATCTTCTCAAAGGCTTCTGTCTTTTTAAGCGGGTAATAAATGATTTTAGCATCTTTTATCTTCGCATCCTTAATGGCGTATTCGATTGCTTCCTGGAGTCCGCCGAGTTCATCCACAAGCCCGATTTTCAGAGCATCCGTTCCGGTCCAGACACGTCCGCGAGCAATCTGGTTTACCTGCTCGGTTGTCATGTTTCGGCCATCGGAAACGCGTTTGAGGAATTGCTGATAGATCTGGTCGACTTCATCCTGTACTTTTTGCAATTCTTCTTCCGTCAACTTACGATTCGGGGTGAGGATGGAATGCGCGTTGGTAGAAGCGCGATCGAAGGTAATTCCGAGTTTGTTCTCGAAAAGTTTCCCGGTGTAGGGAATCACTCCGAATACACCGATCGAACCGGTGATCGTGGTCGGTTCCGCGAAGATCCTGCTGGCAGGTGCCGAGATAAAATAACCTCCCGACGCGGCAACGTCTCCCATAGACACGATCACTTTTTTCTTCATGTTCGTCAGTTTCACTTCCCGCCAGATCTCATCGCTGGCCAGGGCGCTTCCTCCGGGGCTGTTCACCCGGAATACGACCGTTTTGATCTTGTCGTCCGCGCGCACTTCCCGGAAGAATTCACAGATCTTTTTAGATGAAACACCATTCCCGTCCACGGCTACGCCTCCTTCTGCGAGGATGACAGCCACGTTTGCATCTTCGTCGCGCTGAAGGTTTTCCTGCGCGCGGTAAAAGCTGTCGTGTGCGTAGTCCGCGAATTCGTACAGTTTCATATCGCCCACCTTTTTAATGCCTGCTTTTTTGCGCAACATTTCCAGGATTTCGTCACGGTATTTTACCGCATCGATCATTTTGAGCGCCACGGCATCTTCGGCACGTTGTATTTTTGCTTCTTGCGCGATTTGGTCCATTTCTTCCGGAGTCAGGCCGTTGTCTTTGGAAATATCGCTGCGGATATCACCCCACATACTGCTCAGGTAACGCTGGATCTGCAGCCGGCTGGAATCGCTCATGGAATCCCGGAAGAAAGGTTCAACGGCGCTTTTGAAATCGTTATTGCTGCCGCGTATAACCTGCATTTCCACGTCCAGTTTGTCAAGCGTGTTCTTGAAGAAGGCCAGTTCGGTTCCCAGACCTAAAAACTCCATCATGGAAGTCGGGAATGCATAATTTTCGTCAGCTGCGGAAGTCAGGTAATACTCTTTTTGGGTAATCACCTCTCCGCTGTTGTAGGCGACCACGAACTTCCCGCTCTTCTCAAATTCATTGATCGCGTTGCGAATCTCACGGGCTGTTGCATAGCCGCACTTCAAATCCGAAATTTCGATGAACAGTCCTTTGACCTGGTCGTCTTTTGCTGCTTCCTTCAGTCCGAAAAGAATATCACTCAGTCCAACTTTGCGGTCAAGTGAAAAGGTAGTCGGGTTGAATGAGGTAGAGCCGTTTTCGGCGATGACATCATTGAGTTCGAGGTGCAGGATCGACTTCAGGCCTTTCGGTTCGGGTTCTCCGCCACCGGCAAGACTACCGATGATACCGAAAATCAGGAAGAGGAAGAGGATGAGCGCCACGGTAACAACTACCAGTGAAGCGATCAGGCTGGGCCAGAATACACGGCCGAAGGTTACTTTCTTCTCAGACATAATTTGTTCTTTTTGCGCTAAATTAAACCTAAAAGTACACCTTCTCTTCAAAAAACGGACGGAAGGTTTTAAGATTTGTTAAATGACAGGCTTGTGAGGATGAATGTATTGCGGCAACTTCCCGGCGGAGGCACGGTTAGCGCGTTTAACGAATATTTCATACATTCGTAAAAAACTGTTATAACTTAAAACGAAACTACACAATGAGCAGAATTTCAGCAATTTTGATTCTATGCCTGTTCCTGGCGGCACGTTCTTTTGCACAGGATTATTCCCGCGCCAAAGTGCTTACCGGACCGGGCGGACTGGCGCAACTTACCGAGCTCGGTATCGCAACTGATCACGGTACCCATAAGAAAAACACTTTTTTCATAAGCGATTTTTCGAACCAGGAGATCCAGCTCATGCGCGATAATGGCTTCGAAGTTGAAATACTGATCGAAGATGTACAGGCATTTTATGTTGAAAGAAGTAAAGCACAAACGGAACCGCAGCGAAATACGACGTGTAACCTTTCCACGGGCACCGCTGAATTTGTTCCGGCTATTCCCGCACATTTTCACCTCGGAAGCATGGCGGGATTTTTCACGTACCAGGAATTTCTCGATGAACTGGATTCAATGGCTGCAGCCTATCCCGATCTGATTACTGTGAAAGCCCCGATCGGAAGTTTTCAGTCCATTGAAGGCCGCCCGATCTACTTCGTAAAGATCAGTGACAATCCCAATACTGACGAATCGGAACCGGAAATTTTATATACTTCCCTGCATCACGCGCGCGAACCGGCATCCCTTTCTGACCTTATTTTTTACATGTGGTACCTGCTCGAAAACTATAGTACGAACGAAGAAATCCAGTTTCTCGTGGACAACGATGAACTCTTTTTCGTACCGATGATCAACCCGGACGGGTACATTTACAATGAAACGACCGACCCGAACGGTGGCGGAATGCATCGCAAGAACCGGCGGAACGTGGGAACTTACAACAAAGGCGTCGATTTAAACCGAAATTATTCCTACGGATGGAACACTACCGGGGTCAGTTCAAATCAAAATAATGACACCTATCCCGGGACCGGTCCTTTCTCGGAGCCCGAAACGCAGGCGATACAGTGGTTCTGTGAAAATCATGAATTTCAATTTGCGTTCAATACACATACTTATGCCGACGACATCCTGTTCCCGATCGGAACGACAGTTGCGGAATACGCCATTGACCACAACTACATGCTAACGTACACCGGCGAAATGGTTCGCTACAACGGTTACACGAATATGAAAAGTTCGGGACTGTATCCCGCTTCCGGAGATTCGGACGATTACATGTATAAAGTGGACCTGGCCGTAAAGCCGAAAATATTCGCGATGACACCCGAAATAGGAGGGGACGAAGACGGATTTTGGCCGGCGCAGTCGAATATTACCGGAATTTGCCAGGAAATGGTTTACCCTAACCTGATTCTCGCGCACATGCCGCATAAGCTTATGCTCGTGGAAGAATCGGATGCCACACATATTACGACTCCTACCGGTGACTTCAGTCACACTGCTCTCCGGGTAGGACTGGAGTCAGGTCCGGTAACCGTGTCGATCGAGCCCCTGCTCAACATACAAACGATTGGCAACGGCATTGTCTATAATGTCGATACAATGATCGTGCAAAACGGAACGATCTCTTATGAACTGAATCCTGCGATCCAGTTTGGCGATGAGATCCGGTATGTTCTCAATACCGAATACGGTGACTGGACACATCGGGATACGATCACCAAGATTTATGGAAACCTGAGTTTGCAATATGCCGAAGACGCTTCCTCGACAACAAACTGGACGGGAAACTGGAGCACGACCGGTGCAACATATGTATCTCCCTCCAATTCCTTCACCGATTCGCCGACGGGCAACTATGCGAACAATACCAATCGCACCTATGAGTTCGACCAGGATATTGACCTGACGAATGCTACTGCAGCACAGGTTTCCTTTTACGCAAAATGGAACGTAGAGGCAAACTACGACTATGTACAGTTCCAGGTTTCCACGGATGGAGGGAATAGCTGGACCGGCCAGTGCGGTTATTATACAAACGCAGGAACTGCTGCAAACGGAAGTGTGCAACCCGAAGGAGAGCCTGTTTATGACGGCGTTCAAAACGACTGGGTTCTCGAAGAGATCAGTCTGAGCGATTACCTCGGAGAACAGCTTCGCGTGCGTTTTATTCTTGAATCGGACGGTGGAGTAAACGAAGACGGTTTTTACTTCGACGATTTCCGTGTCTCTTATAATGTAGCCGGTTCCACCGCCGGAACGGGATTTGCCGACAGCTACCTGAAACTGTTCCCGAATCCGGCAAGCGACCAGTTGATTATCAGTAGTTCGCAGGTCCTGACTGACGGGCGGTTTACGATCACGGATCAATCCGGAAAAGTAGTACTGGCCGAATCAGCTGTATTCAGTAATAATCAATGGACGATCGATACATCCGAATTACCGGCGGGAACGTATTTTGTTCGGGTGTACAGCAACGAGATAAGCATTTTGCCGAAAAAACTCGTAATCATTCGCTAAAAATCGCGCTAAAAATACCCCGTAATTTTACGGGAAAACCCCGTAGAAATACGGGGTTTTTGATTTTAGTTATTTTATTATAAATCAATGCTTTAATGATTTTTTACCTGAAAAAATGGTAATAAGTGTAAAAAGTGCTTTTTAAAAAGCCCGTATGTTTGTCCTGTAGCGCAAATGATAATAGCTATTCACTGAATAGTATTAAAATTCACCACTGGATCAATTAAAGCCTTCGTAAGAAGGCTTTTTTGAATTAAAGAGGTGAGTAGTGAAGCGCTTACACTATGCTTATGGAAGAAACAGCCTCTGTACGATATATCATTTCATTGATTCACGAAGACCGCGCCCTTCATGATCGTTTCGATCTGCTGAAGGAAAAGTTAATCGGGCTTCAGTTTCAGATTCAGTATGTCTCTAATGGCAGCATCATCGGTAAGGGAACCGATAATCCGATCCAGTTCATTAAAAAACTTTACAATGAACTGCAGGATTTTCCATTTGAGCTCAAAGATGAACTTACCGTTTATTATCCGACCATTTCACGGGATCAGCTTAATTTGTTTCCCGATATCGACCATGCCACTTTAAAATTCAAGAATGATATGCAGGTCGTTCACCCTTTCAGGCGCTACGTCTGAATAAATTTTCAAATTTGTAACTCTTAAACTTAAATACTATGATTGTTGACGGAAACGAAGGAACTTTTATTGAAGGCAAAGAAGCTGTTGCCATGACGAAGGCTTATCAGAATGATAATCCAGGAAAAGTAAAAGCGCGTTTGTTTGGAAAGAACAAGATCAATGACTTGTTGGAACAGGAGGGCTGTGAAGGCATCCGTGCCTATTTCGCAAAAGCTTCCGATGGAAAAAATGCTTTGGTAATCGTTGGGGTGGATGCTTCAGGAAATGACATTCTTGACCTGTACCTGGATCGCGGGAACTGCTGTCCGAACGATTGCGACACGAATTCAAGCCCGTTAGTGTCCTAACGAAAATCGTGATCTGTTGTCCGCTGTAGAGATTCTGAACCTGGGGCTGGTTGTGCTTATGAGCATTGTGCTTACGGCGCGTTTCAAAGTATTTTCAGGAAGCATGAAACTGCTGGTTCTGCTGAATGTACTAAGCCAGGCCACGACCCTGTTCATGGTTGTGTTTCACACGCGAAAGGCCAACACCTTTCTCTGGAATAACTATACTTTTCTCGAGTTGATAGCATTCACGGGCATTTTTATTTTAATCCTGAGAGAATATCGGATACTCGTTTATTCGATATTCTCTGTTTTGGTCGTTCTGTGCGTGGTAGAGGTCAACATTGGTGCAACGGGATACCTGGTTTATTCGATCACCCTCGAATATTTACTGTATATCATTCCGTGCCTGATCTTTTACCGCGAAATCCTGTCGAAGGAAAAAGAGATCGATCTTTTGCGCTACGATGATTTTTACGTTGTTTCATCCATTATCCTGTTATTGTTCGGAGGGCTTTTCTTTTACGCAATCCGGATGAATCAGCCGATCTGGAGTACGGAACAACTCCAGTTTTTAAATTTGTTTTTGTATATTGTCTATACACTGCATTATCTGATTATTTTACTTGGCTTGTGCTTACACCGGAAAGAGAACCGAATTACATCATAGAGATGGTCGTGCTGGCCATGTTGTGCATGGTCTTCCTCGCATTCGGTATCATATTTTACGTACTCCTGTACCAGAAAAAATTCCTGGCTCAGAAAAACGAAGCACGGGAACGCGAACTCATTCATCAAAAAGAGATCACTAAAACAGTGCTCGAAAGTGAAGAACGCGAACGTCATCGCATAGCAGTTAACCTGCACGATGAACTGGGAGCACTCCTGAATACCACGCGTATGACCATCGCCAGTATGGAATCGCGCATGGGAGAGGAGGACCTGCTGCTGAAGAAAACACGAAATGCGCATCAGCTTACGCTCCAGGCAATCGAAAGCGTGCGCCTGATCTCGCAGGATCTTTCCAGTCCCGTTTTGCAACGTTTCGGTTTGATTCGGGCCCTCAACGAGTTGGTTATAAGTATGAAGAATGCAGGAAGTATGGAAGTCTCATTCTATTCTTCGGTTCGGGAACTGAACTTTTCAAAAAATACGGAAGTGCAGCTTTACCGCATTCTCAAAGAATTGCTGACCAATGTACTCAAATATGCAGATGCCGAGTTTATGTCGGTGGAATTGAACTGTAACGGGCGGTTGGAGATCCGGATCATTCACAGTGGCAACGGATTGGTGCAGGAAGAATTTTTACAACGTGCGCGTGATAGTCGCGGACACGGGCTGAACAGTGTCCTGACGCGCGTAAACTCATTGGGTGCCGAACTCGTATTCTCCCGGCTGGAGGAAGACCAGGACTATTTAATTTTCTTAGCTTTACCTTATGAAACGATTGATTAAGATCGGTATTGCCGAAGACCAGGTGCTGTTCAGGCAGGGATTCGTATCGCTGCTGGAAGATGAAGACCATTTGCAGGTCGTGCTTGAAGTGTCGAACGGCAAGGAGCTGATCAATGAACTCGAATTCATGGACCAGGATTTCCCGGATATCATTTTTATGGATATCCAGATGCCGGAAATGGACGGACTTGTAGCCACGGAGATCCTGCAGAAAAAATATCCCAAACTGAAGATCATAGCGCTTACGATGCACAATTCCGACGAGTTCATCGTGCAGATGCATCGGCGCGGAGCACACGGTTTTCTGCCGAAAGATTCGGAATTCGACGAGGTGCTCGATGCGATCGACATGGTGATGAATAAGAACAAGTATTACAACAACCATTCAACGCAGGTACTGCTCGAAAACGCAGAGAAAATGATCCGGGCCAATTCGGTGGTGGAAGATTTCAAAACACTCTCTCACCGGGAACTGGAGATCCTGAAACTGATCTGTGACGACCTGAGTAACCAGGAAATTGCCGAAAAACTCAAAGTGAGTCCGCGAACCATCGAATGGCACCGCCGGAATATTTATACAAAACTGGAAGTGAAATCGGTAGGAGGTTTAACGCGCTACGCAATCGAGAACAACCTGATCTGAGCTTAGCCGTGCATGCTTTGATGCGTGCCATATTTATTCATGAGCCCTGCTTCAAATTCCAGGAGGTCCTTCCAACGATCGTCTACTGAAATCCCTTCGCCGTATTTTCGGGCGAAATTGAGGAAAGTCGTATAGTGACGCGCCTCACTTTCCATGAGTTCCCGGTAAAAAGTGCGCAGATCGGGATCGCTGAGCTCTTCGGAAAGGATTTTAAAACGCTCACAACTTCGGGCTTCGATCAGGGCTGCAAAAAGCATGTGGTTTACAAATTGTTCGCCACGTGAACCGCTCTTTTTTGTTTTCCGAAGGTATTCGGCGAGGTCATTCACGTAAGGATCCCTGCGTTCGAAACCGAGGTTGAGGCCACGCTCGAGGATGAGTTCGTGCACCATGCCAAAATGCTCCATTTCTTCCTGGCAAATGTCGGTCATTGCTTTTACGAGGTCCGGGTATTGCGGGTATTTCACGATTACCGAAATCGCATTGGAAGCCGCTTTTTGTTCACAATACGCGTGGTCCGTCAGAATATCCTGAATGTTTTTCTCCACGATGTTTACCCAACGCGGGTCCGTGGGAAGTTTGAGTCCGAGCATTTGCTTTTTTGGGCGCAAATGTACGTTATATCGCCTTTTTGACAAAGATCAATTGCAGCCTTTTGTAATACCACAGGATCAGCAAAAGCGTCAGACCCAGCAAAATTCCCGTTTCCACGACTTCTCCCGGCCGATTGTCCAAAAATACGTGAAGCAGAAAGATATTGGCAATAACGGGTAGCAAAATGGCAAGGCCGAGCAGTCGCGTTCGCGGAATAAGCATAAAAAATCCCGCCAGGATCTGAAACAGGCCAATGACATAGAGCATTCCATTTACCTTCATGGATTTTACGACGAGCATAAGTGCGTGTGGCGGTTCATACCTTTCCTGCTGAACCTGGAGCACGAGTTCCGAATTATCACGGGGCGGATGTTTTTTGGGAATGAATTTTTGAGTACCCGCATATATGAAGAATGCCGCGAGAAGTACAATTAAAAAAGCGTGAACGTAGCTCATTATTTTTTGATTTTTCATAAAAAGTGTGATTAAAGTTGTTGGAATTCAAAGCGTGGATATCCTTTTTCCCCCTGGTTATTATAGAAATCGATAAACCGAAGTTTGTAGAAATAGCCTTCGTTATCCCGAATGACATAGGTAAGTTCACTGTCCACCGTATATTGCGTACCGTCGAATTCTTTCCAGTTGTAACCGATCTCGTTTCGGTCCGGGGAAAGTAAAAGTCCCTGGGCGTACGCGAGGTCGACGCTTTCAAAACTTCGATCACTAACCAGTATCGCATTGGTATTACTGCTGTTGAGCAAACAACCCGTGACGAGGTAGGGCGTATATTCGGGTTCGTAAAAAAGATGCGTATACTGCGTGAACTGCAGGTCCCAGTCGGATTTAGGTGGCTCAATTGAAACGATCTCCGGGGAATTGTTCCAGTTTAAGAATGTGTAATTATAATCGGGGTGCTTCGGAATGTTTACGAGCGCTTCCTGCGATCCGTCGAGCTTGGCAATGCGCACCTCGAATTTGGAAATGTCCACAGAAAGAATGCGGATTTTGAAAAAACCGAGTTGCGTGCCGGTTTCGGATACGCCTTTGTTGACGATGAAAAGATCGCCCTGTGCAAAAGCCGTAAGTGCCGGATCGCCATTCGGATCATCCGTTTTCTTGGCAACACCATAACCGCTCGTATCTGTGATCTCTTCAAAGGTCCGATCCGTTATGGCCGCGGCAAACATCATTTTGGAAGTGTTTAAGACAACGTGATTTTCGTCCGCGCCACATGCGAAACCGAGATCCCAGTCTGTTTTCGGATTTTGTCCCTTCAGACTGTTCGTGCCGAGGTCAAAATACAACTGGTATTTATAACTCGGAGTCATTTCCACGCTTGCCGTGATTACGTCACCTTTATCGGGCGGGGAGACGGGAAGTTCGTCCTTTTTACAGGATGTGAATGCGAGCAGCGTCAGTGTAATAACTGTTAAGGAACGTTTAGCGGGCATGTTTGCGGATGTTTAAATGATACTTGAGTGAAACGAAATAACTCCTTCCCGTACCGATCTGTAAGGAAGAACTTCCAGCGGAATGCGCCTCTCCGCTTTGTTGTCCGAATACGGTGGTGACGTCAAACAGGTTTTTAGCCCCGATAGTCACGAGCAGACTTCTTTTCAAAAAATCAGTAGATAAGGAGATATCCATGATCTGGTAATCTGAAATGGTACTTTGTGCCACGCTGCCGTCCGTTCCGCTCACAAACTGCGGTGTTTTCCCCGTGAACTTGTAAAAAACGGATACGGTCGAATGCCATTTCACGAAGCGATAAGATCCGTTGGCGCGATATTCCGGGTATACCGAACGATATAATGCGGGATTTTCTTCCGAAACCTGGGAGGCTCTGCCTGCGATATTTGCACCGGCCTCAAGCGTGAGTTTTCCGACCCGGAATTTGTTGTTCAACTGGTACCCGAACGAGCGACTTTTTAACAGGTTTACATACGAATAGAGTGTTCCGCTGACCTGGGCAAGGGTGATGAGGTTGTTCAGATCATTATAGTAAAACCGGTTCTCTAGTTGCCATGCTGTTTTCTTCCCGGGTTTGAGAGAAGTGACGAGGTTGAGTTGGAAATTGTTCGAATTCTCCGCATCCAAGTCCGGGTTACCCTGGATGTTGTGGTTGATATCCACGAAGAAAAAGTATAGCTCTTTCAGTGAAGGGGCACGAAACCCGCGGCTATACGAAAAGCGTAAAATGGTGTTTTTGCCCAGTTCCTGTCGTACAAATAGCGATGGCAACAGTGGGGCTTTGAAAGCTGTGTTGTAGGCGTAGCGCACACCCGGACGAAAGGTCGTTCTTTTTCCGGCCTTTATTTCCGCAGTTGCGAAAAGCGCATAATCTCCGATCTGCCGGGTTTGATCCACAATGCGACGACCGCGCGTACTTTCAAGCGAGAATTCGTAACCGGTTTCGAGCGAAAAACCGCCCTTCGGTGTATCGTATAAAAAACTTGTGCGGCTCAGTAATAAATCGAAAGTGGACGTATCCTGGTCATTTTCTGCCGTGGTGAGTTGCTGATCGAGGGTGGTCAGGTCATTGTAATACGTGTTCTTCTGACGTTTGTAATAATTGTAAGCATTGACGGAATTCAGGCTCCAGTTCTTTGAAAAATTTCCATTCAAATTCACGGAATTGTCGAAGCGCAACGTTTTGTAGTAGTCGTCGAAAGCAAACGTGTAATAAGGCTTCAGCGGAAGTCCGCGATTCATAATTTCTTCGGTGAAAATACCGGAGCGGACCTGTAACATCAAATTTTCTTTTCCCGGCGTACTACGCAGGCGGTGTGAGATCATTACACTTCCGAAGAGTTGTTCCTTCGGTTTGTACTGTTTGGTGCGTAAGGTATCTGCCAGGCGTTTGCGCTCGATGTGAAAATTTCGCTCGTCGTCCCGCCAACCGTCGAAATAATAGCGTGCCGCTTCCGCTGAAAAAGTCGTTCTTTTCCCCTGCACGCCGAACGTCAGCCCGGCGTTGTAATTCCCAATGCTTTCATAATAGGATGTAACGCCGGCATTCACCCCTTTTTCAAACTGCTTTTTGGTGATCAGGTTGATCGTTCCCGCTAACGCATCCGTACCGTAATTAACGGACATCGGCCCTTCGATGATCTCAATGCGTTCGATGTTGTTGAGGTTGATCTGCGAAAGATCAATATTGCCGTTTTGCCTACCGATAAGCGGGGAACCGTCGACGAGGATCTTCACATTCTCTCCACCGATGCCCTGGAGACTCATTCCCGCACCGAGGATATTGTCCTGCGTAAGCCGGATATTGAGTTCGTTTGTGAGTACATCGCGCAGGTTTTGCGCTCCCATCGCCTCTATTTTCTTTTTATCGATCACGCGTACTACCTGAACTGCTTCTGACTGATCACGTTTTTCATACTGCCCGGTTACGACAACTTCGTCAAATGCACGTGCCCGTGGTTCGAGGTAGATCGTTTCCGGGTAAGGTGCCTTAAAGGTGATACTGCGTTTTTGAAAGAGCGGCGCTTCGACAGTCAGGGTGATACTATCCTGTCTTTGCGGAACCGTTAACGTGCCGTTTTCAGAAACGTATCCACGGCTGATAAGTATACCTGTTTCCGTTAATAGTTGGTAGCGCGCGTCGATCACCAGTGTTGAATCCTCGGATGAACGCAGCGTGATCTCCTGTCCGAAAAGAACATGGAAGTACATAGCAAAAAGTACGGCCAGCAAATATTTCATAAACCTTGAATGAGTTCTTCCGCCATCAGGAGCACGTAAGCTTCTTCGAGCAGGTTGTTTAATCTGCGTAATTCTGAAGGTGTGAGCGCAACATGAATCCCGGCAGAAGGAGTGGAGACCCGGACAGATTTAAAATGGTCTTCCATTCCTCGTTTGCAATGTCGAATACAGTAAAGTACGTCGCTGCGGAAACAGTCCAGTTCGTCTTTTTCAAACGTGATAACACTGGTTCCGAATGCCATTTGCAGGCAGTTACATTCAGTACAGCGCGCCACGTAACCGTCTCGCGTATGTGCCAGGATTCGTGTTGCACACATTGTATGAGCTTTTAGCGAACCGTGGTGTGCTGATTGATGATGCTTTCAATCTCAGAACGCACGGCCTTTTTGTTCATCTTATTCATTTGAGCTACTTCGTCGCCGTAGTTGAACAGGCGCATAAAAAGCAACTGGTCGTCTTTTTTCGTTTGAACGGTCACAATGCCGGATCTTACCTTTTGAGACCATACGTCGCGAACGATCGCCCAGTATTCCTGGTTCTTTTCCCACCAGTCAATGGCTGCCTGGCAATTGTAATCGCCCTTGTAAAAACGTTCGATCCCTTTTTCCATGCACAGCAGTTCGTCGCCTTCGTCTGTTCGTATCACCTTGTCATTATCCTGCTCGAGTACCCAGCCGTCTTCCAGGATCTCGATATGACTGAAACGTACGGTGACATTGTAATCACCTCGTTTGGTATGTTCCCGTCGCGGTAGCGGCGCGTCGGCCTTCGATTCCCAGAAATGGCGCCCGTCTACATGCACCCAGGTTCCGTAACCTTCGTAGCGCGGACTGTCGTCGACCTGGTATACTTTCTGTGTCCACGTACCTTTTGCGGCATCCCTGGAGATCGTGATGTTTTTCCAAACGTGATCTTTATCGTACACGAGCAGGTCCTGGTTTTCGTAGATCCAGTCCTGGCGCCAGTGTTTGATGATCATGGTATCGTTTACGATCAGCAGGTGCTGAAAAGAGAGTTTGTTTTCGGTTTCTTCGATCAGTTTGACGTATTCGATTCCCCAGTCGAATTTTCGGTCGTGATACGCGTAAGCTGTATCCGGGGCGAAGGTCTCTGCGAAGGAAAAAGTCACTTTGTAGCATCCCTGGAGTTGGCGGATCGCTTCTTTATCCTGCTCCAGTTTGGACTTCTGACCGAATGCGCTTGCAGACAGGGCCAGGGCTAATAAATAAATTACGTGTTTCATCGATTGTATTCGGATTATTGGATTACTAATTTGCTGGTGGAGGTCACTCCGTTTGCACGAAGGTTTACGAAGTAAATTCCGGCTTCAAATCCACCGGTGCTGAATGTGTGCGATACGAGTCCGTTACCGTTTATTGTTTCCTGTTGCACGATCTGCCCGGAGCAATTTACAATGGTCAGTTCCGTTTCATCGGATTTGGTGGAAAAGGTAATCGTAGCCATTCCTCCGGAAACCGGGTTGGGGAAAATGTTCAGTGCTTGCACACCTTTTAATTCCGAAACACCGGCAGTTGCCATTTTTTCTTTGGTAAAGATGAAATTTCCATCGGTGCTTCCTCCGAAGCCGGTAGGAATAATCTTCCAGACATCTCCGTCTTCATTTTGCAGGAAATAAGCGACATCATCGGCAATGTCGTAGGTCATGGTCGTCATATTGAAACTTTTCCAGTCGTAGCCGATCACGTTAATGTCTTCGGAGAAAGTAAGGCCCGCATACGCTGTGTAGTTTGCCGGATCTGTGAGTCCGCTTGCCCTGGCAGTTTGCCAGCCGTTATTGACCAGAATTCCGCTAACCGGGTAAGCCGTTGGGATGAAAGCCGTGTACTGTGTGAAAAGCAGGTCCCATTCCGCTGAAAGTGGCTCACGATCAAGCGTCGTATTGTTTTCAAGAGAATAATACCCAAAGTTTTTCCCGCTGAAATCAGCTTTTGTAAGTGAACTTACGACTTCATTGCTGTTATCGAGGTCGGCAAAACGAAAATTAAAAGCACCGGACATCAGGTTTACGATATCGAGTTTCTTGTAATATCCGTTTGACAATTGAATAATAAAGAGCGAATCACCGGTGATAATATGCGTGTTTACATCGTATATTCCCCAGCCCACATCGAACATGTCGGCCGTATTGATGTTCCGGTCGAATGCGCCTGTACTCCAGGAATTTTCTGAATTGTAGAGCAGGGGCCAGTTCGAAAGTCCGGTGGTATCCACGCTGTTCCATTCCGAGTTGGTTCCCGGATATGCCCAGAGTTTCACGCCGTTTACCGAATTAATGTGAATGGATGTCGAAAACCCGTCGATCGCAAATGCGAGGTCCCATTCGTCCTTCGGTGCAGAAGTTTCGGAACCGTCTTCCAATTGGTACCATACCTGGTTTGCATATCCCGGAGCGGTGCTGACGGTGTCTGTACTTACCTGTGAAAAGCCCGTGGACGCCATTCCCGCCGTTGCGAGAATCAGTGCTGCTGTGTGTAAAGTATGTTTCATCTTATTTTTAATTAGTCTAAATAAACACTGCAAATGTATGCGCGGCTTAACCCAGAAACAATACCCTGAATGAGGTATTCTTTCAAAAAGTGAATATTTTTACGAAAAAAAGTCATGCGAATAATTGCTTGTATATTGCTTTTAACCCTCGTTTCCAGTGCATTTTCACAAACTCCGGATCGCCCCAAACTCGTAGTCGGGATCGTGGTTGACCAAATGTGTTACGACTATTTGTACCGTTTTTACGACCGTTTCGGAAAAGACGGTTTTCGCAAGCTGATGGAGCGCGGAACGAATTGCCGCAATACGCAATACAATTACGTGCCCACGTATACCGGTCCGGGTCATGCAAGTGTTTACACCGGTACAACGCCCACCAATCATGGGATCGTGGCGAATGAATGGTACGACCGTTCGACCGGGAAATTGATGAATTGCGTCGAAGACTCTACGGTATTGCCGGTTGGTGCAGCGGAAAGTCCGTATGGGTTTTGTTCACCGAAAAACCTCCTGGCCAACACCATTACCGATCAGCTGAAACTCGTTTCTCCGCAATCCAAAGTAATCTCCGTTTCCATCAAAGACCGCGGGGCGATTTTACCGGGCGGGCATTTATCGGATGGCAGCTACTGGTTTGATTTCCAAAGCGGACAGTTCATTTCAAGTACCTTTTATATGAATCAGTTGCCCGATTGGATGCAGACCTTTAACAAGTCGGCTTATCCGGCCGGTTACATGACACAGGTCTGGAATACTCTGTATCCGGTGAGCAGTTATCAGAATCCGGATGACACGCCTTATGAAAAAGTGATGCCCGGGAAGACCGCACCCGTATTTCCCTACGACCTCAAAGCGATTTCCGGGGACGAACCCAATTATGCACTTTTTACCTACACGCCTTTCGCCAATACCGTTTTGACGGATCTTGCGCTGTCAGCGCTTAAAAATGAGCAACTCGGACAGGATGAGGTTTGCGATATGCTTTGCATCAGTTTTTCAACGCCCGATATTGCCGGACATGCTTTTGGCCCCTATTCCGTGGAAATGGAAGATATGTACCTGCGACTGGACCGGGAGATCGCACGTTTGCTTAAAGAACTCGAAAAACAAGTCGGTAAAAATGACTTCGTGTTATTCCTGACGGCCGATCACGCGGTTGTTCCCGTTCCGAAGTTTCTGACCGATCATCAGCTTCCCGGCGGATATGTGTACCTGAGCGAGCCTATGAAACGACTCGATTCCCTGGTCACTGCGAAATTCGGTGTTCCCCTGATCCTGACCGAAGAGAACAATAATATTTACCTTGATCATGCCATAATCCGGTCGGAAGGGCTTGACAAACGCGAAGTGGAGGACTTCATTGTTCGGGAAATCCGCAGTTGGCCGGGGATCAAATACGCGTATACTTCCGAAGAACTGGCCGGTCCGGAACTCTTTTACGATTGGCACCAGATGGTGAAGATCGGTTACATGCCTGCGCGCAGCGGGGATGTCGTATTTTTACTTGAACCCGGCTTTTTGCCGAAGGGAAAGGAGAGCGAAACATCGCACCAGGGAACGAGCCACGGATCGTCTTTCAATTACGATACGCATGTTCCCTTACTTTGGTTTGGAAAAGGCATCGAGCGACAGGAGATTTTTGAACACGTCAATATTACAGACATCACCGCCACGCTGACGCACATGCTGAATCTTGCGAAGCCCAATGCGACAACCGGCACGCCGATCCTGCGGCTTATAAACGCTTATCACTAACGGCCTTTTTAAGAAAGCGTTTTTTGTCGCTTAAACTTTTGTTATTTTTGCAGAAAAATTCCGGGAATGAAAGACATCACCGTTACTATTATCGATCGCGAGAACGTACGTCACGAGTTACAGGCACCGACCGACATGAACATGAACATCATGGAATTGTGTAAATCGTATGATTTGCCTGTAAAAGGTGAGTGCGGCGGAATGGCGATGTGTGCAACCTGCCAGTGTTACCTCGAAAGCGATCACGACCTGGAGCCGCAAAGCGATGCCGAACTGGACATGCTGGACCAGGCGTTTTTTGTAAAGCCGAATTCACGACTCGGATGCCAGATCCCGGTTTCCGAAGAGATCGACGGCATTGTATTGCGACTGGCACCGGAAGCCTGATCAGAAAATAAAGGCCAGCCCGATGTTGGCAGAGGAGAAATTCTTCATACGTCTTTCACGCATTGCAGACTGTAAAGGATAACCACTATCGTAACTTAAAACGTTGTTGATATAGGCTCTTTCCATTACAAACAGGTTTACCCTGTATCCGTAACTTAGCAATAGCCATTTGGTAATTGGCGTGCGCATGTGTATTTCGTAGAACAGGTTGAAACCTTTGATCGCATTTTTCGCGTACTCCGAAATGGTGGCTTCAACTTCTGCGGAGGCTGCCTGTATATTAGTGACTTCTTGTGGTAAAAGGAACTGGTATGTATAGTCTTTGTTGACGATGCGCATGGTCGAATAACCGACACCGAACTGGTGACTTAAGCCACTTGGAAAAAGGTTTCCCTGGCTTCCGATCTCGAACTTTAAATTGTAATCACGTGCGATGGTGCCCAGTTGTTCGTGCACTATAAATGTAGGTGACACATTGTTGTAGTTGCCGCGATACCACCTCGGACCAACAACGTTGACAGCATGCTGTGCCAATTCAAACCCTAACATAAAGCGGTCGTTGATCACATACGAAACCTGTGCTTTGAAGCCGGGGTCGAAACCGTCATGTGCAAGGTCCAGGCTGTGGTCGAAATAACGGTCAAATTTTGAAAAAAGGGCAAAATACCCGCTTCCGGAACCTTCTATTAAAAAACGCTTTCCAAAGAACCCGGTGGTTGTTTGAGCCGACAGGTTCGCCGTAAGTATAAAAGTCAGACAAAAAAGAAAATAACGCTTCATACGAACGTACTGGTTTGAGGTTATTAAAAAATGACTGAGAGTCCGAGGTTTGCAGAAGCAAAGTTTCGCGTTCGCCGTTCTTTCATCGCTGCATATACCGGATCATCATAGTAAGTGAGCCTGGAAGCAGTGGAAGTAACCCCCATGAAATAGGCGTTTACCCGGAATCCGTAACTCAACAGGAGCCATTTTGTGATGGGAGTGCGCATGTGGATCTCGTAAAAAATATTCACCCCGCGCACCTTGTTTTTAGTATAATTACGGATTTCTTCATCGATTTGTTTTCGAACGTCGTCTTCATCAAAGGTGATATTTGCAAAATGATTATTAACCTGATAATTGTAGTCTTTTTCGAGGATTTTCATCGTGGAGAAACCGATACCAAATTGGTGGCTCAGTCCCGAAGGAAAAATGTTCCCCTGGCTTCCGAGCTCAAATTTGAGATTAAAATCGGCTGCATTCGTATAAAGCTCCTCGTGTTTAATATCTATGTAATACATTGAACCTGATCCATTGGGTGAATACCTGAATTGATTAGCACCTACCACGTTTACCGCATATCGGGCATATTCGAAGCCAGCCATAAAACGGTCGCTGAACGCATAGGAGAACTGTCCTTTGAAGCCGGGATCAAATACGGCTTTTTTACTCATCAAATCGGCATCATAATAACCGCTGTTCATTGTGAAAAACGGGAAATAGCCACTGCCGGAAAATTCAATCAGGAAACGCTTCCCGAAGAATCCGGTGGTTTGCTGCTGAGAACGACCGGTCGTTGAGAGAACCAACAACGTCGCTAAAACTAAAAATGGCTTATGCCTTGTTTTCGCTTTCATCATGACCATCACTTTTGCGGAAGTTTGGAAAACTCGTTGAAAATTTCAAATAAACGGCTTTCGATCGCCAACTCGGTCAGCGGTTCCCGAAAGTAATAGTACATCGCTTTGGATTGCAACGGATCGTCGAGGTTAAACACGATCAGGCTCAGTTCGGAATGATGCATGCTGAAGAGTTTCACCGGATAATAGATCAAACCGAGCGGTGTGACGGTTGCGAGGATGATTCCCGTGGGATAACCGTCGGAAAAGTAAAAACTGTGTTCGAGCAGGCTGAAAACGATGTGCGAGGTCTGATACCGCTCTTTCAGTTCCTGGATGTCACTGTAATCTACCGGGAAAATGTCGTCCACTTCATCCATGATTTCCGATTGCCGGAAGTAGGTCATGATAATGCTTCGGTCGTTGAATCCCTGTGTGCCGGTCTCATCGAGGTTGAAACGCGTGACGGGTTTCAGGTCCACACCCACCTGGTCGATCACATTTTCCATGGCGACGTTGAAGCGTTCCTGGTATTTCTGGCTTTTATCGATATCGACGTGGCCATGCTTATAATGCGCAGTATACGGGTCAAACAGGATCGCGTTGCGAATGCCGATGTAATTCTGATTTTCGGCTTCTTCTTTTTCGGCCAGACGTTGTTCAGCCCTTGAAAGCGCATTGAATGCTTCTTCTTCCTTTTCCTTTTCGTCCTTTTCGTCTTCGTATTTGCGATAAGTGCTGAGAAATTCTTCGTTATCCAGCAGGTCTGTGATCGCGTAGCGATAGTAGTTTAGCGAATCGAAGTTATCGGAGTTTGAAAGGTCTTTTTTACGACGGATCTTTTCGTATTTGCTGAGTTTCTCATTGGTTTCCTCTTTTGTCTCGGTACTGTCCATAACCTGCGCTTCAAGAAATTCCTGGCTGGCCTGTTCAAAGGTTTTATTCGAAAAATCTTCCGTTTTAAAACGGTCGTTATAAGCGAGTGAGCGCACCATGCGCTCCCAGATGATCCGGATCTGTTCGTCTTCCGGGTATTTTTTACGGATGTCTTCAATATTACGGATCGCAAGCGTGGCCGTGGAAGTCTTGTTGAGTTTTTTCAGGAAAAAGTGCAGGGCAGCGATCTCTCCTTCGTAATCGGAGGAACGATCGACGTAGCGGGAACCCATTCCGGCATTTTCCAGTTGCGACATACCGAGCCAGATTTGTGCTTTGCGGCGTTGCAGGTAAATGGAATTCGGGAACTCACGTTCCAGCAGGAAGATCGTGTAGAGTGCATCGGCATATTCCAGGTCGATAATGTCTGTACGGATGCTTTCGAAGCGTGCGAGGTTCCGGATATACCGGAAGCGCTCCTGGCCGAGGGTAAATATTTCAGTTCCCCAGTTCGCAAAGCGTCCGGCCTCATCCTGTGCGCGATCTTTCCGGCTTTTTACGTTCGGGTGCGAACTTTTCGAATCGTCCACGTCTTCTTCCGCTTTGATCTCGTATTTTTTGTCCGGGAACTGGTTCGCAGGGACATAGAGCAGCGGGCTGTTAAAGTACGTGTTCGGAAACTCTACTTCGTCATACGGCAGGTACGAATAAAGTAACACATCGAAGGTGGAAGTGAGTTCGTCACGGGAATAACCGGCCTCATGATACAGTTTCACGCCGAGACGGTCTGCCTCGTATTCTTTTTCACGTGAATAGATACTGAGGCGTTCGATATTGAGCGAAAAACGGTTCTCCATATTGTACTCGAAGGTCTCAACCACGTGTTTTTCCGTATAATGCGAGATTTCGTGCGCCAGTACGTAGGCCAGTTGTGCTTCATTTTCGAGTTGAGCGATCAGTCCTGTTGTTACGAAAACGATGCCCTGGTCGGTCGAAAGTGCATTTGCCGCATTTGATTTAAGGGTATAGAAACGCAGTTTTTTGTAGAGCTCGGGCTCCGACGAAAGTACTTTTTTTGCGACGTCCTGCACATAGTTGGAGATTTCATCTCCGTAGATAACCGTACCGGAATGCAGGATCTCATCGATGGACGAGTTCACGCTCTGAATGAAAATCTTTTCTCCTTTTTTCTGGGATATTTCTTCCCGTCCTACGCGAATATCTTCCTGGATCTTATCGTAGGTACGTGTGGAGAAATCCGCAGGAATGGGACCTTCTGCTTTGAGTGTTTCAAATTCATTAAAATCCTGTTTCTGTTGCGCAAACAGGAATGTGCCGAAAAGCAGCACCGGGATCAGGAGTAAGGATGATCTGGTCATTGATGTTTTATTTAAGGTTTTCCGGAATCTCGCAAACCGGGATCGGGAGCATTTTATGTTTATTAGCGGCATTAAACCGGCGATAAACCTGCAATACATATTTCTGACGGTCGGAAAGGGTGGATTCATCGCCCGTAAAGGTCATGGCCCATTCGAGTTCCGGGTAGCTTGCGCCGAGCTGGTCTTCGTCTGAACGGCCGTCGGCCCAGAGTCCGTCTGTCGGTTTGGCTTCCACGATCTCGCGGATCACGCCCACATGTTCGGCCAGTTTCCAGACATCGGTTTTGAGCAGGTCTGCGATCGGGCTGATATCAACGCCGCCGTCACCGTATTTCGTGTAAAACCCGACGCCAAAATCCTCGACTTTATTGCCCGTACCTGCTACCAGGCAACCGTGTTGCTGACCGATTGCGTAAAGCGTTGTCATGCGCAGGCGCGCGCGGGAATTCGCCATGGAAAGAAAGTTCGAACGAACGTCTTCCGGCATAGTTCTTTCAAAGCGGTCAAAAGTTTCTGTCAGGTCGATATCGAGCGATGATACATTCGGAAAGCGTTTTTCGAGGTCTTCGATGTGCTTTAAAGCACGTTCGTACTCTGCGCTGTGCTGGCGGATCGGCATCGTCAGGATGATCGTTTTGAGACCGGTCATCGCACAAAGCGTCGACGTCAGCGCAGAGTCCACGCCGCCGGAAATACCAATGATAAATCCACTGGTTCGGGATGATTGAACATAGGCTTTTAGCCAGGTGGTGATGTGTTCAGCAACTTTCTGAGTATCCAAATCGCATTTAAAATAAAATAGACACTTTCAGCATCAACTGGCTTTGAGAAACCTTGTTGGTGTAATATGCGTCCGCATCCCCGCCGTCATTGGGGTTATTGGTATAAAGTGTCTGGTTCTTCGTATTGGTAACGTTGATCACCGGAGAAATTCCATAGTAATATCCGAGTTCAACCACTAAGCAGGTATTCCCGCTGAAGTTCCATTCGGCACCTCCGGCGAGCCCGACAGCACCTTTGTACAGGTTCATGGAACTCGACGCACGCATGTTGTTGTTCTCTGCAGCCGTTTCAGCTCCGAGCGGGGCGAGTACGTTGAACCCGTTATCGTTCATTTTGTTGCCGAGCAGGATGCTGTGACGCATTCCGAATTTCCCGAAGTAACGGAAGTAACCGATGTAATTCGTTTTAAAGATGAGCATCGTCGGGATGGAGATGTAAACCGGTTTTTGCTGACGGTCGGTGAGGTGAAACACGTTTTCACCGCCCTGCGTGTCACCCTGCTGGATGATCTCCGTGTCCGAATACCGATAATACGTCGGATTAGCCGTGTTAGGCTTGAATTTCATAGACTCGAAATCGAATTCGATTCCCGTGGCAAAACCGATGTTCGGAGAAAAGTTATAATTCAGGTTCATCCCGATAGTCAGATCCGTTCCCACGCCGTCGCGAACCATGTATTTGGTTCCCATCTTCGGAAAGTTCACACCGAAACCGGCTGCGAGACCTGCCTGGATCTTTTTATCTGCGGCATCCTGTGCCATTGCGGAAGTTCCCACGCTGAGAACAAGTAAGCTTAAGTATATTTTTCTCATACCGAACAAATTACGAAAATTGAACTTTAGTGCCTCCTAAAAATAGTAAGGTTTTGATTAATTTTGAATGCAATATTAAAGATAATTCATGATTCGGAAAAGTTTTTTTGTGTTTCTGTCGTTCGGAATGCTCCTTGTTTCCTGCGGGCGGAATCCGCTGTCTGTAAACGTTTCCGGTGTTAAAACGGATATTACCTTTATCAACCTGGATGAAGTGCTGGCGCATGCGGACTCTTCCGAACTGCTGCGAATGCATCACCGCATGCAGGATTCGCTGAAAGACATCTACGAATATACCCTGGGATATTGTCTCCAGATCCAGCGCCCGACGGATTCCACGTTTTATAAGACCATGCGCGTTTTCCGGGAAGATCAGTATGTCTCCCGCCTTGAAAAACGAATCGCGGAACACTTCACCGATCTCTCACCGATCGAAGCGAAGATCACCGATGGATTTCGGCACCTGAAATATCATTTTCCGAAGGGCAGTCAGCCGAATCACGTATTGTTCATCAATTCCCTGTTTGCCGCAAATGCCTCTGCCAACGACACGGACCTGGCAATCGGTCTGGAGCGCTACCTGGGACCGGAAACCGACGTGATCAAAGAACTCCCGGCGCAAACTTTTTTCGAGTGGATCAAAGAAGGAATGCAGCGGAAATACTTGGAGCGCGACGCACTTTGTGCGTGGATCATGACCAACTACGTGGCGGAGGAAGACGGTTTCCTGGCCGAAGCGATCATTCGCTGGGGAAAGATCCTCTACCTCACCGAGGCGTGTTTCCCGGATGAAAAAGAGGCGATCATCATCCGCTACAGCGAGGAAGACCTGAAATGGGCGTACGACAATGAATACGCTTACTGGGACTACCTGGTCAAACAGCAATTGCTCTTTAAGAATAACGAACGCGACAAAATGAACATGCTCGGTGATGCGCCTTTCACGGTGGGACTTCCTGAAAAAGGACCGGACAGGCTGGGGCAATTCCTGGGATGGCAGATCGTGCGTCAGTATATGGAAGACAACGACATTACGCTAAAAGAATTACTTGCTACGCCTTACGATAAAATTTTAAAGAATTACGAAGCAGAATAAAAAGATGGAAGATAAAATTGTAAAAGAGTCAGAGATCCGTATAAAGATCGGTTTGGATGAGAATAATTTGCCTTTGCGCATGAAGTGGCAGGCTACCGACGGAGCGATTGAAAATGCCGAGGCCGGCGCGATGCTGCTGTCCATGTGGGATCCGAATTCAAAAAACACGATGAAGATCGATCTCTGGACCAAAGAAATGTCAGTAGAGGAGATGAAACAGTTCTTTCACCAGACCCTTCTAACGCTGGCAGATACTTTTCAGCGGGCCACGGGAGAAATGGCGATCACAGAAGATCTGCGCGATTACTGTTATCACTTCGCGGAAAAAATGGAAATCCTGCCGAATAAATAAACGTACAACATGCTAGCAGAAGGATTGATCCGTAAAATGGCCGCTGAGCTGGCCGATTCCGTGCAGTACAGGTTGCATCTCGGCACTCCGGTCGACATGAATTCACTGATCGGGAAGCGCATCCGGATGGAGTGGAACGGGGAGATCTGTTGCCGCAGTTGCGAAAAGTTTACTAAAAAGTCCTTCGGTGAAGGTTTTTGTTATCCCTGTTTTGTTTCGGCTCCCGAGGCTTCCGAGTGCAATATTCGGCCTGAACTCTGCCGGGCTCACCTGGGTGAGGGAAGGGATCCCGAATGGGAACACAGCAATCACAACCAGCCGCACATCGTTTATTTGGCGGCCAGTGACATTGTGAAAGTCGGGGTTACGCGCATTACGCAGATTCCCACACGCTGGATCGACCAGGGAGCCAGGAGCGCCATCCGGCTTGCCGAAACACCGAATCGCTATGAAGCCGGTCTGCTGGAAGTGGCGCTGAAATCCTTTTATGCGGATAAAACCAACTGGCAACGCATGCTGCGCAACGAGCTGGATGAATCGATCGACCTGGTTACCGAAAAATGGGAATTGCATGAAAAACTACCGACCGATCTCACGCAGTTTTTTTCGGAAGATGACGAAGTGATCACGATCGATTACCCGGTGAATGCATATCCCGCGAAAGTAAAGAGTCTTTCGTTTGATAAAACACCCGTCGTCGAAGGAGTTCTGAACGGGATCAAAGGGCAGTACCTGATCTTTAACGACGGACAGGTGATCAACCTACGTAAGTTCACGAGTTATTATGTACGATTGTCGGAGGTTGTTTGAGAAATGAAGGAAATAGCTGAAATCAACCGGACGATTCACATGTAATACTTACCTTTTTTAGATGTCAACTACAAACCAGGTTTCGGAAAAATCCGACTGAAAAGTCTTTAGCCTGGAAAAGTAATTGCTCGTATTTAATGTCTGAATAGTTTCAATAATTTTCTTTTGAGACAAAGAATTGACAATTAACCCACGTCGGTTGCATAGAACTGATCAGTTAGATTTCCAATATCAGTAAATAAACGATCTTTTGTTATAAAGTTCACTTCGTAAAACTCGTTGTTTTCATTCTCTACCAGAATATCGCTGCGATGCCCCTTCATTTCCATTAATTCATCATCGCCTTCTCTGAAACCAGCTGTAAAAATTATTTTTTTTATCATCAATTCGTGGTATTGAACTCTTATTTCATTTCCAATAGCTTAACTTGCATGCTCAATCACATCTTTGATACACTACCCCAAATTTAATACACTACCCCTTTTTAATCAGCCGACACAATTGTTTCTTTTTCCTGTTCGACGGATATACGGCGTCTAAACAAGATATTTTTGTTGTTGTCAAGAACATAACAATTGAACTTTTCGGAACCGGATTCTATTGGAAATTCGAATTTGACAATCCCCGCCCCTTTATAATAAGAGGTTATGACTCGCTCATAATTGTTCGAAATCAAATAAAGTTGTTTTGCCCTTTTATCCAGATTTTTTACGGTGACTTTGGTTATTGGCGAATTAACATAACGATCAAAATTGAACCAACCGACCTTATTTGTTACAATTGATTGTGTATTCCCTTCTGAAAACAATTCGATAGATCTAAAAGGGATAATTGGCTCCAACTTACTTCCGGGAGGATACGAATTAAAAATGGTTCCTACAGAGTCGAGTGCGTTCTTAATTCTTGTCTCTAATTCATAATTCGGATCACTATCCCAAACAATTTTTTTAAGTTTTAGAACTCCATTTTTTGAAACAAATTCAATTCGACCCTCTAATATGGTTTTAAAAGAATCTTCATTAAATAGTGAGTCCAGATAATCGGAAATCAATCCTTGTTTTGTTTTTGGACCTATAGCACCTTGAAAATCCGATTTTATTAAATCATAAAAATCGATTTTTTTTGGTTGCGGCAGTTTTTCCCACTTTACATAATTATTTATTCTTTTCCCTCTAAATGCCTGAAAGCCCTGGACGGAATCTGTATCCTTATCATCTGAATAAATGGTGTAGTTTTTTAACGGCTCTAAAGCCTTGCCATTTTGATCCTGAAAAGAAACGTAAATCATTCCTGCCGATAAAAGTCTTTTTCCATCAAGGTCATCGGTTGTCAACTGGTTTTCAATAACGTCCTTTTCACTTTCAATTGGAATAAGTTTCATAAACACCCTTTCTTGCTTACTAAAGGTATTGCTGTCTATCCTAATTTTCATACCATTTGAAACAGGATACGTATAGGAATTTGATTTTAGGGGTATAAGAATTGTATTTTTGTATTCCTTTTTACAAGCATTAAGCAAGTTCAACAGGATTAAAAGGTAAATGACTTTTGATAGCATTTTTATATACTTTTAGGGTGTAACTTCAATCGGACTAAACTCTAATTTTCTATATTGTTTTTGCTAATAGCGAAAACAGGATTTGCATCGGTATTTCTGAGTTCTGTTTCGAAAACCTTTTTCCAATATGGCTGATTACAAAAACGCAATTCATTAAGGTGATATTCTGAAACACGTGGTGTAAAATTATTGCTTTAAGCGATTCTAAAAGTGATAGTTTGGAAAGAATACGAGATAATCGAGTACATGACTCCCGGTTACTCATTATATTTCTGCATATAGTGTTTATCCACCATTAACGATAATTCTGGATCTTCTACTGCGTATTTGATCAAAACAGTATCTCCGATTTCTAATGACCTGCAATCACAATGTACTTCTGTGCTATACACTTTACCATTTATAATAAATCTAACTTTTGCCCCGAAAGCTTTCGTAAGGTGTTTATCCCGATCAACAATAATCGCTTCGGTTTCTTTTGTGTTTTCTAGCTTTTTTTCTCTTTTCACTTGAAAAAAAAAACCGATTACGAAGCATAAAGCAAATCCAGCTAATATTAAAATATATTTTTTCATCGGATTATTTAATTTGACGTTCAAGTGCGTTTATTCCACGGCCGGAACCAATGTTGAGTACCCGGCGAGTAACAGTTTTAGGTGATATAATAAGGCCTATATTGATACATTCCGATAACTTTCTTGTTGATATTAACCACGCTGTTAGCACTGGTATTTTTGAACATCGTTAAATTTTCCTTTTCGCTTACACGCATTTTCACAATATCTACAGATCATAGGTGACGATTGAACACACATAGAACGAAAACAGCGAATTTCGGTTGCTTTTAAAAAATAGTTAGTGTACGACCGAACCCGTCACATGGTTCATGAATTAGTTGCCATCGGATAAATGAATTTGAAAATCAACCTAATATATCAAAGAACATGTGCGAGGTGACGAATGAGTACATTACCCACTACCACCTTCCTATCTTTTTAAACAGGATTTCCACAAGGACGATGGAGAAACAAAGTATACAGAATCAGATTTTTGAATATAACTTATGGATGGAAGCATTTCCAACGATTTTTCGATGGATAACTCCTGGATTTTAGACCTTAGTATAGTAACTCCATTGTACTCGTTATCAACCGCCTCTGCTAAACTGAGTTTCTGATTTTGAATTAAAAGCCATTGATATGGATCATCACTTGCGTCGTTAATTAAAACCTCTTCATTTAAGTACTCTGATATTTTAAAGGCAAATAATAAATCATTATATAAATGTGTGATTCTTCTACAGTTTATATCCACTATGTGTATTTCCAATTCGGTATTAAACTCTGACTTTTGATCTAATAATCTATTTTCAAAGCGAACGGGAAGATCAACGTCCTTCTCATTGCACATTTCACCTATTTCATCTTCTCGGTATAGTAAAATGTGACTTAACATTTTCTTTATTTGAGATATTGTTTTCTCTCCCTTTAAATAACAAATAAAGTTGTTCATAATTAGAATTGTTTGACAAAGTCTTCCATATTGTAGTCCATTCATTAAAACATCTCCATTCTTAAATCTGGAGTAATTAAAATTCAGATTTCGTATTTCTGAAAGATCAACGAAGTTAATTTTCGAATATCTTTTCTGAGGATTTCCTGGGAAGCAGCACCGGAGAAACCGGGCCTATATTCCTTGTAAGTCCATCTTCTCTGTGATCACCCTTTAAAGTTTCAGTTGGCTATTCCTTCAAAAAAAACAGGCTGCCCAAAAGGACAGCCTGCACATATTAACTAAGTCAACTATTCGGATTATTTGGAAGCGATCTCTACGAATTCATCGTAGGAAACCTCCTTATTATCGAGTTTTACGGTGTTTTTGAAGTATTCCGTCAGTTTGTTCTCGATCAGCATTTCCTGTACTTTATTCGCCTCCTCTTTGTTTTGCAGGATTTGAACTGCCGAAGCTGTCAGTTCCTGGTCTTCCGGAGCCGGCATTCCGTACTGGGCATAATTATTTACAAGCAGCGACTTGGTAAAATCGATCACCTCTTCCTGGCGGATCTGCATGTCGTTCGTTTTGAAAATGTTACCCTGGATCAACTGCCATTTCAGGCTTTTCGCATAGTTGTCGTATTCCGCCTCGATCTGCTCATCGCTAATCGGTTTTTCATTCGACATTTTGATCCATTTTTTAAGGAATTCGTTCGGGAGTTCCACCTGAGTTTTTTCGATCAGGTCTTTGTAGATCGAGTTGGTCAGCATGCGATCCGAATCATTCTTGAACATTCCCTGAAGGTCTTTTTCAACACGCTCGCGGAGTTCTTCTTCCGAAGTTACATTCCCCGGTCCGAACAGTTTATCAAACAATTCTTCATTCAGTTCAGCCGGTTCCATGTGTTTAATATCGTTGATCGTCAGCTGGTAGGTCGAGCCGTGCTCAGCAATTTCTTCCGGTTTGATGCCGAGCATGGAAGCCATGTCTTTTTCATCCCGTGAAATTTTGGAAGCTTCAACGGTTACCTTTTCGCCTGCTTTTTTCCCGATCAGCGCCTTGCGTGTCTCTTCATCGGAAATTGCCTCCATGGAGATCGTGGAAGAGTTCAGGATTCCGCCTTCTTTGATGGATCCGTCTTCGTTCAGTTCTACAAACTGTCCGAGCACCATGTCTTTTTCACCCACTTCTTCTGTGGAAGTCAGTTTGCCGTAGCGGCGTGTCAGGTCGTTGATCTGTTTGTCGATCAGTTCTTTGTCAACTTTAACCTGCACGTACTCGTACTTATTACGTCCGGAAAGTTTTACCTCAAACTGCGGGGCGAGCCCGATACGGTAGGTAAATTCAAAATTTTCCGGTTTGTCGAAACTTCCGCTCACTTCCGTTTCCTCGTCCGGGATCGGGTTTCCGAGAATGTCTACCTTGTTCGTGTCGAGGTAGTCGTATAATGCTTTGTTAACGATTTTGTTGAGTTCTTCGGCCAGGACGGATTTACCGTATTGCTTCTGGATCATGCCAAAAGGCACGTGACCCGGACGAAAACCGGGGATCTTGGCTGTTTTACGATAATTTTCCAGGGTTTTCTTTACCGAATCCTGATAGTCTGCCGGCTCAATCTGAACTTTCAGATTTGCATTTAACGCGTCAACGTCTTCGCGAATTACGTTCATTTACTTGTATTTTAAAGTAATTTCAAACAAAAAATGGTATAAGTTACTTATACCATTCCAAGTGCGGATGGAGGGACTCGAACCCACACACCTCTCGGCACCAGATCCTAAGTCTGGCGTGTCTACCAGTTTCACCACATCCGCAGATCGCCCGAGCGATTATTTCAAATTCCGGAATTCCGAATAAATTCCTGAAATGGAGTGCAAAGATATAGTTTTTTTAGAACTATCCGAAATCCACCGGAAAAAATAATGACCCGGGCGTGCAGATATACATAGGCGGGGTTTATTTCGTAATGCGTTTGACTATGGTTCCGTCGGCTCCTGTGATTCGCACGAGGAACATACCGCCGGAAAAGTCGCCTGCTTCAATCGTTAACTCTGTTTTTCCGCTGGTCTGCGCGGATAACAATTGTTTGCCGTTCATATCGTAAAGTTCGACCAGGAGGTTTTCTGAAGGGAGGTTCCCAATCGTAAACACATTTGAAAAGGGGTTCGGGAACAAAATGATGTTATCCGTTAAAACGTGTTCGTCAATGCTGAGCGTTTCATCAATATTGTCGAATGTTTTTCCGCAACCCACCGAGTTATTCTTAAAACGATTGCGAATGTCGGTAACCTCCGCGAAGTGCTCGCTTAACCCGCTGCCGACGCTGTCCTGGTTTGCCGGATTCGTGGTGATAAATGCGAGGTCAAGTACGATCGTATCATTTGTATACAGTCTTCCCGGGCCGGAACTCGCCGATAATCGACGGTCTCCCGGAGAATTGCCAACCTCGTATTCCATAAACCCGACGCCGTAGTTGATTCCGTCCGAAGAATAAAAAAGCGGATCGGTTTTTCCCATGAATGAATGACGTACCGGTACGCCGTTTACAATTTGTGGCATTCCGTTAGGAAATAAGCCACGCGATATCGCCGCAGTGGAGTTCAACTCATTATAAACGCCTCCAAGTGCATAATTCAGCGATGCACTCAGGCCGAGATATTCGTTATCCGGAATCCCGTCACCATATCCGATTCCGTTAACACTTTTTCCATCTCCTGCGCCAACCGGATCGTCAAAACCGTTGTCGGCCTGTTTCGCGCCGTGGAGTATAGTCATGCCCTGCACGGGAATTTGTGTTTGAAAGCCATTAGTACTGTAACTATATTCGTCCAGCAGGTCGCCGTTGTAAGCATACACCAGACCGAGTTCGACGTGTGTGCCGACGTAATCGTCATATGGATTGCCGATGTCAGTATCAATAAACGTGGTTAAATAAGCGCTGTCGAGATCGTATTTCCGGGAAAGAAAGACCTGCTTTGTAAAAATCGTGCGTTCCAGAATTTCGGATGTGTCGCAGGAATAGGTGTAGACATAATTATGTTTTTCAAGGGCTGCACTTGCGGGAGCACCTTCCGATTCATGACTGATAAAAAGGACGCATTGGTCTCCCGGGAAACTCGGGTAATCTCCTTCGTAAGGTTCGTAAATTCCATTGCTGTTTACATCAACAAAAGGGGCGAGGTTGGCAGCCTGTCCGAGTGCCGGATCGCCGTGCGCGGGCCATTCCCGTATTCCGAAAGGAGCTAAGTAATTGGGATTTCCGTAAGTGATCACCGCTACGTGTTGCTCCACCATGTCTTTCGATACATAGTATCCGCGTGTGTATTTCCAGGTATTTTCGAGCGATTGAAAAGAAGAATCTGTATACGGGCCCGGGAGTTCGTCGTTTTGATATAAATCATGGTTGGTACCGCTTAACTGGCCGTTCCGGTAGGCATTGAATAAACTCATTGTTGCAAATATCGTTATGGCGCTGTCCGTTCCGTTTGAATAATATCCGGCGCCAGGATTGAAGCCGTTCTCTCTTCCTAACAGATTTGAACCATTCCCGGGTGAAATAGCGATTTTACTTGTTTTTAACCATTGCGAATAATCAATGATCGGCTGAAGAGTTGAAAGTGAGTTTGCTTTTATAAGTACCAGGTTGCTCGAATTGAACCCCGTCAGTGGTAAGCCGGTAAGTGTCGAATTCTGGGAGTGAGCCCCACTCGATCCGCAAACAAAAAAAGCATTGTCTTTAGCGATAAGTCGGTTCAGGTTGATTCCGTGTTCTAAATTAACAGAGTCCAGCACTGCAAAATTTTCGTCGCAGGTGAACAGGCGAAAACCGTCGTTTCGATATTGCCCGATTATGACGTTCCCGTTAAAAGCGATCACATCCTCATAGTACGCATAAGGAGGATCCATTTTCAGGTATGGAAGCAGTTCTGATGTATTCGATGTCAGATCACTCGTAAAATGGTACCGTTTGTTTCCCCTCAGAATTGAAACGGAACCATCCGCATGAATAAGTTGGTTTACGCTATAGGTTGATGTCCAGGCCGTATTTCCGGCAATGACGTTTCCATTCAAGTATTTGATGATCTTTTTAGCCCCCTGTGCAAAACACACGTATTCCGTTCCGTCCGGGGCAATATCAAAATCGTTCACAAATGTGCTTCCCTGCATAGCCTGTATATAGGTAAAGTTCGGAAAGATGTCCTGTGAGTTGGTTTGTGAAAGGTCATTCAGCGGGCGTGTCATCCGCTTAAGTGCTCCGGCATATTCGGAAATGTAGGTCACGATGCTGTCGTTCTTCAATTGACTGCGTACAAAGCCCTGGCAATAATTCGTGGGATCGCTAAAGCTTTGCAAAGAACCTGTATTTGTATTTAACAGGTGAACCGAATAGCGCGCAAAATTATCTGTAGTCCGATGCATGATTACAACGGCGAATTGACTGCTGTCAATTTCAAATACGTCCGTCAACGCATAATGTTCGGCCTGGATAAAAACCGGTGTTCCGGTCAGGTTTGTAAAATCTCCCCGATCATTGTAATCAAAGTAATTTAGAAAAAGGTTGTCATTGGAATCATTATACATGTAAAACGCCTTTTGTGAGGTGCCGTTTGGTGGTATAACACTGTTTCTGAAATTGGCCTCTTCAAAAAGATTCACCATCCGTGAAAACTGGGCGTACGGCTGAATACTAAAAACGAATGAAACCGTAATTGAGAGTAATATGCGCATCGTTAAGTTTTTTAGTTTGGATTCGAAGTTTTGTTGCAAATTAGGCGGATCGGGGCACCAGGACAACGGATTTCGGTCAAAATTGACTAAAAACGCACAGGTCTAAGCTGATTTTTAAAACTGTTGAAATCTTTTACTTGGGCGTTTTGTACTGGTTTTATACCTTTGTTTCCCTGAAAAAAGAAGCAATATGTTGTCCATTGATCCGAAAGAAATACCCGTTCCGAAACTTCATCACTACCTGCTCGGAGCCGTGGGGCCGCGACCGATTGCATTTGCTTCTACGGTTGATAGTGCCGGAAATCACAACCTTTCACCCTTTAGTTTTTTCAACGTGTTTAGCGCCAACCCGCCGATCATGATCTTTTCGCCGGCACGCAACGGGCGCACGAATACGCTGAAGGATACCTATAACAATGTGAAAGCCGTTCCGGAAGTGGTGATCAACATCGTAAATTACGCGATCGTTGAGCAGATGAGTCTCAGCAGTTCACCGTACCCGTCGGAGGTCGACGAATTCGTGAAAGCCGGGTTCACACCGCTTGCTTCGGATATTATAAAACCGGCGCGCGTGGCGGAATCACCGGTGCAATTCGAATGCAAGGTGCGTGAAGTCATTGAACTGGGCGATCAGGGTGCTGCGGGAAACCTGGTGGTGTGCGAAGTATTGCGGATTCATGTGAATGAGGCGGTACTGGACGAAAACCAAATGATCGATCAGCAAAAGATCGACCTCGTGGCGCGCATGGGCGGAAACTGGTATTGCCGTGCCGACCAACATGCGATGTTTGAGATACTCAAACCGCTTACAACCTGCGGGATCGGTTTCGATCAGCTTCCGGAAGATGTGCGGAAAAGTAACGTACTTACGGGAAACGACCTCGGGAAACTCGCCGGAGTAGAGGCGCTGCCGGACGAAACAGAGGTCAATGAATTCAAACTGACCGAGTTAAGCGATCTTTTCGTATCTTTAGAAGATCAGGCCGAAAAACTCGAACTGGCCTTGCACGAAAAAGCAGCAGAATACCTGAAAAACAATCAAATAATGGAGGCATGGATGACCTTGCTCGCATTTAATAATTAAAAATCAAAAACAGACAATAACATGTTTAAATTATCCGGAGTAGTAAAAGAAGTGTTCGAAACCCAGCAGGTTTCGGAAAAGTTCGCCAAACGAGAATTTGTGGTGACAGACGCGTCCAGCATGTATCCGCAGCATATTTCCTTCCAAATGACCCAGGATCGCTGCTCCCTGCTCGATACCGTCGCTGTAAATGACCAGGTAGAAGTTTCTTTCAACCTCCGTGGAAGAGAGTGGGTGAGCCCGCAGGGTGAGACCAAGTATTTCAACACGCTCGAAGCATGGCGCATTGAGAAAATGGGCAGCCAGGGAGGTAACATTCCGCAGGGTGGAGCTTCAGCGATGAACCTCGACCCGGTCCAAAATGTTTCGGGTTCGCAGGCCGGTTCAGACAATGACGATGATGATCTGCCTTTCTAAAGATCTTCAAAAGTATAGGAAGCCGTTCCCGAAAGGAGCGGCTTTTTTTATGCTTCACGTAGGCTTCATCATTCACAAAAAAAAGGGATGGTAGTCCATCCCTTCCGAATCGTTTTTGTGGTCGATAATTAGGCGTTTGATTTAATGAGCTGCCATTTTTCTTCGGTTGAAGTCATGGATTTGATCTCTTTGTTCATCGTTTTCAGCGCGGACTTGTCTTTTTGCGAAACGGCTTTCATCAACTCGTAATCTTTTTCAAGCTGTTCGGCTGCAGCTGCGGCCTTATCCGGATCGTTCTCGGCCAATACAGCTTCAACTTTGGCGTCCCAAACCTCCTGGAATCCGTCGGCAAGTGCTCCGTACATCGGGGTGGCGATATAAGGTGCAACATACTGGGCGATGTTCCACTTTACGCGATCTTCAAAAGTAGCGGACAATTCGCTTACCGTAAAATGAGCCATTTTGAGTTTGTATGCCGCAATTGCCTCCGGACTGAAAACCGTATTGAACGGCACTTTCATGAGCGGCTCCCCTTCGGAATAGGTATTTCGAAACTTGTAATTGTCGTATGCGTCGAAATATCCTTCTTCACCGGTGATGTAGTATCCTTTTACGACTATTTCACGTCCTCCGGATTCCGCCCCGGCATAATAAGTTCCTTCGGCCATTACACGGTAATCCGTTTCCTTAAAATTTTTCGTGTCGTACACGTAAACCGGGATCACGCCTTTTCCACCGTATTTTTTAGTATTGAGTTGTGACTCGAACTGGTGCTCATAATAGCCCAAAATATGTCCGTTGGACATGTAATAAATGCCAACGAGGTCGTATTTGTACGTTTTCGTGAAGGCGGCGATATCGAGTTCAGCCACAATATTGTCAATGGCAACCTCGTCGTCCCCGATCCGGATATCGACCTTGTCGCCGCTCTTAACAGCTGTGCGTGTTCCGTTCACCACCTTACTGATCTTGATCTGGGACTGGGCTGCTGTAGCAGACAACATAAAAGCTGCCAATGCTAACGATTTTGTAATTCTGAGTTTCATAAATTAAAATAAGTATCTGATTGCACGGCAAATCTATGAAATTGAAATTGTGTGAAACGGGTGATTGAACAGTCGCAGCAGTTGGTGTAAAAGTCAATCTGATTCACAGTTAATTGGAAAGGGACGAATTAAAATTCGTTTTTACAGGATTGTCATTCGCGCGTTTTCAAACCATTTCCGTTGGTCAGCCGGGTGAGATTGAAGTTCGCTGCATTTCGGCTTTGATCGTTCTGGGCGTGAAATGAATCTTCCTTCGTTCGGGATTGATTTTTATTTTTGCAGCATGGGAAAGGATAAACTCAGACGTTTTGCCGTAATGAAAGATTTTGCCAACACCTTCGAACCGGTGATCGGAGAGCCGTTCGCATTGAAAGGAAACTGGCATCGTGATTACTTTAAAAATGATAACCCGATCGTTCTTGAATTAGGCTGCGGCAAAGGCGAATATAGTGTCGGGCTCGGCGGTTTTTTCCCGGATAAAAATTTCATCGGTGTCGATATCAAGGGGGCACGCATGTATGTCGGTGCAAAAGAAGCGCTGGAGCGCGAACTGAATAACGTGGCCTTTTTGCGAACAAAGATCGATTTTATAACGGATTACTTTGCAGAAAACGAGGTATCGGAGATCTGGCTGACCTTTTCGGATCCGCAGCCGAAAAAAGTGAATAAGCGCCTGAGTTCAAAACCGTTTATCGAACGTTACCGGAAAATTCTGAAACCGGGCGGGATTGTTCACCTGAAAACGGATAGCGATGTGCTCTTTGAATTTACAGAAGAAGAAATTCGTGAAACTCCGTACGAATGTCTGGAGCTGACCTGGGACCTGTACGGTGAACTTCCCGAAAAACTCGATCCGACCACGCGCGAGATACTGCATATTAAAACGCATTATGAAACGCTTTTCACGCAACGCGGCAGCATCATCAAATACTGTAAGTTCCGGATTCACTGATCCGGTTCAATAGGCGATCTGCCAGAGATACAGTCCGTGTGCGGCAATCGATTTCCCCGCCGCTCCGCGGTCCTTTTCGTTCAGGATTCGTTTCATATCGGCAACCTCACATTTTCCCTTACCAACGTCCAGTAGCGTTCCCGTAACAGCGCGTACCATATTTCTTAAAAAGCGATCCGCGGTAATCTCGAAATAGAACCGGCTGTCGGAAACCCTCACCCAGTTTGCGCTGTAAACCGTGCAGATATTTGTCTTTACGTCTGTATGCAACTTCGAAAAGGATGTAAAGTCATGTTTCCCCAGCAGTTCTGCGGCCGCTTCCTGCATCCTTTCAAAATCCGGTTCGAAGGAAAGAAGCAGGCTTTTACCGGCTAAAAACGGATCCTTCCGGGTATGCACGTAGTAGCGGTAAGTGCGACGACTTGCCCCGAAGCGTGCGTGAAAATCACTGGTTGTTAGTTCGATCGCATGGATCGCGATGCTTTCAGGGAGCATGCGGTTCATCTTAAACAGCAACTGCTCAGTGCTGCGCGTTGCAGGCAGATCCGTGTGAAGCACGTAATTACGCGCATGCACTCCGGTGTCGGTTCGTCCGCAGCCAGTAACACTTACTTCCGTTTCCGGGTAAAGTTTACGCAGCACGCGTTCGATGGTTTCCTGTACACTGATCTGTCGCGGCTGAACCTGCCAGCCAAAATATGCGGAACCGTCGTAGGAAAGATCCATGCGGTATCGCTCGATCATATTTATCGGGTTTTATTGCGGAAAACGAAAAGAAGACATGTCCACTTTGTAAATGTCCAGGCTGGCTTTTTCACCAATGATCTGGAACGTTGCCATCACAGCCGTTTGCAGGTCCGGATAATACTGGAAATGCGTATCGTTGTTCACGGTGTTAAAGGCCGGGCCGAGATTCACCGGGGTAGACCAGGTATCACCCATGTTCTCACTTACGTAAATATCGTAACCTCCCATTCCAAGGTGTCCGTCGGAACTGAAAAAGAGGTATCTTCCGTCAGGAGTGATATAGGGCGTTGTTTCATTTCCTTCCGAATTGATAATGGCCGGAAGCGGTTTTGCCTCGCCCCACTTTTTACCGTTTTTCTGAACGAAGTAAATGTCGCTGAGTGTTTTGTCAGCCTTGCGATCGGTTACGAAATACATCGTGTTTCCATCGGCAGTCATTGTTGCGGCGCCTTCAAAGTAGCTGGTATTGATCGATTTGTTTTTGATTAGTTTCGGGGAGGACCATTGTCCTTTGTCGGTAAATTCGACCTCGCAGATATCGGAACCGTCCGTTTCAAGTCGTGTGTCGGCCTTAGTCGTATTGAGGGTCATTAATCCAAAGAGCCCGTCCGGGGAAAGGTATGAAAGGGCATCGAAACCTTCGGAGTTCAGGCGGCCCAGGCTGTTGGTGATACTGTCGAACTGCTCTGTCTCCAGATCGTAAGTACCGCGGTAAATATCTTCAAAATATTCCTGGTCGTCCGGGTTTTGCCCGCCGCCGGTCGTGTTAGCCCTGCGTGAAACAAAGTAAATCGTTTTTCCGCCGTCTGTGAGTACGGGGGAATAATCGTTGTAACCCGAGTTGATGTCTCCGGAAAGGTGCATTTTGATCTTTTCGGGCTCGGAAGCGAGCGCTTTTTGTGCGAACAGGCATTCGTCGATGTGGTGTTGTACGCGGAGTTCACGGGCACGATTTGAGCTGAGTTTTTCAAGCGCAATCCGGTAGTTGACCAGCGCCGAATCGAGCATTCCGAGACGGTGATAGCTTTTTCCGAGCAGTTCGTACACTTCCTGGTCCACTTCGAGCGGTTCTTTGGAGATCGCTTCGTTCGCGTATTGCAGGGCATAACCGTAGTTATTTAAATTGTAATGACAGCGTGCCACCCAAAAAGGGCCTTTCCAGGAATTCGGATCCTTGATGGCTGCCTGGCGAAATTTAATGATGGCATCGCGGTTGCGTCCCTCGTCATAGAATTTGCGACCTTCGTCGATCATGATGAGCGCTGCTGACCGGTCGATCAGGCTGGTAGTAGTGTCTGTCGGAATCGGTGTGCCGTGCGCCCGGGCAGCGGTATTCATTCCATACAATACGATAAGTAAAGTGATTAACTTTAGTTTCATAAGTTTCGAAAAATGATATTCTATCGGGTAACGAATATATTAAAATTATTCGGTTCGCTCGGAATAAATGTTTGTTTTTAGGTTTACCAGGCGATGCATGGAAAGCGTAGCGGAGACAATTGCCAGGATGGGTGCCATGGAAGCGCAGGCCCAGAGGAAAAAGTGCAGCGCGATGTTTGAAACGGTGTAAATAGGTTCGCTTTGAATGGCTTGAAAAGCAAAGAGTTTCCCGAGATCCACGGGAACGAAGATCAGCAGGGAATAGATCGCCCCGATCGCAACGGCCAGTCCGCGGTGCGCCCGAACAAACAGGATGCTTTCATCCACGTCGAGTCGTCGCCTTTCGTTCACATAATCGATGAAGCTGAAGCCGTAGTAGAAAAAGCCGATGACGAAGGTAAGGTAGAAAACAGGCGAGGAACCGGCCGATTTCCAGCCGATCGCGGCAACAATGTAAATGATCAGGAAGAAAAAGTATTCCCACATCACATTGCGAATCGCGATGCGAATCCCGCGGCGGACATCGTGCCACAACTGTGGCATACTGAAAGGATAACGGTTTCCCGTAATGATCCGTTCGCACTTTTGGGAAAGGTGAGAGAGCAGGGGAGAAAGCAGGATCACGACGAGGTATTTGGCGAACTTCATCAACAGGATTGCCAGCGAAACTTCGAGCAGGACATCGAAAATGTACCAGATAATGTCGTTCATGGTATCCGTTTTCGGCAGGTAGACGCGTTGTTCGAGTTGTTCACCGACCTTATAGATCCCGAGCATCAGGAATGCGGGAATGAAATAATACCAGTACAGCCGGTTGCGGTTGATGAAATGGAATGCATCCACATACGCGCGGAGCCCGAGCCGGAAATGCCGTAAAAACTGCATGCTTCAAAATTACAACTCTTTGGCAGAAGCGCTTTTGTTTGCCGTAAAATTTTCCCGGTATCCGTTTTTCTCACTATCTTTGTCGCTTCTGATTTTTTAGACAACATGCACACAATGGAGTTAAATGCCTTAACCGCAATTTCCCCTTCCGACGGGCGTTACGAACAAAAAACAAGCGAACTTCGACCGTATTTTTCGGAATTCGGACTCATTCGCTACCGCGTCCTCGTGGAAGTGGAATACCTGATCGCCCTCGTGGAAAGCGGTATTCGTCCGCTGGACACTTTTCCAAAGGAGCGTTTTGAGGAATTGCGCAATATCTGCAAAAACTTCAGTGAATCCGATGCGCTCCGGATCAAGGAAACAGAGCGTACGACCAATCACGATGTGAAAGCGGTCGAGTATTTTGTCAAGGAAAAAATGAACGAACTTGGCCTGGAAGCGTATACCGAATTTGTGCATTTCGGGCTGACTTCCCAGGACATTAACAATACTTCCATCCCACGTTCGCTGAAGGATGCCATTCACGAAACGTACCTGCCATTGCTGGACAAATTGATCTCGAGACTGCATGCTTTTGCTGGTGAGTGGAAAGACATCCCGATGCTTGCACGTACGCACGGACAACCGGCTTCTCCGACTCGTTTGGGAAAAGAGATCCAGGTTTTTGCCGAACGACTCGAACAGCAGCGAACTGCACTTTTAGCTGTTCCGTTTAACGCGAAGTTCGGCGGAGCGACCGGTAACTTTAACGCGCATCACGTGGCTTACCCGGAACACAACTGGGTTGATTTTGCGAATCGCTTCGTGGCCGAAAAACTCGGACTTGAGCGCAGCCAGACCACCACGCAGATCGAACATTACGATAACATGGCGGCCCTGTTTGACGCATTGCGCCGCATCAACACGATCGTGCTCGACCTCGATCGCGATATGTGGATGTATATTTCCACTGATTACTTCAAGCAGAAACTGAAAGCAGGAGAGGTCGGTTCTTCGGCCATGCCGCACAAAGTAAACCCGATCGACTTCGAAAATTCGGAAGGAAACCTCGGGATCGCCAATGCCGTGTTCGGGCATCTTTCTGAGAAACTTCCGGTTTCCCGATTGCAACGCGACCTCACTGATTCAACCGTGTTGCGAACAGTCGGTTTGCCTTTTGCACATACGTTCATTGCATTTAAATCGACGTTGAAGGGGCTGGATAAGCTCTTGCTTAATGAATCGGCTTTCCGCAAGGACCTCGAGAACAACTGGGCCGTGGTGGCAGAAGCAATCCAGACCGTATTGCGCCGGGAAGGGTATGAAAAACCGTATGAAGCCCTGAAAGGACTTACCCGCACCAACGAAGCCGTAACCCGTGAAACAGTGCATGCATTTATCGATACACTGCAGGTCAATGACACGGTCAAAGCAGAACTGAAACGCATTACACCGGACAATTACCTGGGGATTCAGTTGGTACGGTAATAACGCCTTTAAAAATTTACACCATCAACCAGTATAGATTTCCTTTTAAAGCATTTTCATAATTTCTATTAATCATGAAGAAAACCATCCTGATCATCTTTCTCCTTATTTTTATAATGCCGAAGGTTCATGCCTATGATCTCGAATGGGGGCCAATTATAAAGGAACGGGGTAGATTACTCGACCTGTTTCCAGTCACGGAAAAGAATTTTTTAGCACTTCGGTCTTCTGGTCCGGGGAAATATGCATCGGCATATTTTACACGACATGTGGTATTGACATTAAGTGCTACGGGAAGATTGAAAATAAAAACAAAAAACGATAAACTTCTTTTTGAGAAGATCATTTCATGTCGGGAGAAAACGTGTCTTCTTCTGAGGGATAGGGGTAAGAAGAAAAATATCTTATATATCCAGGAGGTAGCAGACAACACGGAGCTTTTAAAAGACCCGGTTGAACTTGGAGAAATACCTTTAGACGAACTGGTTTTTGGTCAAAACATTTGGACTTTTTCCTCTCCGAACAAACAGTTTTTTACGATTTACTGGATTGACAATTCTGCCCGGAAGACCTCACGAACAACACGGTTTTTTAGAATTTATGATGTGGATTTTAAAATCCGCTCCGAAGGCCAGTACTCATTACCTTTCGAAGATCACTTAGTCGGAATTTCTGAATATTATCTTTCCAATCAGGGGAATCTATTTATGACTGTTCCCGAATTTTCATCGTCCTCTAAAAAAAAGATAGCTCAACGCTCAAAAAAGATGCATCTTTATGAGGTTATTCCCGGGCAGTTGAAAGAGGTTGTGTTAGATGCAGGTACGAAAGTATTGCATAAGGTTAAATGTTGCGAAATAGACAATCGTTTAATGGTACTGGGGCTTTATGGAGATGATCAACAATCCGAAGATACTGACGGAATCTTTGTAATGGCCATCGGTCTTGAGGAAGGAATTGTTTTAAAATCGAGTTTTAAAGCTTTTTCAGCCATACCAACCGGATTAATGGCAGAGCAAAAACACCACTATAAATTAAGTAATCTATTCGTTCAAGATGGGGCCGCTTACGGAGCTATTGAAGAGTGTGAAGAGTCCCATTCGTCCATTGGACCTACTACAGGTACTGGACCCGTAAGTACATTTCACGATTATTATTTTTATGATATTAAGGCTTTTAAGATTAATAAAAATGCTGATTTTTTATGGATTCAAAAGATTCGTAAAAATCAACATAGTTTAAACGATGGGGGCCAATATGGTAGCTATTCCTCTTTTTTGTACAAAAAGGAATTATGCTTTCTGTTTAATGATAATTCTAATAATTATGATTCAACAGGCAATTTGTGGAATACTTTAAAAATAAGGAGTAGGTTTGTAACTTTCCAAAGTCCTGTTTTTTATGATCCAAAAGCAAACTGTGTGGCACTTGTGACAATTTCAGCTGAAGGAGAAATGAATCGCAAATCACTTTTCACGATGAACGATCCCAAGTTTAATGCCGTGCCACGACTGTTTCGTCAGTATAATAATTCTATTCTCTTGTGTGCGATATCTCCCAACAATAGAAAAAAACATCGCTTCGGTATTTTAAAGTTAGGGGACAAATAGTGGTGCATTAGCAAGGGCCCTTTAACTCGATTAATTGATTCAATGTATTAAAACGTATACGCATTGTTTCGTATCTTTCGGCACGCAATTTTAAACTTATATAGCTGTTATGAAACAAAAAATCTTTCTAACCATCTGCCTGTTAGGGCTTATCACACCGCGGCTCCACGCTTACAAAATTGACTGGGGGCTCACCGAAAAGTCACCGGGACGTGTAACAAACCTGCTTCCCGTATCCGGCAAAGACTTCTTTGCACTTCGTTATAAGGGACAAATTTTTTCCTCGCTTTATGTAACTTATCATTCTTCCTTCGTGATGAGTGCCACGGGCCGTATTAAAATGTCGGTCGATAACAACATGACCAGTTTTGAAGACTGTATCGCCCTCAAGGGAAAACTATACGTCTTTATGAGCGATAAGATCGGAACGGAAGAGATCCTGTACATGCAGGAGTTCTCAAAGAATATCGAACCGGTCGGTGACCCGATGGAAGTAGGGCGCCTGACGGCCGAGAAAAAGCGTTCCAGTAAAAGCTTTTCAATCCTGGCTTCCCGCGATGACGAGTTTTTTACCGTTTACTGGGAAGTGGTGGAACGAAAAAGCAAGCACACCACTTACGGTTACAAAGTATACGACAGTGAACTGAATGTGAATTCGGAAGGTGAATACGAATTGCCTTTCGAGGACGGTTTGGCCGATATTACGGCACTGTACCTGTCCAATACCGGAGACTTTTTCATGGCCATCGAGGAATACTCGCTGGAAGACGGGCAAAAACTCAAAAAACGCTCTTTCAAATCCATGCACATTTACCAGATCACACCGGATGGCCTGGATGAGTTTTCACTCGACATGGGCGGACGCGTGGCGCGTACGCTGATCCTTACGGGGAACAATGACAACCTGTTTACCCTGACCGGTTTGTATAGCAAAAGTAAAGCGTCCGGTATCAAGGGCGTGTTCAGCATCATTGCCGATTTTGATAAAAAGCAGGTAATCAGCGAAAGCTTCGAGGACTTTTCCAAAGATTTTATCACGGAAGGCTGGTCCGATAAGCAAAAGAAAAAGGCAGACAAGCGTGCTTCCAAAGGAAAAGGTCAGCCGCAGTTGTATAACTACATCATGCGCAATACGGAAGTGACTAAAAACGGGGATATTGTCGGTTCGATCGAGCAATATTACGTGCGGGTTGTGACGCACTACAATCAAAACGGAAGCACCACGACCACATATTACTATTATTACAACGACATCATCGCATTTAAAATCAACAAAGACGGACGTTTTGCCTGGCTGAAAAAGATCCTGAAGCGACAGGTGAGCACGAATGACGGCGGACCTTTCAGTAGTTATGCACGCTTTGTCGATGACGGAAAACTCTGTTTCATCTTCAACGACAGTGAAAAGAATTACGATGAAAACGGCAAGTTTATCGTGGACGACGACAATACGATCAATTATGCGCGATTCGATAAGAAAAAGAACCGGGTAGCACTCGTAACCCTCGATCTTGAAGACGGCGAAATGGAGCGTAAAACTTTCTTCTCGCGAAAGGATGTAGGAACCGTTGCCGTACCCAAACTCTTCCGCATCGATTATAAAAACCGTACCATGTTGCTGTATACCTTCCTCCGAAGAAAAGAACGTTTCGGTTTACTGACGATGAACGAATAAACTTGAAATACAAATAACTTCCAGAAGCGGCTCCGGCCGCTTTTTTTTGGCTCGACAAATTCGAACCTCATTGAGGTTACCGGGTACAAAAAAAGCGGAAATTTCAGTTTCCGCTTTTTTAAATGTATGTCATTCGATCAGATTGTCATGATCTCTTTTTCCTTTGCTTCGAGCAGATCATCTGCACGTTTCGTGTAGTTATTAGTGATCTGCTGAATCTCGTTCTCTGCATCTTTCACGATGTCTTCGGCAAGTCCGTCATTTTTGAGTTCCTTCAGCATATCCATTGCATCCTTGCGGTTGTTACGCACGGCTACCTTCGCATTTTCAGCTTCTGATTTTGCACGCTTTACCAGGTCACGGCGACGTTCCTCGGTGAGCGGGGGAACGCTGATGATCAGTTGTTCGCCATTGTTTTGAGGTGCAAATCCGAGGTTTGCATTGATAATTCCTTTGGCAATTTCGTTGAGCATCGTTTTTTCCCAGGGTTGCACGGTGAGTGTTCGGGCATCCATAGTCGTGATGTTCGCTACCTGTGCAAGCGGGGTTTGTGTACCGTAGTAATCGACGGAAACACTGCTGAGCATCGACGGGGTGGCTTTTCCGGCACGGATCTTTACGAGTTCGTTTTCCATGTGGTCCAGCGATTTTTTATTCGCCGTTTTGAAATCCTCGTAAATCATGTTCAGTTCTTCGGTCATGTTCTTTTATTTAAATTTAGCAATGCATCCGTTTTAACAAACGATTGTACCAACCTGTTCGCCTTCCATGAGTGCCTTCAGGTTTCCGGGCGTGTCCATATCGAAAACAATGATCGGAAGATCATTTTCCTTACACAGGGTAAATGCCGTAAGGTCCATTACTTTCAGGCCGTTGGCGTATACATCGTCAAAACTGATGCGGTCGTATTTGGTAGCTGTCTTATCTTTTTCCGGATCCGCGGTGTAAATTCCGTCGACACGTGTTCCCTTTAGGATAACATCTGCATTGATTTCAATCGCGCGCAGGGATGCGGCGGAATCGGTTGTAAAGAAAGGATTTCCGGTTCCGGCTCCGAAGATCACCACACGTCCTTTTTCGAGGTGACGAACGGCTCTTCTGCGGATAAACGGTTCTGCGATCTCTTTCATCTCAATTGCTGAGAGCAAGCGTGTCATCACTCCGTGCGATTCGAGTGCAGACTGCAGGGCCATCGCATTGATCATTGTGGCAAGCATTCCCATGTAATCTCCGTGCGTACGGTCCATCCCGCCTTCTTCCGCCTGAACTCCCCTGAAAATGTTTCCGCCACCGATCACGATCGCGATCTCAACTCCCAGTTGGTGAATTTCCCGGATCTGTCGGGCGTAATCACTGAGTCTGTTATTGTCAATTCCGAACTGCTTATCACCCATGAGTGACTCGCCGCTCAGTTTCAAAAGAATACGTTTGTACTTCATTACCCGGAAAATTGGAGTCGCGCAAATATAGTGAAAAAAGGAAACCCGGTGGTAGTGGATCAGCGGCCTGCCCATAAAAAAACCGTCCGCAAAGGCGGACGGTCCTGATATTTATTTATCGCTCATTCGTTATTGGCGGATCAACTGCTGCGTCCAGGTACCTGATGCGTGGATTCCACGAACAAGGTAAACTCCCGGTTGCATACTGTCGAGTGAAACTTCCTGGCCATCTGTCACGTGTTCAAAGTGCGCTACCAGTTTGCCATGCGCGTCGTAAATGAACAACGCTGTTTCCGAAATTCCGGAAAGGCTGATGAAACAACTTCCGCCGGTCGGGTTCGGGTAAACCGTTACGGACACATTTGAATTTTCAAGTTCGTTGATGCCCACGGTTGTTACTTCGAAGCAGGATGAAGTATCCTGACAACCCTGCGCAGATGTAAAGATCACGGCATAATTTCCGTTTTCGTCTGCCACAAAGGTATTCGAAGTCGCTCCCGTTATCGGTGAATTATCCGAACAGTTGATCCACTGATACGTGCTGGTTGTGCCCTGCGCCATCAATGTAACACCATCCGTTGACGTAATTGTCGGTGTCGGAAGGCTGTTGATGGTCAGCACGAGCTCAACGATGGAGTCGCATCCGTTCACCGTCGTCAGGTTTTGGGTATAGGTTCCCGACGTATTATAATCATTTCCGTCTGTCCAGGTGTAAGAGCCGCAGGCTTCAACCGTTTCGCTTTCAAAGGAACTGGCATTGATAGTAAGGTTGAGTGTCACAACCGAGTCGCAGCCCGAAACAACGGAGGAGAGCGTTTGCGTATAGCTTCCTGAAGTCATGTACGTATTTCCGTCGGTCCATTCGAATGAATCACAGGCAACCTGCGTTTCTGAGGATGTGATCATCGGCGGTTCAGTAACGGTAAAGTTTTCGGTTTCCGAACAGTTGTTTGCATCCGTAATTGTTACGGTATAGGTGCCTGCCGCAAGATCGGTAACCGAAGCCGTTGTACCCACGGAAGGTGTCCACGAATACGAATAAGGTGCTACTCCTCCTGAAACGGTAACAGAAGCTGATCCATCCGAATCGCCATTACAACTCACATTTGTTTGCGAAGCGGAAACAACGATCGGTGTCGGCTCGGTAATCGTTACCGATTGTGTTTGTATACAGGCATTGTCATCAGTGACTGTTACAGTATAGGTACCGGCGTCCAGACCTGTAGCCGTAGCGGCTGTTCCGCCCGTCGGAGCCCATGAATACTGATATGGAGCGGTTCCTCCGCTTACGTCAACGGTTGCGGAACCGTTATTTCCACCGTTACAGCTAACATCTGTCTGAGCGCTGATCGCCGCCGATAAAGCAGTGGGTTCGACGATCGTAACACTTTGTGAAGTCGTACAGGAATTGTCATCCGTTATTGTAACTGTATACGTCCCTGCTGCAAGTCCGCTTGCTGTGGATGCTGTTCCGCCTGATGGTGACCATGCATAGCTATATGTTCCGCTACCGCCACTTACGCTAACCGTTGCCGAACCGTTAGATCCGCCGTTACAGCTCACATTTGTTTGTGCATCCAGGGTTGCTGTCAATGCGGTCGGTTCGTTAATCGTTACATTTTCTGTGATTGTGCAGGAATTCTGGTCTGTGATGGTCACGGTATACGATCCGGCGGTGAGTCCGGTCGCTGTAGCCGCTGCTCCTCCGGAAGGAGACCATGAATAATTATAGGGGGAAATTCCTCCGGAAACACTCACGGTTGCCGTGCCGTTCGCTCCGCCATTACAGCTGACATCTGTCGCAGATGACGAAGCACTCAACATGGCAGGCTCGCTAATAGTAACGGTTTGCGTCGTCGTGCATGAGTTATCGTCCGTAACGGTTACTGTATAAGTTCCGGCAGCCAGTCCGCTTGCGGTAGCCGCAGATCCGCCTGACGGAGACCAGGAATACTGGTAAGGAGCCGTTCCGCCTGTAACGCTAATCGTAGCTGAACCGTTTGCAGCACCATTACAGCTCAGGTTTGTCTGAGAACTGATGTTTGCAGAAAGAGTAGCCGGTTCGGTAATCGTTACGTTTTGCGTAGCCGAACATGAATTATCATCCGTAATCGTCACGGTATATGTCCCGGCCGCAAGACCACTTGCTGTGGCTGCTGTTCCGCCTGATGGTGACCATGCATAGCTATAGTTTCCACTACCGCCGCTTACGCTAACGGTTGCCGAACCATTGGCTCCGCCATTACAGCTTACATTCGTTTGGGCATCCAGGTTTACAGTTATAGCGGTCGGTTCGTTGATCGTTACGCTTTTTGTAATTGTGCAGGAATTTTGGTCCGTGATGGTCACGGTATACGTTCCGGCGGCAAGCCCGGTAGCAGTTGCATTTGTTCCGCCCGCTGGCGACCAGGAATAGCTGTAAGGTGCTGTTCCGCCGGATGGAGTTACCGATGCTGTTCCGTTTGATCCGCCGTTACAACTAACGTCTGTTTTGGAAGTGGCTGCAGTGATTGCCGTCGGTTCAGTGATGGTCACGCTTTTTGTGATCTGACAGGTGTTGTTATCCGTAATTGTTACGGTATATGTTCCGGCCGAAAGTCCTGTAGCGGTCGCGTTTGTTCCGCCTGCCGGAGACCACGAATAGGAGTAAGGTCCCGTACCGCCCGTGGCGCTAACCGTTGCTGTTCCGTTTGATCCTCCGTTGCAACTTACGTCCGTTTTGGAAGTAGTTGCCGTGATCGCTGTCGGTTGTGTAATCGTCACGCTTTTCGTAATCTGACAGGTGTTATTGTCTGTGATCGTTACAGTATATGTTCCCGCTGCCAGTCCCGTTGCGCTTGCATTCGTTCCGCCTGATGGTGACCAGGAATAAGAGTAAGGTCCGTTACCACCCGAAGCGCTAACCGTTGCTGTTCCGTTTGATCCGCCGTTGCAGCTTACGTCCGTTTTGGAAGTAGTTGCCGTGATTGCGGTCGGTTGCGTAATCGTCACGGTTTTTGTAATCTGACAAGTGTTGTTATCCGTAATCGTTACGGTATACGTTCCTGCCGCAAGGCCGGTAGCAGTTGCATTTGTTCCGCCTGCCGGAGACCAGGAATAAGAGTATGGTCCGTTACCACCCGAAGCGCTAACTGTCGCTGTTCCGTTTGATCCGCCGTTGCAGCTTACATCCGTTTTGGAAGTAGTTGCCGTGATTGCGGTCGGTTGGGTGATCGTCACACTTTTCGTAATCTGACAGGTGTTGTTATCCGTAATCGTTACGGTATACATTCCGGCCGCAAGCCCGGTAGCGGTTGCATTCGTTCCGCCTGCCGGAGACCAGGAATAAGAGTAAGGTCCTGTACCGCCCGAAGCGCTAACCGTTGCTGTTCCGTTTGATCCGCCATTGCAGCTTACATCCGTTTTGGAAGTGGTTGCAGTGAGCGCCGTCGGTTGCGTAATCGTCACGGTTTTTGTAATCTGACAAGTGTTGTTATCCGTAATTGTGACGGTATATGTTCCTGCCGCAAGGCCGGTAGCGGTTGCGTTTGTTCCGCCCGCCGGAGACCAGGAATAAGAGTAAGGTCCCGTACCGCCCGTGGCGCTAACCGTTGCTGTTCCGTTTGATCCTCCGTTGCAACTTACGTCCGTTTTGGAAGTAGTTGCCGTGATCGCTGTCGGTTGTGTAATCGTCACGCTTTTCGTAATCTGACAGGTGTTATTGTCTGTGATCGTTACAGTATATGTTCCCGCTGCCAGTCCCGTTGCGCTTGCATTCGTTCCGCCTGATGGTGACCAGGAATAAGAGTAAGGTCCGTTACCACCCGAAGCGCTAACCGTTGCTGTTCCGTTTGATCCGCCGTTGCAGCTTACGTCCGTTTTGGAAGTAGTTGCAGTGATCGCTGTCGGTTGTGTGATGGTCACGCTTTTCGTGATCTGACAGGTGTTGTTATCCGTAATTGTAACGGTATAGGTTCCCGCTGCAAGTCCGGTAGCCGTTGCGTTTGTTCCGCCTGCCGGAGACCAGGAATAACTGTATGGAGTAGCTCCTCCGGAAACACTTACGGAAGCCGTTCCGTTTGAACCGCCATTACAGCTAACGTCGGTCTTCGAAGTCGAAGCATTCATAGCTACAGGTTGGTTGATCGTTACTGTTTTTGTAGTTGAACAACCGTTCGCATCACTGATCGTACAGGTGTAAGTTCCGGCTGCAAGTCCTGTGGCAGTTGCGCCGGTTCCACCCGCAGGCGACCAGGAATAATAATAGGAAGGAGTTCCTCCGGAAACACTCACGGTTGCCGTACCGTTCGATCCGCCGTTACAAGTCACATCCGTTTTCGAAGATGAGACGGATAAGGCCGATGGTTCGTTGATGGTAAACGTTTTGGTTGCCGTACAGCCGATGTTATCGTTAATCGTAACTGTATAAGTTCCGGCAGCAAGTCCTGTCGCAATAGATGAACTTCCTCCGCTCGGGGACCAACTGTAGGAATAGGGTGTAATTCCGCCGCTGGCTACAACCGCTGCAGATCCGTTACTTAGTCCATTGCACGAAACATCGTTTTTCGCACTGGAGGAAACCGTAAGATTAGAAACGGTGAGCGTTCCCGCGTTGGAGTTCGTGGAACAACTTCCGTTTTTCGCGACGCCGCGATACTGGTATCCGTTCATGGATGGTGTGGCACCGGTAATAGTCAGTGTGCTTGTGGTGGCGTTCGAATAAACTCCTCCGTTGGAAATATCTGAAAAACCACTTCCGGTATTTACCTGCCACTGGTAGGCCGTGGCACCGCTTGCACTAATTGAAAAAGTCGTGTTACTTCCGCTACAAATGGTGCGGTTTGGAGGGTTGGCTGTGATAGTCGGATTTACACAGGATACGTAATAGAGACGAAAATTGTCAATGGCCCACTCTTCGTTGTACGTATTGTTGGAAAAAACCCGTATACGAATAGCAAGTGTAGAGCCTGTCTGAGGAATACTTTTGTTGAATTCGGTCATGGTCTTCGACAGGGTAGAGCCGTCGCCGATCAAATCACCGTCTGTATCTTCTGCAAGCATTTTGTTCGTCGGGTTATTTGAGTAAAAAGCGATCAACTTTTGGTAAGCGCCGCCGTCCACACTGTATTCGACAATGATGTAATCGCTCGATGAATTTCCAAACGCCGTGTTATCCCAGGCGGCAGAGGTTCCCTGTGCTCCGAAAAGCCCGCGAAAAGAAAGTCCCGGCTTGCCCGTGATGTCAATCCCGGTCCAGTCGATCTGCTGTTCTTCGTTCCCGACGCCAAAGGCATTGTCATGATCCTCACCGGCCCAAAACCAGGTGCCCTGGTAATTGCTGTAAGGCATTCCGTCTGAAAAGTTGCTGAGATCAATGTCACTTCCATTCGTCCGAAGGAAATAGGCTGTATACGGAGTTGCGGCATTTCCGCCGTTGTTTTCCGGAGTGCGTGTTCCACTCGAGGGAGCCGTGGCGCTTTCAAAGTCATCCGACCAGAATTGGGTTTGGGAAAAACTCCATACTGCAACAAGTGCAAAGAGCGTTGAGAGTATACTTTTTTTCATAAAAAGTGTTTTTAGATTAAAGTAGTCCGGACATTTCAATTGTTCCGGTCCGGCAAATATATGACTTTTGAATGGTTATCACTAAAAAACAGGTTCGTGGGAAACGTTTTTAGTTAAAATGCGTGCCGCAGGCAGAATTCCGCTTTCATCGGAAACGATTCGTAATCGAAGAATTTCGTTCCGGATACAGGCAATATCCACAGATCCGTTTTCATGCACTTTCACCACGGTTCCGGGTAACTGGTCGTGTACTATTTCCAGCGATTCTCCGAAAATCAGTTTCAGCGATTTCCCGTTAATGACCGCGTCGGCTCCATTATTCCAGGGGTTTCCGGCATTTATAAGCTGAATGATCTCCGTGGCCGTCATGTAATGCCAACGTACCGAAGTTTCATCCGTATCGGGAAAATCGTGGTATTCGGCTTCTTCTTCGTTTTGTTCTTCCGAATACAGGTTGTTGCCGAAAGTCAGCATCTGGCAAATACTTTGTGCGGCAAGTGAAATCCGGTCTGCAAATTTCAGTGCAAGAGATCCGAAAGTTTCTCCGTTTTCAATCCGGATCGGTTCGCGCAGAATGATCTTTCCCTCATCGTAACCGGGAGTCATGTGATGAACACAAAGTTCTGTTTCGCTTTCCCCGGCACGCAGGACTTCAAATAGTGGCATCGGCCCACGGTAGGCCGGCAATGTTCCCATGTGAAAGTTGATGAAGCGCTCCGGAAGTAATGCAAGTGTATTTCCGGGAATGAGATACGGAAAGTTAATGGAGAAAGCGGCATCCGGTTTTACTGTTTCGATCCAGTGATGCAATTCAGGTATCGCTGCTTTTTTTGAGATACAATGAAAAGGTATTTTTTGGGATTTGGCAAACTTTTCAAGAAACGCTGTAACCGCGGTATCTGTTGTTTTTACAAAAAGCCCGGCCAGATAACCTTCCAGCGACAGTAACTGGATTGCATGTAGTGCAGATTTTCCGCTACACAGAACGACGATGCGTGGATTTTCTTTCATCAGATGCAGGCGTAACTATTGTACCAGCCCGAAATGTTGTTTTCAAGCTTGATACTGATCATTTCTTCATAGGTATTGCGGACCTCTTCGACCGGAATGGTTTCGGTGATTGCCAGTTGACATTTCCCGTTCTGTTCCTGCACACTGGCGTAATACATCGGTCCGAGGCTTGTATGGCTGTTCTCATGAAAGTGAATGGTTCCCCGTGGACTTTCAAAACTGAAGTTGAGTAATTCTGCGGAAGCTTTCCGGCCGTTTCCATTTTGCGCGTGCATTATTTCCGTTGCCCGGTTTGCCAGCCTGGCTGCTTCCCATCCGAGTAATGAGAACAAGTTGGCTTCTCTGCCACGATCAGCAAGTGCTTTGCAGAAGGTCTGGTTTTCCACGTTGTCGAGTTTGTTGCTCCAGGCAATGGTTCCGTGAACGGGGTGTTGAATGAAGTCGGTTTGTGCCAGTACGCTTTCTTCGAGTCCAAAAGGAGGAAGGTACACGCTTGTACGTTCATCTCCAGCTTGCTTTTGCAGTTCTTCGAAATACCACTGAATGAAATCGCCGCTAAAAAAAGAGAGTAAACAGTTTGAATTTTCAGGCGGAGTGATCGAGAACTCTTCGCGCAAATAGCCCGTGGCGTGCGTTCCGGTAACTCGTCCGCCGGCATTTTCGTATGCATTGAAACCGGCGTGAATCTGCAGGTAGCCGCCGTCGTAATAGCCGGTATGAACGGTTGCACTGCGATGACCGTCTTTTACTGCTTTTCGCGCCGAAAAGGATGCTCCCAGTGAATTATGGAGTGAATGGAAGATAATGTTCGGTGATGAAGGCCATTCCTGGGGCATATTGGCACCGGCATCCAGTACAATGAGCAACTTGTTTGCAGCCATGAAAAGCGGGCGAAGTAACTGAGCCATCCGATGACTGACATACGCAAATACAACCTGGACCTGTTCTTCGATCAGCATTTTTTCCGCGAGCCGGTAGCAGGTTTGCTGGTCCGTTCCGAAACCGATGTTCTCCGTGATGAGTTGAATATCATCGCGGCCGAGTTGTTCCAGTCCTGCACGAAAACCTTCGTACAGGTCGAAGTTTATCGCGTTATAGTAGGTTGATCGTGGTAATAAGAGTCCGACTTTCAGCATGGCAATTCAAATAATAAAGCAGGAGAAGATGGAATTCGACTCCTGCTGTTTTTAGTACGGTTTAATTAAGGACGACTCGGGAAAATACCCGTAATCGCAATTGAGTAGTTCATTGCCAGATAAGGATTCATAATTCCCATCGGAATGTTGGCTCCCGAAATACCGGTTGTTCCACCGATCGCAGAGGGTCCGTAAAACGCTCCGGCGCTGGGCGACGTTGTGAACATTTCCGAACCGGTAGGCGCGAGGTATGCGTTTTGCGGTGAGATCTCATCGGCCTGTGCCGTGGAAACGGGCAGACGTACCTGTAACATGGATCCGTCGTGTACGTGCGCCGGCATATTAGCTGTTGTGAGCGTCACCTGTGTTGTTCCGGCCATTTGTCCGATTACGTAGTCGGGAAGACCCGGCCCCTGTCCCTGTCCGATCGGCATACGTCCGCGTAAATCGGGCAAGGCGAATGTTTGAATTCCATTTCCGCCGTAAGTGGTTCCGATCAGCGAGAAAAGAGCTGCGTTCGCTGAGATAGGAAGAAGCTGTCCGGCACAAAGCATGTAACCGCGCGGGGCCCAGTCGAAGCCGAAAATTTTGACTTCCCCGATAAATGGTTCTGTAGACATGATTTTAAAATTTATTATTAGTGCGATAAAGGAACGTAATTTGAATCGATTGTACAATAGTATCCAAGCAGGTCAGGTTAGCAGAATTAACTGGTTTTTAAAAGGTTATTTTATTGTAAATTAGTGTTTTAGATGGGTATGATTTCAGGATTTAGCTAGACAAAATAATCGAAAATCAGGGGTTTATACGCAGGTCGAAAAGCAGGTATAAATACCTGGTTTCGGGCATAAAAAAAGCCGGGACAGATGCCCCGGCTTCGTATTTGAAATTTGATTTTCGCTTAGCTAAGTGAAAAACGTTTGAACGCTGTTACAGTTAAACCTTTTTCAGTGCTGTTAAGGAATTGCTCAACAGTCAGTTTATTGTCACGAACGAATTCCTGGCTGAGAAGTGTGTTCTCTTTGAAGAATTTGTTGAGACGTCCCTGAGCGATCTTTTCGGCCATATCTGCCGGTTTTCCTTCCTGGATGGCAAGTTCTTTTCCAACTTCGAGTTCGCGTTCGATTGTGCGTGAATCCACACCGTCTTTATTGAGCGCGATCGGGCTCATTGCCGCTACCTGCATCGCAACCTGGCGACCTGCTTCTTCTGCTTCCGAAGAGCCGCTGTTCAGGCTGATGAGTGTTGCCAGTTGGTTCCCGGGGTGATTGTATGCAACCACTGTTTCCCCTTTTACGACTGCGTAATCCGCGAGATCCAGTTTTTCACCGATCACACCGATTTGCTCAGTGATCTTTTCCTCTACGGACAATTTTGAATCGTAAGGAAGTTTTTTGAGGTCTTCAGCCGTTTCCGGGAGGTTTGATACGGCGATGTCCATGATTGACTGAACGAAGTTGCGGAAGTTCTCGTTTTTCGCAACGAAATCCGTTTCGCAGTTCAGGGTCATGATCACACCTTCTTTGTTTCCGTCGGTCGTCTGAGCAAAGATAACGCCTTCTTTCGCTTCGTTTTCTCCACGTTTTGCAGCGATCTTCTGACCTTTTTTGCGCAGGATATCTACCGCCTGTTCGAAGTCTCCGTTAGACTCAACCAGCGCGTTTTTACAGTCCATCATACCTGCTCCGGTCTGTTGACGGAGTTTATTTACTTCAGCAGCTGTAATTGCCATGGCTATTGTATTATCGTATTAATTAATTGAATGAGTTATTCTTTGTCTTCTGCTGTTGCTTCTGCCTTTACTTCTGCGTCAGCTGTTGCTTCTGCTTTGTCTTCTTTATCGGAAGCTTTTGCATTCTTACGCTCTTCGAGTCCTTCTTTCACCGCGTCGCAAACTGCATCGAGGATGATGGAGATTGACTTTGTGGCGTCATCGTTCCCCGGGATCGGGAAATCCACCAGGCGCGGATCGGAGTTGGTATCAACCATTGCAAAAGTCGGGATGTTCAGACGTTTTGCTTCGTGAAGTGCAATGTGTTCTTTGAGAATGTCCACGATGAAGATCGCAGCCGGCTGACGTGTCATATCGGCAATTGAACCGAACGTTTTGTCGAGTTTCTCACGCTGACGTGTTTTGAAAAGACGTTCGCGTTTGTTGAGCGTATCCCAGGTTCCGTCAGTCTTCATCTTATCGATGGAAGTCATTTTACGGATCGATTTACGGGTTGTCTGGAAGTTGGTAAGCATACCACCTGACCAGCGCTCCGTAACGAAGGGCATGTTGATGTTCTTTACTTTATCGGCAAGGATTTCCTTCGCCTGTTTCTTAGTTGCTACGAAAAGGATCTTTTTTCCGGACTTGGCAATCTGCTTGAGAGCCGCACATGCCTGATCGAGGTGTGCAATTGTCTTATTAAGGTCAATGATGTGGATACCTTTTTTCTCGTCAAAGATATACGGCGCCATTGCCGGGTTCCATTTTCTTTTGAGGTGTCCGAAGTGAACACCTGCTTCTAACAAACTATCGAAATTTACTTTTGACATTTTTTTAATTTTAATTGTTTACGTTCCTTTAGTAGATCAACCTGGAAGGGTCCTTAAAAGCGGAATGTACTTCCGGGCTTGGATACTAAACAACCGCCCAGCCGGAAAAACCGGCAAAATAATCTTAACGTTTAGAGAACTGGAATTTCTTACGTGCCTTCGGTTGTCCCGGTTTCTTACGTTCAACCATACGCGGATCACGTGTCATCAGTCCTTCTGCTTTCAGAAGCGGTTTGTAATCTTCGGAGATATCGCAAAGTGCACGAGAGATCCCGAGGCGAATTGCTTCTGCCTGTCCGTTGATTCCGCCACCGCTTACATTTACGCGAACGTCATACTGACCTTCTGTTTCCGTAAGTCCGAACGGCTGAACGATCTTGGACTGGAGAACGGCTACCGGGAACATTTCCTTGTAGTCTTTCTTATTAACAGTTACCTGGCCTGTTCCTTTTGTAAGGTACACGCGGGCAACGGATGTTTTTCTTCTTCCTAATGTGTTAATTACTTCCATACTTCTTATTTGAATGTATCTAAATTAAGCGCTTTGGGTTTTTGCGCTTCCATTTTGTGATCCTCACCAACCACCACGCGGAGGTTTGTAAAGAGCGCACGTCCGAGTTTGTTTTTCGGAAGCATCCCTTTGATCGCTTTTTCGATCAGGCGCTCCGGGTGTTTTTGTAACAACTCTTCGGCGGAAGTAGTACGTTGCCCGCCCGGGTACCCGGTGTAGCGAACGTATTGTTTGTTCTCCAGTTTCATACCGGAAAACGCAACTTTCTCGGCGTTGATAACGATTACGTTATCTCCGCAATCAGCATGCGGCGTAAAATTAGTCTTGTGCTTTCCACGAATAATTTTCGCCACCTTGCTAGCCAGGCGACCTACGGTCTGCCCGTCTGCATCTACAACAAACCACTGCTTATTAGCAGTTTCTTTGTTTGCAGAAACGGTTTTGTAACTTAATGTATCCACAATCAATTATTTATTAAATAAGACAATTTCCCTAATTTGGGGGTGCAAAGATAGAAACTCGATTTTTAAATAACAACTATTTACCGGGAAAAATAGATGAATGCCCGGCAATTGGCAGAAGTTACTGCCCGCGATTTAAAAAAGAGGGGGGATTTATTTTTTCTTGAACGCGTTGATCGCCTTTACAGTGAAATCGCTCAACACCAGTTGTCCGCTCATGGCAGCGCGCTCCGCCAGCAGGCTGTCCCAGTTTTCGGTGCCTTTCCAGAAAGTCTCTTTGAGCATCGCCATGGCTTCCGGGTTGGATTTAGCCAGTTTGTTCGCAAGTTGATCAATGGCTTCGTCCATTTCTTCCGTTTCCTCGAACACGTCGGCGTAAAGTCCTTTTTTATGAGCCCAACTTGCGCTGCGCCACTCGGTAGCATTGATGGCAAGCTGACTCATGGCGGAAGTTCCGATCTTTCGTTCCACGGCCGGGCCGACCACAAACGGACCAATTCCTACCGCAAGTTCGCTGAGTTTGATGTCCGCACGTTCTGTCGCGAAGCAATAGTCCACTGCTGAAGCAAGTCCCACGCCACCGCCGACGGCTTTGCCCTGTACGCGCCCGATGATAAGTTTCGGGCTTTTGCGGCAGGCATTAATAACTCCGGCAAAACCGGAAAAGAAGATCGTTCCTTCTTCGAGGTCGTCGATCGCGATGAGTTCATCGAAGCTGGCACCGGCACAGAAGGCTTTTTCGCCTGCCGAACGCAAAATGATCACCTTTACGTCTTCGCGGGAACTGGCTTCCGTGATGGTGGAGGCGAGTTTACGGAGTACTTTCCCGGGAAGGGAGTTGCTCAACGGGTGTGAAAATTCAATACTTGCAATACCGTTATCGTCAACGGAAAGTGTTACTTCTCCCTGATGGATAGCTTCAGACATAACTCAAAATGGATTTTTGGATTTACTGATTTTTTCTGCGGGGACGCAATACGCGACGCGGTTCTTCACTATTTCCGCTATTTCCCGAATTTCCATCCGGTCTGCGGTTGTAAGAACTGTCACCACCGGTGTTATTTCCTTCGCGGTTATCCTGGTAACGTGGTTTATAACCTCCTTCGCGTGGCTTGAATCCGCCTTCACGCGGTTTGTAACCACCTTCGCGATTGTTATCGAATTTCTTGAATGGTTTTTTCTGAAAGTTCTTTTTGAAATTCTCTTTTTTAGGAGGTCTGTTGCTTTTGGGCGACGCTACCTTCACATCGAGTTTGCGACCATTTATCTCCATGCCGTTGAGTGCCTGGATGGCATTAATGGCCTGGTCGGTATCTTCCATTTCGACATAACCGAAACCTTTGGACTTTTTCGTTTTATTGTCGAAAACAACGTGTGCGTATGCTACGGGACCAAAAGCCGAAAAGGTAGTTTTCAAATCTTCAGAAGTGATCTCCCAGTCCAGATTTGCGATGAAAATGTTTACCATTTAATTAAATATTCAATTACTAAAAGGAGGTTATCTTAACAGGACGAAGGTAAGATAAAGATTTTAAACTTTTCCGGAAAATAACAAAAAAAAGAGACGGCGCTAACCGTCTCTTTCCAAAACAAGTATTATTCTTTTACTTCAAAGTAAAGCTGTCATTACCGATCAACTGCCCGTCGCAGTAAATTTTAACCCGGTAATTTCCTTTGGCCGGTTCCGCCCCTTTCAGGTCGTAGTAAATGGCCATATCAATGCGTTCATTGCGGTAATCGATGTCTTTTTTATCGGAATAAGGAATCATTCCCGCATCCGTGGAGATCGTGTTACTGCTTCGGTTTTGTAATGTTCTTCCGCTCGGATCGATCACCTGCATGTAGACCGTTTTGTTTCCGGCATTTGTGATCGGGTTTTCCGAGATTGTGAATGTAGAGCGGATTTGTACACAGTTGCGTGCTTTATTCGTCTCTTCCATCGTATTGTTCAGTTTCATGCGCAAACCGGTTGAACTGATGTTGTATGCCTGTAATTTGGCTCCTTTTTTCACCTGGGCTGCATTTTCCTCTGCTTCCTGTCTGTACTGGTCGCGCTCGGAAGATGTGGTTGTCAGTTCGTTCGTCGTGCGTTCCAGGTCGGAGTTGAGTTGCAGGTTCAATGTATTCAGTGAATCGATCTGCATCACGTAGCTTTTCATGATCTTGCGAAGGGTTTCATTCTCCTTACGAAGTTTGTAAAGCTGAGAGGCGGAAAGTTTCTTCTGAGAATTCATTTCATCGAGGATCGACTGGATGCGTTCCTTCTGCGCGTTGAGACTGTCAGACTGTGTACGGTCTTTTTTCATCAGCTCATCGTAATTGGCGAGCATGTTCTGGAAATCCGCGCGCAGGTCGTTGGTCATGTTGTCCACGTAACCGGACATCATCTGGTTCATGCCTTCCATATCAGATTCCAGCATGGAAACCTCATTCTGACAATTTGTTAAATCGGAATTCTTGGAAGATAGGAAATAAGCCATCACACCGAGGCCTACAAGTAAAACAAGGATTACTGCAATGTATGCCCCGTTGTTCTTTTTAGTTGTTTGTTGTTCCGTATTTGACATAACAAAAGTTTACGTAAATTATACTACAAATGTAGAAGTAGATTTTATTTGGCAAATAATAATAACGTTTGTTAACAATTTGCCTACTTACTGCCTGTTTTATTTTTTATAATTCGGCAGGATGTCCAGGTATTCCGGCGGATTCTGAAAACAAACCGGACGCAGAAAACGATAGATGGAATCGTTTCCGACGGCTGTAAAACGCGAATCGGTACTTGCCGGAAACGGTCCCCCGTGATGCATGCCCGTGTCCACCCGAACACCGGTCGGAACCCCATTGAAAATAACCCGTCCTGCAATGCGCTGCAGGAAGTAAACGAGGTCGCGGTTCGCTTTGAGGTCTTCGGGTGTTCCGTTGATGGTTGCTGTGAGCTGTCCGTGGAATCCGCGGAGTGTGTCGCGCAGGCTGTTCTTGTTCTTGAAAAGCACGGCGGTGGAATGTGGTCCGAAGACTTCCTGGTGCAACTGTTCGTTTTTCTGGAATACCTCGTCACGAACAACAAGTAAACTTTGTTGGGCGCGGTTGGGTTCTTCGCTCCGGTCGACCGTATAAAGTGCTTCGTGTTTGCTGCGCACCGCTTTCTGGCGTTTTTCACTGTATTGCTTGTGAATGCCCGGCCCGAGCATCACTGTTGACGGCAACGAGGTGATGCGTTCGCCGAGTTCTTTTAAAAAGGCGCGACTTTCTTTGGAGTCCATGAGAAAAAGCAGGCCCGGATTCGTGCAAAACTGACCCGTACCGTCTGTAATGCTTTTAGTAAGTATGTCGAGCCATTTGTCTTTTTGCGTGCGAATCAGGCCAGGTAAAAGGATCACGGGGTTCTCGCTTCCCATTTCAGCAAACACCGGTATCGGGTCAGGACGTTCGTCGGCGAGTTTTTTGAGGGCTACACCGCCGTTGAAACTCCCGGTAAACCCGATCGCTTTCACTTCCGGATCCTGTACGAGTGCTCCGCCGATCTTTTGGGTGGAAGCATTCAGGTTGGAAAACGTTCCGTCGGGCATGCCGGTCTTCTTCGCTGCTTTTAACACGCATTCTGCAACGAGTTCGCCGGTTCCGGCGTGCATCGGATGCGACTTCACGATTACAGGGCAGCCGGCAGCGAGAGCGGCAGCCGTGTCTCCTCCCACGGTGGAGTAAGCGAAGGGAAAGTTGCTCGCTCCGAATACGCCGACCACCCCGATCGGCTGGAATGTTTTGTACAGTTCCGGAAGGTCCTTGGTAGGCGGATTGTGTCTGAAATCGAGGTAGGAGCCATCTTCGATGAGTCCGGCAAAGTTTTCGAGTTGATCGAGCGTGCGTTTCATTTCCGCTTTTGCACGGCTTTCGGGAAGTCCGGATTCCAGACAGAACCGTTCGAAAATCGCCTTTTTGTCTTCTTTGATCTCTTTGACGATCTGTCGCAGGAACTTCGCGCGTTTTTTCGGTTTCATCCATCCGAAGGCGGCAAGGGCGTCTCCCGCTTTCCGGCTCGCATCTTTTAATTCCGCGAGTGTGGCCTCGTGAAAGTCACCCGGTAATTTTTCGTTCGTGGCCGGGTTAATAGTCTGAAATGTGCGTTTGCCCGCTGCTGAGTATGTTTCTCCGATGATGTTCTTTCCGTGCATATCTTTTCGTCTTTTGTGAATGTTCTTTTTTTTAAACAAAAAAAAGCCGGTGCTGTTTACACCGGCTTTTCCTTAAGGAGAATTTTTAGAATATGCTGAGCATTTCTGCCATTAGCCAATTTGTTCGAGTTGATAGCTGTAACTTTCCATGATCTGGTTAGAAAGGAGCTTTTTGCAGGCCTCCACGACTTTTTCTTCTGCTTCTTTTTCCGAAGCCGATTCTACGAAGAGACGGATGTGACGCCCGATGCGCACGTCTGATATTTCGGGAAGCCCGATTGTTTGCATACTGTGGGAAACGGCTTTTCCCTGTGGATCGAGCAGGGCGTCCAGTGGCATTACATCGATTTCTGCTTTGAATTTCATTTTGTGGTGTTTTTTGCAAAGATAAAAGCAATTGCAGATAAAAGTAAATAAAGCAGAATAATTATTGGGATGGCCCAGATCTGTAAAGTCGGTATCACGATGCCGCAGCTGATCAGGAATACGTAGCGAATCTCGTTGCCACTCCATTTAAAATGTTTGAACTTTAAAGAGAAAAGCGGAAGCTCGGATATCAGCAGTAAGGACATCCCGATGATGAGTACCGTGATCACCCAGATGTTGAGTGCAAAATCACGCAGTCCTGAATCGCCTCCGTACATTAAGATCAGGGGAAACGACGTGAAGAAAATGGTATTTGCCGGAGTTGGAAGGCCGATGAACGATTCGCTCTGGCGCGTGTCCAGGTTGAACTTGGCGAGCCGGAAAAGTGAAAAGAAAGGAATGGCAAATGCGATGTAGGGGAGGTAGGTCAGGAAATGGGCGTAACCGGCAAGTTCCGGCTGAAAAAGCGCTAACAGGTCGCCGGGCGCATTTTGCGAGCTGGGCATTCCCAGTGCTTCCCGGAAACAGAGCTGATTGAGCAGTACGTACATGAGAATACCCGGAGCTGTTCCGAAGGTTACCACGTCCGCCAGCGAATCGAGTTGTTTTCCCAGTTCGCCCTGCTTGTTGAGTTTGCGTGCCAGGAACCCGTCGAAGAAATCGAAAACGGCTCCTGCAAATATCGCATAACAGGCCCAATCCAAACGTCCTTCAAAAGCGTAAGTAATTGATAAAATTCCCGACAGCAGGTTGGCTGCGGTAAATAAATTGGGGATATTAAACATCGGTACGGAATCTGGGGTAAACGAATACGAACGAAATCAAATAAATCACTTATTTTTACGACCGGAACGACCGCTTATGCAAATAACACAATTTTTTTCTCAATAAGCAGTTATTCTACAAACAAAAATTAGACACAGGAATGCTTACTCGGAACGCTACTAACATACTTCTGACTACTACTGCGCTGCTCTTCGCACATTTTAGTAATGCCCAGGACGAAACGATCGCGCCCAAGTATTCCAACGAATTCCTGGCCATCGGGGTAGGTGCGGACGCACTCGGAATGGGAAATGCCGTTACGGCAAATACCGGATCGGTGACCAGCGGATACTGGAATCCTGCCGGGCTCACCAAAGTCGATAAGTGGCTCGAAGTCGGTTTGATGCACTCCGAATACTTCGCAGGGATCGCTAAATACGATTACCTCGGCATTGCCAAACCGATCGACGACAAAAGCGTACTCGGTTTTTCTGCCATCCGTTTCGCGGTAGACGACATCCCCAATACAACGCAACTGATCGACAACGAGGGAAGGATTGATTACGATAAGATCACGACCTTCACCGCTGCCGATTACGCTTTCCTGTTCTCGTATGCCCGGAAATTAAGCGTTCCGGGTCTGAGCGTGGGCGGAAACTTCAAAGTGGTCTATCGAAAAGTGGGTGATTTTGCACATTCCTGGGGTTTCGGACTCGATGCCGGGATGCAATACGAGACGAAAAATAAATGGAAGTTCGGGGCCAGCCTGCGCGATGTAACTTCGACCTTCAATGCCTGGATATTCAGCCTCGATCAGCAAACGCAGGAAGTGTTTCTTCAAACAGGAAACCAGTTACCCCGAAACGGACTTGAACTGACCCTGCCGCGCCTGATCGTCGGTGCTTACAAACGCGTTGATCTCGGGAAAAAAGGAATTTATGCAGCCAGTGAACTGGACTTTGACCTCACAACAGACGGAAAACGGAATGCGATCATTAAAAGCGGTGTGGTGTCCGTGGATCCGCACTTCGGGATCGAGATCGGTTTTAAAACCTACGTTTCCGTAAGAGCCGGTATTACAAATGTGCAGTATGTGAAGGATTTTAACGACAAACAATCGCTGAACATTCAGCCGACCATCGGGCTTGGCCTGAGCATCAAAGACTTTACGCTTGATTATGCGTTTACGGATATCGGTAATGCATCGGTAGCCCTGTATTCAAACGTGATCTCCATAAAACTGAAGTTGAACAAACCGAACAATATGAAACAATGATACGCTGTATTTTCCTGTTTGCTGCTACATTTTTGCTGGCCGGAAAAATACACGGTCAGACCTATGGTAATGAATGGATCAATTACGGACAACAATATTTCCGATTCCCCGTCACCGAAACAGGGATCCACAAACTCGATTACCAGGCCTTACTGACCTCTGGTGTTCCACTCGCACTTTTCAATTCGAACCAGATCCAGGTTTTCGGACGGGAACAGGAGGTTGCGCTCTGGATTGAAGACGGCGGAGACAATCACATTGATCACGGGGATTACATACTTTTTTATGCCGAGCGCAATGACGGATGGATCGACCGGTCGCTGTACCAGGACGAAACATTCATGGGAAATCCGTATGAGAACCTGTACAGCGATACGATCTATTATTTCTTTAGCTGGAGCACTGGCGGTGGAAACAAACGCGTACAGGCCGAAAACAATACCGACTTTTCAAGCTATACCGCCTCGCCTTTCATCCTGCGTTCGGAAATACTGAGCGCAGCGAGTTCCTATCACGAAGGCGTGCACCTGACGGACGTTTCAAGTTCACTCTACCAACCGGGAGAAGGATTCGGCTATTTCAGCGTTTCCAACGGAACCGATTATTCCTTTAATACCTCGGGCCTGTATACAGGCATTGCTCCCGCGCCGCGCTTTCAGGCCATGATCGTCGGGGCCAATAACTACGATAACAACGGTAATCCGAATCACCATGCACGCTGGCGGATTCCATCCGCAGGTCAACTGGTCGATGAAAAGGTTTACCTCGGGTACGATTACCTTCGTACTGAAACAACCATCCCGGTTTCGGCGCTTTCAACCGGCAGCACCACTTTTCGCTTTGAATGCGTTTACGACCAGGGTGTTCCGTCCGATTACGACATCCAGGCGGTTAATTACCTGCGGCTTGATTTTCCGGCGGTGACAGATGGTCTCGGGCATACGAACGATCATTTCTGGCTGCCCGATAATACCCTGCAGGGGCAGGTAAAACTCGAGTTCCCGGGACTCAACGGAAACGGGCACATCATTTTTGTAATGTCCGGCGGGCAGGTCAAAAAAGTGAGTTTGACGGATGTCTCCGGCGTTCCCACCCTGCTTGTCAGCAATTCGTTACAGGCAGACAGTCAACTCGTATACATCCAGGAGCCGGGAAGCCTTATTCAGCCCGGTGCACTTCAAAAAGTCACTGCAAGTGGTTATTTTGCCGATTACGGGCAGGCCAACCCCGAAGGTGCCCTGATCATGATCCACCCTGCAGCATTCTCCCTGGAAACTTCCGCCTACGCCATGTATCGGCAGTCTGCCGCCGGAGGTGCTTATAACGTCGTTCGTGCGGAAATTGATCAGTTGTGCATGCAGTATGGCGGAGGAGTGCCCAAACACGCCATTGGAATGCGTCGCTTCGTGACCAGGCTCTGGGAATCCGCGACGAATAAACCCGTCGGACTGTTCCTGGTCGGGAAGGGGATCAACCCGGTGGATGTGCGTTTGCATCCGGCGGCCAGTATGGATCAAAACCTCGTACCGACGTTCGGGTATCCGATGAGCGATAATGCCATTACGGCCGAATACCAGGGGAACGGCTGGGTGCCGCTTTTACCGACAGGACGACTTTCGGTGCTTGACGGAACGGAAGTGAGTGATTACCTGGATAAAATTCAGTTGTTCGATGCCGAACAAGACCCGCTTTCCGTGTACAATTCGGCGACCAAGGACTGGCAAAAACAACTGTTACATTTTGCCGGTGGTTCCGATATCGGTCAGCAACAACTTTTCCAGGGATACCTGGAAGGTTACGAGAACGTCGTGGAGGGAACAAAGTTCGGCGGTCACGTGAACCGTTATTATAAATCTTCGTCCATTCCATTCGACCCGTTTATTCTGGATAATATTACCCAGCGCATTTCAGAAGGCGTTTCCGTGATGAATTTTTTCGGACATGCTCTTCCGGGGGGCAGTGGCTTTGAGATCAATATTGACGAGCCTGCGAACTGGAATAATTACGGCCGCTACCCGGTTGTGATCGGTAATTCCTGTTTTAACGGGAATATTTTTTCAACCGTCGAATCCACTTCCGAAAAATTTGTCAATGTAAAGGATTACGGGGCGATTGCCTTTGTTTCGACCGTAAATTACGGGTTTACCTTTTCACTGAATAATTATACCTACGAACTGTATCGGCAATTTTCCGATGTTTCTTACGGTGAAACACTGGGGGAGCAGATGCTGAATACGATCAGGAAACTGCATGCCGCTCAGCCCGGTGATCTGTACAACGAATCGACCAGTGAGCAAATGACCCTGAACGGCGACCCGATGTTGCACATCAACTGGCATCAGAAACCCGAGATCGAGATTACGGCACAGAGCCTTTCATTCCTGCCACAGGACCTCGATCTCACCGTGGATAGTATTGACGTGGTGCTGGCCGTTAAAAACCTCGGTCGGTCGCTGGATACAACTTATGCCATTGAAATCACCCGCGATTTTCCGAACAGCGCCGTAGATTCCATTTACCAGCTTTCTGCAAGCCATCTCAACTACGTCGATACGATCGTTTTGAAAGTTCCCCTGCAGCCGAATATTTCGATGGGTCCGAATGTGTTTTACGTGAAGATCGATCAACCCAGCATCGTTCCGGAGCAATATGATGAGGTGGATAACAATATGACGCAGCGTTCGCTGCTTGTGAATATTGACGGGATTTTACCGGTTATTCCGGCGCGCTTTGCCGTGGTGCCGCGTGATAGTATTACGGTCCGTGCAAGTACGGTTGATCCGGTGGCCGAATACAATTCTTACCGCTTTGAGATCGATACGACTGATTATTTCAACAGCCCGGAACACCGCTACGCGATCGTGAACGGTGCGGGTGGGGTAAAAGAAGTTAATCCTTCCGAATGGCTCTCAGTAAACAGCGGCTTTCCGGCACCGCTCGTACTAACGGACAGTACCGTTTATTTTTGGCGCGTAGCCGTCAATGACGGAACTGATCAGTATATAAACCGTTCTTTCCAGTATATTCCGGATAAAGAAGGATGGGGGCAGGATCATTTTTTCCAGTTTCGCGACAATGGCTTTAGCAACATCACATACAATGAAGCAAACCGTACCCGTGATTTCAATCCCGAAACCAAAGACCTGAAAAGCGTTGTGTATGGCGGTCAGGATTATTTTGCGATCGTGGCTTCCGAATATTATGTCAACGGGAACATGCAGGAATACGGGATGTGTTTTACGGAACCCTCCATTCACGTGGCGGTGATCGATCCGGTCACACTGGAGCCCTGGGGAACACATTACGGCTCAGCCAATCCCGATCATAGCTTTGGCAATGTCAACGACATGGGAGGATGCCGGGGAAGGGTGGAGCGTTATTTTATTTTCAGGAATACCGGTGCTCAGTTGGCCGCCTTTTCAGACATGGTGCTCAACCAGATTCCGGACGGACATTACATCCTGATCTACTCGGCGAACGATCCCCAGTACGCAAGTTGGGATGCCTCTTATCCGTTTATGTATTCGACTTTCCAAAGCCTCGGATCCACTGGGTTTACGAGTGGTATGTCGAACAGGGGATTTTCGTTTTTCTGTAAAAAAGGCGATCCTGCCTCCGTGAGAGAACGTTTTCTAACCCTCCCGCAACCCAACAGTTCAAACGGCTTGTCGGAATCGGCAGACTCCATCGTGCTGCAGGCGTATATGCAGGGTTCGGCGTATCTCGGAAGGGAAACCTCGCCGCTGATAGGACCTTCATCATCCTGGAAAACCGTTTACTGGAAACAGGATCCGCGCGAAATGCCTACGGGCGATACAACCGTTTTAACGATTAACGTGTTTGACCTGAGCCAGGCTTACCAGTTCTCAATCGATACGACCTTTACGCAGTTTGATTCGATCATGGATCTTTCGAACCTCGTAAACGCAGATCAGTATCCGTTTATCCAGCTCAGCGCGCATTACAAAGATTCCATTACGTTTACACCGGCACAGGTCGATTTCTGGCACGTGCTGTATACACCTTTGCCTGAAGCTGCGATCGACGGAACAGCCGGTTACACCTGGCAACCCGGACTCGATACCTTAAAGGAAGGGCAGGAGGTCAGTTTTGCGGTCGATGTACGCAACATTTTCGATTACCCGATGGATTCACTGCTGGTAAAATACTGGGTGGAAGACTCAGATCACGTGCCTCATTACCTGTCTTATCCCCGACAGGATTCTCTGCGGGTAAATGACGTTTTGCGCGATACCGTTACCTTTTCAACGCTCGGACTTCCAGGTATTAACTCATTCTGGATGGAAGTCAATCCATACATTAACGGGACTTATTACCAGACCGATCAGCCGGAGCAGGAACATTTGAACAACCTGTTACAGATCCCGTTTTACGTCACGCCCGATGATATCAACCCGATCCTCGATGTGACTTTTGACGGTAGACACATTCTCAACGGCGACATTATCGCTCCCGAAAGCCAGGTGCTGATCTCCCTGAAAGACGATAATGAGTTTCTGGTCATGGACAATGTTTCCGATACGTCCCTGTTCGGAGTTTACCTGACTGATCCCTCCGGAACGCAAAAAAGGGTCTATTTTACCGACGCGACGGGAGGGACGAATATGGAATGGATCCCGGCGAATCAGCAGAATAAACGGTTTAAGATCATCTGGCCGGCTACCTTTACATCCGACGGAAAATACACACTACTTGTTCAGGGAACCGATCGCAGCGGGAATCTTTCCGGAGACCTTGAATACCAGGTTACCTTTGAAGTTGTTCGCGAATCGAGCATTACATACCTGATGAACTACCCGAATCCCTTTAGTACAAGTACAAGGTTCGTATTTACATTAACCGGAAACGAAGTACCTGAAGACATGATCATACAGATTATGACGGTGACCGGGAAGGTCGTACGCGAAATCACCGAAGACGAACTCGGACCGATCCATGTGGGAAGAAACGTAACCGAATACGCCTGGGACGGAACTGATGAATTCGGTGATCGTCTGGCGAACGGGGTTTACCTCTATACCGTAAAGGCGCGCATCGGAGGGCAGGATATAGAACATCGCGATTCCGGTGCGGATCAGTATTTTAAGAAAGAGTTCGGTAAGATGTACCTGATGCGCTAGGCGTCTATTCTTGTTAAATTTTAATACAAAAAAGTATTTTACGTTAAAATTAAATATTTTAACGCTGCGTCTCTTATTTTTTTACAAACCTTTGCCACGGATAATTAAAGACTAAAAATTTAAAGAATTAGTTCTTTTACCGCTGTCAAAAATGGTTATCAACATCGTTCGTATGATTGTTGAAAAAACGTTAAATTTTTCACTTAAAGTTATTATCTACAAGAATTTATTTTAACTTACTTCTAGAATTAAACCTTTAGTCATGAAAAATAACTGCATGAAACGCGGGTTATTTGTCTCCGGACACATACTCGCTGTTGTTTTGTCATCCCTCTCCTATGGGACGCTCCTTGCCCAGGATGACACGATGAAAGTTCTGGTTACAGTTGACGATCAGTCGGTTATTCAGGCCTCTCCATCAAGCCATTTTGATTCATTACTTCAGCAATATGCTGTATTTGACGTGCATCAGGCCTTTCCCGCCTCACGCAAATCAGAACTTCTGAATGTCTATGAACTAAGCTGCGTATGTAATCAGTCCGATCTGATTACCGCACTTTCCACAACGCCCGGCGTTAGTCAGCCCGAACCGGCGTTCAAACCGCAGTTATTGTATATGCCCGATGATTATAACCTGGTTTTCAACCCGGATTATGCCCTTGATCTGATCAATGCACCCGGTGCCTGGCAAATCACGCAGGGAGACACTTCTGTTATGATCGGTATTTCGGACATGAATTACGATATGGCCCACGAAGAGCTCAGCGGCAATAAGGTCGCGGCAGGCGGAGTAACGGGTTCATATCCTACGAATCACGGAACGGCAGTGGCTATTACGGCTGCCGGAAATACAAATAACGGCGTCGGGAAGAGTTCGATCGGTCACGATTGTAGTCTTGGTTTGTTTTTCATGACCTATAACGACCTGCTCCTGGCGCGCAACATGGGTGCCCGTATTGTAAATGTAAGTTGGCATGATGGCTGGTGCTCCGTTAATTCGTACAACCAGCAGGTGATCAATGAGCTTTACGAAGACGGTGTGATCGTTATTGCGGCTGCCGGGAACGGTGCGGTAACCTGCGGCGATTCAACGGCATTCGCGTATCCTGCATCTTATGAGCACGTGATCTCGGTAACCGGAGTCGGACCCAATAACAATATCGAACGCTATCCGACCAATCCGACCACATTACAGTATAATGATTCGGTAGATCTGACGGCACCGGGATGGGATGTTCCGCTTTCGACTAACGGTAATTATTACATGACTTCGAGCGGAACTTCCTTTGCGGCACCTTTTGTGGCCGGAACGGTTGGGCTGATGCTTTCGGTGAACCCCTGTTTAACAGTCGACCAGGTCGAAGAGATTCTCAAGGCGACTGCAGTTGATATTGATTCTATAAACCCGGCCTACGCGGGTAAGATCGGTTCCGGGAGGATCGATGCGGCAGCGGCTGTAGCCATGGCAAAGTCATATCTTCCGCATGTGCTTGCTCAAAACTGTTTTGACGGATCGGCAACGGTCGACGCAAGTATGCTCGAAGGGCCTGCCAGTTATATGTGGAGCAGCGGCCAGTCCGGCGCAACGGCCACAGGACTCTCAACGGGCAGCTATACGGTTGTGATCACGGATGCCGCTACCGGTTGTACGGTCACCGATACCGTGGAACTGGTAGACCCGATCACTGCGAATTTTATTGTGACACCGTCCTGTACCTACGATGAAGGACAAATAGAGGCAGTTGTTTCCGGTCCGACAGGTCCTTACAGTTATTCATGGAATACGGGTGATACAACTGCCGTGCTAAACAATACTCCTCCGGGGACGTATGCCTTACAGATCGGGGATGCTCAGGGATGTTTTTCAACACACATTGTGCAACAAAGTACCGTAGTGAACACTGCTGATTTCGATTATCCTTCCGGGCTTACGATCACTTCATCGGCACAAGCAATTACCGACCTCAACGGAGACGGCGTTATTCGCATACGTGGTGTGCTGACCTTCGACGATGATGTGGCATATACACTTGAGAACAGTCATATTGAATTTGCCCGGGATACGCTGCCGAAAAGCGAAGATGCGGGTATTAGTCATTCCGGTATCATTATTCGCGAAGGAAGTCATTTTATAGCACGCGCGTGTACCTTTTCAAGTGTCAGTATGTGCGATGCGATGTGGGAAGGACTCCAGGTATGGGGACGAACCAACCTGCAACAAGGTGACGGGAAACTTGAACTTCGGAATTCGGAAGTCCGCAACGCAGACATCGGCGTGGCCTGTTATCGGACAAGTCTTCCGTATCATCCGCAAAACCCGGACTATGGGAAAGGCTATTTGCTGGCCAAAGGAACTACCTTTAAAAACAATGCTGTGGCCATCGCTTTTAGCGGAAAGGTGCTTACTTCCAACAACAGTCGAATAATCGGGTGCTCTTTCATAAGTGATAGCCTTTTAAAAGATCAGTCCCGGTACCCGGGTCGTGGTTCCCTTTATTTTATCCGTCTTTCGCATGTAAGCGGGCCGCGCATAGAAGCGAATTCATTTCTCGGGGACGCTACGCTTGATCCGGATCAACGAACTTCGGGAATCGTAAGTTATAATTCGGCTTATTCCGTAACTGCCGGATACCCGCAACCGGTAGCATACGGAAGCGCACCGGTGAAGAACAGTTTTTTCCAGCTTTTCAAAGGAATTGATATTTATTCGAATGGCGGTGCAACGGTCAATGTAAAAGTGGAAGGAAACCTTTTTTCCGCAGTTCAACAGGGAATAACTGCGAATAACAGTCACTTCGATGAGATCGTGAACAACACATTTGTAATTCCTGCAGGCAGTTCGGCGTTGCATACCTGGGGTATCAACATGTACAATTGTTCCGGTTTCCTGACAGCCGAAAACGAACTGAATACGAGTTCCAGTAGCACATATACCTATGGCATTATCGCACGAAACAGCAATGCGACGGGCAGCAGGCTTTACCGCAACCATTTTTCAGGAAACTTTTTCGCCGCAACGCAACTCGAGCAAAATAATGCCTCATTGCAACTGCAGTGTAATAAATACGACGGTGCGAATACACATGACTGGGCAATTACATCCGGAGCACTGCAAAACCAGGGCGGATGCCTCAACAACCTGAGCGGTGCCAATAACTATTTTAACGATTGCGCAGGCGGGTCTCCAAACCAGATCTTCATGGCGACAGGTTCACCGAACTTTATGTATTATTCGGCGTGGTCATTGCTTCCGGACTGTAGTTCACCGGCCATCGTTACAACTGCCTGTAGCTATGCACCGGATTTCAGTGCGGACTGTCCTGAAATGGAGTCGAGCGGCTGTCTCAACTGCGGCCATCCCCTGAAGTCATTGATCGCTGAATACACCGAAGCGCGAGACGATGTCGAGCGCAGTGTCCTGAAAACTCAATTGATCGCAGGCATGGTTTACGAACAGGCATACGACAGTTTATTCGCATTCCTGTCGCAGGAAGGAAGCGCTGCTGACCTGCGCATGCTCGCTGCAACGTATCTTGATCTCGGTATGTATAAACCTGCATTTGAAACCGTTAGTATGGCCCGGGAAAAATATCCCGATGCAGCGCGTGAGTTCGGACTGTACTCCTTGTTAGCTTCAGTATACGAAAACGGTGAAGGCAAGCAGGGTGTCTCAGAAGAATTTAAGGAAATGTCGGCGCGGGGTTCTGTGTTTTCCGAATGCGTACTTTCCGATTTCGGACAGGCACAAATCGTGCGCTTTGCCGAGTCGATCGATCTTCATGATGAGTATCGTACAGATGAGTCGGTTCGGGCAATGGAATTACGGGCTTACCCGAATCCGTCCGCCGGGAATGTTAACCTCGTTTACCATTTTGAAAGTGGCCAGGAAATTACGCTTTACAATGCCCTCGGACAGGTGGCTCAACAAATCGAAATCGCCGAGAATAGTGAGCTCATTCGACTTTCGGAATTGCCACCCGGGATGTTCCTGGTTTGCATTACTCAGGCAGGGCAATTAATTGATCAGCAGAAAATTGCAATTATTCGATAAATAAATTAACTTAGTGCTCCCGGTGTTCGGGGGCACTTTGTTTTTTTGATCATCTGCTGCTACTTCTATGAGAAAACTTTTTGTTATGTGCACGCTGATTCTGTTCTTTAACGGGTGGTCTCAAACGTGTACTTATTTTAATACAACCAATCCCTATAATGACAACTGTAATTGCGGAAGTACTTCATTTTTCACCTACGTGGATGCCTGCGAAAGGGACGGTGCTTATTTCTTCCTGGGTGCACGTCTTACGACTGAAAACCGGCAACTGGCAATTACCAAACTGAACGAACAGGGAGATACCGTCTGGAATCGTTTTTACGGCGCCGCTCCGAAAGTGTATTTTGCCCTTCGTTTATTCGATTTTTACGATTACATGCTCGTGGTTTCCAATGTTCGGGACACGACCGAAAGCAGTGCTCCTTCCGATGCCTGCTTTACCGCTTTTGACTATGACGGAAATTTTTTATGGGAGGAACGCATTACCCATCCCGGAAATGAACAGTTACGGGATGTGATCCGCCTACCGGGTGGTAAACTAACCGCTGCCGGAGTATCACATAGCTTTGGAACGTTCAATGATTCGGATGGTGAAAGTTACCTCTTACAGGTCGATTCGCTGGGAAATGTACTTTGGGAAAATACATTCGGAACAGGTATTCGCGAGGAAGCTTTCGGACTGGCGTCCATTACGGACGGTTTTATCGTGAATGCGGCATCGCGGCAGATTAACGGGAATGATGATATTTTGGTCTATCGGACCGATTTGTCCGGAACGGTACTTTGGAATACACAGATCGGACAGACAAATCTTTCTGAAAATGCGGGTAAGGTCAGTGTATTGCCCGATAAGAGTATCCTGATATCGACAGCATATCCCTTTGGGATCATAACAACTGCCCGCTTATACAAACTCGACATGAATGGCGAGATCAGGTGGCAACAGGACTACTCGAACGCCACGAACCTGACGGTGCTTGATCATTTTATAGTGCCGCTGGCAGACGGGACGGTGATTGTAGGAGGCGGTTACCAGGATAATTCGGGATTCGAATTGTCGGAGATCATCAAACTGGACCCGCTGGGGGAGACACTGTTCACACGCTATTACAATCCAGCCGGATCACTGAATAATTACATTCTCAACATACGTCAGACGTCAGACGGCTACATTCTCTGTGGGAATACAACTGGTCCGGATTTCATTCAGCGCCCGTGGGCTGTAAAAACAGACTGGATGCTTTGCGACAGCCTGCTGTGTGTCTCGGATAATGCCGCTTTCGAACCATATGACTGCACCGAATTCCCCGTAAATTCTCTGTTTGCTACCGGGGACGGTTCCCTGACCTACGATACGGGAGAGGTTGTTTCCTTCGAGAATAATTCAGATCACTGTACCAACAGGGAGTGGTTATTGGGCGACGGATCCGCCCGTTACTCCGATTCACTTATTTCTCATACGTATGGAGTGCCTGGTGATTACGCGGTAGACCTCATAACTTACCATGGCGCCTGCGCAGATACGAGCGAATTAACGATACACATTGAAGGCGAACTTCACGTTTCCGAAATCGAGCGAATGCGGGAGTCGCTTAAATTGTACCCGAATCCTTCCGACGGTATTTTTTCGTTCTCCTTTTCAGGAAATCAGCCGATCAGTGTGCTGGTGGTGGACAGTTATGGCCGGGAAACAACACGCTTTGAAAATATTATTGCGGGAAGAGCAGTACGGTGCGAAAACCTAGCCGCCGGAGCATATCAGTTCAGGGTTTATAGCGAAGGAATTTTCATCACTTCGTTGGGTGCGGTAATACTACCCTGATTGACGTTTAATCCTCATTTTGGCTAGATACTATGGAATGCTCAGTGAGACAGGCAGAATCTTTCCATTAAACCAGCGCCTTCCGTTTAGGCTGAAGTCGGCTATGAATTCGGCCATTTCAGCAGCACTAACCGGGGCGTTGTATCCCGGAAAAGCGGCTTCCAGCATTTCAGTTTGCGCGGCCCCGAGGCAGAGGCAGTTCATTTTTACCTTTGAGTTGCTGTATTCTTCGGCAAAAAGTTCAGTAAAGCTACACAGCGCTGCTTTCGAAGTAGAGTAGGCCGTAAGCCCCGGAAACTTGACACTTCCCTGGAAACCGCCCATCGAACTGATATTAACAATGTGCGCCCCGTGCTCTTCCATCTTCGGAAGAAGAGACTGTACAGTCGTTACTACGGCGAATACGTTTGTCTGGTAACTTTTCAGCAAGTCTGCACTTGTCAGTTCCGGGAACGGTTTTTTGACCAGGTAACCGGCATTGTTGATGAGTACATCGACCCGGGGAAGATCCTTTGTAATTTGTGCGAGTTCCGTCGAAAGGTTTTCAGATTCCAGGTCCAGGATGTGCGGAAAAACATTTTCCAGATCCGTGAACAGTTCTTTGATTCGTTCATTTCGTGCACACACGATTACTTTTCGGGAACGTTCTGCAGCCAGTATACGTACCAGTTCCTTCCCGATTCCGCGACTTCCGCCTACAATGACTACGTACTCAGACGTCATAAGTGATCGTGAGTTTTTCGCTGGCCGGGTGTGACTGGCAGGTAAGGATGTACCCCTGTTCAACCTCTTCGTCGGTCAGGGTGTAATTAAGTGCCATTTTTGCATTGCCTTCAAGAACCTTTGCCTTGCAGGTACAGCAAACGCCTCCGCGACAGGAGTAGGGTGCGTCGTATCCTTTTTTATCGAGCGTTTCGAGGATTGTTTTTCCGGATGCATCCAGTTCAAAAGAGATCTTTTCATCATCGAGGAAAACCGTAACCTGGCTCTTCCCGGTGAAATCGAGATCGGTTTCCGTTTCATTGGAAGGCATCGCCGAAGGAGTCGTGAATAATTCGAAGCGAATTTTGTTATCCGCCACGCCGAAGAGTTTCAGTGTTTCACGAGCATCCATGATCATTTGTTCCGGTCCGCAAAGGAAAAAAACATCTGCCTGCAGGACTGTGAGATCTTCCCGGATACAGGCGGTAATTCCCTGTTTGTCCAGGCGGCCATTGCGCATCGGCGCTTTTTCTTCCCGGCTGAGGTAGTGCACCGTAGTTACGTGTCCGAGTTTTTCAAGTTCTTCTCTGAATATGATCGAATTGACCGTTTTATTTCCGTAAAACAGGCGCATTTTCCCGTAATTACTGTCCAGTGAGCGGGCAATAGACATAACCGGAGTGATTCCACTTCCGGCGACAAAAGCTACCACGTTCTTTTCTCCTTCGTGGAGGGTAAAGTTCCCGACAGGCGGGGCTACGAGAACCTCGATTCCTTCCTTCGCTTCCGAATTAAACCAGTTGGATACCGTTCCGTTCTCGACTGCTTTTACGGCTACGCAGAGTTCGTTTCCGGGCGCGCTGCAGATTGAGTAGGAGCGACGGTGATCCTCCCCGTTGAGGGGAATGGCGAAGTTGAGGTACTGTCCGGGTTTGAAGCTGAAGGTTTCGCGAAGTTGTTCGGGCACGTCGATGCGAACGAGTACACTGTCTTCTGTGAGTCTCTCAATGCCGGTGATCGTTAGTGCGTGAAATCCGCGGGGAATCTTAGCGGCCGGTTCTTTTTTAAATAAGCGGGATAAAAATGCCATTGTTTATTCGTCAAATGATACGATTAATTGTTCGCTGGTAGGATGTGCCTGGCAGGTCAGGATGTACCCGGCTTCCACTTCATCTTCCTCCAGTGCGTAGTTCACGTCCATCCGGGCGGTTCCTTCGATAATGCGTGCTTTGCAGGTACAGCATACGCCGCCTTTGCAGGCAAAAGGCAGATCCACGCCTGCTTTTTGTGCTGCTTCCAGAAGCGGTTCGCCGTCAGAAGTGAGTGCGAGGTCGTACCGGTCGCCGTCCAGTATAACAGCCACGTTTGCATCGACCTTCGGTTCGTTGGGGAGGTTGATCGGAGTTCCTTTTTTAGCACCCGGACTGGTAAACAGTTCGAAGTGTATTTTTTTAGGGTCTACGCCCTGTGCGCTCATGCTTTCCTTGACTGACAGGATCATTTCTTCGGGACCGCAAACGTAAACTGCGTCGATGTCCGTACCCTTCAGGAAAGCCTGGCTGAGTGCCGTACATTTTTCAGTATTGATGCGCCCTTTCTGGATCGCGTTGCCCAGGCTCTCGCGGGAAAATATGTGCACGAGCCGCAGGCGGTCCATGTGCTGATTTTTCAATGCTTCCAGTTCTTCCCTGAAAATGACGCTGGCAAAGCCTTTGTTGCCGTAAAACAGCGTGATATCGCTATGTGGTTCTTCTTTAAGGATACTCTTGGTAAGTGCGAAGATCGGTGTGATCCCGCTGCCTGCGGCGAAAAGTACATAGGATTTCCGGTTCTGCGGATCCGTTTCGGCCCTGAAGTTACCCATGGGTGTCATTACTTCGAGCTGGTCTCCGATCTTTAACGTGCGGTTTGCGAAGCCTGAGAATTTACCTTCGTAGACTTCTTTCACGGCCACGCGCCATTCCTGTTCGTAGGGAGCGGAACACAGCGAGTAGGAGCGACGTATATCTTCCCCGTCGATCATGCTGCGAAGTGTGAGGTACTGCCCCGGTATGTAAGCATAGAGGGCACGCAGCTCTTCCGGAACTTCAAACGCGATCGATACGGTGTCGTCGGTCTCGCGGCGGATGTCTTTCACCCTTAAACTGTGAAACTTTGGCGTCATTTAGCTTGTTTTAAGCGCATGCAAAATTAACAAATCCGTAGGAATAAGCAAGGTAAAAACAGCTGATCGCTGTCAGGTATCCGGGTTCCGGGTTGATAAAGGATGCGGCCGGTAGCTTTAGACCGCGGTATTCGGCGGGTAGGAGTTCAAGATACAGACCATTTAAGGGGCACTTCTGATAGTTTTTGAAAACGCCGTATTGCTGCCGTATTCGTACGATATTCATGCGGCATTCATGCGGTATCTATACGGTATTTATACGGTTAAGTTGTTTTCTGATCGTTAAGTATTTGTAAGTTAACTGTTTGGCGGGCTTATTTGCTGGGAGGTAAGTGCTCCCGTAGCGGTTAAAAACGGCTATTTGTTTGTGCTGTAAAAAGTCAGGATTTCAAGAATAGTTCAGTGCTACTTCTTTCCTGTGAACTGATATTGCTCATTTGCTGAAAAAGGGAAAATTCCGTATCTTTGCATGGTATGGCAGAGACTATGAACAAATCGCACAACGAGGCAGAGCTGGAACGGATCTTCCAGGAGAAGATCGATAAGGATATTAAGATCGAACCGAAAGACTGGATGCCGGATGCTTACCGGGATACGTTGATCCGCCAGATTTCCCAGCACGCTCATTCCGAAATCGTGGGGATGTTGCCCGAAGGAAACTGGATTACGCGGGCACCGAACCTGCGCCGAAAGGCCGTATTACTAGCAAAAGTGCAAGATGAGGCCGGGCACGGGCTGTACCTGTACAGTGCTACCGAAACACTCGGAGCTGACCGTGAGGAAACCATTGACGACCTGCACTCGGGGAAGGCGAAGTATTCTTCGATCTTTAATTACCCGACGGTAAGTTGGGCGGACATGGGCGCGATCGGCTGGCTCGTAGACGGTGCGGCGATCATGAACCAGGTTCCGTTGTGCCGTTGTTCTTATGGTCCATACGCCCGTGCCATGGTGCGGATTTGTAAAGAAGAATCATTTCACCAGCGACAGGGTTTCGAGATCATCTCTCACCTTGCACAGGGAACTCCTGAGCAGCGTGAAATGGCCCAGGATGCGCTCAATCGTTGGTGGTGGCCTTCGCTGATGATGTTCGGTCCGAACGACGCCGATTCGAAACACACGGCTCAATCCATGAAATGGAAGATCAAGCGCAACACAAACGATGAATTGCGTCAGCAGTTTGTGGACATTACCGTTCCGCAGGCCGAAATGATCGGGCTGACTGTTCCGGATCCGGATTTGAAATGGAACGAGGAAAAGGGACAGTACGATTTCGGACCGATCAACTGGGACGAGTTCTGGAACGTTGTCAAAGGAAACGGACCCTGCAACAAGGAGCGCGTGGAAGCGCGTCGCAAAGCTAAAGAAGCAGGTTCATGGGTTCGGGAGGCAGCGATGGCACATGCCGCAAAACGCGCAGCCAAAAGTGCCTGAAAGAAAACAAGTATAAAGATCACAATTTTATAGCAGATAATATGTCACGTGAATGGCCTTTATGGGAAGTGTTTATTCGTAGTAAACAGGGATTAAACCACAAACATGTCGGAAGTCTCCGTGCAGCAGATGCGGAAATGGCTGTTGAGAATGCCCGCGATGTCTATACGCGTCGGTCGGAAGGGATCAGCATCTGGGTAGTAGAATCGAAAAACGTGTATGCGAGCGATCCTACCGAATCGGATAGCCTGTTCGAACCGGCAGACAGCAAAGTGTATCGTCACCCGACTTTTTACGACGTGCCGGACGGAATTTCTCACATGTAAAGCGATCCAAACAAATGAATCATCTTTTTGAATATGTGCTGCGCATGGGCGATGACAGCCTGATCCTTGGTCACCGCGTTTCCGAGTGGTGCGGACACGGGCCGATCCTCGAAGAAGATATTGCACTCACAAACATTGCGCTCGACCTGGTCGGGCAGGCAACCTCTCTTTTAAATTATGCCGGCGAGGTGGAAGGAAAGGGACGCAACGGCGATGCACTCGCGTTCTTGCGTTACGACCGCGACTACCGCAACGCATTGCTTACCGAGCAACCGAACGGTGATTTCGGTGATACGATCCTGCGACAGTTCTTTTTTGACGTTTTTCGGAGAGGCCTTTTCGAGCGACTGACAAACAGTGCGGATAAAACGATCGCGGCGATTGCGGAGAAATCCCTGAAAGAAACAAAATACCACGTGAAGCATTCATCCGAATGGGTGATCCGCCTCGGGGACGGAACGGAGGAATCCCATACGCGTATCCAGCGTTCGCTTGATAACCTCTATCGTTTTACCGGCGAATTATTCTTTATGGATGAAACCGATCGCGTACTGATCGAGCAGGGTATTGCCGTGGATCTTGAAGACATCCGCAAAGAATGGACGGCTTATGTTGCGGAAGTGCTTTCAGAAGCAACGCTTGAAATTCCTTCGGACGGATTTCAGCAGGCCGGTGGCCGAAAAGGGTATCACAGTGAGCACCTCGGATATCTTTTGGCAGAAATGCAATATATGCAACGGGCTTATCCCGGAATGACATGGTAATGACCGAAGCGGAAATATGGGAAATGCTGGAGGAGGTCAATGACCCGGAAGTGCCCGTATTATCTGTGGTGGACCTCGGTGTTGTCCGGGAAGTTCGCCTGAACGGTGAAAACTGCACGATCACGATCACGCCGACCTACAGCGGTTGCCCGGCCATGCAGGTTATCGAAGAAGATATTCGCGCCAAGTTCCGGGAGCACGATCTGAAAGAACCTGAGATACGGACGGTACTTTCGCCTGCCTGGACCACGGACTGGCTTTCGGAGAAAGGAAAGCAAAAGCTCGAAGCTTACGGGATCGCTCCTCCGGCGAATGAAGTTGACAAAAGCACGCTTTTCTCAGCACCGCCCGTTATTCGCTGTCCGCATTGTAAAAGCACCAACACCCGTATGGTCAGCCAGTTTGGGAGCACACCCTGTAAAGCGCATTACCAGTGTAATGACTGCCTGGAGCCCTTCGATTATTTCAAATGTCTCAAATAATCCGAACCAATACGCATCACTGATCGTTTTTGGTCTAAAATCCTTTATGCGTACACGCTTTCTGTACCTGGCCCTTTCGATACTTTTATTTTCCTGTCATGAAACGGAATCGCCGGATGCAGCCCAACCGGTCCTGTCCCGAAACTCCGGTCCGGATACAAAAGAGTATGGTAAAGATACCTGTTACCTGGAGTCGCTTTTCCGTTTAAAGGATTCAGCGGATTTCAGTGCGCGTTTCGGCACAGAGGCGGTGGTTCACGACTCCGTGTGGACGGAAGAAGGAACCGTATTACGCTACACATCTTATACAAACGGCGCTTGTCCGGAAGTTCGGGTATACTGGAGCGGAAAAAATTTCCAGGGACCTCATTCGGTGAGTGCCGAGTATTGTTTCCCGGAAGCGGAAGCAAAACGGGTAATGATCGCACACGGGGCTGTATACCCTGGTATGTCGCTGCGCGAACTCGTTACACGCAACGAGGCAGTGATTACCTTCGCCGGTTTCGGTTGGGACCGTTCCGGCATCGTTACTTCTTTCGGCGGCGGAAAGTTGGAGAAACAAGGGATGGGGATCTCGCTCGGCTATACCGAAAATGCAGATTACCCGAAATCACTTATGGGTGACCGGCTGATCCGTTCGGATGCACCAGAAGCAGATCCGGATCGTTTGCGCGTGAGGCGGATCATTCTAATAAATCCCTTATATATAGATTAGTTTTTCCAGTAGTTCGGTTTTACGCGAACGGGAGATCGGGATCTCGGTTTTATCACGTAGTACGACAAAGAGTTCATCCTTTACGAACTGGCGGATCTCGCGCAGATTGATGATGTACGAATTGTGAACGCGTACAAATTGATCATTATCAAGGATGTTTTCAAATATTTTCAGGTTCTTGGAACTGATGATGTGCCTGCCTTTGAGGTGAATCTCGGTATATTTGCCACTTGCCTTCAGGTACCGGATCTTATTGACCTGTATGAATTCAATGGTATCAAAGCCCGAAATACCCAGGATGTTGTTTTCAATACAAACCGGTCCGCCTGAAATACTTTCCCGGTCTGTTTCTCCATGGTCGCCTTTTTGGTATGTAATGACTTCCGCGATGTTATCAATGTCCACCTCCGTAAGCGGTTTGAGCAGGCAATCAAATGCCCCGGCATCGAAAGCCTGTCCTATCTGTTTAAAATCTTCTGTCAGGAAAATAACATTTGTAGTCCGCGCATATTTACGAACGGTTTCCAGTATTTCGATATCATTTCCTGATTCGTCGAGGATGAGGTAATCTGTCTTTTGCAAGTGATCAAGCTCTCTTTCTTCTTCGAGTGTTCGTGTTTCTGCGCTGTCGAACACGGAGTTGACCTGTACGAGGTGTTCTTTAAGTGCTTCAGCGTCCCTCCGGACGCGTTCACAGATGCAAATTCTCATCATTCAGCAATAGCGGTTTATATCTTTAAATATAGTTGATCTGAACGGAATCACAAAATTATTACAATCGTATTTTATTAAAAAGTTCAACGCTGAAGGGAGTTACAGCCATTTTATCATGAATTAAGGACTACATCTTTCAGCGCTGTTAACGAAATGCTACCGGTTATTCCCGAAAAGATACCAACTATTAATTCTGTCAGTTTGATTTCTGCATAGCGTGTAATTTTAACTCTAGCCAAAGAACTAAACAGAAAAAAATTAAAGATTATCATATGCAGCACTATTATTCTCTGAAAAAGGCCGGAATATGTATTTTCCTACTACTGATGGTGCCCGGGATGCTTGTTTACGGACAGTGTCCCGGTACCGGTACCGGCTTTCTAAACCCGGGTGCCGGAGTGAACGTTACGACCACCGGTTCGCTGGATTGGTCCGGTGCCAACAACATTTTCACGAACAACAACAATTACGCAACGATCTCGCATGGTGGTTTGCTTGGCGGCAACGTTCAGACTTCCAATCACCTGGTAGCCCGCAACCTCGGGATCAGCATTCCGAACCAGGCCCTCGTGTGCGGTGTTGAGGTTGAACTGCGTAAATTTTCTTCCGACAACAGCGGAGGAACGGATTACACACGTGATGCGGACATTCGTTTGTTAAAAGGAAACCAACTGGTTGGAACGAATCACGCGAATGTCGGGGTCAACTGGCCCACTTCCGAATCGGTCTTTACGTACGGTTCTTCAAGCGACCTGTGGGGTACGACCCTGACGGGATTCGATGTTTCCAACAACGGTTTCGGTGTCGGTATTGCGATCGTAACAAACGCCGTGGGGCTCATCAGCAACACAACCAGTTACATTGACCAGGTCCGAATACGGATCTATTATTATGTGCCGCCTTCCGACATGGATTCCGACGGCGTTATGGATTATGTGGATGTGGACATCGACGGTGACGGCGTTACGAATAACGCCGAAATGATGCCCTGTTCGACACCTTCTTTACTGACCCTGCCTGCAACGTCCAACCCGACGCTCGTGTATCCCACGACAAACTCCATTACCATGGCGATCCTGAGCTGGAACACGGCGGGCGCCGGAATTTCCACATTTAATATTTCCGACCAGTACACCGCCGTTGCCGGAAATGAGATCTACACTGAGCAGGACGTGGCCACCGCAAGTGATCAGTCCGTGCAGGTACTGAAATTCAACCAGCCTGTTTACAATCTTTCTTTTAAGTTGCAGGATGTAGACCTGGGGGCCGGGCAATTTAAAGACCAGATCACGGTAAATGCTTATTCCTTCGGACAACTTATAAACCTGAGCGCGACCAACTATACGATCGGCAGTGGTAACTTTAATCAGTATTCCGGAGCCAACACCTTTACCGGGCTGGCAGCCATGGCTAACAACGAGGCCAATGGAACTATCGGGATCAGTTTGCCTTACCTGGTCGATTCGGTACGGCTTATTTATAAGAATGTCGACCTCACGAATCTCGGGAACCAGGGCTATGGAGTCGGGGAAATCCGGTATTGTTCGCCGAATGCGGCTTCACAGGATTTCGATTCCGACGGTCACCCGGATTACAAAGACATTGATTCCGATAACGACGGAATTACCGATTATTACGAATTCCAGTCTTCTACAGGCCTGATTGCGATCAGCGGCACGGATGCAAACAACAACGGTTGGGACGACGCTTTCGAACCTGCTCAGGGCGGAACATTGATCATACCGGTCAATACCGACGGTACCGATCAGCCTGATTATCGGGACGCCGATTCCGACAACGACGGCAATACGGACCTGGTGGAAGGAAACGATGCAAACCACGATTGTGCAGCCGACTTCCCACTTCAAAACACGGATACGGACGGTGACGGACTTGACAATGCCTATGATCCGACGAATGGCGGAACGATGGCTCCGAGGCAGGATACCGATCAGAACGGCATTCCCGACTGGCGTCAGAATACCGTACCGACCACGGCGAACGCGGGTCCTGATCAGAGCGGGTGTTCAGCTTCTTATACACTCGCAGGAAATACACCGGCCAACGGACTCGGTTACTGGACCGTTGTAAGCGGTTCGGGCACTTTTGCGAATGTCAATAACCCGACGACGACTGTGAATGGCTTGCAAAACGGCACAAATACGTTTGCTTATACGATCTATACGGATGGTTGTCATTCTTCGACGGACCAGGTGAACATCGTGGTGACAACGCAACCGGCAGCGCCGCAGATTACGACCAATTCACCCGTTTGTGAGAATTCTACACTCATGTTTAGTACCCCGGCGGTTTCCGGGGCAACCTATGCCTGGACAGGCCCGAACGGTTTCACGTCCACGCTGCAAAATCCGTCCATCGCGAATGCCGGACCATCAGCTTCCGGAACGTATACACTCACCTACACACTGGGCAGTTGTACATCCGTTGCAGCAACGGTGAACGTGGTCGTGAACCCGAAACCGGCTACTCCGGCTGCTTCGTCCAATTCACCGGTATGTGCCGGCTCACCGATAAACCTGAGTACGGCAACCGTGGCAGGAGCAACATACAACTGGACCGGTCCGAATGGTTATACGAGCACGACCCAGAATCCGGTTATTTCATCCGCCGCAATGGCTGATGCGGGTACTTATTCCGTGGTTGTAACTGTAAATGGCTGCTCGAGTTCGGCAGGTTCTACAAACGTGGTAGTAAATAATCTTCCGGCTATTCCGGCAGTATCGAGTAACAGCCCTGTTTGTGCGAATGCGACTTTAAACCTGATGACGGCCGCCGTGAGCGGAGCCACGTATAACTGGACGGGTCCGAACGGCTTCACTTCTTCGATGCAAAATCCGTCGATCAGCAATGTAAGCACGGCCGCTTCCGGTGTCTACTCATTGACTATTACGCAAAACGGCTGTACAAGTATGGCCGGAACGGTGACTGTAGTGGTAAACCTGACACCGGCAACCCCGGCACCGTCTTCCAATTCACCGCTGTGCGAAGGAAGCACGCTGAACCTTACTACCACGGCCGTTTCCGGTGCCACTTACAGCTGGACCGGACCGAATGGTTTCCTGTCGACTCAACAGAACCCTTCGATCGCAAATGTGACCACCGCAGCGAACGGGACGTATAACCTCACGGTTACATCCAATGGCTGCGGCAGTGCCACCGGATCGGTAGTTGTAAGCGTTAGCCAGGCACCGATCGTGAATGCCGGTCCGGACATGGCGAGTTGTAACGGAAGCGCAGTTACCCTAAGCGGACAGTACGGTGGTGGTGCAACTGCTGCGACATGGACTACTTCCGGTACCGGAATTTTCGGAAATGCATCCAGTCCGACATCCACATATACTCCTTCTGCTGCCGATATCGGGGCCGGAAGCGTTACACTAACTCTTACGACCAATGATCCGTCAGGTGTTTGCGGAACAGTCAGCGATATGCTGACGGTGACCATTTCCGGAGCGCCCGATGCAACATTTAGCTATAATTCGCCATTTTGCCAGTCGGGAACTGATCCTTCTCCGGTATTCGGAACAGGAGCGAGTGGAGGTACTTTCACATCCACCGCAGGACTTGTGATCGATGCTTCAACGGGTATCGTCGATCTGTCTGCATCCACGCCGGGCTCTTATACAGTAACGAATTCAATAGCAGCAAATGGTTCCTGTCCGGCGGCCAGTTCCACGGCCGGTATTACGATTAACCCGGCACCGGCAGCGCCGCTTATCAGTTCCAACTCCCCCGTATGTTCGGGACAGGCAATTAACCTGAACGGACCGACAGTTTCAGGGGCCACCTATAACTGGACCGGCCCGAACGGCTTTACGGCTTCGGTGCAAAATCCGGTTATACCGACTGCCGGCACTGCGGATGCAGGCGTGTATAATTTAACTATCACAGTTGGCGGCTGTACGTCACCGGTGTCCAGTACAACCGTGAACGTAATTGCTCTTTGCGATTCTGACGGCGACGGGCTGAGCGATTCCGACGAAAGCGGAACTTACGGAACCGATCCGAATAACCCGGATACCGACGGCGACGGGCTTAGCGACGGAAATGAAGTAACGAACGGAAGCGATCCGCTCGATCCGTGCGATCCTTTGACGACGTCTCCAACCTGTGACCAGGACGGTGACGGACTGACCAACGATACGGAAGGAACGCTGGGAACCAATCCGACTAACCCGGATACTGACGGTGACGGACTTACCGATGGTACAGAAGTGACCAATGGCAGTGACCCGCTGGATCCGTGTGATCCGAATATGACGAGCCCGAATTGTGACCAGGATGGTGACGGACTTACGAATTCCACAGAGGGAACATTGGGAACCGATCCTACCAACCCGGATACGGATGGTGACGGCTTTAACGATGGTACGGAAGTTACGATATCCAGTGACCCGCTCGATCCCTGCGATCCGTTGGCAAACAGCCCTGCCTGTGACCAGGACGGCGATGGCCTTACAAATGGTGATGAAGCAACCAATGGAACCGATCCGCTGAACCCGGATACGGATGGTGACGGCCTGACCGACGGTAACGAAGTAACGAACGGAAGCGATCCGTTAGATCCATGTGATCCGAATGCAACAGGAGCCGGTTGTGACCCTGACGGTGACGGACTGAACAATGGTGACGAAGCCACGAACGGAACTGATCCGAACAACCCGGATACGGATGGAGACGGAATCAATGATGGTACTGAAGTTACGAATGGAAGCGACCCGCTGGATCCGTGTGATCCGAACGCGACCGGCGCAAACTGTGATCCGGACGGTGACGGACTGAACAATGGGGACGAAGCTACGAATGGCACGAACCCTAATAATCCGGATACGGACGGAGATGGAATCAATGACGGTACGGAAGTAACCAATGGAAGCGACCCGCTCGATCCGTGTGATCCGAATGCGACCAGCCCGGCTTGTGATCAGGATGGTGACGGACTTAGCAATGACGACGAAGCGACAAACGGAACCGATCCGACCAACCCGGATACGGACGGAGACGGAATCAATGACGGTGATGAGGTAACAAATGGCAGCGATCCGCTTGATCCGTGCGATCCGAATGCGACCAGTCCTTCCTGTGACCAGGATGGAGACGGTTTGCCAAACGGAGATGAAGGAACTTATGGAACCGACCCGATGAACCCCGATACGGACGGCGACGGAATCG